>NZ_BPQR01000075.1 GCF_022179345.1 Methylobacterium jeotgali | reverse complement strand
ACTCTCGTCCAGCACCTCAGGGGCTGAAACGCAACGCTGCCCGGCCGCCATTGCCGCGGCCGCATCCCCATATCGGGGAGCATGACTGGGCGGCTCCGGGGAGGGGCCGCCGCAAGCAGAGCAGGAAACCGGACCGATGGCACGCCAGGACGTGAACGAAGCGCTCCTCGAAACCTCGTTCCTCTACGGCGGCAACGCTGCCTACATCGAGGAGCTGCAGGCGGCCTTCGCCCGCGATCCCTCCTCGGTCGACCCCGAGTGGCAGAATTTCTTCCGGGCGCTCGGCGAGGACGCGGCGCTCGCCGAGAAGAACGCCGCCGGCGCCTCCTGGACGAAGCCCAACTGGCCGATCCCGGCGAACGGCGAGATCGTCTCGGCGCTCGACGGCAACTGGGGTGCCCTGGAGAAGGCGGTCGGCGAGAAGATCCGAACCAAGGAGCAGAAGGCGGAGGCCGGCGCCTCGGTCGTCGCGGCCACCGGCGTCTCCGTGGAGCAGGCGGCCAAGGATTCGGTCCGCGCGATCATGCTGATCCGCGCCTACCGCATGCGCGGCCATCTCCACGCCAAGCTCGACCCGCTGGGCCTGGCGCCGCGCGGCGACCACGAGGAGCTGCACCCGCAGCATTACGGCTTCCAGGAGAGCGACTGGGACCGGCCGATCTTCCTCGACAACGTGCTCGGCCTGACCTTCGGCACCATCCGCGAGATCGTCGGCATCCTGGAGCGGACCTACTGCCAGACGCTCGGCGTCGAGTTCATGCACATCTCCGACCCCGAGGAGAAGGCCTGGATCCAGGAGCGCATCGAGGGCAAGGACAAGGAGATTTCTTTTACCCCAGAAGGCCGTAGAGCCATTCTGAACAAGTTGATCGAAGCCGAAGGTTTCGAAAAATTCCTCGACCTCAAGTACACCGGCACCAAGCGCTTCGGCCTCGACGGCTCGGAGGCGATGGTCCCGGCGCTGGAGCAGATCATCAAGCGCGGCGGCGCGCTCGGCGTCGAGGAGATCGTGCTGGGCATGGCCCATCGCGGCCGCCTCAACGTGCTCACCAACGTGATGGCCAAGCCCTTCCGGGCGGTGTTCAACGAGTTCAAGGGCGGCTCTGCATCCCCGGCCGAGGTCGAGGGCTCGGGCGACGTGAAATACCATCTCGGCGCGTCCTCGGACCGCGCCTTCGACGGCAACACCGTCCACCTGTCGCTCACCGCCAACCCCTCCCACCTCGAGATCGTCGATCCCGTGGTGCTCGGAAAGGTGCGGGCGAAGCAGGACCAGCACGCCAAGCCCAACGTCGAGCGCCGCAAGGTCATGCCGCTCCTCATCCACGGCGACGCGGCCTTCGCCGGCCAGGGCGTGGTGGCCGAGTGCTTCGGCCTCTCGGGCCTGAAGGGCCACCGTACCGGCGGCTCGATCCACTTCATCATCAACAACCAGATCGGCTTCACCACCGATCCGCGCTTCTCGCGCTCCTCGCCCTACCCGTCGGACGTGGCGAAGATGGTCGAGGCGCCGATCTTCCACTGCAACGGCGACGACCCGGAGGCGGTCACCTTCGCCGCCAAGGTCGCCGCGGAGTACCGCCAGAAGTTCGGCAAGCCGGTCGTCATCGACATGCTCTGCTACCGCCGCTTCGGCCACAACGAGGGCGATGAGCCGGCCTTCACCCAGCCGAAGATGTACCAGCGCATCCGCAAGCACCCCACGGTGCTGGAGACCTACGGGCGCAAGCTCGTGGAGGGCGGGCACGTCACCCAGGAGCAGCTCGACGCCCGCAAGGCGGAGTTCCGGGCGATGCTCGACAGCGAGCTCGAGGTCGCCACGAACTACAAGGCCAACAAGGCCGACTGGCTCGACGGCCGCTGGTCCGGCTTCAAGGCCGTGCGCGAGGACGTGGACGACGCCCGCCGCGGGCGCACCGGCGTGCCCCTGGAGACCCTGCGCGAGATCGGCCAGCGGATCACCCAGGCGCCTCCCGGCTTCCACCTGCACCGCACGATCCAGCGCTTCCTCGACAACCGCGCCAAGGCGGTGGAGACCGGCGCCGGCATCGACTGGGCGACCGCCGAGGCGCTGGCCTTCGGCTCGCTGCTGCTCGATGGGCACCGGGTGCGGCTCTCGGGCCAGGACGTCGAGCGCGGCACCTTCTCCCAGCGCCATGCGGTCGTCATCGACCAGGAGAACGAGCAGCGCTTCACCTCGCTGAACTCGATCCGCGAGGGCCAGGCGCCCCTGGAGGTCATCAACTCGATGCTCTCCGAGGAGGCGGTGCTCGGCTTCGAGTACGGCTACTCGCTGGCCGAGCCCAACGCGCTCGTGCTCTGGGAGGCGCAGTTCGGCGACTTCGCCAACGGGGCGCAGGTCGTCGTCGACCAGTTCATCTCGTCGGGCGAGCGCAAGTGGCTGCGCATGTCGGGCCTCGTGATGCTGCTGCCCCACGGCTACGAGGGCCAGGGGCCCGAGCACTCGTCCGCCCGTCTGGAGCGCTACCTCCAGGCCTGCGCCGAGGACAACATGCAGGTCGCCAACGTCTCGACGCCGGCGAACTACTTCCACATCCTGCGCCGTCAGCTGAAGCGCGACTTCCGCAAGCCGCTGGTGCTGATGACGCCGAAGTCGCTGCTCCGCCACAAGCGGGCGGTCTCGAACATCGACATGATCGCGGAGGGCTCGACCTTCCACCGCATCCTCTGGGACGACGCCGAGCACGCCGAGGAGGGCGTCAAGCTCGTCAAGGACGACAAGATCCGGCGGGTCGTGCTGTGCTCGGGCAAGGTCTACTACGACCTCGAGGACGAGCGCGAGAAGCGCGGCGTCAACGACGTCTACCTCCTGCGCGTCGAGCAGCTCTACCCGTTCCCGCTCAAGGCGCTCGCCAACGAGATGGGCCGCTTCCGCAACGCCGAGGTGGTCTGGTGCCAGGAGGAGCCCAAGAACATGGGCGCCTGGTCCTTCGTGGAGCCCTACCTCGAATGGGTGCTCGGACAGGCAAACTGCGCGGTCAAGCGCGCCCGCTACGTCGGCCGGCCGGCCTCGGCCTCGACGGCGGTGGGCCTGATGTCGAAGCACCAGGCGCAGCTCCAGGCGTTCCTCAACGAGGCGCTCGCGGTCTGAGCGCCCCGAAACCTCCGGGGGCCTTTCGCCCCCGTCCCCCTTCCAGGCCCGGCGGCCCAACCCATCCGGCGTGACCCACCATGGCAACCGACATCCTCGTCCCGACCCTCGGGGAATCCGTGAGCGAGGCCACCATCGGCCGCTGGTTCAAGAAGCCCGGCGATCAGGTCGCCGCCGACGAGCCGATCGTGGAGCTCGAGACCGACAAGGTCACGCTCGAGGTCAACGCCCCGGCGGCCGGCGAGCTCGGCGAGATCCTGGTCAAGGACGGCGAGACCGTGGAGCCCGGCGCCCTGCTCGGCTCCATCGTCGAGGCCGGGGCCGGAGGCGCGAAGGCTCCGGAGAAGCCGGCCGAGAAGGCCCCCGAGAAGGCGGCGGCGAGGCCCGCCGACTCCGCGGCGGCCTACGGCAACCACGGCGAGGCGGCGGCGCCCTCGAAGCCCGCGGAGAGCAAGGGCGCCCCGCGGGAGGCGTCCGACAACGGCCCGGCGGTGGCCAAGCTCGCGCGGGAATCCGGCGTCGACCCGTCGAGCCTCAACGGCAGCGGCAAGGACGGCCGCGTGACGAAGGGCGACATGCTCGCCGCGATGGCGAAGGGCCCCTCCGCCGCGCCGGCCAAGGAGGCCCGCCCGACCCTGCCCCGCGCGCCCTCGGCGCCGGACGATGCCGCCCGCGAGGAGCGGGTGCGCATGACGAAGCTGCGCCAGACCATCGCCCGCCGCCTCAAGGACGCGCAGGACACGGCGGCGATGCTGACGACGTTCAACGACGTCGACATGTCGGCGGTGATGGCGATGCGCGCCCAGTACAAGGACGCCTTCGAGAAGAAGCACGGCACGAAGCTCGGCTTCATGGGCTTCTTCACCAAGGCCTGCGTGCAGGCCCTGAAGGACGTGCCCGCGGTCAACGCCGAGATCGACGGCCAGGACATCGTCTACAAGAACTACTACCACGTCGGCATCGCGGTCGGCACCGACAAGGGCCTCGTGGTGCCCGTGGTGCGCGACGCCGACGATCTCTCCATCGCCGGCATCGAGAAGAAGATCGCCGGCTTCGGCAAGAAGGCCCGCGACGGCAAGCTCTCCATCGAGGACATGCAGGGCGGCACCTTCACCATCACCAACGGCGGCATCTACGGCTCGCTGATGTCGACGCCGATCCTCAATGCACCGCAGTCCGGCATCCTCGGCATGCACCGCATCGAGGAGCGCCCGGTGGTCCGCGCCGGCAAGATCGAGGCGCGGCCGATGATGTACCTCGCCCTCTCCTACGACCACCGCATCGTCGACGGGAAGGAGGCGGTGACCTTCCTCGTTCGCGTCAAGGAGGCCCTGGAGGACCCGGCGCGCCTCGTGCTGGACCTCTGATCCGGCAACCGGCGAACAATCTCAAGACCGCTCCGCGGGCGCTCGCCCTCGGATCTCTCACGCCCGAAGCGGAATCCGCATGTCCTACGATCTCGTCGTCATCGGCACCGGCCCCGGCGGCTATGTCTGCGCCATCCGCGCGGCGCAGCTCGGGCTGCGCACGGCCGTGGTCGAGAAGCGGGCGACCCATGGCGGCACCTGCCTCAACGTCGGCTGCATCCCCTCGAAGGCGCTTCTGCACGCCTCCGAGGCCTTCGAGGACGCGGGCAAGCATTTCGCCGATCTCGGCGTGATCGTGGGCAGCCCGAAGCTCGACCTCGCGAAGATGATGGCCTTCAAGGACGAGGGCGTCGCGGGCAACACCAAGGGCGTCGAGTTCCTGCTCAAGAAGAACAAGGTCGACGCCTTCCACGGCACCGCGCGCATCGCCGGCGCCGGCCGCGTCGAGGTGATCTCGGAGGATGGCGGCAACCGCATCATCGAGACCCGCAACATCGTCATCGCCACGGGCTCGGACGTGGCGAAGCTCCCGGGCGTCACCATCGACGAGCGGATCGTGGTCTCCTCGACCGGCGCCCTCGCCCTCGGTCAGGTGCCGAAGAAGCTCGTGGTGATCGGCGCAGGCGTCATCGGGCTGGAGCTCGGCTCGGTCTGGCGCCGGCTCGGCGCCGAGGTCACCGTGGTCGAGTATCTCGACCGGGTGCTGCCGGGCATGGACGGCGAGGTCGGCAAGCAGTTCCAGCGCATCCTCGAGAAGCAGGGCATCGTCTTCCGCCTCTCCTCGAAGGTCACCGGCGTCGATGTCGGCAAGAAGGGCGCGGCGGTGAGCGTCGAGCCGGCGGCCGGCGGCGAGAGCGAGACGATCCAGGCGGACGTGGTGCTCGTGGCCATCGGCCGCACGCCCTACACCGAGGGCCTCGGCCTCGAGACGGTCGGCGTGCAGACCGACTCGAAGGGCCGCATCCAGACGGACAGCCACTACGCCACCAACGTCACCGGCATCTACGCCATCGGCGACGTGATCGCCGGGCCGATGCTCGCCCACAAGGCGGAGGACGAGGGCGTGGCGGTGGCCGAGATCCTCGCCGGCCAGTCGGGCCACCTGAACTACGGCGTCATCCCGAACGTCGTCTACACCTTCCCCGAGGTCGCCTCGGTCGGGCGCACGGAGGAGGAGCTGAAGAAGGACGGCGTCGCCTACAACGCCGGCAAGTTCCCGTTCACGGCCAACGGCCGCGCCAAGGTCAACCACACCACCGACGGCTTCGTGAAGATCCTCGCCGACGCCAAGACCGACCGGGTGCTCGGCGTCCACATTGTCGGGGCGGACGCGGGCAACCTCATCGCCGAGCTCGCCGTCGCCATGGAGTTCGGGGCGAGCGCCGAGGACGTGGCCCGCACCTGCCACGCCCACCCGACGCTGACCGAGGCGGTGAAGGAGGCGGCTCTCGCCGTCTCCAAGCGCGCGATCCACGTCTGAGGATCGCCGGAATCGTCCGGCCTCGCCCGCTTCCGCTCAGGCCGAGCGGCGGGCGGGCAGGGGTGCACCGACCCGCACCAGCGCCGTGGGGGCCGGCGGCGCGGTCAGCGCATGGAGAAGATAGGGCCGGCGCAGATCCAGGGCGTGGTGGATCGCAAGGTCGATGTCGCGGGCATAGAACGGCATCGTCATCACGAAATCGACGCCGAAGAACCGGGCCGCGTTGACGATGGGCTCGGGATCGCCCGTCGTCATCACCGTCACGTGCGTCGCGAGGTTCAGGGTCTGGACCTGGCAGGCGAGCTCCAGCCCGTCGAGCCCTTCGAGGTTGGTATCGATGAAGGCGAGGCGGTAGCCCCCCGTCCGCAGGAGCTTGAGGGCGTGGCGGCCGCTGTCCGCCTCGTCCACCTCCAACGCGAAGCCGCAGCGATCGAGCACGCGGCCGACCGCGGTGCGGGCCGCGTCCGAGGAGGAGGCGAGCAGCAGGGGCGTCGGGGTCGTGCGGCGGGCGTTTGCGGCGAGCAGGCTGCCGATATGGTCCGGGTCGAGGGGCGTCTTCAGAACCTCGTAGGCGTTGAGGCTCTGCGCCAGCTCCTGCCACTGCGGGAAGACCCGCGGCGCCACCAGCACGAGGCAGGGGATCGTCACGCCCCGCTTCCGGGCGACGGCGATCGCCTCCGGCCCGCTCAGGCCGTCGAGCTTCATGCCGACGAAGCCGATGGTGGGACGGCGCGCGGTGATGTGGGCGATGACCTCCTCGCCGGTCCGCGCTTCGAGAATGGCGGCGGCGGGATCGAACCGGAGGACCGTTTCGACCAGGGTGGACCGTCGCCGGGCATCGTCGTCCGCGACGAGGACGACCGCGCCAGGCACCGGGGCTCGGGATGGGTCTGGCATGTCAGACATGGTCGTCGCCCGGCGCGGGCTCTCCGTTTCACCCAAGTTGAAGCGCAGAAACGTGAGCGATGCCTTAATGGTGCGTCGCCTGGCATCGGATGTTTGCGTGTTCAGCCCGGCGAGGACCCCTTTGCGTCGAGGCCGCTCCCCAGCCGCGCCCGCGGATGGGTGGCGTCGAAGGCGCTCATCAGACGGGCGGCGTCGACCCGCGTGTAGATCTGCGTCGAGGACAGGGAGGCGTGGCCGAGCAGTTCCTGGATGGCGCGCAATTCGCCCTGGCGGGCGAGGAGATGCGTGGCGAAGGAGTGGCGCAGCGCATGCGGCGTGGCGCTGTCGGGCAGGCCGAGCGCGCCGCGCAGGCCAGCGACCGCGTACTGCACCACCCGCGGCGACAGCGGACCGCCCTTGACGCCGACGAACAGCGGCCCCTCCGGCGCCAGCGGGTGCGGGCAGGCGGCGAGATAGTCGGCGAGCGCCCGAGCGACGACCGGCAGCACCGGCACCATGCGCTGCTTGCCACCCTTGCCGGTGACGGTGAGGGCGTCGAGGCCGCCGAGGGGCGCGTCCCGGCGCAGGAGCCCCAGCGCCTCCGAGATGCGCAGGCCCGCCCCGTAGAGGAGGGCGAGCACCGCCGCGTCGCGGGCGAGCACCCAGGGCTCGCGCTCCTCGCCCGCCCGGACGTCCGGCGTCGTGAGCGCCCGGGCCGCGGCGACCGGCAGCGGCCGCGGCAGGCGCCGCTCGACCTTGGGCGAGCGCACCGCCGCGAGCGCCGCGCTCGCGCCATGCCCCTCCCGTTCGAGAAAGCGGCCGAAGGAGCGCAGGCCCGCCAGCGCCCGCATCAGGGAGCGTCCGGAGATGCCCTCGGCCCGCCGCGCCGCCATGAAGGCGCGCACGTCCCGGGGCTTCAGCCCCACGAGATCCGCGATGCCGATCGGCCGGCCGGCCGTTGCGTCGCGATGGACGAGGAACTGACGCAGGTCCCGGTCGTAGGCCGCGACGGTCCGGCCGGAGAGCCGGCGCTCGGCTGAGAGCGCGCGCTGCCAGGCCAGGATCGCCGCCCGCAGGGGCGCGTCGCCGGGCATGAGCGGGGTCGGGAGGGGTGTCGACATGACCCGATCAGACCCCGCGCGGCGTTTACGCCCGGTTGACGGGCCTCGCCGGCGGCGGCGCCTGTCCCAGATACGCGGGGAGGCCCGCATGCCGCCGGAGACACGATGTCGAAGCTCGTCCACGCCATGATCCGCGTCCTCGACGAGACGCGCTCACGCGCCTACTACGCGGAGGCCTTCGGGCTCGAGGTCTCCGACCGGTTCGACTTTCCCGACTTCACCCTGATCTACATGCGCGCGCCCGGCTCGCCCTTCGAGCTGGAGCTGACGGTGAACAAGGGCCGCGACAAGCCCTACGATCTCGGCGACGGCTACGGGCACATCGCCTTCACCGTCGACGATCTGGAGGCCGCCCACGCGCGTCTGAAGGACAAGGGCCTGCCCGCCACCGACCCGAAGAGCCTGGAGCACGAGGGCCAGCGCCTGGCGCGCTTCTTCTTCGCCACCGACCCGGACGGCTACAAGATCGAGGTCATCGAACGCAGCGGCCGCTTCGCCTGAATCCGCCTTCCGCATGCCACCCCTGCCCGTCCGCGTCTGGCCCCGGCCCGCGGGTGGGCCCAAATAGGCCTCATGCCCGCCCCCACCCGCATCGTCTGCATCCGCCACGGCGAGTCGACCTTCAACGCCGCGCATCGCCTCACCGGGCGCGACCCCGGCCATGTCGACGCCCGGCTGACCGAACGGGGACGGGATCAGGTCGCCGCAGCGCGGGCGGGGCTCGCCGAGATCCCGTTCGAGCTCGTCGTGACCTCGCCGCTGACGCGGGCGATCGAGACCACCATGGGACTGTTCGGCGCGCATCCGGCCGCGCCGCGCATCCTCGTCGAGGTTCTGCACCGGGAGTGCCAGGAGGCGAGCTGCGACGTCGGCCGCGCGGCCTCCGAGATCGCCGCCGAGTTCCCGCATCTCTCGGTCGGGCACCTGCCGGAGATCTGGTGGCACGCGGGCGAGCGCTCGGCCGACGGCTGGGAGATCGAGCCGCGACCCCTGTTCGACCGCCGCGTCGCCGAGTTCCGCCGCTGGCTCGTCGCCCGGCCGGAGCGGACCATCGCGGTCGTCGGCCACGGCACCTTCTTCTACCACCTCACCGGCGCGTGGCTGGAGAACTGCGGCCGGATCGAGCTCGACCTCTCGGACGGGGCTGCGGCGGCCTGAGTCAGGACGCGCGCACCGCCTCCTCCGCGCGGGCGCGCAGGCCGTTGCGGTCGATCTTGCCGGTGGTGGCGAGTGGCAGAGCCTCGAGGAACCAGACCCGGCGTGGGTGCTGGTAGGCCGGCGCGTTGGCGAGCGCGTGGCGCTTCACACCCTCCTCGTCGATCGCCGCGCCGGGGCGGCGCACCACGAAGGCGACGGGCTTGGTGCCCTTGATCTCGTCCTCGACCGGCACGACGAGCGCCTGGAGGATGTCGGGATGGGTCTCGAGGACGGATTCGACCTCGCCCGGAAAGATGTTCTCGCCGCCTGAGACGAACATGTCGTCGGTGCGCCCGAGGACGTAGTGGAAGCCGTTTCCGTCCCGCCGGAACACGTCGCCGGTGCGATAGAAGCCGTCCGCGGTGATCGGCGAGGGCGTGTCCGGGCGGTTGTGGTAGCCGAGCATGAGGGCGGGGCTTCGCATCTCCAGCACGCCGGCCTCCGGGGCATCGGGCCCGGCGAGGCGGGAGGCGACGTCGGGATGCGGATACCCGACCGAGCCCGTCGGCGTCGGCAGTCCCTCCGGATGCGGGCCGAACACGATCGGGCCGCCCTCGGTGGTGCCGTAGGCGTTGATGAGCCGGGCGTTCGGCAGAAGCTCGTGGGTCTTGGCGGCGAGCGTGTCGTTGACCGGGGCCGAGCCCATCCGCACCGTGCGCACGCTCGACAGGTCCGCTCCGGCGAGCGCGTCGTGCTCCCGGAGCATCATCGCGATCATCGGCGGCACGGCGGTGATCCAGGTGCAGCGGTAGCGCTCGATGGCGTCGATGTACTGGCGCGCGTCGAACTGCGGCATCAGCACCGCGAGCGCATCGGAGGCGCAGACGAGGAGCGCCAGAGCCAGCGCGTTCATGTGGTAGAGGGGTGCGGCGATCAGCACCCGCTCGCCCGTCAGGCTCGCGTCGCGCATCCGGGTGCGGGCGACCCAGAGATGCGAGGCATGGCTCAGCCGAACGCCTTTCGGCCGGCCGGTCGAGCCGGAGGTGTAAAGGAAGAGTGCCGCCTCGTCCGGCCTCGGATCGATCGGCTCGAAGGGGCCGGGATCGAGGAGCGCCGAGAGTGTGCCCTCGTCCTCGCCGTCGAAGGACACCACGGTGACATCGCCAGGCAGCGGCGCCTGCGCGAGGCTCGCCCGGCGCGGCCCGTCGCAGAGGACGAGGCGAGCGCCGCTGTCGGCGATGACCGCTGCGATGGTCGCCGGTGGGAAGCGGTAGTTCACGGGCACCGGCACGATGCCCGCCCGCATGGCGCCGAGCATCACGGCGATGGAATCGGGCCGGTTGGCGGCGAGAACCGCGACCCGGTCGCCGCGGGCGAGGCCGTGCTTCAGGAAGCCTCGGGCAGCGGCATCGGCCAGGGCGTCGAGCCCGGCCCGCGTCATCACGGTCGGGGAGGCGCCGATCGCGTCGGCGCCGGGCAGGCCGAGGATGAGGGGCCGATCGGGATCGCCACTGCGGTCGACGAGATCGCCGAGGTTGCGTGTCTCGCTCATCGCGGCGCGCGGCCCTACGGGATCGTCTTCGAGCGCTCGTAGGGCGCCGTGACGATGGCGCTCTCGGGGAAGGTGCCCTTGACGCTACCGACCCCCTTGAAGATCTCGAACTCCGCCTTGATCGAGGCGATGTCGCCGGGCTCCAGGCTGACCGTGTAGATATCGTCCCAGAGCGCCGCGTAGGCCTTTGCGTCGGCGGCGTCGAGATTGCCGGTCTCGGTCAGCGCCTTGGCGACGGCGGCCTTGTCGGCGCGGCCGAAGGCGTAGGCCTTGCGCATGGCGGCGACCACCTTGGCGGCGCCCTCGGGGTTCGCGGCGAGCCAGGCGTTGCGCATCAGCCCGACGCCGAGGATCGGCGGCGCGTCGTTCTTGGCGATCTTGCGCCACTCGTCGCGGAAGCGCGCGAGGCGCCGCAGCTTCACCTCGGGGATCAGCGCCAGGGTCACGGTGCGCAGCGCCGCCGCGTCGATGTCCTTCTGGACCAGGAACTGGGCAAGGCGCGTGTCGGCGCCCGGCACCGCCTGATAGTCGGAGGGCTTGAAGCCGTAGTTCGTCTCGAGGATCGCAGAGGTGATGGCGGCGGTGGAGCTGCCGGGGGGCGAGTTGCCGATCTTCTTGCCCTTCAGGTCCGCCATCGCCCGGATCGGCGAGTCCTCGGGCACCACGAACTCGAGGTCGGCGACCTGGGTGACGAGGACGATGCTGAGCGGCAGCCCGTCGGCGGTGACGCTGAGCGAGCCGCTCAAGGGGGCGGCGATGGCGAAGTCGATGGCGCCGGCGGCGAGCGCCTTGGTCGGCGCGTTGAGGTCGGGCAGCTTCACGTACTCGACCTTGAGCCCCTCACCCTCCATGAAGCGGCCGGTCTCCAGCACCGCGCCGAAGCCGAGGCTGAAGCCGGAGCTCCAGTAGCCGATGCGCACGGTCTGCGCCTGCGCGGCGGTGGCCGTCAGCGAGCCGAGAAGCGCCAGCAGGGCGAGCGCCGGTCCGAGTTTCACGTGAGATGCTCCGTCGCGAGGGGATGGCTCGGGGCTGCAAGACGGGTCAGGGCTGCACCTGCCGCTTCCAGGCGAAGAGGTGGCGTTCCAGGGGCTTCAGGACGAGGGCTTCGAGGCCGATCATCAGGCCGACGAGCGTTAGCGTCCAGGCGAAGACCTGATCGGTCTGCACGAGGTCGGCGGCCTGGCGCAGGCGGTAGCCGATGCCGCTGCTGGCGCCGAGCGTCTCCGCGACGAGGCTGACGCGCGCGCCGAAACCGAAGGCGAGACGGGCGCCGGAGAAGAAGAGCGGCAGGATCGTCGGCAGGTAGATCGCGCTCAAGACCTTGCGGCGGGGCATCCGGAAGGTGCGGGCGAGCTCGACATAGTCGGCGTTGACGGTGCGGGTGCCCTGCCAGACGTTGGTGAGGATCAGCGGCATCGCGGTCATGAAGACCACGAAGATCGTCGTCCAGTTCGAGAGCCCGAACCAGATCAGCGCGAAGATCGCCCAGATCGAGGACGAGACCGTGTTGACGACGGTGAGGACCGGCTCGAAGAACTCGCCGAGGATGCGGCTTGCGCCGAGCAGCAGCCCCAGCGGCAGGCCGATCGCCACGGCGAGCAGGAAGCCCGTGGTGATGCGTCCCAGCGTGATGCCGAGATCGGTCGCGAAGCTGCCCGAGGCGAGGAGCCCCGTCCAGGCGTTCCAGACGCGGGCCGGGCTCGGCAGGACGAAGGCCGGCGCGTAGAGCGAGGCGACCTGCCAGAGCGCCAGCGCCAGGACGACCAGCAGCAGGCGCAGGCCGAGGGTGCGCAGCCGGCCCGCGACCGCGCCCCGGAGAAGCGGCGCCCGCGCCGGGGGGCTCGGGGTCCGGCTCAGCACGATGCGCTCGCCTCGGCGAGGGCGACCCGTAGGCTGCGTACGGCCTCCGCGACCTCCACGGAGACGGGGTCGCGGGGATGGGGCAGGGCGATCGCGCGGGTCTCGGCGACGCGGCCGGGGCGGGGGCGCAGCACCACCACCCAGTCGGCCAGCACCACGGCCTCCTCGACGTCGTGGGTGACGAAGATGAGCGTCATCGCCCGCATCCGCGCGATGCGCAGCACCTCGGCATGCATCTGCGCGCGGGTGCCGGGATCGAGCTTCGAGAAGGGCTCGTCGAGGAGTAGCAGCGAGGGCCCGGTGACGAGGCTGCGGGCGAGCGCCACGCGGCTGCGCATCCCGCCCGACAATTCGTGCGGGTAGGCATCGCCGAAGCCGTTCAGGCCGACGAGATCGAGGGTCTCGGCGACGCGCCGCCGGCGCTCGGCCCCGCCGACGCCGGCGGCCTCGAGGCCGAAGCCGACATTGGCCGCGGCGGTGCGCCAGGGCAGCAGCCGGTCGTCCTGGAACATGTAGGTGATCGAGCGCCAGTCGCGGAAGGCGCCCTGCGGCTTGCCGTCGAGGGTGACGGTCCCTTCGTCGGGCTCGACGAGGCCGGCGACGATGTTGAGGAGCGTCGACTTGCCGGCTCCGGAGGAGCCGACGAGGGCGACGATCGCCCCCTCGGGCACGTCGAGGTCGATGCCGTCGAGGACCTGGAGGGGCGGGGCGCCCCGGCGCGGAAACCATTTGCCGACACCGGAGAGCCGGACCTTGCACGGCCGGTCGCCGGCCGTCCGGGCCGGCACGCTCCCGCCCGCGCTCCCGAAGGTCGGGGCGCCGGACAGGGGAAGGCTCGCGTCGGAGATCGTCGCGGTCTCGGGGGTCAGGCTCGGGCTCCCAGGCGGATTCGGGGCGGGCGAAGGCCCGCCCGTGCGGCGTCTCGAAGCGGTCCGGGAGCGTCTCCTCGGGGATCGCGGGACGATCCCGACCGGCGTTGGCCGCCTGTTCTCCCAGGTCTGGCAAGGCCGGGGCCATCTGGCAAGGCGCCGGAGGCGGCCCGGGCCCTGCAAGCGTCAAAAACTTGGGGCTGCGGGGCTTCCCTTCAAGGTTGCAGGGGCTCGGCGGCGGCCCTCATCCGACCACCGCCTGCCCGTCCCGGCGCGGATCGCTCGCCGCGACGTAGCCCTCGACCTTCGGGTCGCCCATCCGCCAGATGAACTGGCCGGCTCCGAAATCCTGGTAGCTGTCCTCGATCACCTCGACCTCGTGGCCGAGGTCCTGAAGCGCCTGGACGGTGGCCGCCGGCATGGTGCTCTCGGCGTTGATCTCGAGCCCGGCGTTGAAGCGCCAGCGGGGAGCGTCGCAGGCGGCCTGCGGGTTCTGCCCGTGGTCGAGCATGCGCACCAGCGTCTGCACGTGCCCTTGCGGCTGCATGTTGCCGCCCATCACGCCGAAGCTCATCACCGGCGCCCCGTCCTTCGTCAGGAAGCCCGGGATAATGGTGTGGAAGGGGCGCTTGCCCGGCGCCACCACGTTGGGGCTGTCCGGCCGCAGGCTGAAGCCGTGGCCGCGGTTCTGGAGCGAGAGGCCCCATTCCGGCACCACGACGCCGGAGCCGAAGCCCATGAAGTTCGACTGGATGAAGCTCACCATCATCCCCGACTCGTCGGCGGCGGTGAGGTAGATCGTGCCCCCCGACCTCGGCCGCCCGGCCGAGAATCTTTGGGCTTTTCGCGGGTCGATCAGCTTGGCGCGCTCGGCCAGATACCCGTCGTCCAGCATCTGCGCGGGCGTCAGCTCCATGGCGGAGCGGTCGGCGACGTAGCGGTAGGTGTCGGCGAAGGCGAGCTTCATCGCCTCGATCTGGAGGTGCTGCGCCTCCGGGCCGTCGGGCGCCAGGCTCGCCAGGTCGAAATGCCCGAGGATGCCCAGCGCGATCTGCGCGGCGATGCCTTGGCCGGCGGGCGGGATCTCGTGGAGCGTGTAGCCGCGGTAGTCCTTGGCGGTGGGCTCGACCCATTGCGGGCGGTAGGCCGCGAGGTCCGTCGCGGTCATGACGCCGCCATGGGCCTTCGCGTGGCGCTCCATGGCCTCGGCGATCTCGCCCTCGTAGAAGGCTCGTCCCTTGGTCTCCGCGATGGCGCGAAGCGTCCGCGCCGCGCCGGGCACGGTGACGCGCTCGCCCACCTCCGGCGCCCGGCCCTTGGGCAGAAAAACCTCGGCGAAGCCCGGCTGGCGCACGATCTCCGCGACGCGGGCGGCGGCCGCCCATTTCTGCTGGACGACGACCGGGGCGAGGTAGCCCCGCTCGGCGATCTCGATCGCCGGCTCCATCAGGTCGGCGAAGGGCAGGCGACCGAAGCGCTCGCTCAGCGCCACCCAGGCGGCGACGGCGCCCGGCACCGTCACCGAGTCCCAGCCCCGCTGCGGGGGCTTGGCGGCGTCGGAGCCGTACTTGCCCCGGAAGTAGTCGAGGCTCCAGGCCGCGGGCGCGCCGCCGGAGGCGTCGAGGCCATGGAGGCGCTCCCCGTCCCAGAGGATGCAGAAGGCGTCGGAGCCCAGCCCGTTGCTGCAGGGCTCGGTGATGGTCTTGGCCGCCGCCGTGGCGATGGCGGCGTCGACCGCGTTGCCGCCCTTCCAGAGCATGCGCATCCCGGCCTGGGCGGCGAGCGCGTGGGAGGTCGCGACCACGTTGCGGCCGAACATCGGCATGCGCACCGTGGGGTAGCCGGTGGTCCAGTCGAACGGCTTCATGGCTCGGCCTCGATGGCGGGGAGGATCGTGAGGCATCTCGCGCCGGCTCCGGCGCGAGAGCAAGGCTGCGTGCCCGAAGGGCGCCTCAGCCGCCGGCGCCCTCGCGGAAGGCCAGCGTCACGCCGAAGCAGGCCGCCGCCGGGACGGTGACGGCATCAGCCTCCCGCCGCAGGGCCGCCCCCGCCCAGCGGGGCGCGAGGCTCGTCTCGAGGGCGTCGAGGGAGCGCACGCCGAGGGTCAGCCCGGCCACCCGCGGCACGCGGGCCTCCGGGGAGAACGGTTCGCCGAGACGCTCGGCGACGGTCTCCGGGGTCTCGAACAGGATCGGCACGCCGCCGCTCTCGATGCGGCCGTCCCCGGGGGCGGGCACGCCGAGGAAGGTTGCGAGCCGGGCCGCCTCGGCCGCCGGGTCCTCAGCGGCGACATGGACGGCGAGGATGCGGTCCGCCGTGTTCGGGTGGTTCGAGAACCCCTCCTGCCAGACGAGCTCCGGCGTGAGGTGGTCGCAGAAGTAGAGCCGGGCCGGCGCGAACCATCCCGGCGCCAGCCGCGTCACCTCGAAGCGCGCCTCGACCTCATGGCCGTCGACGCTGACCGGACGGCCGAAGGTGCCGGGCTCGGAGGCCGGCAGCCCCGCCGCGACGAGGCGGGCATGGGCGGCTTGGATGTCGTCGCTGCTCCAGACGAGCCCGTCGAGGCCGAGCGGGGAGTCGAGAAGCTCCTTGCGCGGCTTCGGGTTCGCGGGGTCGAGCCCGACGATCTCGAGGTAGCTCGAACCCAGCGCCACCGTATGGTTGATGGAGCCGAGCGTATGGTAGCCCCGCGGGCTCACGGTGAAGCCGAGGGAGGCGAGGAGCGCCTCGCCCTCGTCGACCCCGTAATGCAGGTTGAGCACGGCGTGGTCGAAGAGACCCTCGCGGGGCGGTTTCATCGCCGGGCTCAGGCCTTCGGCGGCGCGGTGAGGTAGACGCCCCGGCCGCTGGCGAGCAGCTTGCCCTCGGCGTCGAACACGGAGGCCTCGGCCACCGAGAACTGGCCGCCGAATTTCACGACCTTGCCCCGCGCCGTGAGGTCGCCCGGCATCGCCGGCCGGTGGTAGTCGACCCGCATGTCGACGGTCGGCACGCCCCGGCCGGTGCGGGAGACCAGCGCCCAGTCGGCGGTGAGGTCGACGAGCGCCGCGAGGATGCCGCCATGGGTATAGCGGCGATCGGGGTTGACCACCCACTCCTCGCGCCAGGTCGCGGTCAGCTCGATCGCGTCGGCCTCGACCTTCTTGACCCTCAGTCCGAGCCACTGGTGGAAGGGCCCTCGGGTGATGAGGGCCTCGACCTCCTCGGCCGTCAGGATCTTGTCGGACATGTTCGCTCCGGTTCGGTTCTTCTCGCGGCGCTCGTGGGCCGCGGAGCTGCGTCCGATCGTGGACCGGACGCAGCTCCCATCTTTGCGACGCGCTCTCTTTCGCCGAACCGGCGTCCGCGTCGGCGGAGAGCGCTCTACGGCGTGACGACGACCTTGCCCATCACCTCGCGGTCCTGGATCAGGCGCAGGCCTTCGGCGGCCTCCTCCAGCGGCAGCACCTTGTCGATGACGGGCTTGATCTCGCCGGCGGCGATCATGCGCATCAGCTCGGCGAGGTTGTCGTCGTAGAAGCTGTTCGAGCCGATGATCTGCAATTCGAAGCTCCAGACGTAGCGCAGGTCCTCCTTCGGGTCGTGCCCGGCGGTGGCCCCGCAGACCAGGAGCTTGCCGCCCCGCTTCAGGCAGCGCAGCGAAGGCACCCAGGTGTCGCCGCCGGTGAAGTTGATGACGACGTCGACGCCGCCCTCGTAGGTGCGCCGCTGCGGCTTGCCGTAGCGCTCGATCGCCCATTTCGAGAAGTCGGTGTCGCGGTAGTTGATGACCTCGTCGGCGCCGAGCGCCTTGAGGCGGTCCATCTTGTCGGCGCTGCCGGCGCAGGCGATCACCTCGGCGCCGAGCTGCTTGGCGAGCAGCACGCAGCCCGTGCCGACGCCGCCGGAGGCGCCGAGCACCAGCACCCGGTCGCCCTTCTTGACCGTGTTGTGGGTCACGATCATCCGGTGGGCCGTGCCGTAGGCGACGGGGAGCGAGGCGGCATCCTCGAAGGAGACGCCGTCGGGCATGCGGATGAGCTGGTCGGCGGCGACGAGGCAGTACTCGGCCATGCCGCCGTCCATCATCTCGCCGAGCAGGCCCTTGCGCTTGTTGACCGGGTTGACGAGCACCCGGTCGCCCTTCGCCCAACCCTCGACGCCGGGGCCGACCTCGGCGATCTCGCCGGCCATATCGAGGCCGATGACGACGGGCAGCGGCACCTTGATGCCCGGCATCCCGCGCACGGTGAACACGTCGTGGTAGTTGAAGGAGGAGGCGCGCACCCGGATGACGACGTGGCCCGCCTCCGCGCTCGGGACCGGCTTGTCGGAGACGAGGCGCAGGTTGTCGAGGCCGCCATGGCTGTCGAGGACGAGCGCGCGCATGGTTCCTGCCGACATTCCGGTTCCCTTCGATCGATCCGATGGAGGGCACCTAGAGGCCGCTCTCGGAGCTGTCCAGCCTGACGGGAAGACAGCACCAGAACTTTCTTCTCTTCCATCACGGGTTGAGGGAGATCGATCCTCCGTCGCCAGGGTCAGGCGCGCATTCCGTTCCATCCGTCTTGCGAGCCGCGGATTTTTTCACGGGCCGAGGTAACGGTCGGCGCGGCCCCGGCGAACCGACCGGGACGCGGCGGAGGCGCCGTCATGTGCAGGGCGAGGTCCGGCGGCGATGGATTCGAGGGGATGATCGCGATCTGCCTGGCCCGGGGCGGGCCGGCCCCGGCTTCCGCCCTGGGCGATCCCGGCCTACAGGGAAGGGCGCCGTCCCGGATGCGGCGCGGCACCGGGGCCGGCATGCGCGAGGACGGCCAGAGAGCCACCGACCGGGCCGCCTCCGGCCCCGACGCCGCGATGGCCGCGGACATGGCCGCCGCGCAGGGCGGCGACGCGCAGGCCTATCGCCGGCTGCTGCGGGCCTGCGCGCCGGTGATCGCCCGGGTCGCCCGCGGGCAGGGCCTGCGGGGCGAGGCGGTCGAGGACGTGGTCCAGGACACGCTGGTGACGCTGCACCGGGCGCGGGCGAGCTACGACCCCGCCCGTCCCTTCCTGCCCTGGCTCGGCGCCATCGCCCGGCGGCGGAGCGTCGACGCCCTGCGCCGCGGCGGCCGCCAGCCCCGGGAGGTTCACGATCCGGCGGCCTACGAGGGGGAGGCCGATCCGGCGCCCGGTCCCGGCATGGGGATCGAGGCGCGGGAGCGCTCGGCGCATCTGCGCCGGGCGGTCGCGGCCCTGCCGCAGGGCCAGCGGGAGGCGGTGGAGCACCTCGCGCTGCGCGAGCGCTCCCTCGACGAGGCCGCGCGGCTGACGGGGCGCAGCAAGGGCGCGCTCAAGGTGAACCTGCACCGGGCGCTGAAGGCGCTGCGCGGGGCACTCTCCGGGGAACGGGAGCGGGGCGATGTCTGACGGGCCTTCCGCGAGCCCATCCTCCGCGAGCCCGGCCGCGCGCCGCGAGGCGCTGGTCGAGGCGCTGGCCGGGGACCTCGCCCCCGTGCGGCCGCTGGCGCCGCCGAGCCTGCGGGCGCTCGGCTGGCTCGGCGCGGTGGCGCTCCTGGCGCTCGCCATGAGCCCCTTCGCCGACATGGAGACGCTGGCCCGGCGCATGGCGACGCCGGACCTGCGCTACGCGGCGGCCGGCGCCGGGCTCACCGCGATCGCGGCGGCGCTCGCCGCCTTCCAGGTCAGCGTGCCGGGCCGCTCCCGGCGCTGGGCGCTGCTGCCCGCCGCTCCCGCACTGCTCTGGATCGGGGCGAGCGGGCTCGGCTGCCTGCGGGGCTGGCTCGCGCCGGGGAGCGGCGCGGCGGAGGGCGAGACCGCCCACTGCTTCGCCTTCCTGATGAGCGTCTCGCTGCCGCTCTCGGCGCTGCTCGTCCTGATGCTGCGCCGGGCCTGCCCGCTCCAGCCGGGGCTCGCCGCGGGGCTCGGGGGGCTCGCGGCGGCGGCGGCCGCGGCGCTCCTCCTCGTGCCCTTCCACCCGCACGACGCCACCCTCACCGATCTGGCCAGCCACGCCGTGGCGGTGGCTCTGATCCTCGCCCTCAACGGGTTTTTCGGGGGACGCATCCTGTCGCGGTCGGGGATCCCGGACCTTGGCCAGAGCCCTACCAGGAGGTGAAGGTCAACCCGCCGAAGTGGCGGTGATCCGCGCCGAGCTCGAACGCCCGCCCGATGAGGCGCTGCACGTCGCCGACCGCCACCTGCCGGCCGTGGGAGCCCCCCTTCTCCGGCTCCGGCAGGTCCATCAAGACGATCCGCAGATGCCGCGCATCCTCGACATCGTCCGGGATGCCGCCGTCGAAGTAGAACTGAATCGTCCTGTCCCGGTCATCGATCAATCCGAGGAAACTTCCCTCACTGCCCCGCAGGTCGGACCAGAGCCGGCAGGCCTCCTCCAGGCTCACGGGCCGTGCCTGGTCGGCGGCTAGGCTGCTCCCGCCATCGTCCCAGAAGGCTCTCATCTCGGACTCTCCCGTTCTGACTGACGGATACCTCGGACTCAGGACTCGCCCGGCCAGGAGACGATGCGGTCGGGATACTCCTCGTCGTCGAACTCCTCCTCGTTGCCGGAGAGCCGCCCGCGCACCGAGATGCCGGCCTCGTGGACGCTTGCCCGGCGGCCGGAGACGAGGGGGTGCCAGGGGTAGAGGTCCTGCCCGTCGCGCACGAGGCGGTAGGCGCAGGTCCGCGGCAGCCAGGTCAGGGCGCGGACCGCCTCCGGGGTCAGGCGCACGCAGTCGGGCACCCGCTTCTGGCGATTGGCGTAGTCGCGGCAGCGGCAGCGCCGGCCGTCGAGGAGCGTGCAGCCGATATCGGTGTGGTGGACCTCGCCGGTGTCCTCGTCCTCGAGCTTGATCAGGCAGCATCGCCCGCAGCCGTCGCAGAGGCTCTCCCACTCCTGCGGCGTCAGGGTCTCGAGGGTCTTGGTGCGCCAGAACGGCGCGGGCGGGGCGCCGTCCTCCGGCCCCGGAGGCGGCGGCTTGGGCTTCGCGGGCATCCGCCTCCTATGGGGGCAGCGCGCCCGGCCCGCAACCGCGGGGCGCCAGCCATGGCCGCGCCGCAATCCCCGTTAACCTTTACGCCGGGTTGCGGGAAAGGGCGGAGTCCGTCCGGCCGCATTCCGCGTTAAGCCTCGCGGAGGCGGCCGCCCCTTGCTACACAGCGAGCGCGCGGACCCCGTGCGAGAAGGTCCTGCGCGGCCCGAGGAAAGACGGAACGAAGCCCGTGCGCCTTCCGACTGCCAACGCGATCCTCGTGCGCATCAAGCGGGCGGCGCTCGCCTTCGACGCCTGGGTCAACGCCGGCCTCTACGACAGCGGCCGCTCGACCGGCGAGGCCTACGAACGCTTCCAGGAGCGCATGAGCGTGCTCTCGGTACGGGGCTGGAAGCGCGTCGTCCTCGACCTGACGAGCGAGGGCGTCACCATCGGCGCGGGCGGGGCGATCCTGGTCCTGGCGCTGGCGCAGCCCGCCTTCAACCTGACCAGCGACAACTGGCTCAAGCAGCAGGACCTCGCGGTCACCTTCCTCGACCGCTACGGCGCCGAGGTCGGCCGGCGGGGCATCAAACACGACGACTCGCTCAAGCTCGACGAGTTTCCCGACGTGATGATCAAGGCGCTGGTCTCGACGGAGGACCGGCGCTTCTACGAGCACTGGGGCATCGACCCGATCGGGACGCTGCGCGCCGTGGTCTCGAACTCGCGGGGCGGGGGCAACACGCAAGGGGGGTCCTCGATCACCCAGCAGCTCGCCAAGAACCTGTTCCTGTCGAACGAGCGCACGCTGGAGCGCAAGATCAACGAGGCGTTCCTCGCCCTCTGGCTCGAGACGCACCTCTCCAAGAACGAGATCCTGAAGCTCTATCTCGACCGGGCCTACATGGGCGGCGGCACCTTCGGGGCGGTGGCGGCGGCCGACTACTATTTCGGCAAGCCGCTCAAGGACATCAGCCTCGCGGAGGCGGCGATGCTCGCCGGCCTCTTCAAGGCGCCGACGAAGTACGCGCCCCACGTCAACCTGCCCGCCGCCCGCGCGCGGGCCGTCGACGTGCTGCACAACATGGTCGAGGCGGGCTTCCTCACGGAAGGCCAGATCCAGACGGCGCTGCGCAACCCCGCGACCCCGGTCACGCGCACCCGCGACATCACCGCGGACTACTACCTCGACTGGGCCTTCGGGCAGATCAAGGGGCTCGCCGACGCGGGCAAGCTCAAGGACCGGGTGCTCACGGTGAAGACGCCCCTCGACGTCGCCATCCAGAAGCGCGCGGACGAGGTCGTGCAGAACGTGCTGCGCCAGTACGGCGACCAGTACGACGTCGACGAGGGGGCCATGGTGGTCATGGACCCGGACGGAGCGGTGCGGGCCATCGTCGGCGGCGCCGACTACGGGGAGAGCCAGTTCAACCGCGCCACCGACGCGCTGCGCCAGCCCGGCTCCTCCTTCAAGCCCTACGTCTACGCCGCGGCGCTCGCCTCCGGGCAGTTCCGGCCCGACACCACGGTGGTCGACTCCCCCGTCTGCATCGGCAACTGGTGCCCGCAGAACTACGGCCGCTCCTATTCCGGCCGCCAGCCGATGTGGCTCGCGGTCGCGAAATCCATCAACACCATCCCGATCAAGGTCTCGATCGCGCTCGGCAAGGCCATGGGCATCAGCCACGAGGCCCGCGCCGCCAAGGCGGGCCGCGCCAAGATCATCGAGACCGCCCGCGCCATGGGCATCACCAACCCGCTGACCGACTCGGTCTCGCTGCCGATCGGCTCGGCGGAGGTGACGGTGATGGACCAGGCCGCCGCCTACGCGGTGTTCGCCAACGGCGGCAAGCGGGCGAAGCCCTACGCGGCGGTCGAGATCCGCAACTCGTCGGGCGAGATCGTCTACCGCCACGACGACGAGAAGCCCGCCCAGGTGCTCTCGACCCAGGTCGTGGCCGACATGAACTACATGCTCAACAAGGTCGTGGAGGAGGGCACCGCCCGGCGGGTGCAGATCGAGGGCCTGAAGATCGCGGGCAAGACCGGCACCACCAACGCCTACCGCGACGCCTGGTTCGTGGGCTACACCGGCAACTACGTCGGCGCCGTCTGGTACGGCAACGACGACCACACCTCGACGAACAAGATGACCGGCGGCTCCCTTCCCGGCATGACTTGGCACGACGTGATGGAGACCGCCCATCGCGGCATCGAGCTGAGGACCATCCCCGGCCTCAAGGACGGCGGCCGCCCGGCGGCGCAGGCGAAGGCCGACGAGCCCGCCGGCGGGGTCGGACAGGGCGTCTCCGGCAAGCTCTCGCGCCGCTCCTTCGAGGTGATCGACGGGCTGCACGGCCTGTTCCGCAAAGCCCAGCCCGCGCAGGGCAACCAGGCCGGGTTCGCGCCGGTGCGCGCGGCGCCGGGGGCCGGCAGCCTCGCCGAGGGCACCCGCCCGGCCGCCGGCTTCGGCGTGCAGTGACCGCGAGCGTGACCGAGAAGGCGCGCCTGCCGGCGCCGGCGGCGCTTAGGCGCGAACTCCCCGGCGCCCTGCGGCGCCTGCCGGGGCGCATCCTGCGCGGCTCGTCGCGCGTCGGCCTCGTGCTCTACGCGCTCGCCCTCGGCGGCGTCCTCGGGCTGGCCAGCGCCGACTGGGCGACGCGGGGCGGCTATCCGTTCGGGGGCGTCGCCATCGGCCCCTGGACCGCCTGGCCGCGCTCGGGCACCGCCGGGACCGACCCCTACACCCGCGCCGTCAACGCCCGGCGCGGCGAGATCGCGCTGGCGGTGGGCGAGGGGATGCTGCTCACCGCGTCGGCCGACGACGAGGGGCGGGCCCTCGACGCGGCCTGCACCTACCGCCTCTCCGGCAGCACGCCGCCGGCCCGCGCCTGGACGCTGACGGTCGCCGGACGCGGCGCCCCCGACCCCGCCCGGCCCCCGGTGCGCGAGGGCTTCACCTCGACGGAGGTGCTGCGCGAGCGGGACGGGAGCTTCGTGATCGCGCTGGCGCCCGACGTCCAGCCGGGCAACTGGCTGCCGAGCCCCCGCGCCAGCGGCCCCTTGAGGCTGGCGCTGCGCCTCTACGACACCCCCGTGGCCGCGAGCGTGGGCAACCTCGACCGCGAGGCCCTGCCCGCCATCGCCCGGATCGGGTGCGGCGCATGAGGCCGGGCTTCCTCGTCGCCACGGCCGCCGGTCTGGTGATCGCCGGCATCGTCCACATCGCGGCGGTGCTCGCGATCCCGCGCCTGTCGGAGAGCGACGCGCTGACCCGCTCCGGCGCCAGCGAGAGCCTCGACCACCCCTTGCGCATCTACACGCTCGCCACCGGCGACAACCCAGCCCCGGCCGAGGCCTGGCTGCCGATTCCCGATCCGGCGGTGGCGGTCGGCGTCTGCGCCTACGACCTCGCGGAGGGGCCGATGCGGGTCTCCGCCCGCACGGGGCCGCTGATGCTGTCGCTCGCCGTCCACTCCCGGCGGGGCTCGTACTACGCGGTGACGGACCAGGCGGCGGTGCGCGGCGCCCTCGACCTCGTGGTGCTGACCCGCGCCCAGAACGACGAGGCGCTCGCCAACGAGGACGAGAACGAGCCGAGCCGGGACGTGCGCATCATCGCCCCCGAGCCCCGGGGCTTCGTGGTGGTGCGGGTCGTGGCCGCGCTGCCGAGCCAGCGGGCGGCGGCCAACGAGGCGGTGCAGGCCGTCTCCTGCACCCTCGACAGCCCGGCCGACCCGCCTGCCAACGGGGCGGGCAGCGGGGCGGGAAGGAGCCCGGCGAAGCCGAACGGCTGAACCGTTAGTTCTTGACGACGAGCGGCGGCGCCGCGACCGCGGCGGACACCGCCGGCCCCGGCGCGAGGCCGCAGCGGGCCGCGGCGTCCGGCGGCAGCAGCGGATCGAGGAGAGCGCGGCGGCCGCTGAGCGCCGTCACGCTGCGCTCGGCGGCGACCGCCTCGGGCCCCGGCACCTCGATGAGCAGATGCTCGGCGGCGTAGCGATAGCCCTCGATGCGCTCGGCGACGGAGAGCCGCACCCAGGCGACGAGGCAGCGGTTCTCGGCCACCCGCATGGCGGCCTCGCGCACGTCGTCGTCGGAGAGCGTCCTCACGAAGGGCAGGCTGCGCAGGCGCAGGCCGTCGGCCTCCGCCACCTTCGCCGCCGTGGCCGCGAAGGGCGGGATCAGGCGGGCGTCGGCGGTGGCGTCGTCGCCGAGGCGCCGGTAGCGGGACACCGCGGAGGCGAAGGGGCCGCCGAGAAGGCTCTCGTGATAGTCGGCGACGTCCGGCCAGCGCCAGCCCGGCGGCAGCACCCGGGCGCGGGTGAGGTTGGCGAGAGCGTCGAGGAAGACGTCCCGCGTCGAGGCGGGCATCAGGAAGCGCCAGGCGCGGTCGCGGAGCGCGATCTCGTCGTCGGTGAGGGGAAACAGCGAGGCCGGCTCGCCGCGGGTGCGGGCGGAGAGCGTGCCGGTGGTCTCGATCAGCCCGTTCCAGGCGCTCGGCGCCGGCCGGCCGAAATCCCCCTGCTGCGCACAGGCGCCGAGCAGGGCGAGGCCGGCGAGCGGCAGCGCGGAGCGCGCGGGGCGCGGCAGCACGGCGGCGTGCTCCCGAAGGATCAGGAGCGGCGGCGGCGGCGCGGGCCCGGCTCGCGGACGGGCTCGGGCAGGCGCTCGTAGCGCACGCCGAGGAAGAGCAGGATCTCCCCCCGCGCCTCGTCCTCCCGAAGGGGAGCGCGGCGGGACGGGGCGTCCGGGGGAAAGGCGAGGATCACGGCACCGGACGGGCGCGCGGTCTCGCGGTGGGTCTCGCAGGTCATGGCGACCTCCTCGCGGGTTCGGTCTCCGCCGGCACGGTGAGGCCGGGGGCGACGCGGCGAGATCAGCACGCGATGGTTAACGGATCGTTGTGACGGTGCGCTCTCACGATGCGGGACGACAACCTGCGGTGAGGTGCGGCCGATCGGCATCGGTTCTCGCTCCCGGAGACCGCCGATCGGCGGTCTCGACCGGGCATCTGGCAAGGCTCTTGCCTTGTGAATTCCCGCCCATGGCGGGCGTTTCCTCCCTTGACTTGGGCCCCGCGCCACCTCCGCGCGGGGCCTTTTTATGCGCGGGGGAGCCTGTCACCCGCGCGACACAAGCGCGGCGGCATCGGGAACCGGTCCGGCCTCCGGCGCTTGCCTCGCTGGCGCCGCCGCCGATATGCGGTGGCCCGAGGGACGCGCCACAGGACGAAGGACAGGGCTTCATGCGAGCGGACACCGCACGATCCACGCGTCTCACCCGTCGGACCGGAGGCGCCTTGGCCCTCGGCCTCGCGCTGCTCACCGCAGGGCCGGCCCTGGCGCAGCGCGACGACCAGGGCTTGCAGCTCGGCTGTGCGAACGACTATTTCCGGCTCTGCGCCGGCGTCGATCCGAACAGCGACGACGCCGAGCGCTGTATGACCAGGAACCGCGCCCGTCTCTCGCCGGAGTGCCGCTCGGCCATCGGCGACTACGACAAGCGCACCGGCACCAAATCCTTCAAGGGCGAGTAGGCGCGAGCCCGCCGGCCCTCCAGAGCCGAGGACCGGAATGAGCCTCACCGTTGCGGTCCAGATGGACCCGATCCAGTCGATCCGCATCGCGGGCGACTCGACCTTCGCGCTGCTCCTCGAGGCGCAGGCGCGGGGGCATCGATTGCTCCACTACACGCCCGACCGGCTCTCGATGCAGGGACGGCGGGTGACGGCGCGGGTCGAGCCGCTGACCGTGCGCGACGTCGAGGGCGACCACGCCACCCTCGGGGCGATCGAGCGCATCGACCTCGCCGAGGCGGACGTGGTGCTGATGCGCCAGGACCCGCCCTTCGACATGGCCTACGTCACGGCGACCCACATGCTGGAGCGCCTGCCGGCCTCGACGCTCGTGGTCAACAACCCGGTCGAGGTCCGCAACGCGCCGGAGAAGCTCTTCGTCCTCGACTTCCCCGAGCTGATGCCGCCGACGCTGATCAGCCGCGACCGGGCGGAGATCGAGGCCTTCCGCACCGAGCACGGCACGGTGGCGATGAAGCCGCTCCACGGCCATGGCGGGGCGGCGGTGTTCCGCGTCACCGAGAACGACCCGAACTTCGGCTCGATGTTCGACCTGTTCGCGGCGACCTTCCGGGAGGCCTGGGTGGTGCAGCGCTTCCTCGACAAGGTCAGCGAGGGCGACAAGCGCATCATCCTCGTCGACGGCGAGCCGATGGGCGCGATCAACCGGGTGCCGGCGGCGGGCGACATCCGCTCGAACATGGTGCGCGGGGGAGCGGCGGCGGCCTCCGATCTGACGGAGCGCGAGCGCGAGATCTGCGCGACGATCGGTCCGGAGCTGCGCCGGCGCGGCCTGATCCTCGTCGGCATCGACGTGATCGACGGCCATCTCACCGAGATCAATGTGACCTCGCCCACGGGCCTGCGCGCCATCAAGCGCCTCGGCGGGCCCGACCTCGCGGTGTCCGTGTGGGACGCGATCGAGGCGCGGCGGGTGAAGGCGGCCTGAGGTGCATCAGGTCTCGGCGCGGGGCGTGGCGCTGAGCTCGGCCCAGTCGAACTCCTCCTCCAGCACGTAGTAGGCGTCGTCGCCGATCTTGCCCTGCTTGCGCAGGGCCAGCACCGCGTCGCGGGCGGCGTCGACCGCCCGGCGGCGGGCAGCATCGGCGGGCAGCGCCTCGGGGGCGAGCCCCTGCTCGTGCCGGCGCGCCTCGCAGAGGGCCGTCTCGAGCTCGCCGCGCAGGCTCTGCGCGACCTCGCCCTCGCCCTCGATGCTGGCGAGCGCCGCCTCGTAGGCCTTGGCCCGGGCCCGCCCCACCTCCCGGCCGACGGGGTCGTCGTCCTCGAGCCCGAGCCGGGCGAGGAGCGGGTTGAGGGTCAGCCCCTGGATGACGAGGGTACCGATGACGGTGCCGAAGGCCGCGAACACGACGAGGTCGCGGTGGGGGAAGTCCCCCGGCAGGGCCAGCGCCGTGGCGATGGTGACGATGCCGCGCATCCCCGCCCAGGACACGGCCACCGCCGGCCCCGGCCCCGCCCGCTCTCTTGCCTGCGGGTCGGCGAAGCGGAAATGCCCGATCCGGCTCGCGGGCAGCACCCAGGCGATGCGCACCAGCACCACGGTGGCGAAGACCGCTCCGGCGAGCAGCAGCGCCGAGGCCTGCTCGCCGCCGTCGAGCCGCTCCAGAATCGGCCCGACCTGGATGCCGATGAGCACAAAGGCGAGGACGTTGAGCACGAACACCGCCGAATCCCAGACCGCGTAGGAGACGATGCGGGTGCGCGGCGCCGTCACCCCTGGGGAGAAGCGGGCAACCGTGAGCGCGTAGCTCACCACGGTGAGCACCCCCGAGAGGTGCAGCGCCTCCGCCCCGAGCCAGAGCCCGAACGTGGCGACGAATTGCAGGACGATGTTCGTCGAGGCGTCGGAGACCCGCCGCACGATCGCCGTGAAGGCCAGCGCCGCGAGCGGGCCCGCGACGAGGCTTCCGGCGACCGCCAGCAGGAAGGTCGGCGCGACCTCGGCGAGGCTGAAGCCGCCGGCCGCCGCAGCGCTCACCCCGAGCCGGTAGATCAGCAGCGAGCCGGCATCGTTGAGCAGGCTCTCGCCGCGCAGGATCGTGGCGAGCCGGTGGGGCAGGCTGACATGGCGCAGCACGGAGAGGGCCGCCACCGCGTCGGGCGGCGCGACGATGGCGCCGAGCACGACGCAGGCCGCGAGCGGCATGTCCGGCACGAGCAGCTTGGCGACCGCCGCGACGCCGGCGGTGGTCAGCGCCACGGCGCCGAAGGCGAGGCCGGCGATGGGGCGCCAGTTCGCCTTGAGATCGCGCAGGGAGGTGTCGTAGCCGGCGTCGAGCAGCACCGGCGCCACGAACAGCGCCAGCGCCAGCTCGGGGTCGAGCCGGAGGTTCGGCACCCCCGGCACGAAGGCCAGCGCCACGCCGCCGAGCGCCAGGAAGGCGGGGTAGGGGGCGCCGACCCGGCGGGCTAGAGCGGCGAGGGTCACGGCGCCGAGCAGCACGCCGACGACCCATTCGAAGATCAACATTCACAAGCAGATAGGGCGGAGCGTGCCGCTTGGCGCGACCCGAGGGCTCAGTACTGGACGGTGGCGCGCAAGCCGAGGACGGCCGCGTTCTTCACCCGCCGCCCGGCGGCGTCCCGCGGGTTGGCGATGCCGGCGCCCGGATGGAACACGTACTGGACGTCGGGCTGCACCGTGAAGCCGGGCACGATCAGCGCCTGGTAGGTCGCCTCGACGATCGTCTCGGCATGGCGGATCGGCATCGGCGCGCCGGTATAGAAGGCCGCGTCCCGGTCGGCGCGCCGGGCGCTGCCGGCGATGCGGGCATGGGCGACGCTCACGCCGAAAGTGTCGTCGGAGCGGCCCTCGATGAAGCCCTTGAAGGCGATTCCGGCGTCGAGATAGAGGTCGACGAGGCTCGATCGGGAGGGCGAGAAGGCCCCGCGCACGAAGACGCTGGCGCCCTCGTCGTCCTTCTCCGGCTCGCGGAAGATCGTCTGGTCGAGGATGCCGTAGAAGCCGGCATTGCCGCGCACCTGCCGGGCGAGGCCCGTCGAAGCCGGATCGGCGAGCGGCCGGCCGAACGTGTCGAGGCGCAGATCGTCGAAGCGGCCGAGATGCTGCCAGCCCCCGACCGTGACGGTGCCGGGCAGCCCCGCGTCGCCCTTGCCCGTATTGTAGGCATAGGCCGCCTCCGCGATGAGCAGGGCCGGATCGCGCACCCGGAACAGCGTGCCGGTGCGGTTGAGGCGCTGCGCCTCCGGGTCGTCGCCGGGGCGGTTGGCGCCGGCCGGATCGCCGTCATAGAGCCCGGCCTGGAGCGAGAAGGCGTCGTTCGGCGTGTACTTCACCCGCACCGCCGGGGTGGCGAGCGGATAGGAGGGGCCGCCGCTCGGCAGGTTGAGCCCGGTGATCGCCGGCCATCCGAAGCTCGAGTTCACGAACAGCGTCGCCGTCTGGCTGACGAAGAACTCGGTGTCGGCCGCCTGCTGCCCGACCCGGACCCCGAGATGCCCGTCGAGGAGCCGCTGGTCGAGCCAGAGCACGTAGAGGCGGCTCGACGGCAGCGCCTCGATCCCGCTGACTTCGGTGAGGTTGCCGACGTAGTAGCGCGTCAGGCCGGTGCCGTGGATGAAGTAGGCGTTGGCATGGATCGTCGCGCCCTCCCAGCCGGCAAGGGTCTGGAGGTTGAGGTTGAGGCGCAGGTTCAAGCGGTCCTCGACGATCGCGCCCCGGCGCACCCCGCCGACGGGGTTGCCGAGCACATCGGCAATGTAGGTGAGGCTGTACTCGACGCCCCGCGGCTTCAGGAAGGCGCGCAGGCCGAAGGGGTCGGCGAGCGGCCCGAGATACGGCTCCACGGAGCGCACGTAGCCCCCGGACGCCTGGCTCGTCGTCTCGGGCTGGGCGACGGAGGTGCGCACGTCCCCGCCCGCGCCTTCTAGGACGGGGATCAGGCTCTGGGCCTGGGCTTGTCCGAGGAAGACCCATCCGGAGACGGCGAGCGCGAGCGCCGATGCGAGCCGGCGGGGCCTGCGTCTCACGGGTTCCCTGCCAGGATATCGAGGGGACGGGACATGCGCGCTCCGCCGGCCGGATGGCCTCAGGCTCTAGCACGGCGCGATCGAGACCGGCGCAGCGCCACCGCCGGATCGGCGTTTTCGCGGCGTCCCGTCACCGGTTTGCATCGGCACCGGCGCGGGCGCTAAAGGCCGGGGCCTGCCTCTTGCACCCTTCGGCCCTTCGCGCCACGCCTCTCGACGTGCGCCGAACGCCCCTCAGATTCCGTCCAAGGTCCCATGCCCGAGACCCCCGTCTTCGCCTCCGCCGCCGTCGCCGCGCCCCACAGCCTCGCCGCGAAGGCGGGGCAGACGGTGCTCGCGCAGGGCGGCAACGCCGTCGAGGCCATGGTGGCGATGGCCGCCGCCATCGCCGTCGTCTACCCGCACATGAACGGCATCGGCGGCGACGGCTTCTGGCTGGTGCGCGACAGGAGCGGCCGGGTGCGCGGCTTCGAGGCCTGCGGCCCCGCCGGACGCCTCGCGACCCGCGCGCGCTACCGGGAGAAGGGGTTCGAGGCGATCCCGTCCCGCGGGCCCGACGCCGCCGTGACCGTGGCCGGCGCCGTCGGCGGCTGGCGCCTCGCCCTCGACTACGCCCGCTCGCTCGGCGGCCGCCTGCCGCTCCCGACGCTGCTCGCCGACGCGATCCGCCATGCCCGCGAGGGCGTACCGGTCTCCGCCTCCGAGGCGCGCTACGTGCTGCCGGAGCTCGACACGCTCCACGACGCCCCGAACTTTTCCGCAACCTTCCTCAAGGAGGGCAAGCCGTATCCGGCGGGCGAGGTCCGGGCGCTTCCGAAGCTCGCCGCGACCCTGGAGCAGCTGGCCCATGCCGGGCTCAACGACTTCTACCGGGGCGATGTCGGCCGCGAGATCGCTGCCGACCTGGAGCGCCTCGGCGCCCCGGTGACGCGGGCGGACCTCGAGGCCTACGCCGCCCGCGAGCGGGCCCCGCTCTCGATCCGCCGCCGGGACGCGCAGCTCTTCAACTTCCCGCCGCCCACCCAGGGGCTCGCCGCGCTCCTGATCCTCGGCCTGTTCGACCGGCTGAACATCCGCGCGGCGGAGAGCACGGCCCATTATCACGGGCTGATCGAGGCCACGAAGCGCGCCTTCGCCATCCGCGACCGGGTGGTGACCGACTTCGACCGCCTGCGCGCCGACCCGGCCTCCTTCCTGACTCCCGAGCGTCTCGACCGGGAGGCCGCGCTGATCACGATGGACCGGGCGGCGCGGGTGCCGCTGCGCGATCCCGATGCCGGCGACACCGTCTGGATGGGCGCGATCGACGGGGAGGGCAACGCCGTCTCCTACATCCAGTCGGTCTACTGGGAGTACGGCTCCGGAACGGTGCTGCCGGGAACCGGCATCTGCTGGCAGAACCGGGGCATGTCCTTCTCCCTCGACCCCGCCGCCGTGAACCCGCTGGAGCCGGGGCGACGCCCCTTCCACACCCTGATCCCGGCGCTGGCCGCCTTCGACGACGGGCGCGTGATGGCCTACGGCTCCATGGGCGGGGACGGGCAGCCGCAGTTCCAGGCCCAGATCTTCGCCCGCTACGCCGATTACGGGATGTCGGTGGCCGAGGCCGTCGATGCGCCGCGCCTCCTCTACGGGCGTACATGGGGGGCGCCCTCGCTCTCCGTGAAGGTCGAGGACCGCTTCGATCCCGCCTGCATCGAGGCGCTGCGGCGGATGGGCCACGAGATCGAGGAGCTCGGCGGCGCCTATATCGACTCCCTGGGACACGCCGGGATGCTGGTGCGCCACCCACGCGACAGCCGCATCGAGGCGATGCACGATCCCCGCTCGGACGGCGGCGCCGAGGGCCTGTGAGCCACGGCCGGGCGCGCGGCGGTTCCGGCACACCCGGATCGAAAACTGCCCGCCCAGATTGAATCGGGATTCATCCTGGCGCGGTCGTTGCGTTCCACCGCGCTCCCTCACGGAGCGTATCATGGATACCGTCGCGTCGAACCGAACCCGCTGGGTTCAGCTGCTTCTCGGGCTCATCGTCATGATGACGATCTCGAGCCCGCAATACGTCTGGACGCTCTTCGTCAAACCCTTCCAGACGGCGACGGGCGCCTCGCTCGCGGCGGTGCAGGTCACCTTCACCATCGTGATCGTGCTGCAGACGTTCTTCTCGCCGGTGCAGGGCTGGCTCCTCGACCGCTTCAGCCCCAAGCTCCTGATCGCGGCGGGCGCCGCCATGAGCGGCCTCGGCTGGGTCGCCGCCTCGTATTCGGAGAGCCTGTTCGGCCTCTACGCCAGCTACGGCCTGCTCTGCGGGCTCGGCACCGGCATCGTCTATGTCGGCATCGTCGGGCTGATGGTGCGCTGGTTCCCCGACCGGCGCGGCTTCGCGGTGGGCGTGGTCGCGGCGGGCTACGGCATGGGCGCCATCGGCACCACCTTCCCGATCTCCGACATGATCGCGGCCTCCGGCTTCCGGCACACGCTGCTCGTGTTCGGCCTGATCCTCGGCGCCATCGGCTTCCTCGCCGCGCTCGGCCTGCGCTCGCCGAAGCCGAGCGAGATCGTGCCCGTGCCCCCCGGCCGCACCGCGAGCGCCGCCCGCGACACCGCGCCCGCCGAGATGCTCAGGACGCCGCTGTTCTGGCTGATGTTCCTGATGATGACGATGATGTCGACGGGCGGGCTCATGGTCGTCGCCCAGTTCGCCTCCTTCGCCCGCGACTTCGGGGTCGCCGACGCCCTCGTGTTCGGCTTCGCGGCGCTGCCCTTCGCGCTGACCTTCGACCGCATCACCAACGGCCTGACGCGGCCCTTCTTCGGCTGGGTCTCGGATCACTACGGCCGCGAGAACACCATGGCGGTGGCCTTCGCGCTCGAGGCGGTGGCGATCGTCTGCCTGCTGGTGTGGCGCGAGAACCCCTACGCCTTCGCGCTGCTCTCGGGCGTCGTGTTCTTCGCCTGGGGCGAGATCTTCTCGCTGTTCCCCTCGACGCTCACCGACACCTTCGGCACCAAGCACGCCACCACCAACTACGGCTTCCTCTACATGGCGCAGGGCGTCGGCTCGCTGCTCGGCGGCCCCGTCGCGGCGATGATCTACGCGTCCGCCGGAAGCTGGATCCCGGTGTTCAGCATCGCCATCGTCCTCGACCTGATCACCGCGGTGCTCGCCTACTTCGTCCTGAAACCGGCCCGGCGCCGCTGGCTTGGCGTGAACGGCGCGGAGAGCGTGGGGATCGAACCGGTGCGGCGGCCGGCGCTGAGCTGAGGCGCGCGGCATCCGAGAACGGGGAAGAAGGGCCGGCGCAGACCGGCCCTTTTTCGTGAGGCGATGCGTCCGTGCGGGAGCGCACACGACGCCCCCCGGAGCGAACCCATATCCGGCTCACGACAGAAAAGGCGGCCCGGCGTCTTCGTCACATCCGAGAAGGATGCGTCTTCTCGGGGCCGCGCCAAGAAAGGACCACGATCATGACGATCCGCCTTCCCGCCGCGCTTCTCGCGGCCTCCTTCCTCGCCGCCGCCCCGACGGCCTCCGCCCTCGCCCAGAGCCTCGACACGCTCTCGACGGCGCGCGTGGGTCGGGTCGAGGCCGCGCCTCAGGCCGGCTACTACGACGACCTCGCCACGGGCTCGATCGCCCGCCGGGGCATCGACGCCTCCGCCAAGGGCAGCAACGCCGAGCAGCCCGAGCGCGTCGTGCCGCAGTACGGCGACACCGCCGGCGGCCCGCGCCGGTAGCGGCGTCCGCCCGGCACGGGCACCATCGCTTCGCCTTCAGGGGCCGGGCATCGTGAGGATGCCCGGCCCCTTGCGCGTTCAGGCGCGGGTGGCGCTCACCGCCAGCTCGGGCTTGCGGTTGAGCGTCTGGAAGACGACGCAGTAGCGCTCGGTGAGCTTGAGGAGCTGGTCGAGCTTCTCCTGGGGCGCGTCGGTGTCGAGATCGAACGCCAGGCGGATCGCCCGGAATCCGACCGGCGCCTCCCGGTCGACGCCGAGCGTCCCGCGGAAGTCGAGATCGCCCTCGGCGCTGACGGTCCCGGCCCGCAGCGGGATGTCGAGGGCGGTCGCCACGGCCTTGAGCGAGACGCCGGCGCAGGCCACCAGCGCCTCGAGCAGCATGTCGCCCGAGCACAGCTCCGCCCCGGTGCCGCCGGTGGCCGGGTGCAGGCCCGCGACCGCGAGCGCCCGGCCGGTCTCGACCTTGCAGGCGATCTTGGTGTCGTCGAGGGTGCCCCTGGCCTTCAGGGTGATGACGGCGGAGTCGGGCGCGGCGCGGTACTGGTCCTTGAGCGGGGCCTGGAGGGCGCGCAGTTCGGTGGCGTCCATGGGGTCGTCTCCTCGTGTGATCTTCAAGTCGTCGCAGGGGCCGGTAGCGCGCCGGCCGTGCGATCTCAACCGCGCCCTACCACCAGGCCGCGCCCTCGGCGGGCGCCGCCACCGCCGGACCGGGGGGCCGGAGCGACCGGTCGAGAGCGGCGAGGATGCGCCGCACCGCCGCCTCGGAGGGCGCGGAGGCCGGGTCGCGGGGGCGGCTCAGGCTCAGCGGCACGGTGTCGTCGAGGCGGCCCGGCGAGGGCCGCATCACCACCGCGCGGTCGGCGAGGGCCACGGCCTCCGACACGTCGTGGGTGACGATGAGGATCGTCGGCTTCGTCTCCGCCCAGAGCGCCAGCAGGTGCCCGTGGAGGTCGCGCCGGGTGAAGGCGTCGAGGGCCGAGAACGGCTCGTCGAGGAGCAGCACCCGCGGGTTCGCCACGAAGGCGCGGGCGATCGAGACCCGTTGCTGCTGCCCGCCGGAGAGCTCCCGCGGCCAGCGCTCCGCATGGGCCGAGAGGCCGACCCGCTCCAGCGCGTGGGCGACGCGGGCCCGACGCTCCCCCGCGGGCAGGGCGGCGAGCCCGAAGCCGACATTGTCGGCGACGCTGAGCCAGGGCAGCAGGCGCGGCTCCTGGAAGACGAGGCCGACATAGGGGTGGGGCGCGGTGATCGCCTCGCCGTCGAGGCGGATCGAGCCGGTGCTCGGCCGGTCGAGGCCGGCGACGAGGCGCAGAAGCGTGGTCTTGCCGCAGCCGGAGCCGCCGACGAGGGCCACGATCTCGCCGGCCGGCACATGCAGCTCGATGCCGGTCAGCGCCCGCGTGCCGTCCGCGTAGGTCTTGGAGAGATCGCTGACGTCGAGCACGCCGCCTCCACGGTCGAATGTCGGGCCCGGCCGGAGCCGGTGTCGCGCAGATGCCATAGGCGGTCGCGGCGGGCCAGTGGTAGAGAAGCCGTCACCCGTGTCCGCCGCGCATGAGGAGTTCGGACCGTGCCACGCCCGATCGGCCTCGCGGCCCTGCTCCTCGCCACCCTCTGCGGGCCGGCATCGGCCGCCGAACCGGCCCGTCTCGTCCCCGAGGGGCGCTTCCTCGCCCGCTGCGAGGACCTCGGGCAGTTCTGCTTCGTCGAGTCCTGCGGGCGGGACCAGATCGAGGCGGCGCTGGGCTGCCGGCGGGTCTGCCCCAGCTCCGTCGTGATGACCGTGACGCCCCTGCGCTGCTCCTTGCCGGCAGAGACGGTGCTGCGCGCCCGCGGCTGAGGATGTGGCCCTGCGAGGTCCTGCCGTCACGGGCGATCAGCTCTGCGTCTTCTGCGGAAACCAATATCTCCGTGCCGCATTGACACGTCTCATGAGACCTCCTGCTCGCCTGCGGGCGGCGCGCCGACATTTCCACTGTCGTCGGCGACAAGGCTGAAGACGATGTACAAGAAGAGCCTCTCTCCGCCCTCCTCCGGCCCCGCCTCCAACCCGCTGCTCTACGGCATCGCCCAGGGGCTCGAGCAACTGTTCCCGCCCGTGGAAGGTCCCGGTCCGCAGGTCACGGATGCCGAGTCGCAGGACGACGGCCGCGACAAGCGCCACGCGGACGAGCGCGACTGATCGCCCTCACAGGGTGTCGCGGGCGGTGTCTTGCCAGGCGGTCAGCGGCCGCGTCAGGGCGACGAGCCCGGCATCGGCGAGCTTGCCGAGCAGCGCGAAGGCGATGATCGCGGCGAGGATCTGGTCCGGCTTGCTGAACTGCTGCCCGTCGACGAGCAGGTAGCCGAGCCCCTCCGACGCGCCCATCAGCTCGGCGGCCACCACGAACAGGAAGCCGAGCCCGAGGCCGGTGCGCAGCGCCACGAGTGTCGCCGGCAGCACCGCGGGCAGCAGGATGCGCCGGGCCATCGCCGTGCGCGACAGGCGGAAGATGCGCCCCACCTCCACCAGCTTGCGGTCTACGGAGGCGATGGCGCCGGCCACGCCGACATAGACGGGAAAGAACACGCCGACCGCGATCAGCGTCACCTTCGGCGTCTCCAGGATGCCGAGCCAGAGGATGAAGAGCGGCACCCAGGCGAGGGAGGGTACGGCCCGCAGGGCCTGGAGGCTCGGGTCCACGAGATCGCGCAGCCTCGGAAGCGTCCCGGTGAGCGCGCCCATCGCGATGCCCGCGACCGACCCGAAGGCGAAGCCGAGCCCGACGCGCAGCAGCGTCGCGGAGACGTGGGTCCAGAGTTCGCCCGTGGCGGCGAGCGACCACAGCGCGGCGCCGATCCGGCTCGGCGGCGGCAGCAGCCGCCCCTGCGCGTAGCCCCCGCGCACCGCCAGTTCCCAGCCGACCGCCAGAAGGACCGGCAGCAGCAGGCCGAGGGCGAGGCGGCCTCCGGCCCCCCAACGCGAGGGCGAGGGTCTGGCGGCCTCCGCGAGGGGAGGAGCATCGGGAGCGGGCATGGCCGGCATGGCCCGGCCCTTATCACGGGCCGGGGCGAAAGCCAGTCGGGCGCGGCCTACTTCGCCGGGCCGGGGTTGAACTGCGGGTCGATCAGCCCGTCGACCGCCGCCTTCACGTCGGTGCCGGCGGGGATCACCCCCGCCTCCTGGAGGGCGAGGCCGGCGGCGC
>NZ_BPQR01000074.1 GCF_022179345.1 Methylobacterium jeotgali | reverse complement strand
TTGTCCGTCGTCAGATGATTTGAGACAGGCTGCGGGCCTCAGGAACGGAGGCACTGGTCCACCTGGGTTGAGAAGTTAGGCAGCCTGCGCGTGGTGGCGCAAGCGGCGGTCGGTGAGAGTCTGGCGCTTGATCCGCTCCCGCTCGCGCAGGATGGCCTCGCCCCGGCCGAAGTAGACGTCGGCCGGCGTGAGATTGTTCAGGCTCTCATGAGCTCGGACGTGGTTGTAGTGCTCCACGAACGCCCCGACCCGCGCCTCCAACTCGCCGGGCAGATAGGCGTGTTCGAGCAGGATGCGGTTCTTCAGCGTCTGGTGCCAGCGCTCGATCTTGCCCTGAGTTTGGGGATGGCGGGGAGCACCGCGGATGTGGGTCATGCCGCGGCTGCCGAGCCAGTCGGCCAGGTCACCCGCGACGTAGCTCGATCCGTTGTCGGTCAGCAGCCGCGGCCGGTGCACCACCTGCACCTGATCGAGCCCGGCGGCGCTGAGCGCCAGGTCGAGCGTGGCAGTGACGTCGCTGGCCTGCATCGTGGCGCACAGCTTCCAGGCCACGATGAAGCGGGAGAAGTCGTCGAGCACCGTCGACAGATAGTACCAGCCCCAGCCGACCACCTTCAGGTAGGTGAAGTCGGTCTGCCAGAGCTGGTTGGAGGCCGTGGTCTTGTCACGGAACTCGTCGGCTGCCTTGACAACGATGTAGGCTGGGCTGGTGATCAGGTCGTGCGCCTTGAGCAGGCGGTAGACCGTGGCTTCCGAGACGAAGGAGCGCTGCTCGTCGGTGAAGCGCACGGCCAGCTCGCGTGGGCTGAGCTCCGGCTGCTCGAGCGCGAGGGCGACGATCTGCTCGCGGATCGCCGTGGGCAGGCGGTTCCAGACCCGGCTGGGCCGAGAGGGTCGGTCGGCCAGGGCCTCGGGTCCCCCTTGCTGGTAGGCGTCGTACCAGCGGTAGAATGTGGCGCGCGGGATGCCGAGTTTCTCCAGGGTGGCGCGCACCGGCAGAGAGGACTGCTCGACCAGCCGGATGATCTCCAGCTTCTCAGAAGCCGAGTACCTCATGCCTCGTCTTCCCCAGCTCCGCTCATACTTTTTTTGAGCAGGCGGTTTTCCAGGGTGAGATCGGCCACGACCTCCTTGAGGGCACGAGCCTCACGGCGCAGGTCCTTGACCTCGTCCGAGGTGGCGGCGCGGGCCGTGTCGCCGGCCAGCCGCTTCTTGCCCGCTTCCAGGAACTCCTTGGACCAGCCGTAGTACATCGAGGTGGCAATGCCTTCGCGTCGGCACAGCTCTGCGATGCTGTCCTCGCCGCGCAGGCCCTCCAGCACGATGCGGATCTTCTCCTCGGCCGAGAACTGGCGGCGGGTGGCGCGGCGGATGTCCTTGATCACCGCCTCTGCCGGCTTCCGTGCCGGCCCGGATGTCTGCTTCATCTTCGCTCCTTGGGGGCTACGATGAACCAGTCATCCTCCGTTCGTGAAGGGCCTCACTCTGTCTCACGGCCGCTGACGGCGGACA
>NZ_BPQR01000073.1 GCF_022179345.1 Methylobacterium jeotgali | reverse complement strand
CGACCGGAGCGAGGCGGAGCGGCTCTCCGCCTCGCTCCGGTCGTCGACGCAGAGCCGGTCGATGGCATGCTCGAAGGCGAGGATTCGACGGTCGCCCGAGCGGGCGCCCTCCTCCGGGCACCGCAGCACGGCGATCGCCGTTCCCCGCTCCCGGAGGCCGGACATCAGCGGATAGAGCCGGGGATGGGCGACGACGAGGATGTCGTAGCCCGCGAGCGCGCCCCGGATCGGATCCCAGGCGGTGTCGTCGGCCTCCGGCAACTCGAACGAGGCGCCGAAGTAGCGGAAGTCCGAGGGCTGCTCCGGAGGCAGGTCCAGCCGGTCGAGGCTCGCGGCCGCGTCCAGACCGCCGGCGCGCAAATCCACCGGCCCATAGAGAAGAAGGTGCGGCGCGACGCCGGCCGCAGCGAGGCGGCTCGCGACACGGCCGGCGATCCCGGGGAGCGGCGCTGTCGAGACGATGGCGACCGAGCGCCCGTCAGGCTGGCGGGCGGTGTTCGAGAGTGGCGCGCCGCGCAGCTCGGTCTGAAGGAAGGTGAGCGTTTCCTCGGCGGTCGGCAGAGTCAGGCTCTGCCAGTGCCAGCGCGTCGGCCGCTCCCAGTCGGCCGTCCCGGCGCGACAGTCGGCGAGGGCCCGGTCGAGCGATGCGGGTGCCGGGAGACCGAACGGCACGGTGAGGCCAAAGAGCGGGAAGGGTGAGGCCGGGAACGCCCCCTCCCCCGCGACGGCCGCCGCGAAGGCGCGTGTCCGCACAAGAAGCGCGGCGGGCTTGCCGTCACCCGGCGCGAAGGCCTCCAGCGAATCGCCACTGCGCAGCACCAGCCCGGCACCGTCGCCGTCAGCGCAGGCCGCCTCGAGCCGGCGCAGCGCGCCTTGCGCGATCCGCGCCGAGCGGAGCGATTCCAGAAGCTCTTCCTCGGCGAAGAGGAGGAAAGGAGGCAGGCCCGGCTGCTCGGGCTCAGCGAGGATGCGCCAGAGCCCCGCCGCGAAATCCGCTCGGGGCACGAAACGTCGGATGTTGCCGGGATCGGTGAAGCAGGCGACCGCCTCGGGACCGACCCAGGCGTAGCGGGGGTGGTGGGCCTGCTCCAGGGCGAGCAGCGAAGGACCGCCATAGGCCTTCCGGTGGCGCCTGCGCAGGGCGTCGAGAAGGACGGGGCGTATCCGGGCCGAGCCCCGCACCATGCTCTCGGGGCGATAGCGGTAGTCGAGCCCCATCGCGGGCACGCAGCGGGCCCGGAACCCGGCCGCCTGCACGCGGATCCAGAACTCCCAGTCCTCGTAGCCGTCCCGCATGGTCTCGTCGTAGCGCAGGCCCGCCTCGAACACGCCTCGGCGGATCAGGCTGCTCGCCTCGATGAAGTTGCCCTGCGCCAGCACGTGCAGGGGCGTGGCCTCGACGGCGACGTGACCCGACCAGGGGATGCCGAACTTCACGAGCTGCGGATAGACGAAGGCGATCTCCGGATCGGCGGCGAGCACCCGGCGGCCGGCGGCCAGCGCTCCCGGCGCGAGCCGGTTGTCCGCGTCGAGCATGTAGAGCGCCTCGGCCTGCGGCCACGCCTCGAGCGCCGCCGCGATGCCGAGATTGCGGGCCCCGCTGAGGCCGCGGTTGGCGCTGCGCAGGTAGCGGATGCGCGGATCGGCCAGCGCCATCGAGAGGCCGAGCTCGCGGGTCTCGGGAAGCGGGCAGCCGTCGTCCACGATGACGAGGCCGACGCTTCCGGCGCCCGCCTGCGCGAGAATCGAGGCGGCCGCCTCGGACAGGAAATGCGGCTGCTGGTAGACCGGCACGATCACCGCGAGCGTGACCGGGCCGGCCGCGTCGGCGGCGGAGGCGTGACCGCTCAAAGGTAGACCCGCAGATCGCGGAACACCGCCCAGGCGTCGGGCGCCGGAGGCGTGGCAGGCTCCGTTGCGGCGAGCAGGATGTCGTGCGGCTCCGTCAGGGGCGCGGGAAAGAGCAGCGAGACTGCGCCGTCCCCCTCCTCCCTCGCCGCGAGCGCCTGCGTCGCGAGCCGTCCCTCGGGCCCGGCGATCCCCACGGTCACGGAAAGCGCGGCCGGCGTCTCGGCGTGGATGTCGAGCCCGACGAGGATCCCTCGCGCGCCGGCCGGGCAAGCCAGGGGCAACCGCGCCTGCGCGCCCGCCCGGCAGACGATCGCCCCGAGCGAGTCGATGCGGCGCACCTTCCCGGCCTCGCCCTCTCGCGGTGCCGGCTCCTCCCTGAGACCGGAGAGCGCGTCGGCACCGAGCGTATGCAGGCGATAGGGCGCCTCGTCCGGGTCGTCCGCGTCCTCGGGCAGGAGCGTGCCGGGGCGGTGGGGCGGCGTGGTGCCGGGCAAGGCGGCGTGGAGCCGCATCGCCAGTGAATAGGGCGCGATCGCCTCGCTGGTCTCCGCGTCGGCGAGCTGCGCGGCCGGCAGCGGCTGGAACGCGCCGAGGGCGAGATTCGCGCAAGACGAGCCCGGATCGTCGCATTCGACCAGAAGAGACAGAGTGCGCTCCAGGCCGGAGAGCGCGACGGGCAGCCCGAGCCGCACCCAGCCGTCCTCCGCCCTCGCCGGAACGCGCCAGCGCGCGAGGATGTGGCCGCCCTCCCCCTGGACGAGACGCATCGCGATGGCGCCCGGTCCTCCGCCGATGCAGGCGACATCGATCGCCGCAAGGCCGGTACTCGCAATCGGCAGGAGCTGGCGCAGGACCGCGCCAGGCACGAGCTCGATCTGCGTCTCGTAGTCCGGCTCTGCCGTGGCGAAGACCGTCTCCATCCGCGCGAGCCCGGTCTCGCCGAGGAACCGGTCGAGCCCGGCCCTCTCCGTCTCTAGAGTCTCGACCGCCTGGCGCAGATGCGCGACGCGCCGAGCCTGCCGCAGCGCCGAGCGGGCGAGCGCGCCGGTCTCGGCGAGAAGGGCGTCGAGAAGCGCACGCTCGACCAGACCGCCCTGGGCGCGGCGCTCGATCACGAGGATCTCGGGCAGGGCCGTGGCACCGTTGGCCAGCATCCAGGCGCGAACCTGCTCCATGAGAGGATGCGTGCGGGACGCCGCGATCAGGCCGAGACAGGGTGCCGGAGCGAGGGCGACGGGCTCGCCGTCCTCCGCGAACCACAGGCCGGCCTCGGTGACGCCCGTGACCTCCCGGACCCACAGAGATTCGGGAATGGCGCGCCGGACGGACGCGTCGATGCCGGCGACGAGTACCTGAAAGGCCTGCATGCTCGGAGTTCGATCCCTTCGGTCAGATCGGGCGCTCAGGCGCCGGCGGTCAGCGGACGCCCCGCCTGCAGGATTTCCATCATCCGGCGCCAGAGCGCCACGCATTCCTGGTTGGTGGGGCCGCGCCAGTCGGTCTCGCTCGGCACGCGCCCCTCGGCGAGATCGTAGCTGATGACCCGCCGCTCGCTGATCTGTCCGGTCCAGACATGAGCCTCGATGTCCGCAAGGTCATGCCGGAGCCGGCGAAGGTCGGACGCTTCGAGGCCGAGGCGGCGAGCGGGCACCTCGGTCGGCACGACGAGGAAGCGCCGGCCGGTCCGCGCCACCGTGGAGACGGTGTTGCGCACCGCCCAGCGGTCGGTCACGTCGCACTTCGTCGGGATCAGCACGAGGTCGGAGCGCGCCACCGCGGCCGTCGTGACGTCGGCGATACCGGCCGGGGTGTCGACGAGGCAGAAATCCGCCCGCCGCCGCCCGGCCTCCACGCACGCCGCCTCGAGCGCCGCCGAGCCCTCGACGGCGAGGACGGCGGGCTCGCGCCCCGGCCTCTGAGCGGCCCAGGCCATGACCGTGTGCTGGCCGGCGTCGCAGTCGACCAGGACGCAGCGCAGGTTGGCATGGGCGAACATCGCCGCGAGCAGGATGCTCAGGGTGCTCTTGCCGGCGCCGCCCTTCTGCGAGGCCATGGTCACGACGTACACGCCGCCCTCCCCGCTCCCGCGCTCCCCGGCACCCGCGCGAGAAGGGAGGCACGCGTGTCGCCGGCGAGCGCCCTAGCGCTGGGTGCGGGCCAGGGCACGGCGGGATTCGATACGGTGCTCCAGGGTCCGCCTGGCGTTCTCGGCGATGCCCGCATCCTGCGCGCTCAGGGTGTCGCAGATCGCGCGGGCGCGCTCGGCGTCCTCCGCGGCGGTCCCGGCCGTCTGAAGCGCGATGCGCCGCCAGGCACAGGCGATGATGTCCGAGCGCGGCAGCGGCGGGCAGCCCTCGACGTAGCAGGCGGCGAGACGGCGCTGGCTCTCGATGTCGCCCCGGATCGCCGCAGCCGTCAGGTCGGAGGCGTCGTCCATGTCCTGCCGCGCCTTCAGGGCGTGATGGACGATGTAGCCGAACCCGACGAGGGAGAGCAGCGCGGCGCAGACGGCAAGGACGTTGATCAGGTGATCCGTGAATCCGCCACCGGAACGCATACCAGGCACACCGCCGACCGCGGACCGGAGGGCCCGGGCGCTCACGAACTGGCAACCACAGCGCATCGGGCCTGTCAACGTTAGCGCATCGTCTCCACGAACTCCGAGCACGGCGGAACGTGCTCCGCCAAGGACGCGGCTCTACGGAGGCTTCGGATTCCCTGCCCGATCGCGGAAAGGGATAGGTAACTTAACAAAAACACAAGCTAATCATCTCACTTAATAAGAAGTAGATGCAGGATTTCTTAGAGTTAAGCAGTCCGTAAATTGCAGTTTTGTTTTCCAATCTTGAGGCTGTTTTTATTTAACTACGTATCTAAACCCGAAGAATAGGCGCGTCATCCATTCTGCTCCTACGAATTCTGGAGCCGGACGATGACGACCACCTGGAACACGATCTCGAATCTTCTTGGCAGCCGCACCGCCAGCGTCGCTTCGACAGGCCTGTGGAACCTCCAGGGCGGCACCGCCGCCGCCCCCGGCCTGTCGGCCGTCAGCGCCTGGAAGGAAGCGACGGGTGCGGGCGTGAGGGTCGGCGTCTTCGACGACGGCGACCTCCATCAGACCGCCGTCACCGGCATCATCGCCGCCCGGCCCTCGGCCGACGCGCCGATCGGCGTCGCCTACAACGCCAATGTCAGCACCTACACGGTGGTCGGCCGCGCGATGAGCGACATCATCGGCGCGATGACGCAGGCGGTGAACTACGACGTCACCAACAACTCCTGGGGCTGGAGCTACGCCTACTACGCCAACCGCAGCGCCTCGATCTTCTCCGGCTTCTTCAACGCCATCACCGACGCGGCCGACCACGGACGCGGCGGCCTCGGCACCGTGCAGGTCGTTGCGGGCGGCAACTACCGCACCACCGGCGGCGACACGAACATCTCGAACTTCACCAACGACCGGCACGTCGTCACCGTCGGCGCCGTGACCTCCGAGGGCGGCGTCGCCTACTACTCGAACCCCGGCGCCTCGCTCCTCGTCTCCGCCCCCTCGAACGGCGGCACCAAGGGCATCACCACCACCGATCTCCCCGGCTCGGCGGGCTACGCGGCCGGTAGCGTGACGACGACCTTCGGCGGCACCTCCGCGGCCGCGCCGCAGGTCACCGGCACCGTCGCGCTGATGCTCGAGGCCAACCCGAACCTCGGCTGGCGCGACGTGCGCACCATCCTGGCCATGTCCGCCGAGCAGCCGACCGCGATCGCCACGGTCACCAACGGCGCGAGCAACTGGAACGGCGGCGGCATGCGCTTCTCGAACGACACCGGCTACGGCGTCGTCGACGCCCACACCGCGGTGCGCCTGGCCGAGACCTGGATCGGCCAGAACACCTCCGCCAACGAGCTGAACCTCAGCGTCTCGGCCACCGGCAACCGCACCCTGAACTCCTCCGGCGCGATCAGCTACAGCTTCAACGTCGCCAACGCGATCGATCTCGAGACCGTCGAGGTGACGCTCCAGGGCTCGCACAGCCGTTCGAGCGATCTCGTCGTGCAGCTCGTCTCGCCGGACGGCACGGTGAGCACGCTCCTCAACAAGTCGGGCGGCAGCGTCGCCTACTCCACCTACACCCTGTCCTCGAATGCCTTCCTCGGCGAGGACGGAGCGGGCCAGTGGACCCTGCGCGTCAGCGAGGGCGCGAACTCGGCCACCGGGACCTTCACCGGCGCGACGCTGGCGCTGCACGGCGCCGATCCGTCCGCCAACGCCGACACCTTCGTCTACACGGACGCCTTCTCGACGCTGGGCGACAGCGCACGCAGCACCCTGCGCAGCACCTCGGGCACCGGCATCATCAACGCGGCCGCCACGACGAGCGACGACGTGATCGACCTCCACGCCGGCGCGACCTCGGTCATCGCGGGCCGCGCGGTGTATCTCACCGCCGACTCGAACATCAACACGGCCGTGGCGGGCGACGGCAACGTCAAGATCATCGCCAACGACCACGGCAACACGCTGGTCGGCGGCCACGGGAACGACACCTTCATCGGAGGCGCCGGCAACGACACCTTCATCAGCGGCACGGGCCGATCCAACTATTACGACGGCGGCGCCGGGATCGACACGGTGGTCGAGCGCGGCGCGCTGAGCTCCTGGTCGGTGGAGCGGGTCGACAACACCCACTACACGCTGACGAGCAGCACCGGTCAGGTCGACCATCTGGTCAATGTCGAGCGCGTCACCTTCGACGGCCAGTCGGTGCTGCTCGACCTCGACGGCAACTCGGGCCTGGCCTTCCGCCTCTACGGCGCGGCCTTCGACCGCTCACCGGACGCGCACGGGCTCGACACCTGGATCCAGTACCTGGACCAGGGCCAGTCGATCCAGTGGGTGGCGGACCGCTTCGTGAACTCGGTGGAGTTCGCCCAGCGCTACGGCAGCAACATCGACGACGCCACCTTCGTGACGCGCCTCTACGAGAACGCCCTCCACCGCGAGCCGGAGGCGGCCGGCTTCCAGCACTGGATGACCGCCATCCAGAACGACCATCTGACCCGCGCCGACCTGCTCTTCGCCTTCAGCGCTGGCACCGAGAACGTCCAGAACCACCTCGCCGCCGGCATCCACGGCGCCCTCCTCGCCTGAGTCCACGCAGATCGAACGAAGACGGGCCGCTCCAATTGGAGCGGCCCGTCTTCGTTCGGCATCAGCTCAGATGTACTTCGGAAGCGCGTCATCATCCAGTCCGCGGAGGCGGATCGGGTTGGAGAGCACAACTGTCACGTCCGTATCCCTGAACTGGCGCGCAACGCGGATCGGCGTACACTCACGCGTGAGCTCATGACGACTTTGAGCATCCGGAATTTGCTGCCATCAGGCTTGCACGCCTTTACGCAGTCATAGGACCTCGCTGGTCGTCCTGATGCCGGTTTGGCCTGGCGTCCGCGACCGTTGCCGGCGCGAGCGCCTGCCGCCGACCCGGTCCCGGATCGGCGCTCGACCCCCGGGCGCGATCCCTAGCATGGCCCCGGGCGCTTGCCACCAGCCGCAGTGCACAAATGCC
>NZ_BPQR01000072.1 GCF_022179345.1 Methylobacterium jeotgali | reverse complement strand
TCTTCTCCGCCGCCATCACACCCGTCGCATCCGCCGCCGCAACCGCAACATACGTGAGGTAAACCGCCATCAGCGGGCGGACGAAGGGACGCCCTTCTCCTCCATGTCGGGGGCGACCTGCCCGTAGTTGAGCGCGGCGACCAGGGTGACGCCGCCGAAGACGTTGCCGAGGAGCGTCGGCACGAAGAAGCGGCCGAGATAGTCGGCCATCGGGATCGCGCCCGTCGCGACGAGGTAGAACGCCTCGATCGAGCCCGCGACCACGTGCGAGAGCCCGCACATCGAGACGAGCCAGGTCATCAGCCCGATCACCAGCGGCGCCCCCGGCCCCGTGGCGGGCAGGATCCAGACCATGAGCGCGATCATCCAGCCGGCCACCACCGCCTTGGTCACGGTCGTCCAGAACGGGTGCGCGACCGCGTGCCAGCTCGTCTCGGCGAAGGCCTCCTTCACCTTCGGCTCGAAGGCGTCCGAGTAGGCCAGCACCCAGGCGATGAGGAGCGTCGCCAGGATGTTGCCGGCGAGCACGATGCCCCAGAGCCGCGCGACCTTCAGGAAGGTCTTCACCGAGCGGTCGTGAAGCAGCGGCAGGATCGGGGTGATGGTGTTCTCGGTGAAGAGCTGCTGCCGCCCGAGCACCACGACGAGGAAGCCGACCGAGTAGCCCATGGTGGTCACGAGCGTCGTCCAGTCGGCCTTGGGCAGATGCGCCTTCAGCACGCCGGGCACGATCAGCGACAGACCCATGCTCAGGCCCGCCGCGATCGCGGACAGGAACAGCGCGCTCGCCCGCCGGCGAAGCTCCTCGTCGCCCTCCCGGCGGATGACCTCGTGCAGGACGATGGCGTCCGGCCGCACGATCTCCTCGACGTCCTCGACGACGTCGTGCTCCTCGGACCGCTCCATCGCTCCCTCCCGCACCGATTATCTCTTGAGCCGCTCCACAAGCGCCTCGATAGCGGTGCGGGCCGAGGCCACCGCCTCCCCGTCCCGCCCGCGCACCACGATCCGGTTGCGGAAGCCGCTCTCGGTCATCGACGGGTAGGAGCCGATCGAGACCGCGCCGTGCTCGGCGGCGATCGTCGCGAGGTCTCCCGCGAAGGCACCCTCCGGCAGGCCGCCGGCCTCGACGGTCTCTGACAGCATCCGCACGCCGGTCTGGAGCTTGGGGCCGACCGCGTCGAGCATCGCCTGCATGATCGAGGGTACCCCGGCCATGACGAACACGTTGCCGATGTGGAAGCCCGGCGCCTTCGAGACCGGGTTCGGGATGAGATCGGCGCCGAAGGGGATGCGGGCCATGCGCAGCCGCGCCGGGTTGAGGTCCTCCGGCCGGTGCCGCTCCAGCAGCATGGCGCGGGCACGCTCGTCGATGTCGATGCCGACGCCGAAGGCGCGGGCGACGCTGTCGGCGGTGATGTCGTCATGGGTCGGCCCGATGCCGCCCGTCGTGAAGAGGTAGCTGTGGCGCGCGCGGAGTGCGTTGACGGCCTCGACGATCGCCGGCTCCTCGTCGGGCACGATGCGCACCTCGCGCAGGTCGATGCCGAGCGCCGTCAGGAAATCGGCGATGGTGCCGATGTTGCGGTCCTTGGTGCGGCCCGACAGGATCTCGTCGCCGATCACCAGGATCGCGGCGGTGACGGGGGCGGTCTCGCTCGACATGACGGGTCCGTGACGGGTGGGGACCCCCGGCGAAGTAGCGCGCGCCTCCAGGCTCGGCCATACGGGCGGGATGATCTTCGCCGAGCCGCTGATCGAGGCCCGCCTCCTGCGCCGCTACAAGCGCTTCCTCGCCGATGTCCGGCTCGGTGACGGCACCGAGACCACTGCGCATTGCGCTAATCCCGGCGCCATGCTCGGCCTGCTCGCGCCGGAGGCGCGGGTGCTGCTCTCGCGCTCCACCAACCCGGCGCGCAAGCTCGCCTATTCTTGGGAGATCGTCGAGGCGGACCTGCCCGGCGGACCGCAATGGGTCGGGATCAACACGAGCCGGCCGAACCACCTCGTCGCCGAGGCCTTTCGCGACGGACGGCTGCCCATGCTCGCGGGCTACGACACGCTGCGGCCGGAGGTCGCCTACGGCACCGCCAGCCGGGTCGACTTCCTCGCCACAGGACCGGGGCTGACGCCGTGCCACGTCGAGGTGAAGAACTGCCACATGATGCGTGAGGCCGGGCTCGCCGAGTTCCCGGACTGCAAGGCCGCGCGCAGCGCGAAGCACATGCGCGAGCTCGCCGAGGTGGTGCGCGCGGGCGGCCGGGCGGTCCTGATCGTCGTGGTGCAGATGCGGGCCGAGCGCTTCGACACCGCCCGCGACATCGACCCGGCCTTCGACCGCGCCTTCCGCGAAGCGCGCGACGGCGGCGTCGAGGTGTTCGCCTTTCAATGCCGGGTCGGCGCGGAGGGCATCGCGCTCGCCGAGCCGGTGAGCGTCGTCACGCGGCCGTAGCGCCCGCGGGCACGGGACCGCGCTCGAAGACGAGGTTCAGGCGGGTGCGGGCGATCTCCCGGTAGCCGTGGTTCTCGAGGAGATGCGGCAGGTCGACCTGCCACTGGTCCGTGCCGTTCTCGATGACGAGGAGCGCGGGAAGGAGCGACGCGGGCGCCTCCCGCAGGAACGGCTCGAGGATCAGGTCCTCGGCGCCCTCGACGTCGAGCTTGATCGCGTCGATCCGCTCGATGCCCTCGCCGCGCACCAGATCGAGCAGCGTCACCGCCGGCACCCGGATACGGGCGCCCTCGTTGGTGCCGACGATCTTGAGGCTCGACTCGCCCCGGTTGCGCGGATCGATGAACAGGGTCAGCTCGCCGGCCTTGTCCGCCACCGCGCAGGCCACCGCCTTGACCGTATGGAACGGGTTCTGGGCGATGTTGTAGATCAGCCGCTCGAACACGTCGGGCTGCGGCTCGACGGCGAGGATGCGGGCGCCCGGCCCGCTGAAGCCCGCCACGAACAGCGCGTAGGCGCCAACATTGGCACCGATGTCGAGGAAGACGCAGTCGTCCGGAAGGCGCTCGCGCAGGATTGCGCGCTCCTTCGGGTCGAAGAACTGCGGGGTGAAGAGCACCTTCTTCTCGCAGTTGTTGTTGTAGGGGTGCAGCCGCATCCGCGCGCCGAGCCGCTCCACGTCGAGGGGCCTGCCCTGGAGGAGCGTGATCGCGATCCGCCGCAGCAGCATGGCGAGGCGGCGCCCGCGCCAGCTCTCGGGCGACAGCCGGCCCGTGCGTTCGGCGATGCGGGCGACGAGACCGGACGGCGCGTAGGTACCGTAGGGCTGGGTGTCCTTCATCGGCAAGGGGATGCCAGCCAAGCCTTTCGCCCGCAAGCGTTTCCGCGTTGCTCCGACCGGCGCGGGGCTCTATGCGGCGCGCATCGCCAACGCGGACGGGACGGACAGGCCGTGCAGACATTCGATTCGGACGGGGTCGAGATCGCCTATATCGACGTGCCCGCAACGGGCGGAACCGGCGATCCGGTGCTGCTCATCCACGGCTTCGCCTCGAACCACGCGGTGAACTGGGTGAACACCGCCTGGGTGCGCACCCTGACCCAGGCCGGCTACCGGACGATCGCGCTGGACAACCGCGGCCACGGCCAGAGCGGAAAGCTCTACGACCCCGCGCAGTACGGCTCGGACCTGATGGCGAGCGACGCGCGGCGCCTCCTCGACCATCTCGGCATCGAGCGAGCCGACGTGATGGGCTACTCCATGGGCGCGCGGATCGCCGCCTTCCTCACCGTCGAGAGCCCGGCGCGGGTGCGCTCGATGATGCTCGGCGGCCTCGGCATGCACCTCGTCGAGGGGAAGGGCCTGCCTTCCGGCATCGCCGACGCCCTGGAGGCGCCGGCCGGCGAGCCGATCTCCGACCCGACCGCGCGGGCCTTCCGCATCTTCGCCGAGCAGACGAAGAGTGACCTGCGCGCGCTCGCCGCCTGCATGCGGGGCTCGCGCCAGACGCTGTCGCGGGCCGAGATCGCCACGATCGAGGTTCCGGCTCTGGTCAGCGTCGGCACGCTCGATACGGTCGCGGGATCGCCGGCGCCGCTGGCGGCGCTGATGCCGGACGCGCGGGCCGTGGAGCTGGCCGACAAGGACCACGGGACGGCGGTGGGCGCCAAGCAGCATCGCGAGGCGGTGCTCGCCTTTCTCGCCGGGCGCGCATGAGGCGCCAAGAGACGCATTGAATCGCGCGCGAACTAAATCGGCGCGGCTCGCGTTCACCTCGGTAGAGACTTTGTCAATCGAGGTGACTTTCATGACACGCACATTGACCGTCGCGGGAGCGCTGGCGGGCGCCCTGATGCTTCTTCCCGCCGTCGCGGACGCACAGACGACGAAGGCCGAGATTCTCGCGGGCGGCGGTGGCGGTGCGGGCGCACATGTCGGTGGCGGCTTCGGCGGGGGCGGGGGCGGCTTCGCCGGAGCCCCGAAGGGCGGCGGGTTCGTCGGCGGCTTCGGTGGCGGTCTCGGCGGCGGCCAGCGCGCGGGCGGGCCGGGCGCAGCGGCTGTCGGCGGCTACAACGGCGGCGCCTACAAGCCGGGCTTCGGTCCCAGCAACGTCAATCCGGGCTACAACCCGGGCGTCGGCGGATACCGCGGCGGCTACGCCGACAACCGCGCCAGCCGCGGTTGTCGGCGTAGCC
>NZ_BPQR01000071.1 GCF_022179345.1 Methylobacterium jeotgali | reverse complement strand
ACTCGTGTACGTTCATGGCGCTTCTCCCTGCGGCACGTCCCTTCGAGAGAGGCGCTTCCGCTCCGATCCTGGCTCGCCGGCTCGGGGCCGGCCTCTGGCATTCGGCATACCAGCCGCTGGCGCGGTGCGATCCCGCTCCGGCCTATCCTTAGACGGACAGCGCGGGACGGGACCGGGACACGTCAGACTTCCCGGCCGTCTTTGCCGCACGGCGACGCTCCGGTCATGGAACTAATTTTTCTGCGCGCCGCGAATAAAATTTCGGCCGTAGAAGGGGATGAGGCTCAGTCGCCGAGGGCAGCGCCCGGCGCCAGCGCCTTGGCGCGGGCGAACTCGCCGGCCGGCATCTTGCCGCCGCTCTCGGGCCGCACGATCAGGATCTCGATGCGGCCGCCCTGCGCGGTGACATGGAAGGAGTCGGCGCCGACCGCGACCACCTCGCCGGGCTTGCCCTTGACCTCGCCGATCGTGCGCACCGGATGCTTGCGGGCATCGTAGATCTTGAGCGTCTCGCCGTTGAGCGTCGTGACGGCCCCCGGCGCGGGGTTCGCCGCGCGGATCAGGTCGTAGATCTGGTCGATGTGGCTCGCCCAGTGGATCGTCGCTTCCGGGGCCCGGAACCAGCCCTCGTAGCTTGCCTGCGACTCGTCCTGCACCGTCTCGACGTGGCGGCCTGAGACGACGAGGTCGGCGGCCTCCAGCATCGCCGCAACGCCGAGGGGGAACAGCCGCTCGAAATAGACATCGCCCGTGGTGTCGTCGGGGCCGATCTCGCAGGCCTTCTGGAGAATGACCGGCCCCTCGTCGAGGCCGTCCGTCGGGCGGAAGATGCTCAGGCCCGTGCGGGTCTCGCCCTTGGCGATCGGCCAGTTGATGGCGGACGGCCCGCGATGGGCCGGCAGCAGCGACGGGTGATACTGGATGGTGCCGTGCTTTGGGATGTTGACGAAGCTCTGCGGCGCGAACTGCAGCACGTAGGCCATGATGCCGATATCGGCGCCGAGCCCGCGCATCGCGGCCTCGGCCTCGTCGCTCTTCAGGCTCGGAAACTGGAAGACCGGCAGGCCTCGCTCCAGGGCCGTGCGCTTGAGGATATCGGGCTTGGCGCCCTCCTTCTCGGGCGCGCAGAAGACCCCGACGATCTCGTCGCCGCGGCCGAGGAACGCCTCGAGCACGGCGGCTCCGAAATCCTGCTGACCGATGAACGCGATGCGCATGCGGGCGTCGTCTCCTTTCCGGCGGCGGTGCCTGAAGCACCGCGGGCGGGAAAGGCGTTAGCCCCGTTCGCGGGTTCCGCGCCATCGCGCGAAACCGTCATCGGGAGACAGAGAGAGCCGGATGAAAACCGCGCACCGGCCGCGCGGGGAGGACCGCCCGAGGCGCCCTCCCCCGAAAGGACCGCCCTACTCGGCAGCCATCTTGGTCGGCACGGCGCCGATGGCGCCCGAGTCCGCGATCTCGGCGATCTCGTCCTGGCTGTAGCCGAGCACGTCGCGCAGGATCTCGTCGTTGTGCTCGCCGAGCAGCGGCGAGCGGGTCACGTCCGAGGGGCTCGCCGAGAGCTTGATCGGGTTTCCGACGCTCAGGTACTTGCCGCGGGTCGGGTGGTCGACCTCGACGATGGTGCCGGTGGCGCGCAGGGCCTCGTCCTCGGCGATCTCCTTCATCGAGAGGATCGGCCCGCAGGGGATGTCGAACTCGTTGAGGATGTCCATCGCCTCGAACTTGGTCTTCGTCATCGTCCAGGCTTCGATGCGCGTGAAGATCTCGTTCAGGTGCGGCAGGCGGGCCTTGGGCGTCGCGTAGCCGGGGTCGGTCTTCCAGCCGGGCTCGCCGATGATGTCGCAGATCGGACCCCAGACCGCCGCCTGGGTGATGAAGTAGATGTAGGCGTTGGGATCGTGCTCGTGGCCCTTGCACTTCAGGATGCGACCCGGCTGGCCGCCGCCGGAGTCGTTGCCGGCGCGGGGCACGGCGTCGCCGAAGGGGATGCCCTCGCCGAACTGGCTGTACTCGTGGAGCGGGCCGTGGGCGAGGCGCTGCTGGTCGCGCAGCTTCACGCGGCAGAGGTTGAGCACCGAGTCCTGCATGGCGCAGTCGACCTTCTGGCCGAGGCCGGAATGGGTGCGGTGGTAGAGGGCGGTGACGATGCCGAGCGCAAGGTGCAGGCCGGTGCCGGAATCGCCGATCTGGGCGCCCGTCACCATCGGGATGCCGTCGCGGAAGCCGGTGGTCGAGGCCGAGCCGCCGGCGCACTGGGCGACGTTCTCGTAGACCTTGCAGTCCTCGTAGCGGCCGGGACCGAAGCCCTTCACGGACGCGAGGATCATGCGCGGGTTGGCCTCGTGGATCTTCTCCCAGGTCAGGCCCATGCGGGCGAGCGCGCCGGGGGCGAAGTTCTCGACGAGGACGTCGCACTCCTTGATCAGGCGCCAGAGCACCTCCTTGCCCTTGGGGTGCTTGGAGTCGATCGTCATCGAGCGCTTGTTGTGGTTCAGCATCGTGAAGTAGAGGCCGTCCACATCGGGGATGTCCAGGAGCTGCTGACGCGTGGCGTCGCCCGCGCCGGGGCGCTCGACCTTGATCACGTCGGCGCCGAACCAGGCGAGAAGCTGGGTGCAGGTCGGGCCGGACTGGACATGCGTGAAGTCCAGAATGCGCACGCCTTCGAGTGCCTTCGCCATGGTTCCCTCTGTGTTTCCTTCCGTCGGCTTATCCGCCGATCGGCCCTGTCAGTATACGAAATACGGGCGGGGAGACATCCCCCCGCCCGCCGGCGCGAACCGTGACCGGCTCACTTCTTCTTCTTGACCACGCTCTGCGGGTTGAGGCTGCCGATGTTGCCGCTCTCGCTGCCGGCGGCCGGATCGATCACCGCGTTGATGAGGCAGGGCTTGCCGGAGTCCATCGCCTCGTTCACCGCCCGGCTCAGCTCATCCGGAGTGGTGACGTGATAGCCGACGCCACCGAAGGCCTCCATCATCTTGTCGTAGCGGGAGTCCGACACGAACACCGTGGTGGCCGGATCGCGACCGGTCGGGTCGACATCGGTGCCGCGGTAGATGCCGTTGTTGTTGAAGATCACCACCGTGACCGGCAGGTTGTACCGGCAGATGGTCTCGACCTCCATGCCCGAGAAGCCGAAGGCGCTGTCGCCCTCGACGGCGAGCACCGGCTTGCCGGTCTCGACGGCGGCGGCGATGGCGAAGCCCATGCCGATGCCCATCACGCCCCAGGTGCCGACGTCGAGGCGCTTGCGCGGCTCGTACATGTCGATGATGCCGCGGGCGAGGTCGAGGGTGTTGGCGCCCTCGTTGACGAGGATCGCGTCGGGGCGCTCGGCGATGATGGTCTTCAGGGCGCCGAGCGCGCCGTGGAAGTCCATCGGGGTCGAGTTCTTGAGGAGGCGCGGCGCCATCTTGGCGATGTTGGCCTCCTTGCGGGACTTGATGGTGTCGGTCCAGTCGGAGGGCGGGGCCTGCCAGTCCTTGCCCATCCCGTCGAGCAGCGCCTGCACGCAGGAGCCGATGTCGCCGACGAGGGGCGCGGCGATCTCGATGTTCGAGTCCATCTCGCGGGGTTCGATGTCGATCTGGATGAACTTCTTCGAGCCCGGCTCGCCCCAGGCCTTGCCCTTGCCGTGCGAGAGCAGCCAGTTGAGGCGGGCGCCGACGAGGAGCACCACGTCGGAATCCTTCAGCACCAGCGAGCGCGCGGCGCCGGCCGACTGGGGATGGTTGTCGGGCAGGAGGCCCTTGGCCATGCTCATCGGGATGTAGGGGATGCCGCTGGTCTCGACGAGCTGGCGGACCGCCTCGTCGGCCTGGGCGTAGGCGGCGCCCTTGCCGAGAATGATCAGGGGCTTCTTGGCGCCCTTGAGCACGTCGAGGGCGCGCTTGACGGCGTCGGGGCCGGGGATCTGGGCGGGGGCTGCGTCGATCACCTTGACGAGGGACTTGGCGCCGGCCTCGGCATCCATGGTCTGCGAGAAGAGCTTGGCGGGCAGATCGAGGTAGACGCCGCCCGGACGGCCCGAGACCGCCGCGCGGATGGCGCGGGCCACCGCGATGCCGATGTCGCAGGCGTGCAGGACGCGGAAGGCCGCCTTGCAGAGGGGCTTGGCGATGGCGAGCTGGTCCATCTCCTCGTAGTCGCCCTGCTGCAGGTCGACGATCTCGCGCTCGGAGGAGCCCGAGATGAGAATCATCGGGAAGCAGTTCGTGGTGGCGTTGGCGAGGGCCGTCAGGCCGTTGAGGAAGCCGGGGGCCGAGACGGTGAGGCAGATGCCGGGCTTCTTGGTGAGGAAGCCCGCGATGGCGGCGGCGTTGCCGGCGTTCTGCTCGTGGCGGAAGGAGATGACCCGCATCCCCTCCTCCTGGCACATGCGGCCGAGGTCGGTGATCGGGATGCCCGGCACGCCGTAGATCGTGTCGATGCCGTTGAGCTTCAGCGCGTCGATGACGAGGTGGAAGCCGTCGGTGAGCTCCTGCTCGGCCGGCTCGTGCGAGACGATCTCATCGATGTTCTGTGCTGCGAGTGCGGACATTCTTTTCCTCCCGAACAAACTTTGCTTTCGAGGCTTCGGCGAAGGCTTCCGGGGGAAGCCGGCAACTCTACGCGAGCGCGACGCTGACCTTGAGGGGAAGGCGGCGTACCGGCCGCCCGGAGCGAACATCCACCCGGGCCTGCGACGGCGCGGCGGCCGTCCCGGCCACCGCCTTCGGGCCAGCCGAGGGCTGCCCGTCCGTGATCCTGCCCATGTCAGCGTCCTCCGGGCGATCCGCGCAGCCGTGTCTCCCGCCGCTTCGTCTCGTCCTCGCCGCGAGCCGCCCTACGTTCCCCGGGAACCCGCGCCGCCCGCCTCATCGGCCAGGCGTCGGCGCCGCGATCCGTTCGGACAGGGGCGCCAGGGTTCCGCAGCGGGACCTTTCGGACCGCTCGCCACGACCGTTCGACCCTGGCATACCAGATACCACGTGTCAAACCGGCCAGCGCACCGGCCGCCCTTTTCCAGCGACATTCGGGGCCGTCTGTCGCGCCCCAAAAAGAACCCCGCCGCGATCCTCTCGGACCGCGGCGGGGCATCGATGATCGACCGATCCAGCCCGCCTCAGACGGCGACGGCGGCCTGGCGGGGCGCGGCGGCGAGCGCCGCGTCGGCCTCGGCCTCACCCTGCGCGAGGTAGCGGGCCCGCATCGGCTTGAGCACGAAGAGGGCGAGCAGCGCGGCCACGATGTTGAAGCCGATCATCATGCCGAACACCGCGGTCCAGCCGTAGGCGGCCGAGAGCAGGCTCGCGAAGGGCACCAGGAAGGCGGCCGTGCCCTTGGCGGTGTAGAGCAGGCCGTTGTTGGTGGTCGCGAACTTCGAGCCGAAGGTGTCACCGCAGGTCGCCGGGAACAGGCTGTAGATCTCGCCGAACACCCCGAAGTAGGCGGCCGTGGCGAAGGCGAAGACCAGCGGGTGGTGCCCGTAGAGGACGAGCATCACCACCGACACCGCCGCGATGCTGAAGGCGAGGAACATGGTGTTCTCGCGGCCGATCGTGTCGGAGACCCAGCCGAAGAACGGGCGCCCGAAGCCGTCGAGGATGCGGTCCAGCGAGAGGGCGAAGGTGAGCGCCGCCATCTGCAGGCCGAACACGCTCACGGGCACGTCCGCGACCTTGAAGTCGTGGGCCATGGGCGCGAGCTGGGCCGCCGCCATCAGGCCGCCGGAGGCGACCATCACGAACATCGCGTACATCACCCAGAAGACCGGGCTGCGCACGGCCTCGCGCGGGGTGCGGTCGACCCGGCTCTGGGGCAGGTGGAGCTTCTTCTTGGCCGGCGGCCGCAGGGACTTCGGCTTGCGCAGGAACATCGAGAGCACCACCACCACGGCGCCCTGGATGAGGCCGAAGGTGAGGAAGGCGCTCTGGTAGCCGCTCGAGGCGATGAGCTTGGCGATCGGGATCACGGTGATCGCGGCGCCCGCGCCGAAGCCGGCGGCGGTGGCGCCGGCGGCGAGGCCGCGCCGGTCCGGGAACCACTTGAGGGCGTTGCCGACGCAGGTGCCGTAGACCGAGCCGGCGCCGATGCCGCCGACCACGGCCGCGAGATAGAGCATCCAGAGCGAGCTTGCGGTCGAGTCCAGCACCCAGGCGAGCGCGATCATGAAGCCGCCGAAGCAGACCACGATCCGCGGGCCGTAGCGGTCCACGAACCACGCCTCGACCGGCACGAGCCAGGTCTCGGTGGCGACGAAGATCGTGAAGGCGAGCTGGATCGCCGCCCGGCCCCAGTGGAACTTGGCGTCGATCGGGTCGACGAAGAGCGTCCAGCCGTACTGGAGGTTCGCGATCATCGCCATGCAGACGATGCCGAACCCGAGCTGCCACCACCGCGCCGAGGGCGCATCCTCCCCGGCCGCGACCGGCGTGTCCTGGCGTTCCATCCCGTCACCTTTTTTCGCGCGATCTCTGCGATCGACGGGATTATTCTGCCGGATTCAAACGTGGCATATTGAATGCCACGTTTGAATCCGG
>NZ_BPQR01000070.1 GCF_022179345.1 Methylobacterium jeotgali | reverse complement strand
GCATGGGTCCCGTGCGCCGTCATCCCGGCGCACGGGACCCATGCTAACCGCGCCGCAATGATCCCGCTTCGGGAACGAACCGCGAGAGCCCCATCGACGTGTCGCACGATTCCGCCCCGTCCCCCCTCACCGCCGCGCCGGGCAACCCCCTGCGCGGGGCCTCGCGTCCGCCGGGCGACAAGTCGATCTCGCACCGGGCGATGATCCTCGGCCTGCTCGCCATCGGCGAGACGCGGATCGAGGGGCTGCTCGAGGGTGACGACGTGCTGCGCACGGCCGCCGCCGCGCGGGCGCTGGGCGCGGGGATGGAGCGGCTCGGCGAGGGACGATGGCTGGTGCGCGGCGCCGGCATCGGGGGCTTGAGCGATCCGGCCGAGACCCTCGACTTCGGCAATGCCGGCACCGGCTCGCGGCTGATGATGGGCGTCGTCGGCGGCCAGCCCGTCACCGCGACCTTCGACGGCGACGCCTCGCTGCGCAAGCGCCCGATGCGGCGCATCCTCGACCCGCTGGTCCGCATGGGCACGCAGGTGGTGAGCGAGGCCGAGGGCGGGCGCGTGCCGCTGACGCTGCGCGGCCCCCGCGAAGCGATCCCGATCACCTACGAGACGCCCGCGGCCTCGGCGCAGATCAAGTCGGCGGTGCTGCTCGCCGCCCTCAACGCGCCGGGCGTCACCACGGTGATCGAGACCGCCGCCACCCGCGACCATACCGAGCGGATGCTGCGCCTGTTCGGCGCCGAGGTCTACGTGACGCCCCACGGCGAGGGCGGCCACGGCCGCGCGGTGATGCTCACCGGCCAGCCGACCTTACGCGGCACCGACGTGATCGTGCCGGCCGACCCGTCCTCGGCCGCCTTCCTGATCGTCGCCGGGCTGATCGTGCCGGGTTCCGAGGTGACGATCCGCGGCGTGATGATGAACCCGCTGCGCATCGGCCTGATCACCACGCTCCTCGAGATGGGCGCCGAGATCGAGCGCCGCGACGAGCGCGAGGAGGGCGGCGAGACGGTCGCCGATCTCGTCGTGCGCACCAGCCGGCTCAAGGGCGTCGACGTGCCGGCCGAGCGGGCGCCGGCGATGATCGACGAGTACCCGATCCTCGCGGTCGCCGCCGCCTTCGCCGAGGGCACGACGCGGATGAGCGGCCTGCACGAGCTGCGGGTGAAGGAATCCGACCGTCTCGCCGCCGTCGCCGCCGGGCTCGCAGCCAACGGCATCGACTACGCGATCGAGGGCGACGACCTCCTCGTCACAGGCGACGGAGCGGCGCCGAGGGGCGGCGGCACCGTCGCGACCCATCTCGACCACCGCATTGCCATGGCCTTCCTGGTGCTCGGCCTCGCGACGCGCGAGTCCGTGACGGTGGACGACGGCGCAATGATCGCCACGAGCTTCCCGAGGTTCCTGCCGACCATGGCGGGGCTCGGCGCCAGGATCGGGTAGGACCCTTGCCTCTCGTCATCGCCATCGACGGTCCCGCCGCGTCCGGCAAGGGCACGCTCGCCCGCCGCCTCGCGCAGCATTATGGCCTGCCGCATCTCGACACCGGGCTGCTCTACCGCAGCGTGGCGCTGACCATGCTCGATGCCGGGTTCTCTCTCGACGACACGGATGCTGCGGCCCGCGCTGCGGAAACGCTCATCGCCGACCGGCTCGCCGACCCGCGCCTGCGCGAGCGCGCCATGGGCGAGGCGGCCTCGCGCATCTCCTCCGTGCCGGCGGTGCGGGCGGCGCTGCTCGCCTGGCAGCGGAGCTTTGCCGGCAACGCCGTCGGCGCCGTGCTCGACGGGCGCGACATCGGCACGGTGATCTGCCCGGACGCGCGGGTGAAGCTGTTCGTGACGGCGAGCGCCGAGGAGCGTGCCCGCCGCCGTCATCTGGAGCTCACCGCGCGGGGCGAGGACACGACGCTGGCGATGATCCTGGCCGACGTGAGGGCCCGCGACGAGCGCGACGCCAACCGCTCCGCCGCACCCCTGAAGGCCGCCGAGGACGCAGTGATCCTCGACACCACCGAGCTCGACGCCGAGGCCGCCTTCGCCGCGGCCAAGCACGTGGTCGACGGGGCGCGCACGCAGTAGCCTCACATCCCCCGCGGTTTCGCACGGCGGGTCGGAGGCTCGGCGAGCGGGTCCTCCGGCCAGGGATGGCGCGGGTAGCGGCCGCGCATTTCGGAGCGCACCGCCGCCCAGGAGCCCCGCCAGAAGCCCGGCAGGTCGCGGGTGATCTGGATCGGCCGCTGGGCGGGCGAGGTCAGGTGCAGCACCAGCGGCGTGCCGCCGCCGATCACCGGATGCCGGTCGAGCCCGAACAGCTCCTGCACCCGCACCGCGAGAACGGGCCCACCCTCGGCCTCGTAGTCGATGGGCAGGCGCGAGCCGGTCGGCACCTCGACATGGGTCGGGGCCTCGGCCTCCATCCGGGCGCGCAGCGACCAGTCGAGAAGACCGAAGAGGCCATGGCCGAGGTCCTCGGCGGAGATCGCGTCGAGGCTGTTGCGGCCGACGATGTGGGGCCCGAGCCAGTCGCCGAGACTCTCTCGGAGCGCGGTGTCCGAAAGGTCCGGCCAGGGGGCGCCCTCCGCGGCGCGCAGGAAGCGCACCCGCGCCAGCCACTGCCGCAGGGCCGGCGTCCAGGGCAGGGCGTCGAGGCCGAGCCCTGCGATGCCGCGGGCCAGGATCGCGGCGGAGGCCTCGTCCGCCGGAACCGGCAGGGTGCGCTCGCCGAGGCCGACCGCGCCGAGCCGCCGACGGGCGCGGGCCCGGAGCGCCTTCGCGGAAGCGTCGAAGACGACCTCGCTCACCGCCTCGATCCGGTCGGGAAACAGCGCCTCGATCGCCTCGCGCTCGATCGCGGCGGCGGCGAGGATGCGCGCCTGCGCCGCCGATCCGGCGAGATCGGCGACGACGAGATAGGGTTCGCGGGCGAGCGGCGCGGCGGGATCGAGGCGTCCGGCCCGGCCGTTCGCCATCACGAAGGCGCCGTCCTTTCCGCGCCCACGGGCGATGCGGTCCGGGTAGGCCAGCGCCAGGAGCGGGCCGACCGGGGCCGGTGCGTCCGAGTCCGGATCGCCGCCGGCCTGCCGCGCCCAGTTCGCGGAGAGCCGGCGCATGTTCTCGGCGCGGCCGCCGCGCTCCCGGCGGAAGCGCTCGACGCGCTCGGCGACGTCGACGCTCTCGCCCCCGAGCCCGCGCTCCACCAGCACCGCCGCGACATCCGCGGCCATGCGGGCCTGCCCGTTCTCGGCCGCGGCGACGACCATCCGCGCGAGGCGCGGCGGCAGGGGCAGGGCGCGCAAGCGCCGGCCCGTCCCGGTGAGGCGTCCGTCGCCGTCGAGGGCGTCGAGGTCGCGGAGCAGGCTCTTCGCCTCCGCGAGCGCCGGGGCCGGCGGCCTGTCGAGAAAAGGCAGGGCGGCCGGGTCCGCGACGCCCCAGGCGGCGCAGTCGAGCACGAGCCCGGCGAGGTCGGCGGCCAGGATCTCGGGCTGCGCGAAGGGATCGAGCGAGACGGTCGCCGCCTCTGGCCAGAGCCGCCAGCACACCCCCGGCTCCGTGCGCCCGGCCCGGCCCCGGCGCTGGTCGACGGAGGCCCTGGATGCGCGTGCCGTGACGAGCCGGGTCAGCCCGATCCCCGGCTCGTAGACCGGCACCCGCGCGAGGCCGGAGTCGACCACGATGCGCACGCCCTCGATGGTCAGCGACGTCTCGGCGATGCTGGTGGCGAGCACGACCTTGCGGCGGCCGGGCGGAGCCGGGGACACGGCACGGTCCTGCGCGGCCGGATCGAGGGCGCCGTAGAGGGGGGCGATCTCGACCTCCGCGCCGACCTTGCCCTCCAGCCGCTCGGCCGTCCGCAAGATCTCGCCCTGGCCGGGCAGGAAGGCGAGCACGGAGCCGGGGTCCGCCCGCAGCGCCCGCAGCACCGCCTCGGCCATCGCGTCCTCGATCCGCCGGTCCGGGTCGCGGGGGAGATATCGGGTCTCGACGGGATAAGCGCGGCCCTCCGAGCGCACCACCGGCGCCTCGCCCAGCAGCGCGGCGACGCGGGCGCCGTCGAGGGTCGCCGACATCGGCAGGATGCGCAGGTCCTCCCGCAGGCCGCCCTGCGCATCGATGGCGAGCGCCAGGCCGAGATCGGCGTCGAGCGAGCGTTCGTGGAACTCGTCGAAGAGCACCGCGCCGATGCCCGAAAGCTCCGGATCGTCGAGGATCATGCGCGTGAACACGCCCTCGGTGACGACCTCGATGCGGGTCCGCGCGGAGACCTTCGAGCCGAGGCGCACCCGGAGACCCACGGTCTCGCCGACCCGCTCGCCGAGCGTCTGCGCCATGCGCGCGGCGGCGGCGCGGGCGGCCAACCGCCGGGGCTCGAGAAGGACGATCTTCGCGGTCCCGAGCCAGGGCGCGTCGAGGAGCGCGAGCGGCACCCGCGTCGTCTTGCCGGCGCCCGGCGGGGCCACGAGCACGGCGGCGTTGCGCCGCGCGAGCACCGCGAGAAGCTCGGGCAGGGCCTCATCGATGGGGAGGGGCGCGTTCGGCGGCATCGGCGGTTCAGTGCGACGATTGTCGGCTTACGGCAACCGTGGCCGCTTCTCCCCAGGGGAAGGGCGCGGGGCGACTGATCGGCGGCCGGCGCTCTGCTAAGACGGAGCCATGGCCGCCTCCGCCGCACGCTCGACCGACAAAGCCGCCTCGACGGCTCCTTCCGCCGTCTCCGCGCCGACGCCGATGATGGCGCAGTACATCGAGATCAAGGCCGCCAACCCCGACTGCCTGCTCTTCTACCGGATGGGCGACTTCTACGAGCTGTTCTTCCAGGACGCCGAGATCGCCTCGCGGGCGCTCGGCATCGTGCTGACGAAGCGCGGCAAGCACGCAGGCGACGACATCCCGATGTGCGGCGTGCCCGTGGAGCGCTCCGACGACTACCTGCATCGGCTGATCGCGCAGGGCCACCGCGTCGCCGTCTGCGAGCAGACCGAGGAGCCGGCGGAGGCCAAGAAGCGCGGCCCGAAATCCGTGGTGCGCCGGGAGGTGGTCCGCCTCGTCACGCCGGGCACCATCACCGAGGACAGGCTGCTCGATCCCGCCCGCGCCAACCTGCTGCTGGCGATCGGGCGTCGGAAGGTTTCCGACAGCGAGCACGCCTACGGCCTCGCCGCCCTCGACATCTCGACCGGGCGCTTCGCGTTGTCGGAAGTGCGCGCCGCCGACCTCCCCGGCGCCATCGCACGGCACGACCCGCGGGAGATCGTGCTCTCCGAGGCGATCCACGCCGATGCAGGTCTCGCCCGGCTCTGGGACGAGACGCCGGCCGCAGTCACGCCCTTGGCCCAGGCGGAGCTGGAGCCCGCCTCCGCCGAGCGGCGCATCCGGGAGTTCTACGGCGTCTCGACGCTCGACGGGTTCGGCAGCTTCTCGCGGGCGGAACTGGCGGCTGCTGGCGCGGCGCTCCTTTACATCGAGCGTACGCAGTTCGGTGCGCGCCCCGCCCTGCAGCCGCCCTCCCGCGAGGCGGGCGGGGCGACCATGGGCATCGATGCGGCGACGCGGGCGAATCTCGAGCTCACGCGCACGCTGTCCAGCGAGCGGGGCGGGAGCCTTCTCGGCGCCATCGACCGCACGGTGACGGCGAGCGGCGCGCGGCTGCTCGCCGAGCACCTCGCGGGGCCGCTCACCGACGTGCCGGCCATCGCCCGCCGGCAGGAGGCGGTGGCCTTCCTGGCCGAGGAGCACGGGCTGCGGCGCGACCTGCGCGACGCCCTGGCGCGGGCCCCCGATATCGCCCGCGCCCTGTCGCGGGTCGGGCTCGGCCGGGCGGGGCCGCGGGACCTCGCCGCGCTCCGCGACGGGCTGGAGGCGGCGGCCGACCTCGCCCTGCGGCTCGGAGAGGCGGCACTGCTGCCGGAGGCGCTCGATACCCTTCGTGAGGGCCTCGGCCGGGCCGACCCGGCGCTGGCGGCGGAGCTTCGCGCGGCTCTCGCCGATGATCTGCCCCTGAGCCGCCGCGACGGCGGCTTCGTGCGCGCGGGCTACCACCCCGAGATCGACGAGGCGCGGCTGCTCGGGCAGGACTCACGAAAGGTCGTCGCCGCCCTCCAGGCCCGCTACGCCGAGGAGTCCGGCTGCCGGACGCTCCGGATCAAGCACAACAACCTGCTCGGCTACTTCATCGAGGTCCCGCAGGCAGTGGGCGAAGCCTGCCTCAAGGGGCTGATGCGCGACTTCGTGCATCGCCAGACCATGGTCGACGCCATGCGCTTCACGAGCGTGGAGCTGGGCGATCTCGAGAGCCGCATCTCCGGCGCCTCCGACCGCGCGCTGGCGCTGGAAGCGGGCGTGTTCGAGGACCTCGCCGCGCGGGTCGTGGCGGCGGAAGGCGCGGTGGCTCAGGTGTCCGAGGCGCTGGCCGGCCTCGACGTGGCCTCGAGCCACGCCGAGGTCGCGGTGGAGCTCGACTGGTCGCGACCGCTCGTCGACGACAGCCTCGCCTTCGCGGTCGAGGGCGGACGCCATCCCGTGGTCGAGGCGGCGCTGCGACGGCGGGGCGAGCCCTTCATCGCCAATTCCTGCGACCTCTCCGGCGAGGGGCGGGGGCGCATCCGCCTCGTCACCGGCCCGAACATGGGCGGCAAGTCGACCTTCCTGCGCCAGAACGCGCTCATCGCCGTGCTGGCTCAGGTCGGCGCCTTCGTGCCGGCGACGCGCGCCCATGTCGGGCTCGTGGACCGGCTGTTCTCGCGGGTCGGCGCGGCGGATGACCTGGCGCGCGGGCAGTCGACCTTCATGGTCGAGATGGTCGAGACCGCCGCGATCCTCAATCAGGCGACCCGGCGCTCCCTCGTGATCCTCGACGAGATCGGGCGGGGCACGGCCACCTTCGACGGGCTTTCCATTGCCTGGGCCTGCCTGGAGCACCTGCACGAGACGAACGCCTGCCGGGCGCTCTTCGCCACGCATTTCCACGAGCTGACCGCGCTGGGGCAGCGCCTCGCGCGACTCGACAACGCCACCCTCAAGGTCGCCGAGCACCGAGGCGAGGTCGTGTTCCTGCACGAGGTGGTGGAGGGCACGGCCGAGCGCAGCTACGGCCTCCAGGTCGCCCGCCTTGCCGGGCTGCCGGCGGGCGTGGTGACGCGGGCCGGCGCGATCCTGAAAGGCCTGGAGAAGGCGGAGCGGGCCCGGCCCGGCAAGCCCCGCATCGATGACCTGCCGCTCTTCGCGTCGATCGATCCTCCTGCGCCCCCCGCGCCGGAGCCGGAGGACAGGCTCGGCGCGCTCCTCGACGCCATCGACCCGGACGCCCTGACGCCGCGGGAGGCGCTCGACGCGCTCTACCGGCTCAAGCGCGAGCGCGCGGCGCGAGGTTGAACCCGTCGAGGGACAGCTCCGGCCCGGGGCGGTCGCCGGTGCGCCCCGCCCGGCGCTCGCAGAGATAGTGAAGAACGCTCGCCACGACGCGCTCCGTATAGGGCTTGGCGATGATGCCGAAGGCGCCGGCGTAGTCGTCCGGCACGCGCTTGGCGTTCGCGGTCATGAACACGACCGTGGTGCGCGGGTCGGCGCTCAGCGTCCGTCCGACCTCGACGCCGGTCGGCCCGTCCACGAGATGGACGTCGACGAGGGCGACGTCGGGCGGGTCCGCCTGTCCGAGGGCGATCGCCTCGCGGCTGCTCGCGGCGACGCCGATCGTGGTGTGGCCGAGATCGTCCAGCAGGCACTCGAGCTCGAGGGCGATGAGCACCTCGTCCTCGACCACGAGCACCCGCAGGCCTTTCCCACACCTGTCGCCGCCCATGACGTCTCCCGTCGTGGCGGCCGTCGGTCCGGCCGCGAAGGATCTCTTCTGCCTGATTCGCTCAGTCTTCGCTGCCGAGCGGAATGCGGATCTCCACGCGCGTGCCCGGCGCGTTCTCGTGCCAGGCGATGGCGCCGCGCAACTGGCGCACCACCATCTCCACGAGGCTGCGGCCGAACCCGGCAGGGTTGGGCGCCGCGGAGCCGAGACCGACCCCGTCGTCGCCGATGGTGATGTGCAGGGCCTCGGCCTGGCGCCGCGCCTCGATCGTGACCCGGCCGGCCCGGTCGCCGGGGAAGGCATGGCGCAGCGCGTTTGTGGTCAGCTCGTGGATCATCAGGGCGAGCGGCGCCGCCATCGCGGCCGACACGGCGATCGGGTCGAAGGCGCCCTCGAGATGGGTGCGCTCCGGGTCGAGGCCGGCATTGAGATCGGACAATAGGTCGGCGGCGAAGTCCTGGAGATTGAAACGGGTCGCGTCGCCCGCCGAGTAGAGCATGCGGTGCGCCGTCGAGAGCGCTCCCACGCGCTCGGCGATGCCTTGGAGCGCGTCCCGCGCCTCGCCCTCGGGAGTGCGGCGCGCCTTCAGCAGGATCAGCGAGGAGATGACCTGGAGGTTGTTCTTAACCCGGTGGTCGACCTCGTGGAGCAGCGCGGTCTTCTGCTCCAGGGCGGCGCTGAGGTCGGCGGTGCGCAGGTCGACCAGGCGCTCCAGCTCGTCGTTGGCGTTGCGCATCGCCTGCTCCAGGCGCTGCTTCTCGGTCATGTCGGCCTGGGCCGAGTAGAAATGCGTGACGACCCCCTCGGCGTTACGCACCGGGTTGATGGTCATTGCGTTCCAGAAGCGGGTCCCGTCCTTGCGGTAGTTGAACAGCTCCACCTCGCACGGCTGCCCCGCCGCGATCGCGGCGCGAATGCGAGCGACCTCGGCCCGGTCGCTGTCGGGCCCCTGGAGCATACGGCAGTTGCGGCCGACGACCTCGTGCCGGCCATAGCCGGTCTGCTGCGTAAAGGCGTCGTTGACCCAGACGATCGGCTGGTCCGGCTGCCGCGCGTCGACGAGCGCCATCGGCGTCGGGCTCGACGCGAACGCGCCGAGGAGAACGTTCCCGTCAAGCGGAAAGTCCGAAGCGTGCGCGTCGTTCTCGATCTTCATGGCGCGCGGCGGAACGGAAGGCGGGCAGGCGCCCGCATGGACCGGCCGAACGCGTGCGGCTGTCCGCGATCCGTTAACCAAACCTCCATCAACCTGTCCCGACGGTGATGCAGCCGCCGGCACCGGCGGCGGCGCAAGGCTGCCACGATTTTCGCGGATCAAGGCGCGCGAGCCAAGGGAGTTCCATTGCCATGGCGATTCAAGCGGCCGCGTCCCCGGCGCCGCGCAAGCTGCGCCTGCGGGATCTACTCGAGGACCGGCGCGCCGCCCTGATGCTGGCGCTCGGCTTCTCGTCCGGCCTTCCGCTGCTGCTGGTGCTCGGCACCTTCACCCTGCGGCTGGCCTTCTCCGAGATCGACGTGAAGTCGATCGGCCTGTTCAGCTACGTGGCTCTGCCCTACTCGCTGAAGTTCCTCTGGGCTCCGGTCGTGGACCGGACGGACGTGCCGCTGCTGGGCCGGCTCCTCGGCCGCCGCCGGGCCTGGATGGTGACGACGCAGCTCGCGGTGGCCGCCTGCCTCGTGCTGATGGCCTTCGCCGATCCGGCGACGAACCTCTGGCTCCTCGGTCTCGGCGCCTTCCTCGTCGCCTTCTGCGCGGCGACGCAGGACGTGGTCATCGACGGCTGGCGCATCGATGCGGCGGGCAGCGACTTCCAGGGCATCCTCGCCGCGACCTCGAACCTCGGCTACCGCTTCGGCCTCGTGGCGGCGGGCGCCGGCGCCCTGTTCATCGCCGCGGAGACGGGCTGGCGCTTCGCCTACCTGTCGATGGCCGCGCTCATGGCGATCGGCCTCGTCGCCGCGCTCCTGGCGCCGCCCTTCGACGAGGCGCGCCGGACGCGGGCGGCGTCCGAGCCCGAGGGTCCGCCGCGCTCGCGCCTGTGGTCGGTGCGCCGGGCGATCCTGGAGCCGCTCACCGAGCTTCACGGGCGCCTCGGCCACGCGCTCTGGGCGATCCTGCTCCTCGTCGCCCTCTACCGGATGCCCGACTTCGTCTCCGGGGTGATGGCGAGCCCGCTCTACAAGGATGTCGGCTACGGCCTCACCGAGATCGCCGCCGTCTCGAAGCTCTACGGCATCTGGGTGGGCATCGCCGGGGGCTTCGCGGGCGGCTGGGCGATGCAGCGCCTCGGCATGTTCCGGGGACTGCTGATCGGTGCCTTCCTGTGCGCGGCCTCGAACCTGTCCTTCTCCTGGCTCGCCATGGGCGCGCCGGAGGTCTGGCGGCTGATCGTGGCGATCTCGATCGACAATTTCTGCGGCTCCTTCGCCGGCATCCTGCTCATCGCCTACATGTCGAGCCTCACGACGCCCGGCTACGCGGCGACGCAGTACGCGCTGTTCTCCTCGCTCTACGCCCTGCCGGGCAAGCTCGCCGCGGGCCTCTCGGGCTTCGTGGTGGCGGCCTACGGCTACCCGGTGTTCTTCCTCCTCACCGCGCTGGTCGGCATCCCGGTGGTGCTGCTCTGCCTGGCGGTCGGCCGGCCGAAGCCGAAGGCGGACGGCGCGGCCGAGCTCGAGGCACTCGCCCGGAACCCATCGGCGGGGACGGAAATTTCATCCACCGGATCGCAGGGGGCGACGCAGGGGACCTGAGGCATGAGCGACATCGCAACCGTGGGAGGCAGGCTCCCGGTCGCCGTCGAGGCCCCGGTCCGCGCCCTGAGCGACGAGGATCTCGCCGCGCTCCGCAACGCGGTGCGCGCGCTGGAGCAGCCGGGCCTCGCCGCCCGACTCTCGGCGGCCGCCGGCGCACCCCTCGAGCTGCTCGGACGCTCTCTGCCGGCGCCCGTCACCACCGCCGTGGCGCGCTCGACCGAGACCGCCATGCGCGCGGCGATGCGCGTCGCCCTGGCGACGCTGCCCCGGACCGCCGCGGTCGAAGGCGGCACCGCCGTCGTTCCGGCCGAGCCGGTGACGCGGGGGCGCCTCGGCCGCCTGCTCGGCTCCGGCGAGATCGGCCACAAGGCGATGGCCGCGGCCTCCGGCGCGATCGGCGGCGCCTTCGGGATCGCGACGCTCGCCGTCGAGCTGCCGGTCTCGACGACGCTGATGCTGCGGGCCATCGCCGAGATCGCCCGTGAGGAGGGCGAGGACATCGATACGCCGGAGGGCGCGCTCGCCTGCGTCCAGGTCTTCGCCCTCGGCGGGCGCGGCGGCGAGGCGGGGCTCGCCGAGAGCGGCTACTTCGCGGTGCGCGCCGCGCTCGCCAAGACCATGGCCGAGGCCGCCCGCTACGCCGGCAGCAAGGCCCTCGTGGACGAGGCCGCCCCGGCGCTGCTGCGCTTCGCCACCCAGGTCGCGGCCCGCTTCGGCATCGTCGTGTCCCAGAAGGTCGCGGCCCAGGCCGTGCCGATCCTCGGCGCCTTCGGAGGCGCGGCCGTCAACACCGCCTTCATGAGCCATTTCCAGTCGACGGCACGGGGGCACTTCACCGTCCGGCGCCTGGAGCGCACCTACGGCAAGGACGCGGTGCGGGCGGCCTACGACGTGGAGAAGGCGGCCCTCGGCATCGCCTGATCCGCCGCGCTTTCCCCCGGTGGTTGCCTCTCCCGGTCGATTGCGGGACCCTTCGCGCCGCGCGGAGGGATCCCGATGCTGGGCAATGCGGAAATGGTCGGCCGCCTCGTGCTGGCGGCGCTCCTCGGGAGCGTGATCGGCTTCGAGCGCGAGCGCTTGCTCTGGGCGGCGGGCCTGCGCACGCACATGCTGGTCTGCGTCGGCGCCTGCCTGATCATGCTCGTCTCGGCCTTCGGCTTCGGGGACGCCCTCGGCCGGCCGGGCGTCACCCTCGATCCGAGCCGCGTCGCAGCGCAGGTGGTCTCCGGCATCGGCTTCCTCGGGGCGGGCACGATCCTGCTGCGCGGCGAGGTCGTGAAGGGGCTGACCACGGCGGCGAGCCTCTGGGCGGTGGCGGCGATCGGGCTCGCCATCGGTGGCGGCCTCTACGTGCCGGCGCTCGCCGCGACCGTCATCGTCGTCGCGATCCTGGCGGGCGTGAAGCCGATCGAGGAGCGCTGGCGCAGCCGGATGCAGACCCGCAGCCTGCGCATCGTCGCCCGCACCGGCGAGATCACCCTCGACGTGCTGCACGCCATCACCGGCGAGCGGGCCTCGCGGGTGAAGCAGTTCGTGGTCCGCCCCAACGACCGGGACGGCTACGAAGAGGTGACGATCGCCTTCGTGCGCCTCTCCGCGACCAGCGTCGAGGCGATCGCCCGCGAGCTGCGCGCGCAGGAGGGGGTCGAGCGCGTCGAGACCGTCTGAAGCTCAGCCCTGCCGGCCGTCCTCGCCGTTGCCGAGGAAGAGCCGGTAGGCCGGATTCCCGGTCTCGTCGGTGCAGGGGTAGCCGAGCGCCTCGATCGCGGCATCGAAGCGGGCGCGCTCCGCCTCCGGCACCGCGATGCCGGCGAGCACGCGGCCGTAGTCGGCGCCGTGGTTGCGGTAGTGGAACAGGGTGATGTTGAAGTCCTCGCCGAGCCGGTCGAGGAAGTTCATCAGCGCGCCCGGCCGCTCCGGGAACTGGAAGCGGTAGAGCCGCTCGTCGGCAAGCCCCGAGGCGCGCCCGCCGACCATGTAGCGGATATGGACCTTGGCCATCTCGTTGTCCGAGAGGTCGTGGACGCCGTAGCCCGCCTCCGACAGGGAGGCCGCCAGCGCCCGCTTCTCCGCCGGGCCGCCGGGAAGGTTGACGCCGACGAAGATGTGGGCGGCCGCGCCCGGCGCGTAGCGGTAGTTGAACTCGGTGATCGCCCGGGGCCCGAGCGCGCGGATGAAGGCGCGGTAGGCGCCCGGCCGCTCGGGGATGGTGACGCCGAGCAGCACCTCGCGCTGCTCGCCGATCTCCGCGCGCTCGGCGATGTGGCGCAGCCGGTCGAAGTTGAGGTTCGCCCCGCTCGAGATCGCCACCAGCGTACCGGTGCCGCCCTCGCGCTCCGCCCAGGCCTTGGCGCCGGCGAGCGCCAGCGCGCCCGAGGGCTCGGAGACGGCGCGGGTGTCGTCGAAGATGTCCTTGACCGCCGCGCACATGGCGTCGGTGTCGACGGTGACGATGCCGTCGAGATGCTCCCGGCAGAGGCGGAAGGTCTCCTCGCCCGCCCGCCGCACGGCGACGCCGTCCGCGAACAGGCCGACACTGGGCAGGTTCACCGGCTCTCCGGCGGCGAGCGCTGCGGCCATGCAGGCGGCGTCGTCCGGCTCGACCCCGAACACCTTGGTCTGCGGGCGCAGGTACTTCACGAAGGCCGCGATGCCCGCCGCGAGGCCGCCGCCGCCGACGGGCACGAAGATCGCCTCGATCGGCCCGGAATGGCGGCTGAGGATCTCCTTGCCGATGGTGCCCTGGCCGGCGATTACCTCCGGGTCGTCGAAGGGGTGGAGGAAGCTCAGTCCCTCCTCGGCCTCCCGGCGCCGGGCCTCGGCCAGCGCGTCGTCGAAGGCGTCGCCATGCAGCACCACTTCCGCGCCGCGGGCGCGACAGGCCTCGACCTTGATGGCGGGCGTCGTGCGCGGCATCACGATCACCGCCCGCACGCCGAGGCGCTGGGCGCCGAGCGCCACGCCCTGCGCATGGTTGCCCGCCGAGGCGCAGATGACGCCGCGGGCCAGCTCCTCGGCGGAGAGCGCGGTCATCTTGTTGTAGGCGCCGCGCAGCTTGAACGAGAAGACCGGCTGAAGGTCCTCGCGCTTCAGCAGCACCGGCCGGCCGAGGCGCGCGGAGAGCCGCGGCATCGCGTCGAGAGGGCTCTCGCTCGCCACGTCGTAGACGCGGGCGTCGAGGATCTTGCGGATGTAATCGGTCACGGGCGGCTCTCGGGTTCGGCCCGAGATAGACCCTCGGCCCCGACAATGCGAGCCGACCCGCCTCAGGCGGCGAAGGCCATGCTCCGGTGCCGGGCCGCCGCCAGCCTGACGATCCGGCGCGCCGTCGTCGGCGCCAGCGCCTGGAACTCGTCGTAGGCGGTCTTGAGGGCGAGGTGGTCGAGCTCGCGCCTCTGCTGGTAGGCGATCAGCTTCTTCAGGGAGTTCCAGTCGAACTCCAGGCCCCGGCCGATGCAGACGAATGGCCGCCAGCCGGGCGCGGCGAAGGCCGCCTGCACGATCTCCGGCGCCATGCGGGCCATGAAGCTCATCCCGGCGATGACGTCCTCCGTCCGGCGGACATCCGCCCAGGCCGCGATCTGGCGTGGCGAGAGGCGCTTGCTCGCGAACTGGGTGGCCACGTAGGCCCGCGATGCGCCGAGCGCCATCGGCTCGCCCTCGCTGGCGTCCGGTTGGAGGCCGAGCAGGATCGCAGGCAGCACCTGCGCGCTCCAGACCGCGGCGGCGTCCTCGAGATCCTCCGCGAGCGCCGACAGGCAGCGGGCGCGGGCCAGCGCCACCAGCTCTGCGTGCGCAGGCTCCGGGGCGTCCGCCCGGGCGGCGAGGCGCAGGGTGAGGCGCTCGGAGCGCCGCGCCTGATCGACCAGGCACGACCACCCCTGCGCCGAGAAACGGGTTCCGATGTTGGCGGCGAGCGTCTCCGAGGCCGGCAGGTGCGCGCGCGCGACGAGGCCGTCCGTGACCGCTTCCTCAAGGCTCGTGCGTCCGGCCATGGCGAGCACGTGCGCCTCGGAGGCCTCCCGGCTCAGGCGCTCCAGGGTCGCCCGGTCGACGAGCGCCGAGCGCAGGAGGATCGGCGTCGCCACGTCGGCGGCGTCGGCGGCCAGATAGGCGAGGGTGCGAAGCGGCGCGCGCCGCAGCCCGGCCATCCGCTCGGCCAGCTCGCAGCGGGCCTCGTGGTCGACCTTCGTGGCCAGGACCAGCAGCAGCTCGTCGAACGTCTCCCGCTGCTCGACCGGCACCCGGGACCAGCGTGCCATGAGGAACTCGGTGGCCGCGCGCAGGACGCGGTTCTGCTCGGCCGCGTCCCGGCTGTCGATCGCGGCCTCGATCTGCGCCAGCAGCTTGCCGAACATACGCATCGCGACGGGACGCCCGCCTCAGGCCGACTTGGCGACGGCCTGCGCCGCGGCCTTCTCCCGCTCGGCGACGAGGGCGTTGATAAGATAGGGCCGCCAGAGACCGAAGGCCTGGTGCACGGCCGCGTCGAGCTCGGGAAAGTAGAATGGCTTGGCCAGGAAGGCCCCGACCCCGAAGGTCTTCAGGCTCTTCTGCGTCTTGGCGTCCACCTTGGCGCCCATCATCACGGTCCTGACCTCACCAGCCCCCGCCTGGAGCTGGCAGGCGAGCTCGAGGCCCGGCATGTCGGGGAGGCCGAGCTCGATGATGGCGAGGTCGAAGGGCCGGCGCTGCTGGGCGCGCAGCGCCGGCCGGGCCCGATCGAAGGCCGTGATCTCGAAGGTGAAGCTGCTCTGCGCTAGCAGCCGGGCGATGACGCTGCGCGAGGCTTCCGAGGGATCCACCACGAGCAGGTTCAGGCTGTGGCCGAGGACCCGGCAGGCATCGATCAGCCGCTTGATGGGCGTCTCGCCGAACGGCTTCAGCAGCACGTCGTAGGCGCCGATGCTCTGGGCGACGTGCGGCCACCGGGGCGAGAGCAGATCGGAGAGCAGCACGATCATGGTCTGCGGGCCGGCAGCGGTCTGCCATTTCATGATGTCGCGGCCGTCCGTCTGGGGCAGCATGACGTCGACGAACAGAAGATCGATCGCGTTGTCCTGCAGCGCAGCATTGAGCTGGGTGCCGTTTGCGACCTCGATGACGGTCGTCCCCGGAGCGATGCGTGCGATCATCTCGCTCAGGTCGATGCGGACATCCTCGTCCGCATCGGCGATCACTAAAGTTACGGCTCGAGACATCGAGATTATCTCTTTTTATTTATATTAGCGTTCGCGAACTGTCATCTGGTTATATATTATGCGATATTACTAAACAGTGATGATGAGCGGCAAAAGCGCGGCATCCGCAGCGCAGATCGACCCAATTTGTGAGAGGTACGGCTCACGCCGGACCACCTGCGATGGCAGGTCTTCCGGCAATGCGGTCCGCGCGCTGCGCCCCCGGCCGCCCGCGCCCTACCAGAGTCGCTCCAGCAGCGCCGCGCCCCAGACCAGCGCGGCGAGCACCTGCGCCAGGAAGGCGCCGGCCGAGGCCACGTCCTTGACGATGCCGATGGAGGGATGCCGGTCCGGGTGAAGGTGGTCGCAGAGCTTCTCGACCGCAGTGTTCAGGTACTCCGCCGAGAGCATGGCGAGGAGGCTCGCGATCAGCGCGACCTTCACCCAGAGGCCGGAGCCGAGAATGAGGCCCACGGGGATGCCCGCCGCCAGCACCGCCAGCTCCTGGCGCACGGCCCGCTCCGTGCGGGCGCCGTGCACGAGGCCGCGCCAGGAGTTCAGGAAGGCGAGGTAGAGGGCTTCCATCGTCTTACCTTCCCCCCGGGGCGGCCCGCGCGATCCAGCGGGCCAGGATCGGCCCGGTGATCAGCACGACGAACAGGCGCAGGGTCTGGACCGCGAGCACGAAGGACACGTCCGCCGTCGAGCCGACCGCGATGATCGCCACGGAATCGAGCCCGCCCGGGCTCGTCGCCAGGAAGGCGGTGAGAGGATCGATCGGCAGGATGCGCGTCAGCGCCAGTGCCCAGAACCCGCAGAGAACGATCACTCCGAAGGTCGCCGCGAGGATGCCGGGCAGGGCGTGCAAGGTCTCGCGGACGGTCTCGCGGGTGAAGCGCAGGCCGATGTACCAGCCGATGAGGGCGTAGGAGCCTTCGAGCAGCACGTCCGGCAGGTCCATGCGGGCGAGGCCGCTGACATGGAGGATCGAGCCGATCACCATCGGGCCGATCTGGGCGCCGGCTGGGATGCGCAGGCGATGGCCGGCGAGGCCACCGAAGAGTGCGACTGCGAGCGTCACGAGCACCGAGCCCGCCCCGCCGCCCTCGCCTGCGGGGGAGGCCGGGGCAGCGGAGGCATCCGTCAGGAAGCGGGTGACGAGGGCGGCCGAGAGCACCACGGCCACGACGCGCACGTACTGCATGAAGGCGACGAGGCGCGGATCGGAGCCGTAATCCTCCGCCATTGCCACCATGGCGGCCGCGCCGCCCGGCGAGGAGCCCCAGGCGGCGGTGGTGCCGGGCAGGACGCGAAGCCGCGTCAGCACCAGCCCGACAAGGGCGCCCGCCGCCACGGTGAGCAGCACGACGAGCAGCATCACCGGCCCGTCCGCGAGCAGGGTGCGGGCGGTCTCGCCGGTGACGGCGTGGGCGACGAGGCAGCCGATCACCGCCTGCGCCGCCAGGAAGGCGACGCGGTGGACGGTCAGCCCCGCGCCGCCGGCCCCGAAGGCGATGGCGCAGAGCATCGCGCCGAGCAGCGAGGCCGCGGGAAACCGGGCGAGGACCAGGGCGTAGGTGAGGGCGCCCGAGGCCGCCAGCAGCGCGGCCCAGAGGCGGATCGTCTTGGCGTCGGGCAAGGGGGCGGGAACCGGGGACGAGGACCGGGCGCGGGGACCGGGAGGGACGTGGCGCGCGGCTACACCGGATCGGCGGCGCTGTCACGGCTGGCGGGCGCCGCCGCCTCCCGGCAGGCGACGGTGCCGGGGGGCGCCTGCCCGCGCAGGAAGGCAGCGAGATGCGAGAGGCCGGCGGCGCGAGGGTCGCTCGCCCGCCAGGCCAGCGCGATAGTGCGGCCGGGCCCGTCCGCATCGAAGCTGCGCAGCGCCACGAGGCCGCTCGGATCCGGCCCCTGCGGCACGGCGAGCGAGGGCAGCAGCGTGTAGCCGGCGCCCGCCGCCACCATGGAGCGCAGGGTCTCCAGGCTCGTGGCATGGCGCGGGGCGCCGCTTCCCGCCCCGCAGGCGGCGATGGCCTGATCGCGCAGGCAGTTGCCCTCGTCGAGGAGCAGCAGGTCCGGCCCGGCGATGTCGATGGCCCGCAGCGCGCCGCCCTGGGCGAGGGCGTGATCGGAGGGGCAGGCGAGCCAGAACGGCTCCACGAAGAGCGGCGAGAGGGTCAGCCCGGCTCCCGAGATCGGCAGCGACACCAGGGCCGCGTCGATGCGCCCGTCGCGCAGGCCCTCGACGATCTCGGCGGTGCGCGCCTCGCTGAGCGCCAGGGAGAGGAGCGGATACTCCTCCCGCAGGGGCCGCAGGATCAGCGGGAACAGGTAGGGGCCGAGCGTCTGGATCGCGGCGAGCACCAGCCGCCCGGTGAGCGGCGCGCCGCGGCCCTCGCTCGCCAGAGCGAGCAGCCGCTGGGCCTCCGCCAGCACGGCCCGGGCCTGCCGCACGATCGCCTGTCCCGCCGGGGTGAGGAGGACGCGGCGGTTCGAGCGCTCGAATAGCACGAGGCCCAGCGTCGCCTCCAGCTTGCGGACCTGCACGCTCAGCGTCGGCTGGCTGACGTTGCAGCGCTCGGCGGCCCGGCCGAAATGCCCCTCGTCGCAGACGGCGACGACATACTCGAGATCGCGCAACGAGAGGCCCGACAGGTTCATAGGCCCTGTCTATCATTATCTTTGCGACGATGCATTTGCTACGGGGCTATACGGCCGTCATAACCTGCGCTCAGAACAATTCCAGGCTGGGGCCCAGGTCCCGACCGTCGAGCATCGAAGCAGAGAAGGCAGCCGCATGAGCGACCAGCGTCCGATCCTGACCACCCGCCAGGGCCATCCGGTCCGCGACAACCAGAGCATGCGCACGGTCGGGGAGCGCGGCCCGGCGACCCTCGAGAACTACCAGTTCATCGAGAAGATCACCCATTTCGACCGCGAGCGCATTCCGGAGCGCGTCGTGCACGCCCGGGGTGCCGGCGCCCACGGCTTCTTCGAGGCCTACGGCAAGATCGGCGACGAGCCGGCCTCCAAGTACACCCGCGCCCGCGTGCTCAACGAGACCGGCGTGAAGACGCCGATGTTCGTGCGCTTCTCGACCGTGGCCGGTGCCAAGGAGAGCCCGGAGACCGAGCGCGACCCGCGCGGCTTCGCGGTGAAGTTCAAGACCGTCGAGGGCAACTGGGACCTCGTGGGGAACAACCTCAAGGTGTTCTTCATCCGCGACGCGATCAAGTTCCCCGATATGATCCACGCGTTCAAGCCGGACCCGGTGACGAACCGCCAGGAGGCGTGGCGCTTCTTCGACTTCGTGTCGCAGCACCCCGAGTCGATCCACATGGTGACGTGGCTGAAGTCGCCCTGGGGCATCCCTGCGAACTACCGCGAGATGGAGGGCTCGGGCGTCAACACCTACAAGCTCGTCAACGCCGAAGGCGTGGCGCACCTCTGCAAGTTCCACTGGATCCCGAAGCAGGGCGTGCGCAACCTGACCTCGGCTCAGGCCTCGGAGATCCAGGCCAAGGACGTCGGCCACGCCACCCGCGACCTCTACGACAACATCTCCAAGGGCAACTTCCCCGAGTGGGAGTTCGCGGTGCAGATCATGCCCGACGGCCCGAACGACCATCTCTCCTTCGACCCGCTCGACGACACGAAGCGCTGGCCCGAGGACCAGTTCCCGCTTCTGAAGTGCGGCCGGATGGTGCTCGACCGGGTGCCGGACAACTTCTTCGCCGAGGTCGAGCAGTCGGCCTTCGGCACGGGCGTGCTCGTCGACGGCATCGACTTCTCGGACGACAAGATGCTCCAGGGGCGCACGCTGTCCTACTCGGACACGCAGCGCTACCGCGTCGGCGCCAACTATCTGCAGCTGCCGATCAACGCGCCGCAGGCCGGCGCCAAGGTCTACTCGAACCAGCGCGACGGCGCGATGACCTACGGCGTCGACGGCACCGGCCCGAACAAGCACATCAACTACGAGCCCTCGACGCTCGCCGAGGGCCTGCGTGAGGCCCCGAAGCCCGCGAAGGACTACCACCAGCCCGTCCAGGGCGAGCTCGGCCGCTACCAGACGAGCCGCACCGAGGACGACTACACCCAGGCCGGCAACCGCTACCGTTCCTTCGAGGACTGGGAGCGCGAGGACCTCATCGCCAACCTCGTCGGCGACATGAAGCAGTGCCCGGAAGCCATCCAGCTGCGGATGGTCTGGCATTTCTGGCACGCGGACGAGGATTACGGCCGCCGCGTCGCCGAGGGCGCCGGCATCGACCTTGAGAAGGCCAAGGCCCTGCCGCCGCTGCCGGGCCGCGCCGCCCCGCACAAGCGCCTGACCGCCGAGATCTTCACGGACGGCAGCCAGGCCCACAAGGTCGCCGCCGAGTAAGACGGCCGCCCATCGAGCTCCGGAGCCCCGCGCGAGTGAAATCGCGCGGGGTTTTTTCCATTGGTGCGGCCCTCGCCGTGGCTGCGGGCACGAGCGGCAGCGCAGCGATCCGACAGAGATCGACGACGGCTTGCCAATCAGATATCTAGTTGGTTATATAGCCATATGGATATGGAATCGGCGCTCAGCACACGATTCGCGGCGCTCGCCGACCCGACACGGCGCGCCATTCTCGCGCGGCTCGCGGAGGGCGAGGCGACCGTCTCGGAACTCCGAAAACCCTTCCCGATCAGCCAGCCGGCGATCTCGAAGCATCTCAGGGTTTTGGAGCAGGCGGGCCTCATCGAGACGGGCCAGGACCGGCAGACGCGGCCCCGCCGCCTCAAGGCCGGCGCGCTGCGCGATGCCGCCGCCTGGCTCGGCCGGATCGACGCGCTCTGGAGCGGGCGCCTCGATCGCCTTGACGAGTTCCTGACCCGACAGACCGAGGAGTGACACCGATGTCAGAGACGCCGAAGGACACCGCGGGCGCGCCCCAGTTCCACATGGAGCGGCACTTCGCGGCACCGCGCCAGCGGGTCTGGGACGCGTTCGCGAAACCGGAACAGCTCGCGCAGTGGTTCGGGCCGAAAGGCTCGACGATCACGATCCTGTCCCACGCGCTGCGTCCCGGCGGGATGATCCACTACGCCATGGACTTTCCGGGCGGCGGCCGCGTCTACGGGCGGTCCGTCTACCGGGAGGTCGAGGCGCCGTCGCGCCTCGTCTGGGTGAACTCCTTCGCCGACGCGCAGGCCGAGATCGTGCGCGCGCCGTTCTTCGACGGGACGTTTCCCCTGGAACTGCTGACCACGGTGGTCCTGCACGAGGACGGCGCCGGAACGCGTCTCGAACTGACCTGGGGGCCGCTCGACACCGGCGAGGCGGAGCGGCGGACCTTCTCCGAGAACACCGAGTCCTTCCGCCAGGGCTGGACGGGCAGCTTCGATCAGCTCGAGGCGTTCCTCGCCTGATCCTCAGGCCCGGCCGCCGACCACCCGGTCGCGGCCGGCGCCGAGCGCGAAGAGGGCCGCACCTGCGCAGATGCCGCAGAACAGCAGCGTCGGCAGCCCGCGCCAGCCGTCGCCGAGGCTTTCCAGCCGGACGAGGCCGAAGGTGAAGGGGCCGAGCGCGGCGAGCGAGTAGCCGCCACCCTGGACCATGCCGGAAAGCGCGGCCGCCCCGCCCGCGTCGCGGGCCCGCAGCACGATGAGCGTCAGGCCGAGGCCGAACAGGCCGCCGAGGGCCGCGCCGAGGGCGAGCATCCCCGGCACGATCAGGGCCGGCGGGCCGTGGAAGGTCGCCACGTAGGCGGCGGCGGTCGCCGCGAGGAGCGCGCAGGCGAGGAGGCGCTGCCGGCGCAGGCGGCCGGCGAGGATCGGCACGAGGAGGGCGGCCGGCGCTTGGCCGAGGCTCATCAGCGAGGCGGCGGCGCCGGCCGCCGCGGGGTCGAGGCCGCGGTCCTGAAGCAGGGTCGGGGCCCAGGCGAACATGATGTAGGCCATGGAGGACTGGAGCCCCATGAAGCCCGTGACCTGCCAGCCGAGGGGATCGCGCCAAGGGTTCGCTCCGGCGGTACCGGCCGGTGGACGCGCGGAGGTTGTCCCGGCCGACAGCGCGAGGGGCGCCCAGGCCGCGGCGGCGGCGAGCGCCGGCACCGCCCAGGCCGCGAGCGCCACGCCCCAGGCGCCTTCGAACCGCGTCGCCAGCGGCACCGAGAGGGCGGCGCCTCCGGCCGCCCCGAGGCAGAGCATCATCGTGTAGAGGCCCGTCACCGTGCCGGTGCGGGTCGGAAAGTCGCGCTTGATGATGCCGGGCATCAGCACTCCGGCGAGCCCGATGCCGGCCGCCGAAAGGGCCGCGCCGAGGTAGAGGGTCTCGATCCGGCTGGCGGCCTGCATCGC
>NZ_BPQR01000069.1 GCF_022179345.1 Methylobacterium jeotgali | reverse complement strand
CGTCCGGCTGCTTCTTGCGGTGATAGGCGCTCGTCATGATCGGTGGCTCGACGCGCTCGGGAGCGCCCGCGGTAACCGGGCGCAACGAGAGGGTGATCGGACGAGACCGGAGCAGCCCGACCTCTATCGCGGCTAGATACCGACCGAGCGGTATCTTTTCAAGCGTCCGTCGTTGCACATTTCAACGACGATCCTTTCGATCGCCTTCGGCCGGCGGACCTTCAGGGCAGGAGGCGGAGCCCGGGGAGGTCTCTCGCGCAGGCTTCGGCGCCGAAGAGGCAGCCCATGCCGGATCGACGGCGCCTCACCTGTGCGCCGAGGAATCGGCCCGTCCGAGAGTCTATCGTCCGGTGAGGATCAGCCGGTCGCCCTTGACCTCGTAGCCAGAGAGCCGGCCGAGGAAGCTCTGCCCGAGCAGGTTCGTGGTCAGCGCCCCGGGCTTGGCGACCATGGCGTCCACGCGCCGCTCGGTGATCGGCCCGATGCCGATGCTGTCGAGGTAGATCGGCGCGGTATAGGCGATGCCGTTGGCGGTGGAGACCCGCGCCGTGAAGTCGCTCGGATCGGGCTTGATGCCGATTGCGGCAGCGCTCTCCGCAGTCAGCACCACGGCGCTGGCGCCGGTGTCGAAGGCGAAGGTCTGCGTCTGCCCGTTGACCTCGGCGCGCACGCGGAAGTCGCCGTCGGAGCGCCGCGTGATCGTCACGGTGCCGGAGGGGCCGGTCGCGGCGGCACCGGGGCGCAGGTCCCCGAGCAGCCGGTCGCCGGCAACCTGCATGCGGTCCTTGTAGGAATAGCCGATCACGACGGCGAGGCCGAGGGCTAGCCAGATCAGGATGTAGCGCAGGTTCTCGCCCATCCGGTCCTGGAAGCGGTGCCAGAAGCCGGCGACGACCAGCGTCAGGATCATGCCGCCCCAGGCGAGGCCGGCGAGTTGGTCGGGCTCGATGACGCCGCCGATGCTCGAACTGCCGTCGGTGAGGATCAGGATCGCCAGCACGATCCCGATGACGATCAGCCCGAAATACATCATGCCCGCGCCGGTCTCCGCTGAAGGCCGCTCAAGGAGATGGCGGCCGCTCCGGGAGATAGGCCTTGCGCAGCCGAGCTTCGAGGGTCGCCATGATGGCGAGGCGTCGCGCCTCCGGCAGCGAGCCCCAGGCGGCGATCTCGTCGCGGGTGCGCCCGCAGCCGCTGCACAGACCGGTGCGCGCGTCGAGGACGCAGAGCTTCACGCAGGGGCTCGAGGGGGCGGTCGCCGGCATGGGCGCGTGGATGCGCGAGGGCGGCGCCGGGATCAAGCCTGGAGCGCGGCGAGCAGCCCGACGAGCGCAGCGATCTCGCCGGCCTGCTGGCTGGCGCCGATCACGTCCCCGGTCTGCCCGCCGAGCCGCCGCCGGGCGAACGCGGTCACGGCGAGCACCGCCAGCCCCGCGCAGACGAGCGCGGAGAGCACGCCAGCCAGGGGCAGGACGGCGAGCGACAGGCCGAGGATCGTCGCACCGAGGACCGCGGCGAAGCCGAGCGTCTCCCGCGTCGGCCGCCCCACGGAAGCCGAGGCGCCATCCGCGCGGGCCGGGGGCAGCAGGGCGAGCGGCGCGAGCGCGAGGCCCCGCGACAGCGACGCGGCGAGCAGCAGCGCCGCCGCGGCCGGCGCTCCGAGCCGGTCGGCCAGCGTCGCCAGCGCTCCGATCCGCAGGATCAGGGAGAGGGCGAGCGCGATGGCGCCGTAGCTGCCGAGACGGCTGTCGCGCATGATCTCCAGGCGCCGCTCGCGAGTGGCGCCGCCGCAGCCGTCGGCGAGATCGGCGAGCCCGTCCTCGTGAAGCGCGCCGGTGACGAGCACCATCACGGTCACGGCGAGCGCTGCCGCTAGGAACGGCCCGAGCCCGAGACCGCGGGCGGCCAGCAGCGTCAGCGCCGCCGGCAGGGCGAGGATGAGGCCCGCGAGCGGCAGCATCCGGGGCGCGGTGCGGAAGTCCGGGGCGGCGTGGATATCGCCCTCGCCGTGCAGGCGCGGCACCGGCAGGCGGGAGTAGAAGCGCAGGCAGGCGGCGAGATCGGGCAGGAGGCCCCGGCCGGGCCAGTTCGCCTCGTCGGCGTTGCCGGGCGCGCCGCCGCGGCCATGTCCCAGATCGTCCCGCATCGCACGCGCCTTCACCGCCGCCGCGGGCCTCTCTATAGCTCGCCCGGACGAGGAAGGGGCACCGGCCGCCCCGCATCCCCAGAAGAAACCCGGATCCGGCAGGCTCGGTGAGCGCGATGACGCAGGACAACCCCTTCGCGGATATCCGCGGGCTGATGGCGGGGATGCCGGGGCCCGACGAGGAGGCGCGGGCCGAGATCGCCGCCCGCGACGCGGTGCTGACCAAGCCCACCGGCGCCCTCGGGCGGCTCGAATCCCTCGTCGCCTGGCTCGGCGCCTGGCAGGGCAAGGGCCAGCCGACCCTCGACCGGCCGGTGGTCTGCGTCTTCGCAGGCAGCCACGGCGTCACGAAGCAGGGCGTCTCGGCCTATCCCGACGCGGTCAACCGGCAGATGCTCGACAACTTCGCCGCCGGCGGCGCGGCCATCAACCAGATCTGCGCCGCCTACGGCCTCGGCTTCAAGGTGTTCGACCTCGCCATCGACGTGCCGACCGGCGACATCACGCGGGAGCCGGCGCTCAGCCCGCGCGACTGCGTGGCGACCATGGCCTACGGCATGGAGGCGGTCGCCGCCGGCACGGACTGCGTCGGCATCGGCGAGATGGGCATCGGCAACACCACGATCGCCGCAGCCCTCTACGCGGCGCTGTTCGGCGGCGATCCGGCGCACTGGGTCGGGCGCGGCACCGGGCTCGACGACGAGGGCGTCCGCCGCAAGGCCGCGGCGGTCGAGGCGGCGCTCGCCCATCACGCCGGGCATCTCGACGACCCGCTCGAAGTCCTGGCCCGGCTCGGCGGCCGGGAGACCGCGGCGATGGCCGGCGCCATCCTCGCCGCGCGGCTCCAGCGGGTGCCCGTGGTGCTCGACGGCTACGTCGCCACCGCCGCGGCGGCGGTGCTGCACGCCCTCGATCCCGGCGCCCTCGACCACTGCGTCGCCGGGCACGTCTCGGCGGAGGGCGCGCATGCGGAGGTGCTGGAGCGGCTCGGGCTCGCGCCGGTGCTCTCCCTCGGGATGCGCCTCGGCGAGGGCTCCGGCGCGGCGATGGCGATGGGCGTGATCAAGGGCGCGCTCGCCTGCCACCGGGAGATGGCGACCTTCGCCCAGGCCGGCGTGTCCGGTCCGGCCTGAGCGGTCTCAGGCGACGCGGGCCATCCGGCGGCGGCCGGGCTTGGCCTCGGCCTTCTTCGCCTCGGCCTCGAAATCGACGGCGGGCAGGGTGTCCATGACCCGGCTCGCCGGCAGCATCACGATGACCTCGGTGCCCTCGCGCAGCTTCGACTTGAGCAGGAAGCTGCCGCCGTGCAGCTCCACGAGGCCCTTCACGATGGGCAGGCCGAGGCCCGAGCCCTGCTCGGCGGTCTTGATGGCGAGCGAGCCGCGGCCGAAGGACGACATCACCGTATCCATCTCGTCCTCGGGGATGCCGGGGCCGCTGTCCTTGACGGCGAGATACTGCCCGCCGGAGCTCGTCCAGCCGACCTTGAGGGTGATCTCGCCGCCGGGCGGGGTGAACTTCACCGCGTTGGAGAGCAGGTTGAGCACGATCTGGCGCAGCGCCCGCTCGTCCGCCCAGAGGCGGGGCAGGCTGTCGTCCACGAACTGCTCGAAGCTCTGGCTCTTGGCGCGGGCGCGCAGGCCGATCATGTGCCGGCACTCGTCGACGATGCCGGCGAGCTGCACGGCCTCCTCGTTCAGCTCGTAGCGGCCCGCCTCGATCCGCGAGAGGTCGAGGATCTCGTTGATGAGGTTGAGCAGGTGCATCCCGCTGTCGTGGATGTCGTTCGAGTACTCCCGGTAGCTCGGCGCCTGGTGAGCCCCGAAGACCTCGTTCTTCATCACCTCGGAGAAGCCGAGGATGGCGTTGAGCGGCGTGCGCAGCTCGTGGCTCATGGTCGCGAGGAAGCGGGACTTGGCGAGGTTGGCCTCCTCGGCGCGGCGGCGGGCCTCGTCGGAGTTGGCCTTGGCCTGCTCCAGCTCGGCGAAGATCGCATCCTTCTCCGCCCGCGACTGGAGCGCGCCCACGGTCGAGGTGTAGAGGCGCTGGGAGAGGCTCAGGAAGAAGATCTGCGATCCGACCGCCATGATCACGAGCATCACCGCGTCCGTCTCGCGGGTGACGGCGAGGTAGGAGAGGGTCGCGAGGCAGAGCGGCACCAGCCCGGCGACGGCGGCGGCGGGGATCGTGGCCGCGAGCATGGTCGAGACGGCCGCGGCGATGACGAGGCCGAACAGGGCGAAGACCCGCCCGCCGGTCAGGGCGAGGCCGACCATCAGCGACCAGCAGACGCTCTGGACGCCGTCCCCGACGGCGAAGCGCCGGCGCCAGAGGGCGTGCGAGACCTCCTCGGGGTCGAGGCGCAGGAAGCGCCGGCTCTGGGCGGTGTTGAGGGTGATCGCCACGAAGACGCAGAGCGCCCACATCCCCGCCACCATCGGGGGCACCCAGATGACGGCGGCGAGCGCCATCGCCACGGCGAAGAGCGCCAGAGGGATGCCCGCCCCGCTCCGATACTGAGCGTAGACGCGCAGCAGCTCGTAGTCGAAGGCCCGCTCGAGCCCCGTGGTCGAGTTCAGCTTCTCGCGGGCCGAGCGCATGTCCCGGGCGATCTCGCGCCGCCGCGTCGCCTCTTCCGAGGACGGGCCACGCCCCCGCTGCACCATCTCGACGGTCAGGTCGGACATCTCGGCTCTGGACGACCTGCGCCAATGGGGAGGCCGGGTCGCGACGCATCGCGGCCGGGCCGGGGGAAGGCGCTCAGGGTCGTACGAAGATGTTAAGAACCGCCTGCAGGCATCGGTGCAATTCGCGTGAACGGCCTGTGCATCGAGGACCGCCCGGCCCTGGTTCCGGCGGCGGCTGGACGGGGCGGGTCGCACGTGCAGGTTTAGATTCGTTCGAAAGCGCGTGTGCGCCAGCGCACAGCGCCACGCGGGAACGGAGGCGCATGGCTGGCGCCTCTCATCTGACCGGAGGGCTCGGCCCATGCTGAAGATCAGCGTCAACGGTACGTCCCACGAGATCGAGGCCGACCCGGACATGCCGCTCCTGTGGGTGCTGCGCGACAGGCTCGACCTGACCGGCACCAAGTACGGCTGCGGCATCGCCCAGTGCGGGGCCTGCACGGTCCATCTCGACGGCCAGCCCGTCCGTTCCTGCCAGACCCGGATCGGGGACGTGGGCGAGGCCAGGATCACCACCATCGAGGGCGTGGACGACCGGGTCGCCCAGGCGGTCCAGGGCGCCTGGCGCAAGCTCGACGTGGTCCAGTGCGGCTACTGCCAGTCGGGCCAGATCATGTCGGCGATCGGCCTCCTCTCGACGAACCCGAAGCCCAGCGACGGGGACATCGACGGCGCCATGGACGGCAACATCTGCAGATGCGGCACCTACCAGCGCATCCGCGCGGCCATCCACGAGGCCGCCCGCTCCCTCGCCTGATCGCCGGCCGCGCCCGCGAACGGGCGCGTCACGGAGCCTCGTCTCATCGCGCGCCCGCGCCGGACCGGACGGAACCCAGGTCCCCGGGCAGCCCCATCGATCGGAGCAGAGCCATGCTGAACCGCGCTCGACCGGCCCACACCTCCCCGACGCCCGTCCCCTCGCGCCGCGCCTTCCTCGGCGCCGCGGCGGCCGGCGCGATCCTGATCGGCTTCCGTCTCGATCCCGGCGGCATCGCCCGCGCGGCCTCGGCGGCCCCCGATCTCTCCAAGGTCCCCGCCCAGCCGAACGCCTTCGTGCGCATCGCGGCGGACGACACCGTGACGGTGATCGTCAAGCATCTCGACATGGGCCAGGGCAACACGACGGGCCTCGCCACCATCCTCGCCGACGAGCTCGACGCCGACTGGTCGCGGGTGCGCACCGAGTTCGCGCCCGCCGACGCCAAGCTCTACGGCAACCTGCTGATGGGCCCCGTCCAGGGCACCGGCGGCTCGACGGCCATCGCCAACTCCTGGTTCCAGCTCCGCAAGGCGGGCGCGGCCGCCCGCGCGATGCTGGTTTCCGCCGCCGCCGACCGCTGGAAGGTGCCGGCCGCCGAGATCGCCGTCGAGAACGGCGTCGTGCGCCACGCCGCCTCCAATCAGCAGGCCCGCTTCGGCGCGCTCGCGGAGGCCGCGGCGGGCCTGCCGGTCCCGCAGGAGCCGCGGCTCAAGGATCCGAGCAAGTGGCGGCTCATCGGCAAGCGGGTGCCGCGGCTCGACTCCGAGGCCAAGACCAACGGCAGCGCGATCTACTCCCTCGACATCCGCCGGCCGGGTCAGGTCACGGCCGTCGTCGCCCACGCCCCGCGCTTCGGCGCCACCGTGAAGAGCGTCGACGACAAGGCGGCCCGCGCGGTGCCGGGCGTCGTCGACGTGGTGCGCATCCCGACGGGCGTGGCCGTCATCGCCGGCGACACCTGGGCGGCGATGAAGGGCCGCGAGGCCCTGAAGGTGACCTGGGACGAGGGCGCCGCCGAGACCCGCTCCTCCGACACGATCCTCGCCGAGTACCGGGACATGGCCAAGCGCCCCGGCCACGTCGCCTCGGAGCGGGGCGACGCCGAGGCCGGCATCCGCGGCGCGGCGAAGGTGCTGGAGGCCGAGTTCACCTTCCCCTACCTGGCGCACGCCTCCATGGAGCCCCTCAACGCCACCATCGAGGCGGCGGCCGACGGCAAGAGCTACGACGTCTTCGCCGGCTGCCAGCTCCAGACCGTCGAGCAGGCGGTGATCGCGGCTGTCCTCGGCGTCACCGCCGACAAGGTCCGGCTGCACACCCAGTGGGCCGGCGGCTCCTTCGGCCGCCGGGCGACGCCGGGGGCCGACTACCTCGCGGAGGCCGCCAGCATCCTGAAGGCCTATGGGGCCAAGGCGCCGGTCCACCTCGTCTGGACCCGCGAGGACGACATGGCCGGCGGCTACTACCGCCCGAGCGTGCTCCACAAGATCCGCGCGGGCCTCGACGCGAAAGGCGCCGTCACCGGCTGGCAGCACGTGATGGTCGGCAAGTCGATCATGATCGGCTCGCCCTTCGAGGCGATGCTCGTGAAGAACGGCGTCGATGCCACCACCGTCGAGGGCGCCTCGGACACGGCCTACGCCCTGCCGGCCTACCGCTTCGAGGTCCACAACGCCCGCGAGGGCGTGCCGGTGCTGTGGTGGCGCTCCGTCGGCCACACCCACACCGCGCAGGCGATGGAGGTGTTCGTGGATGAGCTCGCGGCGGCGGCGGGCGTCGATCCGGTCGCCTACCGGCTCTCGCTGCTGGCGCAGGCGCCGCGCCTGTCGGGCGTGCTGCGGCTCGCCGCCGAGAAGGCCGGCTGGTCGTCCCGCGAGGGCGGGAAGGGGAGAGGGCTCGGCGTCGCCGTGCACCAGTCCTTCGGGTCCTACGTGGCCATGGTGGCCGATGTCAGCGCCGGCGAGGGCAAGCTGAAGGTCAACCGCATCGTGGCCGCCGTCGATGTCGGCACCGCCGTCAACCCGGACGTCATCCACGCCCAGGTCGAGGGTGCGGTCGGCTTCGCCCTGTCGTCGGTCCTGCGCAACCGCATCACCCTCAAGGACGGCGTCGTGCAGGAGCGCAACTTCGACGCCTACGAGCCGACCCGCATGAGCGAGATGCCGAAGGTCGAGGTCCACATCGTGCCCTCCGACGCCGCGCCCACCGGGATCGGCGAGCCCGGCGTGCCGGTGCTCGGCCCGGCGATCTCGAACGCGGTCTTCGCCGCGACCGGCCGGCGCCTGCGCTCGCTGCCCCTCGACACCACCGCGCTCCAGGGCGCCTGATCGCCGATGTGAGAAATGGCACCGCGGCCGTCCCGGATCCGGGGCATGGTCGGGACACCCAAGGTTTCGACGACTTCCGGCGGCGCGGCTCAACCCGCGCCGCCTTTTTCATGCGCCGGGCTCGCCGCCCCGGCGCCAGCATCCCATCTCCGGCCTCGAATGCCGAGCCCGACGCCCTTCGAGTCCACCGCCGCCGCCCTCCGCGCCTGCCGCCTCTGCCGCGACGCGCCGCTCCACGGACCGCCCCTGCCGCAGGAGCCCCGGCCGATCGTGCAAGGCAGCGGCACCGCCCGGCTCTGCATCGCCAGCCAGGCGCCCGGCACCCGCGCGCACCGCTCTGGGATTCCGTTCATGGACCCCTCCGGCGTCCGCCTGCGCGCTTGGCTCGGCCTCGACGAGGCGGCCTTCTACGACGCGCGACGCGTCTCGATCGTGCCGATGGGCGCCTGCTTTCCGGGCCTCGACGCCAACGGCGGCGACCGGCCGCCCCGGCGGGAATGCGCCGAGCGCTGGCGGCGGGATCTCTTCGCGGGCCTGCCGGACCTCCGGCTCATCCTGGCGATCGGCCAATACGCGCAGGCCTGGCATCTCGGCCGGCTGGAGGGCGGCCTCACCGGCACCGTGATGCGCTGGCGCGACATTCTCGGTGAGCCGCGCTTTCCCCGCATCCTGCCGCTGCCACATCCGTCCTGGCGCAACAACGGCTGGATGAAGCACAATCCCTGGTTCGAGGCGGAGCTGCTGCCCGTCCTCAAGGAGGAGGTGGCGCGCACCATCGCCCTCGGCGTAGACACGCCCGAGCCGATACCAGCCGTCAGGACCCGCCGATGATCCAAGACCCGCGCGACCGCCTCGTCGTCGCCCTCGACCTGCCGAGCATCGCCGAGGCGGAGGCGATGATCGAGCGCATCGGCGACGCGGTGACCTTCTACAAGATCGGCTACCGGCTCGCCTATGCCGGCGGCCTCGCCCTGGCGCCGGTGCTGGTGAAGCGGGGCTTCAAGGTCTTCATCGACGTCAAGCTCCACGACATCGGCAACACCGTGGAGGAGGGGGTGCGCAGCCTCTCCGGGCTCGGCGCGACCTTCGTCACCGTGCACGCCTACCCGCAGACCATGCGGTCGGCGGCCCGGGGCCGGGCGAACGGGCTCAAGGTCCTCGGCGTCACCGTCCTGACCTCCTACGACGACGACGACGCCCGCGAGGCGGGCTATGCCGCGAGCATCTCCGATCTCGTGGCGCGCCGGGCGGCCCAGGCCGCGGAGGCCGGGATCGACGGCATCGTGTGCAGCGGTGCCGAGGTCGCGGCCGTGCGCGCCGCGATCGGCTCGGACCGGCTGATCGTCTGCCCGGGCATCCGTCCGGCCGGCTCGGATATCGGCGATCAGAAGCGGGTGATGACGCCCCGCGAGGCGAGGGCGGCGGGCGTCGACCACGTGGTCGTGGGGCGTCCGATCCTCGCCGCCGCCGATCCGCGGGAGGCCGCCCGCGCCATCGTCGCCGACCTAACCTGAGGGCGCCTCCGGCTCAGGCCGCGAAGCCCTGCGTCGTGCGCTCGCGGAACCCGAGCCCGCGAAGCAGGAAGCGCGTCATCACGGTGACGTCCGGATCGGGCATCATCCATCCCTGGCTGACCAACACCGGGTGGGTGTAGCGCGTGGTGGCGAGATAGAGGCAGCGGCCGGCCTCGTCGGGATCCTCGACCGTGAACTCGCCGTCGCGCACGCCCTCGCGGACCACCCCGGCCAGAACCGCGCTGATCCGCTCCACATGCGCGCGGCAGACGTCCCAGCTATCGCTCATGGCCGCCTCGACCATCTCGTGAATGCGCGGATTCTCCTTGCAGCGCTCGACGCAGCAGGCGTGGAGGGTCTCGATGATCGCCGCCAGCCGCTCGGCCGCGGTCAGGCCGGGCATCACGGCCGCCGCCTCGATCTGGGCCTGGACTTCCTGCGTGACGCGGGCGACCACGGCCTCGTTGATCGATCGCTTCGAGTCGAAGAAGCGATAGACGTTGGCCGGGCTCATGCCGAGGGACTTCGCGATGTCGGCGACCGTGGTCTTCTGGTAGCCGATCTCGCGGAAGAAGCGCTCGGCGGCCGCAAGGATGCGGCAGCGTGTGGTCGGTGCGCTCTCCTCCACGAGAGCGCTCTGCGGCTCGGCCGTGGCGGTCATGGGCACATTCTAGGGCGAGTGGCGCGGCGGGGTCGAGAGCAGCGGCGCATCGGTCACCGAAGGTTTACGCGACGCGCCGACCGCCGTCGTGCCGATCAGGAGCCGAATTGCGACCCGAGGCGCTCGAGATACTCCGCGAGATCGACGCCGCCGACACGCTTGCCGTAGTCGAACCGCATGCCGCGCTGGATGTCGACACTGGCGCTGCGGGTCGTCAGCGTGAACGGCTTCACGCAGACCCAGGCTCCGTCGGTTCGGTGCTCGAAGAATCCGAGTATCTGATGGGTATCCATCGCCGCCATCCCTCGCGTGATCCGTGATCACAACGGGGATTGGGCGATTTCGTTCGCGTCGAACACAAGAAATTCGAGACGCTCTCGCGGACGGCCAAGCTTCTATCGGCCGTCCGCGCTCGTCCTCGAAGGATTTGCTCAGACCGCCGGCTTGAGGGCTCCGGTGTTGGCATGGAAATCGGGTCCGTTGCCGGTGCGCGCGACGTGCCCCGCCCGGATCAGGAAGTCGCCGAAATGCTCGCCGTCCCGGCGCTGCCTCGCATAGTCCGCGAAGAGCGGGTCGAGGGCGCCGCGCACCTCCGAGGCCGCGATGTCGGGCGCGTAGAGCTTGCTTAGCCGCGAGCCGTCATGGGCGGCGCCGAGATAGAGGTGGTAGCGCTCGGGACCGCGCCCGACGAGACCGATCTCCGCAATGAAGGGACGGGCGCAGCCGTTGGGGCAGCCCGTCATGCGGATGGTGATCTCCTTCTCGGAAAGGCCGTGCTCGGCCAAGCTCTCTTCGAGCTCGTCGATCAGGCTCGGCAGGTAGCGCTCGCTCTCGGCGAGCGCGAGGCCGCAGGTCGGAAGCGCCACGCAGGCGATGGAGCTGCGCCGCAGAGCGCCGGCGCCCTTGGTCAGCGCGTGCGCGTCGACCAGCGCCTCGATCTCGGCGCGCTTGCCCGCCGACACGTTGGCGACGATGACGTTCTGGTTGCCCGTCAGCCGGAAGTCGCCCTCGTGGACCTCGGCGATGCGGCGCAGGCCCGTGAGGAACTGCGGGCCGTCCTTCACGTCCGCGATGCGGCCGGAGGGCACGTAGAGGGTCAGGTGATGGCGGCCATCGTCGCCCTCGGTCCAGCCGTAGCGGTCGACGTTGTTCTCGAAGCGGAAGGGCTTCGCCTCGGCGAGCGGCTTGCCGAGGCGCTTCTCGACCTCGGCGCGGAAGGCGGCGAGGCCGAAGCGCTCGATCGTGTACTTGAGCCGGGCGTTCTTGCGGACCTTGCGGTTGCCCCAGTCCCGCTGGACGGTCATCACCGCCTCGGCGACCTTCAGGGCGTCCTCGGGCTTGCAGAAGCCCATCACGTCGGCGGTGCGGGGGAAGGTGTCGGTCTCGCCGTGGGTCGAGCCCATGCCGCCGCCCACCGTGACGTTCCAGCCCGTGACGCGGTTCTTCTTGTCGAGGATCGCGATGAAGCCGAGGTCGTGGGCGAAGACGTCGACCTCGTTGGAGGGCGGCACCGCCACGACGATCTTGAACTTCCGCGGCAGGTAGGTCTTGCCGTAGACAGGCTCGACGAACTCTTCCTCGCCGCCGACCACCTTCTCGCCGTCGAGCCAGATCTCCCGCCAGGCGTTCGTCTTCGGCAGCAGCGTGTCCGAGATCGCCTTGCCGAGATCGTAGGCGGCCTTGTGGGCGCCCGCTTGAGCCGGGTTCGTCGCGGCCATGACGTTGCGGTTCACGTCGCCGCAGGCAGCGATGGTGTCGAGGAGCGCGGCGTCGATCTCCTTCATCGTGCGCTTCAGGTTCGACTTGATGACGCCGTGGTACTGGAAGGTCTGCCGCGTCGTCGCCCGCAGCGTGCCGTTGGCGTAGGTCGTGGCGATGTGGTCGAGGACGAGCCACTGCTGGGGCGTCACGACGCCGCCGGCGATGCGCAGGCGGATCATGAAGCTATAGGCCTTGTCGAGCTTCTTCTTGGCCCGCTCCGGACGCAGGTCGCGGTCGTCCTGCAGGTACATCCCGTGGAACTTCACGAGCTGGCCGTCATCGTCCGAGATGGCGCCGGTCGCGTGCTTCAGGAGCCCGTCGGCGAGGGTGCCGCGCAGGAAGCCGCTGGCGATCTTGATGTGCTCGTTGTGCGAGAGCCCGGCCGCGCGGGCGGCCTCGGCCTCGTCCAGCGGGCGGCCGGTGGGCGGGGTCTCGTAGCGGGATGACGCTTCGGCTCCGGGAGCCTCGGGCACATCGATCGGCTTGTGATCGTCCATGGCGAATCCGACTGTCTGATCGCGTCTCCCTCCCCCTCGGCGGGGGAGGGTGGCCCGGCCGTCAGGCCGGGTCGGGAGAGGGGAGCGCCGTTTCCGAAGGAGGCGGAAGGGAAACCGTAGGCGCCGCGTCCTGCACCGTCGCTCCCATCTCCCGTCTCGCTCCGCTCGGCACCCTCCCCCGCGGAGGGGGAGGGCCGTTCCGTTAGTACACGTCCTGCTGGTAGCGGTGCGCGCGCTCCAGACCCGCGACATGCGCTTCGGCGTCGGCCTCCGAAAGGCCCTTCGCCGAGACGAACGCCCGCACCACGGCGGCGCGCACGTCCTTGGCCATCTGCTTGGCGTCGCCGCAGACGTAGAGATGGGCGCCACCGTCGAGCCACGCCACCAGCTCCGCCGCGTTCTCGTCGATGCGGTTCTGGACGTAGATCTTCTCGGGCTGGTCGCGGGAGAAGGCCACGTCGATCCGCGTCAGCGAGCGGTCCTCCAGGGCTTCCTGCCACTCGAGCTGGTAGAGGAAGTCGTGCGTGAAGTGGCGGTCGCCGAAGAACAGCCATGACCGGCCGGTCGCTTCTGCGGCACGCCGCTCCTGCACGAAGGCGCGGAAGGGCGCCACTCCGGTGCCGGGCCCGACCATGATGATGTCGGTGGCAGGGTCGGACGGCAGGCGGAAGTGCCGGTTCGGCTTCACCCGCACCTTGAGGCGGGCGCCGTCGCGGATGCGGTCGGCGACGTGCACCGAGGCGACGCCGCTACGGGCCTTGCCGTGAGTCTCGTAGCGCACGGCAGCGATGGCGAGATGGACCTCGTCGCCGACCTCCTTGCGGGAGGAGGCGATGGAGTAGGCCCGCGGCGGCAGCGGGCGCGTGACGCTCGTCAGGTGCTCCGCCGTCAGCGGCGCGGCGTAGGTCTCGAGCAGGTCGACGAGCTGGCGCCCCTCGATCCAGGCCCGGACCTCGCCGCTCTCGATCAGCCGGGCGGCCTCCGCGTGGCCCGTGGCCTTGACGAAGCGCTCGACGGTCGCCGCCGAGAGGGTGGTGATGTCGCGCTCGGCCAGCAGTGCGCGGCGCAGGGCGTCGTCGCCGGAAAGACCGGCCGCCTTGAGGATGTCCTCAACGAGCGCCGGATCGTTCTCCGGGAAGATCTCCAGGGAATCGCCCGGCTCGTAGGGCGGCGCGCCGTCCTCGAAGGACAGCGCCAGGTGGATCGTCTCCTTGTCGGAGCGCGACGAGTTGAGGTTGACGTGCTCGATGACCTCGGCCTCGACCGGCCCGAGATTCGGCGTCCCGTCCGAATCGTCGGCGGCGCCGCGGCCGAAGTCGACGGCGACCACGTTGTCGGCACCCGGCTCGGGCGCGAGCGCCTTGAGGGCGCCCTTGATCCAATCGGCGGCGCCTGTCTCGAAGTCGAGATCGAGGTCGGCGCGATCGTAGGCGCGCTTGCCGCCGAGCGCCTCGAAGCGGGCGTCGAGCGCCTTCCCGATCGCGCAGAACTCGACATACGAGGTGTCGCCGAGCGCCAGCACGCCGAACGGCACGCCGTCGAGGCGGGGGGCCTCGTCGCCCATCAGGGCGTTGTAGGCGCACACGGCGCGGGCCGGCGGCTCGCCCTCGCCCCAGGTCGCGGCGATGGCCACGAGCCGCCCGGCCTTGGGCAACGTCGCGAGGTCGAGGTCGGCGAAATCCACGACCTTCGGCTTGAAGCCCTGCTTGCGGGCGAGCTTGGCCACGTCCGAGGCGAGGCGCTCGCAGTTCCCGGACTCGCTCGCGTAGACGATGGTCAGGGGCTGGGCGGCCTTCGCCTGCGCGGCCGGGGCGGCGACGGCGGGGCCTGCGCTCGCGTCGAGACCGGCGAGGAACCCGGCGAGCCACGCCCTCTGGATCGGCGTCGCGGCGGCGAGCGCGATGTTGAGGCTGTCGCGCTCGCGATCCCCGAACGGGGCCGTGCGCGGGATGAGGGAGGAAGACGACATCAGGGCAACCATGTCGGCCGACGGGGCCGCGGAGTCAACGGAGTTGTCCGTTTTACAGAACGAACGAAGCGGAGAACAAGTTCTTCTGCGCCGCAGCGCAAAAGGAAGATTATTCTCCAACCAGAGCGAGGGCAGGCACCCGGCGGCCGGTGGCCTGGGGCAGCGGCAGGGCGGTGGTCGACTTCACCTTCTCCATGGCGAAGCGCGAGGTCACGTTCTTGAGAGGCGCGGAGGCGATGAGCCGCTTGTAGAACTCGTCGTAGGCCTGCATGTCCGCGACCACGACGCGGAGCATGTAGTCGACGTCGCCGGCCATGCGGTAGAACTCGAGCACCTCGGGCATCGCCGCCACGGTGTCGGCGAAGCGCTCCAGCCACTCGCTGGAATGGTCGGCGGTCTCGATGGAGACGAACACCGTCAGACCGAGCCCGAGCTTCACCGGGTCGAGCACGGCGACGCGGCGGTCGATGACGCCGTCGGCCTCCAGGCGCTGGATGCGCTTCCAGCACGGCGTCTGCGACAGGCCGACCCGCTCGCCGATGGAGGCGATGGACAGCGTCGCATCGTTCTGGAGAAGCGACAGGATCTTCAGGTCGATCGCATCCACAGCGGAACCTCGTTTCTTCGGTGGGCCATCCGGCGAGCGGAACGAGAAGGATTTTCCCTCTATGCCGAAGGTGCCGCAGGACCGAGCCCGCGTCATCCCCTCGGCCTCCCGGCTGCCCGCATGACTGGACCGCGGTGCAGCGCCTTGACATCGTTCGTTATAGCGAACATCTCAACAGTTCAAGAAGCAGCCCGCAAGCGTCAACAATGGCAATGGACATCGCGAGCGTCGCCGGCCGCCTCTCGGCGGACCTGGCCCGACGCGACCTCAAAGGCCGGATCGCCCTCGTCGAGGAGCGCTTCTCCGGCCGTCTCGTCTTCACCACGAGCCTCGGCATCGAGGATCAGGCGCTCACCCACGCGCTCGCGCTGGCGAAGTCGCGCACCGAGATCGTGACCCTCGACACCGGCCGCCTCTTCCCGGAGACCTACGACACCTGGGCGGAGACGGAGGCCGCCTACGGGATCCGCATCCTCGCCTACGCGCCGGAGCGTGAGGCCGAGGAGGCCTATGTCCGCCGCGAGGGCATCAACGGCTTCCGCCACTCCCTCGAAGCGCGTCAGGCCTGCTGCGGCTTCCGCAAGGTCGAGCCGCTGGGCCGGGCGCTCGCGGGCGCCGAGATCTGGTTCACGGGCCTCAGGGCGGGGCAGTCGGCCAACCGTGCCGACACCCCGCTGGCGGAAGCCGACGAGGCGCGGGGCCTCATCAAGGTCAACCCGCTTGCCGACTGGAGCCGCGAGGACGTCGACCGCTTCGTGCGCGACAACTACGTCCCCTACAACGCCCTCCACGACCGGGGCTTCCCCTCCATCGGCTGCGCCCCCTGCACGCGGGCCGTGCGCGTCGGCGAGAGCGAGCGCGCCGGCCGCTGGTGGTGGGAGCAGGAGGCCAAGAAGGAGTGCGGCCTTCACGTCCACGTCCCAGAAGCCGCCGCCGCGGTCGAGCCCGGCCGGGAAGCCGCCGCATTCGAGCGTACAGATCACCGCACACCGGAGATGGCCCGATGACCGCCACCGCGACCCTCGACGCGCCGCTGGCGGCAGAGCGGCTCACGCACCTTCAGCGCCTCGAGGCGGAGAGCATCCACATCCTGCGGGAGACGGTCGCCGAGACCGAGAACCCGGTGATGCTCTACTCGATCGGCAAGGATTCCTCGGTCCTTCTGCACCTCGCGCAGAAGGCCTTCGCGCCGGGCCGGCTGCCGTTCCCGCTGCTCCACGTCGACACGACCTGGAAGTTCCGCGAGATGATCGCCTTCCGGGACCGTCGCGCGGCCGAGATCGGGGCCGAGCTCATCGTCCACACCAACCAGGACGGGCTCGCCCGCGGCGTCGGGCCGATCAGCCACGGCTCCGAGGTCCATACCGACGTGATGAAGACGCAGGCCCTGCGGCAGGCGCTCGACAAGCACAAGTTCGACGCGGCCTTCGGCGGCGCCCGCCGGGACGAGGAGGCGAGCCGCGCCAAGGAGCGCATCGTCAGCTTGCGCACCGCCCAGCACCGCTGGGACCCGAAGCGCCAGCGGGCCGAGCCCTGGCATCTCTATAACCTGCGCAAGCGCAAGGGAGAATCGCTGCGGGTCTTCCCGCTGTCGAACTGGACCGAGCTCGACATCTGGCTCTACATCGAGCGCGAGCGCATCCCGATCGTGCCCCTCTACTTCGCCGCCGAGCGCCCCGTCGTGACCCGCGACGGGCTGCTCATCATGGTGGACGACGAGCGCCTGCCGCTGGAGCCCGGCGAGACGCCCGAGACCCGCCTCGTGCGCTTCCGGACGCTCGGCTGCTACCCGCTGACCGGGGCGGTGGAGAGCCCCGCCGCGACCCTGCCCGAGATCATCGGCGAGACGCTCGCCGCCCGCACCTCGGAGCGGCAGGGCCGCCTCATCGACAAGGACGGCGCCGGCTCCATGGAGCGCAAGAAGCAGGAGGGCTACTTCTGATGACGATCCATCCCTCCCGCGACGCCTTCGGCTACGAGGCGTTCCTCGCCACGCACCAGAGCAAGGAGGTGCTGCGCTTCATCGCCTGCGGCTCCGTGGACGACGGCAAGTCGACCCTGATCGGGCGTCTCCTGCACGACACCAAGCAGATCTTCGACGACCAGATCACCGCCCTCCAGCGCGACTCGCGCAAGCACGGCACGCAGGGCGGCGAGGTCGACCTCGCGCTCCTCGTCGACGGCCTCCAGGCCGAGCGCGAGCAGGGCATCACCATCGACGTCGCCTACCGCTTCTTCTCGACGGACACGCGCTCCTTCATCGTCGCCGACACCCCCGGCCACGAGCAGTACACCCGCAACATGGCCACCGGCGCCTCCACGGCAGACGTGGCGGTGATCCTGGTCGATGCCCGCCACGGGCTGACGCGCCAGACCCGGCGGCACGCGCTCCTCGTCTCGATCCTCGGCATCCGCCGGGTGGCGCTGGCGGTCAACAAGATGGATCTCGTCGGCTGGTCGCAGACCCGCTTCGAGGAGCTGGTCTCCGGCTTCAACGCCTTCACCGGCTCGTTCGGCTTCACCGAGGTCAGGGCGATCCCGCTCTCGGCCAAGAACGGCGACAACGTCGTGCTGCCGGGCACCGCCGCCGGCTGGTACGAGGGCGGCCCGCTGCTCTCCTACCTCGAGACCGTGCCGGTCCACGCCGAGGCGGTGGCCGCGCCGTTCCGCATGGCGGTGCAGTGGGTCAACCGTCCGAACTCCGACTTCCGCGGCTTCGCGGGGCTCGTCGCCTCCGGCATCGTGCGGCCGGGCGACCGGGTGAGCGTGGCGCCCTCCGGCCTCTCCTCGACGGTGGCCCGCATCTACACCGCCGATGGCGACCTCGCCGTAGCGCGGGAGGGCCAGTCGGTGACGCTGGTGCTCGCCGACGAGATCGACGTCTCGCGCGGCAGCGTCATCGCCGCGGCCGAGGCGCCGGTCGCCCTCGCCGACAGCCTCGATACGCGCCTGTTCTGGGCGGCGGAGACCGAGCTTCTGCCCGGCGCGAGCCTCCTCGCCAAGGTCGGCACCGTGACCGTGACGGCCACCGTCGAGCGCATCGCCTCGCGGATCGACCCGGAGACCGGCTTGCCCGCGCCGACGCAGCGGCTGTCGGCCAACGACATCGCCGACGTGACCCTGAAGCTCGACCGGCCAGTGCCCGTCGACGCCTACGCCGCCAACCGCGACACCGGCAGCCTGATCCTGATCGACCGGGAGAGCACCGACACCGCGGCGCTCGGCCTCGTGCTCGCTTCCACCTTCGGCAAGGTCGGCTCCGGCAAGACCGAGGCTGCGCCGCAGGCCGCGCCCGACGCCACGCCGCGCTCCGAGGGCTTCCTGGGGCGCCTGAAAAGTCTCTTCGGCGGCCGCTGAAGACCGCACCGACATCGAGAGCCTGAGAGGGCCGGCGGCAGCGATGCCGCCGGCCCTTTTCACGATGTCGTCAGCGGCGCCGCCCAACGCGAAGCCGCGAGGAACGGAGTCGCCCCCCACCGGTTCGTGAGCCTGGCCGCTCCAGGCGGCCACTCGGGGCAACCTGTCCAAACCGTCATGCGCCGCCCAGCCCCGGGCAACGCGGTTCGGCGCGATATCCGGGAACGCCCGCGCTTTCCGCGCTCTCGCAGGGCGCGCGGCGAATGGAGGAACCACAATGGCGAAACTCTCGACGTTCGGCCTCGGCGCTGCGCTCGTCCTCGGCGCCCTCGGCATGGCGGGCTCCGCGCAGGCCGCTCCGCTCGGCGCCGGCGCGGCCGGGCTTGCGGGCTCCGCGCCCATCGAGACCGTCGCGATGGGCTGCGGCCCCGGCTTCGGCCGCGATGCCTACGGACGCTGCCGCCCCTTCGCCGGGCCGCGCTTCTACGGCCGGCGCTGCTTCTTCCGGCCGACGCCGTGGGGCCCGCGCCGGGTCTGCCGCTGGTAGGGCTCCGCGCCGCCCGATGCCGCGCCCCCGGATCCGCGATCCGGGGGCGTTTTCGCGCCGCGGCCACGCTTGCCCCGCTCCGGCCCGTTCCCTAGGGTCCCGGCCGCCTCCGGAAGGGGGCTTTCAGAGACCGGAGTTGATGACATGGGCTTCCTGGCCGACGCTCTCTCGCGGGTGAAGCCGTCCGCGACCATCGCGATGACCCAGAAGGCCCGCGAGCTGAAGGCGTCCGGCGTCGACGTCATCAGCCTCTCGGTCGGCGAGCCGGATTTCGACACGCCCGAGCACATCAAGCAGGCGGCGATCGAGGCGATCGGCCGTGGCGAGACCAAGTACCCGCCCGTCTCCGGCATCGTACCCCTGCGCGAGGCCATCGTCAGGAAGTTCAAGCGCGAGAACGGGCTCGACTACAAGGTCTCGCAGACCATCGTCGGCACCGGCGGCAAGCACGTCATCTACAACGCGCTCCTCGCGACCCTGAACCCCGGCGACGAGGTCGTGATCCCGCGGCCCTACTGGGTCTCCTACCCGGAGATGGTGGTGCTGTGCGGCGGCACGCCGGTCTTCGCCGAGACCGGCATGGAGCACGACTTCAAGCTTCAGCCGGACGAGCTCGAGCGGGTGATCACGCCGAAGACCAAGTGGATCATCCTCAACTCGCCCTCGAACCCCTCGGGCGCGGCCTACTCCCACGACGAGCTGAAGAAGCTCACCGACGTGCTGATGCGCCATCCGCATGTCTGGGTGCTCACCGACGACATGTACGAGCACCTCACCTACGGCGACTTCGCCTTCGCTACCCCAGCCCAGGTCGAGCCCGGCCTCACCGAGCGCACGCTGACCATGAACGGCGTCTCGAAGGCCTACGCCATGACCGGCTGGCGCATCGGCTACGCCGCCGGGCCGGAGCCGCTCATCAAGGCCATGGACTTCGTGCAGGGCCAGCAGACGTCGGGCGCCTGCTCGATCTCGCAATGGGCGGCGGTGGCGGCGCTCGATGGCACGCAGGACCACCTCGCCCGCTTCAGGGCGGCCTTCCAGGAGCGGCGCGACCTCGTGGTCTCGATGCTGAACCAGGCGAAGGGCCTGAAGTGCCCCACGCCGGAGGGCGCCTTCTACGTCTATCCGTCCTGCGCGGAGCTGATCGGCCGCCGCACCGAGGGCGGGAAGACCATCGAGACCGACGAGGACTTCGTGGTCGAACTGCTCCAGGCGGAGGGCGTCGCCGCCGTCCACGGCTCGGCCTTCGGCCTCGGCCCCAACCTGCGCATCTCCTACGCGACCTCCAACAAGGCGCTGGAGGAGGCCTGCACCCGCATCCAGCGCTTCTGCGCATCGCTGCGCTGAGGCGATCGAGGCGGCGCCCGGCGGCTTCGTGACCGGGCGCCGCCATCGCCGGAACCTCGGCCGCGGGCGGCACGTTCTCATATGGTCAAGGTTGCCGTCGCTGCGATCTTCTTGCCGGCAACCCCGACAGGAGGCATCCGATGACTCTGATCTCTTGCCCCGCCTGCGTCCACCGCGTCTCCGCCGAGGCCGCGTCCTGCCCGTCCTGCGGGCATCCCGTTGCCGCGTCCGTATCCGGCCGCGGCGAGGGCGTGATGCGCGTCCTCGGGGGTGTGGCCGGCACCTACATCTCCGCGACCACGCTGGCGAGCCTCGTGCTCGGCGTGGTGATGTTCGTCTGCGTCGCGGCCGTGCTCATAACCCTGATCCTGTCGGGACGCTGACGGAACGCCGCGCCCGTCCCCGGTTGCGAGGAACCGGACCGGCGCCTACATCGCCGGTCCCTGCCGTCGGAGCGCCCGATGGTTTCGCGAGCCCGCTCGGGCCGGCATGGCGGCGGGGCCTGCAGCGACGGGGCTAGCGCGGACCAGTTCTCTGCGCGGCATCCGTGAAGCCCGGTGGGCCGGGTGGCTGCCGGAGCGTCGGGATAGCGGGGAACAGGAACTGCGGTCCCGGCGCATGGCCCACTGAGAACAGGGTCGATGATCCAATTCGGGACCGGCCGTGCGATCCACGCGGTCGGCTTCGTTCACGATCCTGGGAGAAGATGCCTCAGGCCGGGGAACCGGCCGCGTTCTCCAGCGTCTTCTCGGGCCTGACTCTCATGCGGCGCCTGCTCTCCGGCGGCATCAAGGCGATCCTTGCGATTGCCGCCCTCTCGACCATGGCCCACTGGGCGATGCGCGTTCAGCGGACCGGCGGCAACGCCGCGCCGGTGGTGGCGTCCATCCCGGAACCGTCCACGACCGGCTCGATCGCACCGGCTCGCGAGGCGGCATCCGCGCCCCGCGCGGCCGAGGCGGCCGCCCCCGGCTACGACCAGCGCCACCTCGCCTCGCTGATCGCCACGGCCGGCGCGGGCGCGGCGGTCGTCGCCCTGACGCCGAAGACGGCGAAACCCGCCAAGGCGGCCGTCGCGAAGCGCTGACGGGTCGCCTCGGCGAAGGTCCCGGTCAGGCGGCGAGACGCCGCGGCTCGTGCCGCCCTTCCTTGATCTCCTCGATGATCTTCGCGCAGAACGCGTCGAGATCGCCGGGATTGCGGCTGGTGATGATGCCGCGATCGGTCACGACCTCCGCATCCTGCCACTCGGCGCCGGCATTCCTCACGTCGGTGCGGATCGAGGCGTAGGAGGTCATCTTCAAGCCCTTCGCGGCGCCCGCCTCGATCAGCAGCCACGGCGCGTGGCAGATGGCCGCCACCGGCTTGCCCGAGGACAGGAAGGCGCGGATCGCGGCGAGCGCCTTCCTGTCCTCGGG
>NZ_BPQR01000068.1 GCF_022179345.1 Methylobacterium jeotgali | reverse complement strand
CTGGCTTTCGCCCCGGCCCGTGATAAGGGCCGGGGCGAAAGCCAGTCGGGCGCGGCCTACTTCGCCGGGCCGGGGTTGAACTGCGGGTCGATCAGCCCGTCGACCGCCGCCTTCACGTCGGTGCCGGCGGGGATCACCCCCGCCTCCTGGAGGGCGAGGCCGGCGGCGCGGATCGACTCGGCCTGGGCCGCACCGACATTCGGCTGCGACAGGTCGGTGCGCTCGAGCTGGCGGGCGATCACCGGGTCGGGGAGCTTGGTGGCGGCGACGAGGGCGGCCTTGAGCGCCTCGGGGTTCTTGATCGCGTAGTCGCGGGCGCGCTCGTAGGCGGCGATCACCGTCCTCACCAGCTCGGGGTTCTCTTTCGCGAAGGCCTCGCGCACGTCGAGCACGCCCCAGGTGTTGGCGGAGGCGTCCCGGTGGAAGAGCACGGAGCCGGCCTCGATCTCGGAGGCGGCCATCATCGGATCGAGCCCGGCCCAGGCGTCGACGTCGCCCCGCTCCAGGGCCGTGCGCCCGTCCGCGTGCTGGAGAAGCACGAGCTTGGCGTCCCGCTCCGTGAGACCGGCGCCCTGGAGGGCGCGGATCAGGAAGATGTGCGGGTCGGTGCCGCGCGTGACCGCGATGCGCTTGCCCTTGAGGTCGGCGACCGTCTTGATGCCGCTGTCCTTGCGGGTGACGAGCGCGGTCCACTCGGGCCGGGAATAGGCGTAGACGACCTTGATCGGATTGCCGTTGATCCGCGCCAGCAGCGCCGCGGCGCCCGCCGAGGAGCCGAAATCGATGGCGCCGCCGTTGAGGAACTCCAGCGCCTTGTTGGAGCCGAGCGACTGCGTCCAGCGCACCGTGATCCCCTGCGGCTTCACCGCCTCCTCGAGGAAGCCCTTCTCCTTCAGGAGCAGGCCGACCGGGTTGTAGGTCGCCCAGTCGATCCGGATCTCCTTCACGTCGGCGGCGCCGGCCGGGGCGGCGGGAAGCGCGAGAAGGCCGGCTGCGAGGGCGGCGCTGGCAAGGATCGAGCGGCGGGTCGTCATGGTCTCTGGCGGCTCCGGACGGCCCGCCTCCCGGCGGGCTCTGTGCGGCGGAGCTAGCGGCGCATCGTTCGGAATGTCAAACGCAAAATCCGCTCAAGAGAACGAGCGATCACATCTTTCCCGCGCCTTCACCAGGTCCGGCCGCCGCCGCTGTCGCGCGGTGCGCAACATGCTACGGGAACGGGATGTTCGACGCCGCCGCATCCCTGGCCCAGGTCCTCGACACCCTCGACCGCGAGGCGCGGGAGCCGACCCTCCTCCGGGCGGCGCTGGTGCCGCAGCTCCGGCGGGTCATCGAGGAGGGCCACGCGGAGGCCGAGCGGCGGCTCATCGCCGACGGGGACGGCCTCGCCTGCGCGCAACGCATCAGCGGGCTCACCGACGCGGTGGTGCGGGCGATCTACGACGCGGTCTGCTGGCGGCTCTACCCCAACGACAACCCGACCACCGGCGAGCAGCTCGCGGTGGTGGCGACCGGCGGCTATGGCCGGGGCACCATGGCGCCGGGCTCGGACATCGATCTCCTGTTCCTGCTCCCCTACAAGCAGACCGCCTGGTCCGAGAGCGTCGTCGAGGCGATCCTCTACGTGCTCTGGGACCTCAAGCTGAAGGTCGGCCACGCCACCCGCTCCGTGGACGAGTGCCTGCGCGAGGGCAGGGCCGACATCACCATCCGCACGGCGCTCCTTGAGGCGCGCTTCCTGTTCGGCACGCGCGCCCTCTACGAGGAGCTCGTCACCCGCTTCGATTCCGAACTCGTGCTGGGCACTGCCCACGAGTTCGTCGATGCGAAGCTGCGCGAGCGCGACGCCCGCGTCGCCAAGGCCGGCTCGTCCCGCTACCTCGTCGAGCCGAACGTCAAGGACGGCAAGGGCGGGCTTCGCGACCTCAACACCCTGTTCTGGATCGCCAAGTACACCTACCGCGTCCGCGACCAGGCGGAGCTGGTGGCCGCCGGCCTGTTCACGGCGGAGGAGTACCGCCTGTTCGAGCGCTGCGACGAGTTCCTGTGGCGGGTGCGCTGCCACATGCACTTCGCCACCGGCCGGGCCGAGGAGCGGCTCTCCTTCGGGCTCCAGCCGAAGATCGCCGAGCGCATCGGCGTCCACGCCCGCGGCGGCCTCTCCGGCGTCGAGCGCTTCATGAAGGCCTACTTCCTGATCGCCAAGGACGTCGGCGACCTCACCGCCATCGTCTGCGCGGAGCTCGAGGCGCGGCACGCCAAGCGCACGCCGGTGCTCGACCGCTTCATCGGCCGCTTCCGGGACCGCTTCCGCGCCACCGCCATCGAGGCGGAGGATTTCTGGATCGACCACGGCCGCGTGAACCTGCGCGCCGAGGACGCCTTCGAGCGCGACCCCGTCAACCTGATCCGGCTGTTCTGGCTCGCCGACCGCCACAACCTGCCGATTCACCCCGACGCCAAGCGCCTCGCCAACCGGTCGCTCAAGCTGATCAACGCCTCGCTGCGCGCGGACGCGGAGGCCAACCGGCTGTTCCTGGAGATCCTGGCCTCGCGCAACTCGCCCGAGACCATCCTGCGCCAGATGAACGAGGCGGGCGTGCTCGGCCGCTTCATCCCCGATTTCGGGCGCATCGTGGCGATGATGCAGTTCAACATGTACCACCACTTCACGGTGGACGAGCACCTGCTGCGCTCGGTGGGCGTGCTCGCCGACATCGATGCCGGCCGCGTCGCGGAGGAGCACCCGCTGGTCTCCCGGCTGATCGGCACCATCCAGCACCGGCGCGCCCTCTACGTGACCGTGCTCCTCCACGACATCGCCAAGGGGCGGCCGGAGGACCACTCGATCGCGGGCGCCGCCATCGCGCGAAAGCTCTGCCCGCGCTTCGGGCTCAGCCAGTCCGAGACCGACACCGTCGCCTGGCTCGTCGAGCACCACCTCCTCATGTCGATGACCGCGCAGAGCCGCGACCTCTCCGACCCGAAGACCATCGAGAAGTTCGCGAGCATCGTGCAGTCCCTGGAGCGGCTGAAGCTCCTCACCATCCTGACGGTCGCCGACATCAAGGCGGTCGGGCCCGGCGTCTGGACCGCCTGGAAGGGCACGCTCCTGCGCACGCTCTACGACGAGACCGAGGTCGTGCTGTCGGGCGGCCATTCCGAGATCGCCCGCACGGACCGCACCCGCCTCATCCAGATGGCGCTGCGCGAGCAGCTCTCCGACTGGGCGGCGGGCGAGTTCGACAGCTACGCCGCGCGCCACAACCAAGCCTACTGGCTCAAGGTCGACGGGGTGCGCCAGGTCAAGAACGCGGGCTTCATCCGGCGCCTCACCGCGGAGGGCCGCACGGTGGCGACCGAGGTCGAGACCGATCCGGTGCGCGGCATCACCGAGATCACCGTCTACTCGCCGGACCACCCGCGGCTGCTCGCGATCATGACCGGGGCCTGCGCGGCCTCGGGCGGCAACATCGTCGACGCGCAGATCTTCACCACGACCGACGGCTTCGCCCTCGACACGATCTTCCTGTCCCGCGCCTTCGACCGCGACGAGGACGAGCTGCGCCGGGCGCGGCGCATCACCGCGGCGATCGAGCGGGCGCTCAAGGGCGAGATCCGCATCGCCGACCTCGTGGCCGACAAGCACCCGGCCTCGGCCCGCGCCAAGACCTTCCTGGTGCCGCCGGACGTGTTCATCGACAACGCCCTGTCGAGCCGGGAGACCGTCGTGGAGATCACCGGCCTCGACCGGCCGGGCCTGCTCTACGAGCTGACCACGGCGCTGAGCCGGCTCAACCTCAACATCACCTCCGCCCACGTCGCGACCTTCGGCGAGCGGGCGGTCGACGTGTTCTACGTGACCGACCTCACCGGCACCCGCGTCATCCAGCCCGAGCGGCAGCGGGCGATCCGTGCGGCGGTGATGGAGGTGTTCGCCGGCGACGTCGCCGCGCTCAAGGCCGAGGGGCTCGAGGCCCTTATTGCCGCCCCGCCCCCGCGGGAGGCCTGACCGCCGCGCTCCGGCGAGCGCAGCTGAGTCCGGGAGACCGCGGCGAGGCGACATGTCGAGGCCGCTGTTGCGCGCATAGCTGGCATTAAGTTGTCACGATGGCGTCGGCGTTGTAGCGCGATCCTACGACGATCCGCCAAGATCTGACATAGAATTGATCCAGATTATGAATAATAAATCCCACCCCATGACCGAGAGCATGAACCATAATGCTTCGGGCCTGAACCGCCGTCAGCTCATCGGCACGGCTCTGACCGGCGCCGTGGCCGCGTCTCTACCGGCGCCTGCGCTGGCCGCGCCTGCCCGGACGGTCGACGCCCTGCTGATCGGCGGCGGCATCATGAGCGCCACCCTCGGCATCTGGCTGCGCACCCTGGAGCCGGACTGGTCGATCGAGATGGTCGAGCGGCTCGACGGCGTGGCGCTGGAGAGCTCGAACGGCTGGAACAACGCCGGCACCGGCCACTCGGCGCTGGCCGAGCTGAACTACACGCCCGAGGACGACAAGGGTAACGTCCGCATCACCCAGGCGGTGGCGATCAACGAGGCCTTCCAGGTCTCGCGCCAGTTCTGGGCCTCGCAGGTCAGGGCCGGGGTCCTCAAGAACCCGCGCTCCTTCATCAACTCGACCCCGCACATGAGCTTCGTCTGGGGCGACGAGAACATCGCCTTCCTGAAGAAGCGCCATGAGGCGCTGAAGGCGAGCCCGCTCTTCGCGGGCATGGAGTACTCGACCGATCCCGAAAAGATCGGCCAATGGGTGCCCCTGATGATGGAGGGGCGCGACCCGAAGCAGAAGGTCGCCGCCACGTGGACGCCGATCGGCACCGACGTCGAGTTCGGCGAGATCACCCGCCAGTTCGTCGCCCATCTCAAGAGCCGGCCGAGCTTCGACCTGCGCCTGTCCACGCAGGTCGAGGAGATCGCCCGCAACGCCGACGGCACCTGGCGGGTGTCGAGCACGAACCTGAAGGACGGCACGAAGCAGACCGTGAACGCGCGGTTCGTGTTCATCGGCGCCGGCGGCGGGGCGCTGCCCCTCCTGCAGAAGTCCGGCATCCCCGAGGCGGACGACTATGCGGGCTTCCCCGTGGGCGGCTCGTTCCTCGTCAACGACACGCCGGACGTGACCATGCGCCACCTCGCCAAGGCCTACGGCAAGGCCTCGGTCGGCGCCCCGCCGATGTCGGTGCCGCATCTCGACACGCGCATGCTCGAGGGCAAGCGCGTGCTGCTGTTCGGGCCCTTCGCGACCTTCTCGACCAAGTTCCTGAAGGAGGGCTCCTACTTCGACCTGCCGGCTTCGGCCACGACCAGCAACCTCTGGCCCATGCTCAAGGTCGGCGTCGACCAGTACCCGCTGGTCGAGTACCTCGCCGGCCAGCTGATGCAGTCCGACGAGGACCGCTTCAAGGCGTTGCAGGAATACTTCCCGCAGGCGAAGAAGGCGCAGTGGCGCCTCTGGCAAGCGGGCCAGCGCGTCCAGATCATCAAGCGGGACGCGGAGAAGGGCGGGGTGCTCAAGCTCGGCACCGAGATCGTCGCCGCCAAGGACGGCACCATCGCCGCCCTGCTCGGGGCCTCGCCGGGCGCCTCGACCGCCGCGCCGATCATGCTGAGCGTGCTGGAGAAGGTCTTCAAGGACCGGGTCGCGAGCCCCGCCTGGCAGGCCAAGATCCGCGAGATCGTCCCGAGCTACGGCACCAAGCTCAACGACGACCCGCAGCGCGCCTATCAGGAGCTGGTCTCGACGAGCGAGCAGCTCCAGCTCACGCCCCCGCCCGCCGCCGTCTCCGCCGCGAAGCCGGTGGACGTTCCCGGCGCCGACGCGGGCGCCGTCGAGGGGCGGATCAAGCAGAACCCCGACATTGCCCCCTGAGTCCGGCTCCGTCCGGCGGGTGCCTCCCGGTGCCACGGCCGGGGGGCCTCGCTCGGGTTGATTTCGGCAGGCGAGCGCCTGATATCAGCCCCGGTTTCCCCCGGCTCACCCACCAGAAGACGCGATGACGAACGACGAGAAGCCCGAGGACGAGCGGTTCCGGACCGCGAACGGAACGGACGCGGAGCAGGCCGCCCCGGCCGAGCCCCAGGCCGACCCGGTGACCGAGGCGCTCGCCGTCGTCACCGCCGAGCGCGACGAGCTGAAGGACCGGGTCCTGCGCACGCTCGCCGAGATGGAGAACCTGCGCCGCCGCACCGAGCGCGAGACCGCGGACGCCCGCAGCTACGCGGTGACGAACTTCGCCCGCGACCTCCTCAACGTCGCCGACAACATCCGCCGCGCCATCGAGAGCGTGCCTGAGGCCGAGCGCGCGGAAGCGGGCGGCGCCTTCAAGGGGCTTATCGACGGCATCGAGCTCACCGAGCGCGACCTCCTGAAGACCCTGGAGCGCCACGGCGTGAAGGTCATCGAGCCCGAGGGCCAGCGCTTCGACCCCAACCGCCACCAGGCGATGTTCGAGGTGCCGAACCCCGAGGTCCCCGCCGGCACCGTGGTGCAGGTGGTGCAGACCGGCTACGTCATCGGCGACCGCGTGCTGCGCCCGGCGCTGGTCGGCGTCGCCAAGGGGGGCCCGAAGGCGCCCCCTGCCGCGCCGTCGCCCGGCGCGGCCTGAGGCTCGTCCCGAATCAGTCCTCACAGGGCAGCAGCATCGCCCCGTCGGCGATGAACTGCGCCGTGCCGCGCACGTCGCGGGGCGTCGCGGGATCGCGGACGACCGCGCTCGCCTCGAGGTTGAGGCGATCGTTGCAGGCGCAGTGCGCGAGCCGGCCCGGCGGCGGCGTGCAGGCGTCGTGATGCATGCAGGCGAGGTCGAGGGCATCGATCGGCGGATGGCCCGGCCCCCGGTTGCCCGGTCCGCAGAAGTTGCCGTGAATGAGGAGCGCGCCGCGCTGCAGGTCGATGTAGGGCGTCTCCTGAGCGGGTGCGGGACCGGTCAGCAGCAGGGCGAGGCCGGCGGCGCAGGCGCCGGAGGACAGCAGGCGTACGAGAGCGGACATGGGATTCCGTCCTGATCGTCGAGCGCTCCCCTCGGCGGCCAAGATGGGTCGTCCCTGCCCGAAGACAACCGGCCCGCGCGTGCACCGCGGCAAAGCGGCCGCTTCGCACGCGGACAAGCCTCAGAGCGCCAGCACCAGCAGGCCGACGACCGTCGCCGCGAGGATGAGGCAGATCGCGAGGTCGAGGACCTGCGCCCCGCCGCAGGGCTCGGGCTCCTCGGCAGCGGACGCGGAACGGGCTCCGAGGCGTGAGCCGGCCATGGTCCCGACGAGGGCGTTCACGGGCGCGGCTCCAAGGCGAGGGACGAGAGGACGATGCGGGGTTTTGAGCCCGTGTCGAAGGGTGCTGCCGCCGCTCCGAGCGAGGGGGATGTCGGAGCGACGGCAGCCTGCGTCGCCCTGGGAAGCCGCGCGCGGTGGACCGGATCGGCGAGGGTTCCCATGAGGGCGGGCAGAGCGAGGGCGGCGAGGAAGACGGCTCCCCGCCACATCAGCGTGTAGGCGGGAACGGACCGGAGGGGATCGACTGTCCTCGTCTCCGCCTTGAGGGGCGGGATCGCTGCGCAACGGAGAGCCCGGCGGGCGATCGTATCGGGCATGCAGGGGATCGGGCCTGTCGCGCTCATATCGTCCGCTCCGGTGTGATCCGATGCATGGAAATTACGTGGGTAAATTTCCCACGTCAACGGCATGAGTCTGGATACGTGTGCGCTGGCGCACGTTGTGGGATTGTGTCCCACGCGGTTTTGCCTAGAATGCCGGCATGTCCGAGATGAGCGAGACCGCCCGGGACGAGGGCGCCCTGCACCGGCCGGTCGCGCGCCTGCTGCGGCCGCTGGTGCGCCTGTTCGTGGCGCGGGGCATCACCTTCCCGGCCCTCACGAACCTGCTGCGCGAGCTCTACGTGAACGTCGCCGAGTACGATTTCGCGCTGCCGGGCAAGGAGCAGACGGACAGCCGCGTCAGCCTGCTGACCGGGATCCACCGCAAGGAGGTGCGCCGCCTGCGGGGCGCCGGCGCGCCGGTGAGTGCGGTGCCGGCCACGGTCTCGCGCACCAGCCGGATCATCGCCCGCTGGATCGCCGACCCGCGCTTCACCGATCCGGACGGCCGCCCCCTGGCGCTGCCGCGCTCCGCCGACGGCGAGGCGCCGTCCTTCGAGACGCTGGTGGCGGCGGTGACGCGGGACCTGCGTCCCCGCGCCGTCCTCGACGAGTGGCTCGATCGGGGATTGGCGTTCAGCGACGAACACGGGCGCGTCGTGCTCGCCGAGAGCGCCTACGTGCCGAAGGGGGGCGGCGAGCCGCAGCTCTACTATTTCGGGCGCAATCTCCACGACCACATCGCCGCGAGCGTCGCCAACGTCATCGGCGAGACCCCCCGCTTCCTGGAGCGGGCGGTGCATTACGACGGTCTCTCGGAAGATCTCGCCGGCCGGCTCGAAGCGCGGGCCCGCGCGATCGCCATGGACGCCCTGCGGGAGGCCAACCGCGAGGCGCACGCCGCCTGCGAGGACGATGCCGGCGGCCGGCATCGCTGGAACTTCGGTATCTACGTCTACACGGAGGAGAGCGGCGCGGCGCCGGACGACCCCGCGGCGGGCGGCGCGGCGTGAGGGACGGGCCCGTGAGACCCTCCCCCACCCGCCGCGGCCTGCTGCGGCTCCTCTCCGGCGCCGCCCTCGTCCTGCTGCCGTGCCCCGCCCGGCCAGCCCCCGACGAGCCGATCCGCGACCAGGGGATCGGCGGCACCGGAGCCCGTCCCGGCGAGGGCGAGCTCGGCGAGGGCGACCGCGGCATCGGCGGTACCGGCGTGATCGGCACGATCCGCCGCTTCGGCTCGATCGTCGTCAACGACCTGCGCATCGCCTATCCCGAGGACGTCCAGGTGCACATCGACGGCACACCGGCCACCGCCCGCGATCTGCGGATCGGGCAGGTGGTGCGGGTGATCGCCCGCGAGGAGGGGAAGGGTCTCAGCACCCGCCGCATCGACGTGACGAGCGAGGTGGTGGGCCCGGTCGAGCGCGCGGATAAGACCGGCCTCACCGTGCTCGGGCAGCGGGTCGTCGGAGCGCGGGCCGGGGCCTGGAAGATCGGCGACCGGGTGGCGGTGGCGGGCCTGCGCCGGCCGGACGGAGTCGTCGTCGCGAGCCTGATCGAGGCGCGGGGCGCAGGTCCGGCCCAGGTGGCGGGCCCCGTCCGGCAGGGAGCGGACGGCCACCTGCGGATCGCGTCCCTCAGGCTCGTCGGCGCCGAGCCGGGGCTCGCGGGGAGCCGGGCCCTCGTCACGGGAACGCCGGAGGGCGGCGCCCTCAAGGTCGCGGGCGCCGCGGAGGCCGGCCTGCCGGTGGTGCCGGGGCTGAAGCGGGTCTCGATCGAGGCCTATGTCGGGCGCGGCCGCGACGGGCTCACCCTGGGCTCGGGGATCCCCGTGACGGGGGCGGCGGGCAACCTGCCGAAGCGCGGCAGCGTGCGGGCGGTGCTCGACACCGAGGTCGGGCGAAACGGGACGCTCACCGTCGACCGGCTGCGCCTCGAGAACCGCGTCGACACCCGTCCCCTCGACGGGACGAGCCCCTTCGACCGGGCCCGCGATCCCTCCTTCGACAGGCTTCCGGACCGGCTCGACCTGCGCGAGGGCCTGCGCGATGGCCTGCGCGGCCGCGACCTGCCGGACCGGTTCGGAGGGCCGGGTCCCGGCATCGACACGCGGCCGCCGCTCCCCGGCGGTCACAGCGGGTTCGGTGGTCCGGGCGGACCCGGCTTGCCCGGCAACCCCGGCTCGCCGGGAGGGCTTCTCGGACCGGACGGTGCCGGTGGCCTGACGCGGCCGGGCAGCCTCCAGCCGGGTCTCGGATCGCCGGGAGGCCTCGGCGCGCCCGGAGGGATCGGGACGCCGGGTGGGTTGGGCGCTCCCGGCGGGCTCGGAGGATTGGGCGGCGGGCGGCGGTGAGCCGGGTCGCGCGGCGCCTCAGGCGAGCATGTAGGTCAGGAGCGAGCGCAGCTGCGCCGGCTTGACCGGCTTGTGCACCAGCTCGGCGCCGATCTCGGCGGCGCGCAGCTCGATCTCCGGGGAGTGGTCGGCGGTGGTGACGATCGCCGGGATCGGGGTGCCCGAGAGGGTGCGCAGATAGTCGGCGACGTCGAGCCCGCAGGCACCGTCGTCGAGATGATAGTCGAGGATCATCAGGTCCGGCGCCCGGCCGGCGGTGGCGTAGCCGGCCGCCGCGCCGGCAAGGTCGCGATGCACGCTCACCTCCGCCTCCCAGTTGCGCAGGAGGCGGCAGAGCGCGTCCGCGGTGGAAGGATCGTTCTCCACGACGAGCAGCCGGGCCCCCGAGAGCCGTGTCCACGCGGCGGGACGCGGAGCGTCGGAGGGCGCCGGCCGCTCCGCCAGGGGCACCATCAGGCTGACGCGGGTGCCGCGTCCGGGCCGCGAGTCGAGGGTGACGTCGTGCCCGAGGGCCTGGGCCATGCGCCGCACGATCGACAGCCCGAGCCCGAGGCCCGGCTCCGCGTCCGGCGTGGCCCGGCCCCGGAAGAACTCCTCGAAGACCTGCGGCCGGTCGGCCTCGGCGATGCCGAGGCCGGTGTCGACGACGTCGATCCGGCAGGCGCCGGGCCGCGTCCGGGCCGCGAGCAGCACTCCGCCGGAGCCCGTGTAGCGCACCGCGTTCGAGACGAGGTTCTGGAGGATGCGGTGCAGGAGCACGGCGTCGCTGGCCACGCAGAGGTCATCGGCACAGCGCAGGGCGATCCGCAGGCCCTTGCGACGGGCGACGGGCTCGAAGCCGTCGACGAGCCCGCTCATCATGTCGCGCAGGGGGACCGGCTTGATCGAGGGGCGTACGACGCCGGCATCGAGCTTCGAGATGTCGAGGAGAGTCTTGATCAGGTCCTCGATGGTCTGGAGCCCCCGCTCGACCTGGCCGGCGATGGCGGAGGCCTCCGGCCCGATCGGCAGGTCGCCCAGCGCCGACAGGGACAGGCGGGCGGCGTTCACGGGCTGGAGCAGGTCGTGGCTCGCCGCGGCGAGGAAGCGGGTCTTCGAGCGGTTGGCGGTCTCCGCCTCCTCCTTGGCGGCGGCGAGCGCCGCGTTCGAGCGCTCGAGCCGGTGCATGACCCCGGTCAGCTCCTCGGTCCGGGCCCGGACCCGGCCCTCCAGGGCGATCGCGGTGCGGAACAGGGCGTAGGCGCCGCCCTGCTGGTCCATGCCGCGCTCGACTTGGGCCATCAGCGCGGCGTTGATGCGCTCGAGCTTCTCGACGCGCCGGGCAAGCGCCGCCTCGGTCTCGGATGGAGCCGCCGCCAGCATCTCAGGACTCGGGTGCCCGGCCGATGGCGATGCCAGTGAAGGTCTGGTTCAGATGCATCGCCCGGAACTGCTCGCCGTAGGTCTCGAAGCCGACGACGCTGTAGCGGCGGTAGAGCTCGGCGACGCCCTGGCGCAGCTGGCGGCTGTCGGCGTCGAGGCGGCGCAGCACGCACTCGAAGCCGATCACCAGATCGATGCCGCCGACCGCCGCGTCGATGCGGTCGAGCTCGGCCCGCGTCGACTCGACGAGGTCGCAGTGACGGGCAAGGGTTAGCACCACACCCTCTTCGACGGCGCAGAAGAAGGTCAGCGAGCCGTCCGGGTTCATGTGCCGGATCGCGCGGCAGAAATACTCGCCGCCGACCTTCACGGCGAGCGGGTGGGTGGCGAAGCTCAGCGGCGAGAGCAGGTCCGGCTTCAGGCCGATCGCCGCGGCGTACTCCTGGGCGGCGGGCTCCGCGTTCAGCTCGTGGACGACCCGGCGGTCCTCGTCCGAAGCGGTGACGACGAAGCGCCGCTGCGTCGGCTCGAAGTTGTCGCTCCTGAAGATCTCGATCGGATAGTCGCTGTCGATGAGGAGCAGCACGGCCGAGCGGCGGCGGATGCGGCCTCCGTGGAGCAGCACCGTCTCCCGGAAGACGAGGTCGTCGCCGGCCGAGCCGCCGACGAGGGGGATGCCGTCGAGCGCCCAGGCGATGGCCGAGACCACCGCCTCCTCGGCGTTGGCCAGGCCGTCGATCAGACAGAGGGCGAAGCGGCCCGGCCGCGTCTCCGGCCCGTGCGGTTCGAGCCGGCGGCGCAGCGCCCGCACCGCCGCCGCCGTGCCCTCGACGTCGAGACGGTCGATAGTGTCGAGGGCGATCGAGGCGATGCGGAAGCCCTTGGCCGGAAAGGCGACGGCGACGAGCCCGTGCTCGAAACCTCCCGAGGGGGCCATCCCACCGGACATGCTGCAGCCGGAGACCGGCGTGCCGGGGAAGGTCGTGGTCAGGGCCGCGTTGAGGATCTCGGGGTCGTAGTCCGAGGAGAAGAAGATCAGCAGGTGGGCGACCGGCGCGTGGCTTGCTAGCGCCGCCGCCAGCTCGGCCACGGCCTCGCGGGCGTCGCGCGTCTCGGTCCAGACCGTCCTGATGCCGCACAGATGCGTGCGCACCTGCGTGCCGCCTTCCACCCCGTCCTCCTGCGCACCCCGGGTCGCGCGCCCGGTTCCTCGTGCCGCCTCAGTATGTTCGTGCCCCTGGCCCCGCGCAACCGACCTCCACCAAAGGCCGAGACGCATGGCTCCCCGCCGCGCTTGATTTTCCCCTCTTCCTGGTGAGCATGCCGGAAGATACGGCAGCGGAGAGGGGGCCCGATGCGGCTGCTGATCGTGGACGACCACCCGCTGTTCCGCGAGGCGCTCTCGAGCGCCCTGCGGCTCGCCTATCCCGACGCCGTGCTTCTCGAGGCAGAGGGGATCGAGGCGGCCTGCGCCGTGATGGCGAGCGAGCGCGACCTCGACCTCGTGCTGCTCGATCTCGGGCTTCAGGGCAGCACCGGCTTCGAGGGCCTCTTGACCCTGCGGACCCGGGCGCCGCGGGTGCCGGTGCTGATCGTCTCGGGCCAGGACGAGCCGCGGATCATGCGCGAGGCCCTGCGCCACGGCGCGGCGGGCTTCGTCCCGAAAGCCGTCGACAAGCCGACCCTGACCCTCGCGGTCGGTACGGTCCTCTCCGGCGCGCTCTACCTGCCGCCGGGGGTCTCGCTCGCCCCGCCCGAGACCATTCCGGAGACGGTCGGCGAGGGCCGGGCGCACCGCGCCAAGGCGCCCCTCGCCGAGCGCGTCGGGCGGCTGACCCCGCAGCAGCTGCGGGTGCTGATGCTGATCCGGCAGGGCAAGCTCAACAAGCAGATCGCCCACGACCTCAACGTCGGCGACTCGACCGTGAAGGCCCACGTCTCCGAGATCCTGCGCAAGCTCGAGGTGATCTCGCGGACCCAGATCGTCATCGAGACGGCGGGCCTCGACTTCGAGCGGGCCTGAGACGCGCCTCGCGCGTCCGCGCTACTGCGCGATCATCCCGGAGACCAGCACGGCGACGCCGAGACCGATCATGGCGTAGGCGAAGAACCGGCTGCGGTCCTGGGCGTCGTCCTCGGAATGGGGGTCCCTGAAGAGCGTCATGGCGAGGTTCCGTCGTCTCGTATCGCGGATCCGCCGCCGATGGCGGACCGATGCGTTCCCCGAGACGTAGGAGATCGGCGATCCGGGCGATGTGCTGGACGGTACATGGGCTAAGGGCGAGCCACCGCCCGCATCGACGGAGCGACGCGACTCCGTGCGCGGCCGCATCGCGGGCCCTCGCGCTGCGCCGAGGGAGGATTCAGCCGCGCCGATCCGACAGGTTCTCCACGAGAGCCGCGACCTCCTGCCGGGCCGCTTCGAGCCCCCGGCTCGTGTCGAGGAGATGGTCGGCGCGCTCCCGCTTCTCGGCGTCGGGCATCTGCTTGGCGAGGATCGCCGTGAAGGCCTCCTGCGTCATGCCGGGCCGGCTGAGGACGCGAGCGCTCTGGATCTCTGGGGGTGCCGTGACCACAAGCACCGCGTCGCAACGGGCCTCGCCCCCGGTCTCGTAAAGGAGCGGGATATCGAGGACGACGAGAGGCGCGTCGGCATGCTCGGCGAGGAAGCGGCTTGCCTGCGCCTGGACGAGGGGATGCACGATGCCCTCCAGGGCGGCGAGCTTCTCCGGCCGTCCGAGGACCCGATCTCGCAGAAGCGTGCGGTCGACTGACCCGTCGGCAGCGAGCGTTCCCGGAAAGGCTCGACTGATCGCCGCCACAGCCCCACCACCGGGGGTGTACAGGGCGTGGACGGCGGCGTCCGAATCATGGACCGGCACGCCGAGTTCCCGGAACAGCGAAGCGGTCGTCGACTTGCCCATGCCGATCGAGCCCGTGAGTCCGAGCACGAAGGGCCGGCCCGGCGCCCTCATCGGGCGGATTTCGCGGTGAGGTCCGCCACCACGACATCCCGCAGGCGGTCGGTGACCGTCGGGCGGACGCCAAACCAGGCCTCGAAGCCCGGTACTGCCTGATGCAGGAGCATCCCGAGTCCGTCGACGGTGGCGAGCCCGGCCCGGCGGGCATCGGCGAGAAGCCGCGTCTCCAGAGGAGCGTAGACGATGTCGGCGACAATGGCGGTCGAGGGCAGGCGGGAGAGATCGAGGACGAGGGGATCGTTCCCGACCATGCCGAGAGAGGTGGTGTTGACGAGAAGATCCGTCTCCGGAAGGCGGCTCGGCAGGCTCTCCCAGGGCAGCGGCTCGATCCGGCCGGGTTCGATCTCCGCGAGGGCTTGCGCCCGGTCAAGGTTGCGGTTGAGGACCCGGATGCGGGAAGCGCCCGCTTCGAGGAGGCCGACGGTGATGGCTCGCGCCGCACCTCCGGCCCCGAGGAGGGTGACGCCGGAAAGGCCGGAAGGCGACCAGTCGGGACCGCGCCGAGCATGCAGGCTCTGGACGAGATGGGCGACGAAGCCGAGGGCATCGGTGTTGTCGCCGCGCAGGCCGCCATCCGGCTCCACGATCAGGGTGTTGACGGCTCCGATGCGCTTGGCCCGGGGCGTCAGACGATCCACGAGGCGAAACGCAGCTTCCTTGTGAGGGATGGTGACGTTGCCGCCGGCGTAGCCTGACCCCGGCAAGCCGCGCAGGAAGGATTCGAAGGCGGCCGGCGCGACATCAAGCCTCTCGTAGATACCGTCGAGACCATGCTCGGCGAGCCAATGGCCGTGGATGAGCGGCGATCGGGACTGCGCGATCGGGTGTCCGGTCACGAAGGCACGCTTCACGTCGGCAGTCTCCTGGTTGAGAGCCTCGCGCCGACCCCAGCAAGGCGCGAGAGAGGACCGTCAGATCGCCAACAGGCCGAGCTCACGGAGATGAGCCAGAAGCGGCAGTAACGGCAGGCCGAGGATGGTGCTGTGCGCACCCTCGATCCGTTCGAAGAGATGGATGCCGAGCCCTTCGAACTGATAGCCGCCGACGCTCGATGTCAGCCGTTCGGTGCCGACGATCTCCGCATAGGCGCGGATCACAGCCTCGTCCAGGGAACGGACCGTCAGCCGGGCCGCGTCGCAGAACGAGACGATGACCGCACCGTCCTTCGCTAAAGCGGCTGCCGCATGGAGAGTGTGCGTGCGGCCGGCGAGTTGTGCCAGTTGCGCACAGGCCACGTCGAGGTTTGCCGGCTTATGAAAACGTTCGGAGCCGAGGGTGAGGGTCTGATCGGCGCCGAGTACGAGTCGCCCCGGCCGACGCCTCGAGACTTCCACCGCCTTTGCCGAGGCGAGAGCGGAGGCGACCCCTTCCCCGTTGGCATCCGCCATTGCTCGTTCCAGACCACGCTCGTCGATCTCTGGAGAGAGGGTTTCGGCCAGGATCCCGGCCGTGGCGAGAAGATCACGCCGGGTTCGGCTCCCGGATGCGAGAAGGAGCGGGCTCGGATGCGTCCAGAGATCATTCGAAGCAGACATGATGATTTCGGATCTAGAGAGCGACGAGCCTCAGGCGGTGCTCCTTGTAGAGGTCGAGGATGGCCGCGGCCGTCTCCTCGATGGAGCGTCGGGTCACGTCGATGATCGGCCATTTGTGCTTGAGGCAGAGCCGGCGGGAGGCCGCGAGCTCTTCCGCCACGGCATCGCGGTCCACATAGAGTGAACCCTCGTCGGCGTGCAGGCTGAGGAGGCGGTTCTGACGAATCTGAACGATGCGCTCGGGGCTCGCCAGAAGACCGACGACGAGAGGCTTGCGTACCTTGAGAAGCTGGGGCGGGAAGGGAGCGGACGGGACCAGAGGGTAGTTCGTCGTCTTGAGCCCCCGGTTGGCAAGGTAGATGGAGGTCGGCGTTTTGGAGGTACGGCTGACCCCGACGAGGATCACGTCCGCCTCCTCTAGGTTATCCGGCAGGTTGCCATCGTCATGGGCGAAGGTGAAGTTCATCGCATCGATGCGCTTGAAGTACTCGGCGTTGAGCATGTGCTGTGCCCCGGGCCGAGCCTTGGTCTCGACGCCGAGATAGGATTGCAGCAGCGAGTGAACGGGCTGCAGGACCGAGAGGCAGGGGGACCCCGATTCCCTGCAGGCGGCTTCGAGCCGTGCGTTCAACGCTTCCTCGACCAGCGTGTAGAGTACCAGTCCCGGCGCGGCCTCGATCTCGGAGATAACGCGCTCGAGCTGGGCCGCGGAGCGTACCAGTGGATAGACATGCTCGATCGCCGAGATGCCTTCGTACTGCACCGCCGCTGCGCGACCGACATTGATGAGCGTCTCGCCGGTAGAATCAGACACGAGATGAAGGTGAAAGAAGCTACGACTCATGCGGGCTGACTCGATTCGCGTCGGGAGTCCAACGCGATGAAGCCCTTTTCCACCACAGCGAAGCCGGGGAGTCGATGAGTGTGGAGGATGGAACGCTCGGATCAGGAGGGCCCGGATATCAGCCCGATTCGCTCACAAGCACGCTTAGACGGACTCGATTCAGCAGCGCCGTGGGAGAATCAGGGACGGGACCACAAGGCAGATGAGATTAGCCAGCGTAAGAGCTTGATGCGGCTAGCCTGAGCGAACGATTGCACGGAAGCTCTTAAAGCCCAGTTAACGGATCGGCCTCTGGACGGCCTGTGGAGGAATCCGCCTCCCTTGGATTCCGGCTCCTAGAAGAAAAAACAGAGTCCAAAATCTCTCTCTTTTCATTCATGAGAGTGGGAAGGGACGGAGCCAGACCCGGTGATCATCCCGGGTGGGCTCTCTTCGAGCGCATCGGTTTGGCATCTCGCGAGCCCGTTGAGGATCATGACCGGCGACGTTTCGAAGGACCGTGCCCTCCTGCGTGTTCTCGCAGGTGAGGTGCTTGCCAAGCCTCCCGCCTGGATCATGCGCCAGGCTGGCCGCTACCTGCCCGAGTATCGTGCGACCCGAGCCAAAGCAGGCTCGTTTCTCGATCTCTGCTACACACCCGATCTTGCTGTCGAGGTCACCCTTCAGCCCATTCACCGCTTCGGGTTCGACGCATCGATCCTCTTCTCTGACATTCTCGTCGTTCCCGATGCTCTCGGCCAGGATGTCTGGTTCGTCGAGGGTGAAGGACCACGGCTCGATCCCCTTACCGACGCTGCAGGCTTCGACCGTCTCAGGGAAGCAGACGACCCTGCGGTCTTCCACCATCTAGGACCCGTCATTGAGACGGTCGGTCGTCTCCGCTCCGAGTTGCCTGACGAGACCACTCTGCTCGGGTTCTGCGGAGCTCCCTGGACGGTGGCGAGCTACATGATCGGTGGCCGCGGCACTCCGGATCTCGCCCCATCTCGTCAACTTGCCCAACAAGATCCCGCACTGCTCCGGCGGCTGATCGACCGGCTCGTCGACGTGCAGAGCCGTTATCTCGTCGCACAGCTGCGAGCCGGTGCCGACGCGGTGCAGATTTTCGAGTCCCATGCCGGTGTCCTGCCTGCCGGCGACGATCCCCTTGGTGATTGGAGCCTCGAGCCGATCAGCCGGATGATCCGGCAGGTCCGGGCCGAAGTTCCGGATGCGCGGATCATCGTCTTTCCCCGTGGCTCGGGACTGGAAGGCCATGTCAGGACCCACGCCGAGACCGGTGCCGACGCTGTCGGCGTCGATTGGGCGGTCGACCTGGCAGAACTACGAACGCAGCTCCCATCGAGCGCGGTGACGCAAGGCAATCTCCATCCCGAGATCCTGGTCGCCGGCGGCGAAGCACTCGACCGGGCGGTGGATGCCGTCCTCGCTGCGACGGAGGGATGCCCGCATATCTTCAACCTTGGCCATGGCATCACTCCACAGACGCCGGTCGCGCATGTCGAGCGCATGCTCACGCGGCTGCGGAGCGCCTGAGATGCTCTATGACTGGTTGAAGGCGCTTCACATCATCGCCGTGATCGCCTGGATGGCGGGTATGCTCTACCTGCCCCGGCTGTTCGTCTATCACGCTGCCCTGCCGGCCGGCTCGACGGTCCAGTCGGAGACCTTCAAGGTCATGGAGCGGCGCCTGCTCAAGGCGATCATGAACCCCGCCATGGCCGCGACCTGGGGGCTCGGTATCGCCGTCGCCATGATGGGCGGCCACTACCTCAATTTCTGGTTGCATGCCAAGTTCGTGCTGGTGTTGGCGATGTCGGGTGTCCATGGCTGGCTCTCCCGCACGGTCAAGGACTTCGCAGCGGACCGGAACCGGCGCAATCCCCGCTTTTACCGGGTCATCAACGAGGTGCCGACGCTCCTGATGATCGGCATCGTCATCCTGGCGGTGGTCAAGCCGGGCTTCTGAGGCATAACGCCGGAGACGATCACGCTCAGCGAGCGTCGAGCCGAGCCTCGAACCGCTCGCTCAATGCGTCTCGGCCCGTGAACAGGTAGTCGAGCCGGCGCACGCTGACGGGACCGGCCCCGGCCGCGACGAGGGCGTCGGAGAGGGCGAAGACCGCGTCCGCCGGGCAGTGGACCACCGCTTCGCCATGCTCCGGCTGCCCGGCCAGGAAGCTCGCGCCGTGCACGGCGGCGAGGGCGCCGAGATCGAGGCCCGCTTCTGGCACGAAGGCCCGGAGCTCGCGGGTCGTGCGGGCGCCCTCCTCGGCGGCGATGCGGCCGAGCACGGTGCGCAGGACCTGGCGCTGCGGAGCCTCCCAGCATGCCACGAGGGAAGCGACGAGGTTCGCCTCCGAGCGCAGGATCACGCCGTCGTCGAGGATCTTGAGGGCGTTGGCAGCGAGCGTCGCGCCGGTCGTGGTGATGTCGACGATGATCTCCGCTGAACCCGCCGCTGGGGCGCCCTCGGTGGCTCCGAGGCTCTCGACGATGCGGTAGTCGGCCACCCCGCGCTCCGCGAAGAAGCGGCGGGTCAGGTTCACGTATTTCGTCGCGACGCGCAGACGCCGGCCCTGGCGTAGGTGCATCTCGACGGCGACCTCGTCGAGATCGCTCATGGCGCGCACGTCGATCCAGGCCTGGGGCACCGCCACCACTACCGTGGCGTTGCCGAATCCGAGCGGCGTCAGCAGCTCCAGCCGGCTCTCGGCGTCGGGTAGGGTCTCGCGGATCAGGTCCTCGCCGGTGATCCCGAGATGGGCGGCGCCGCTGGCGAGCTGGCTGGCGATCTCGGAGGCCGAGAGATAGCGCACCTCGACGCCGGGCACCCCGACGAGGCGTCCCCGATAATCGCGTGCGCCCGTGCTCTGGGCGAGCTTGAGCCCGGCGCGGGCGAAGAAGGCGGCCGCGTTCTCCTGGAGCCGGCCCTTCGAGGGAATCGCTAGGACGAGGCTCGCGCTCTCGGTGGATTCGTCAGACATCGCGGTCTCCGGTGCCGGCGATCCGGTCGAGCCAGAAGGCGCAGCCCACCGCCGGCTGCGGCTCGGGGGCGCCGAGACGCGTGAGCAGCCCGTCGTAGCGGCCGCCGCCGACGAGCACGGCGTGGGCGGAAGCGACCTCGAAGATGAAGCCGGTGTAGTAGTCGAGGTTGCGCGCGAAGCCGCCGGAGAAGCGGATACCGCCGACATCGATCCCGCGGGCGGCGATGAAGCCGGTACGCTCCTCGAACAGGCCGAGCGCCTGCTCCAGGGAATCGGACGGCCCGACCTCGCCGACGAGTTCGCGCAAGGCCGTCATCACCTCGTCGAGGTTGCCCTCGATCGCCCGGTAGCGCTCGATCAGGGCGAGGTTGCGCTCGTTGAGGCCGGCGCCCCCATTCGCCTGGACGGCGGACTTCGCCAGGAAGCGCGCGGCGATGTCGCCGGCGCTGCGTCCGCCGACCCGAGAGATGCCGGCGATGGAGAGCACGTTCTCGACGAAGGCCTTCGCCGCAGCCGGGTCCTGTCCCTGGATCGCGGCGAGCAGCCCTGCGTTCGGATCCTCCTCGGCGGCGCCGTTGGCGAGATCGGCAAGCGGTCGTCCGGCGGCGAGCGCCCGCAGAGTCCGGCGCTTGGCGGCGGGAGGGACCTCGAGCGCGTTGAGGAGCGCGTTGGTGAGGCCCATGTCGCCGATGCGAACGCTTGAGTCCCGCCGTCCGAGCCGGGCGAGGCCCTCAAGGGCGAGGCCGAGCACCTCCGCGTCGGCCGCCGCGGTGTCCGTGCGTCCGATCGATTCGATGCCCGCCTGCAGGAACTCGCTCGGCTCCGAGCGCGCGAGGCGGAAAACCGGGCCGAGATAGCTGTAGTCGCGGGGGCTCTGCGCGGCATCGCGGCAATGCAGGCGGCAGACGGGGATCGTGAACTCCGGCCGCAGGCAGAGTTCGGCCCCGCCCTCGTCCTGGGTCACGAAGATGCGCCGGCGGATGTCCTCGCCGGACAGTTCGAGGAACGGCTCGATCGGCTGAAGCACCGGAGGCGAGACCGGCGCGTAGCCGGCCTCCACCAGGAACCCGGCAAGGGAGGGACCGAGCGCCTCGCGCGTGCGCCCCACCGATACGTCTGCTGGGGCTCCCGATCCCGTCATCGTCCCGGCACTTCTTCCAAGGGCGCGAAATCGGTCCGCGCGCGGGGCCCGCTCTAGCAACAGCCCGAGGCGTTGGCGACCGGGAGCGTCCGGAAATGACTGCGCAGGGTCAACGGACTACGCGGCGCCGTCCTCGAAATGCCGCTCCAGCATCGCGCGGACCTGGTCGACCATCTCGGCCTCCGGCACCGAGATCTGAGCGGGGCGCGCGGCCTTCCACTCGGCGTTGCTGGCGATGCTCTGAGCGGCGCGGGCACCCTCGATCAGGTCCTTGATCTGGACCTCGCCGGCCTCGCGCTCATTCGAGCCCTGGATGATCGCCAACGGCGCCTTGCGGCGGTCGGCGTACTTCATCTGCGCCTTCATGCCCGCGCCGCCGAGATAGGCCTCGGCACGAATGCCGGCGCCGCGCAGGCGGGCGACGAGGCGCTGGTAGTCGGCGATGTTCTCGCGGTCGAGGACGAGCACCACGACCGGCCCCGGCTCCTCCGCCGCGTCCACGAGCGGGCTCTTGGCGAGCTGGAGCGCCGCGAACAGCCGCGAAACGCCGATCGAGAAGCCCGTGGCCGGCACGGGCTCGGGCCGGAAGCGCCCCACGAGCCCGTCGTAGCGGCCGCCGCTGGCGACGGCGCCGACGCGAATCGGCTGGCCGTCCTCGCTCGCGATCGCGAACGTGAGATCGGCCTCGAAGACCGGGCCGGTATAATACTCGAGGCCCCGAACGATGCTGGGGTCGGGCCGGATGCGGTCGTGGCCGTACCCGGCTGCCGCGCACAGGCTCATGATCGTCCGAAGCTCGGCGACGCCTTCCCGGCCGATCTCGGACCCGCCCACGGCCTCCTCCCAGGACGCGAAGACGTCTCCGGATGGTGCGTCGCCGCCGGTGAGGGATGCGTCCTCCGAGACGTAGGCGAGGATGCGCTCGATGGCCGCCTCCGCGAGGCCGGCGCCCTTCGTGAAGTCGCCGCTCTCGTCCCGCCGTCCGGGCCCGAGCAGGAGGCGGACCCCCTCGAAGCCGAGCCGGTCGAGCTTGTCGATGGCGCGAAGAGCGGCCAGCCGCTGTCCGGCCATCCCGTCCCCGCTGAGGCCCGAGGCTTCGAGGAGCCCATCGAGGACCTTGCGGTTGTTGACCTTGACCGCGTACTGGCCGGCGAGCCCGAGCCGGTCGAGGGTATCGGCGGCCATCATGCAGATCTCGGCATCCGCCGCGACGCTCGCCGCGCCGACGATGTCCGCATCGCACTGCATGAACTGGCGGAAGCGGCCCGGCCCCGGCTTCTCGTTGCGGAACACGTAGCCCGCCCGCATGCTGCGATAGGGCTTGGGCAGGCCGTCGAAGTTCTCGGCCACGAAGCGGGCGAGCGGCGCCGTCAGGTCGTAGCGCAGCGAGAGCCAGGATTCGTCGTCGTCCTGGAAGGAGAACACGCCCTCGTTCGGGCGGTCGAGGTCGGGCAGGAACTTGCCCAACGCCTCGGTGTACTCGATGAACGGCGTCTCCAGCGCCTCGAAGCCGTAGAGGCCGAAGGTCGCGCGGATCACCTCCAGCATCCGTGCCTGGGCGAGGAGGTCGCCCTCCCGGCGGTCGAAGAGGCCGCGCGGCAGCCGCGGCTTGAGGCTCTCCGCCTTCCCTGATCCGGCCTTGGCCATGTCGTGCGCTTTCCTGCGGGGCGGCTCGGGCGCCGCCCCGTGTCACAAGTCCGATCCGATCGAGCGCGGGGGCGCCCGGTCCCTCAGGAGGCCAGCGGCTGGCCCTGGGCTCCTTGCGCCTCCATGGCCTTCTGGCGATAGAGGCCGACGAAGTCGATCGGATCGATGTAGAGGGGCGGGAAGCCGCCGTTGCGCACCGCCTCGGCCACGATCTGCCTGGCGAAGGGGAACAGCAGGCGCGGGCACTCGATCATCACCGCCGGGTGGACCTGATCCTGCGGGATGTTCCGCATCCGGAAGATACCGGCATACTTCAGGTCGAAGGCGAAGAGCACGTCATTGTTGAGCTTGGCGCTGCCCTCGAGGGTGAGCTCCACCTCGAAATCGGCCTCGGCGAGCTGCTGGGCGTTGACGTTGACCTGGATGTTGATCTGGGGCCCGCCCTCCTGCGGCTGCAGCGAGCGGGGGGCGTTCGGGTTCTCGAAGGAGAGGTCCTTCGTGTACTGCGCCAGCGCGTTAATCGCCGGGGCGTCGTCAGCCTGCGGCTGAGCGCCGCCGTTGCCGTTCGGAGCCGGGGAGTCGGCCATGGCGTGTCATCCTCTCGAAGCGTCCGGACCGCTCCGTCGGGCGGCCTGTGGCGGTGTCTCGCACCCGCGGACCGCATCCTGCTCGGGCGGCTCTCGTCGGATCGCCAGCGCGCTAACATGCCGCTGGCGCCATCACAATGGGCGCGACGAGAGCCGTGCCGCCTCCGATCCGGAGAGGCTCCGGCGTTTCGTCGGCGGCATTCTCGTGAGGCTTCTTCGCGCGGGTGTCTGGAACGCGCCCTGAATTCGCGCCATATGCGGAGCACGGCGAGCCGGCCATGCAGGCTCGATCCCCCGTGCGGCCATACCGGCCGGGTCTGCCGCGGCGGTCCGGGCCCTCGACCCTGCGGACGCGCAGGGTGCCACCAGCGGAACGGTGATGCAGGACAGTTTCGACGTCACGACCCTGATCTTCCTGGCGCTTGCGGTGTTCGTGATCTGGCGACTGCGCTCCGTGCTCGGCCAGAAGACCGGCACGGAACGCTCGCCCTTCAAGCCCGTCGACCGCAGCCAGCTCGGCAAGCAGGGCGCGCCGCCGGCCGACAACGTCGTGCGCCTGCCCGGCGCCGACCGGACCCCGCCCGAGCGCCCGGCGGCGGAGCGCGACTGGACGGGCGTGGCCGAGCCGGGCAGCCCCGTGGCGCGGGGCCTCGAGAGCATCGTCCAGACCGAGCCCGCCTTCGATCCGCGGGAGTTCATCGAGGGCGCCAAAGCGGCCTACGAGGCGATCGTCGTCGCCTTCGCCAAGGGCGACCGCAAGACCCTGCGCGCGCTCCTCTCCCGCGACGTCGGCGAGGGCTTCGAGCGCGCCATCGATGAGCGCGAGCGCAACAAGCAGACCGTCGAGACCACCTTCGTCTCCATCGACAAGGCCGAGATCGTCGCCGCCGAGACCCGCAACCGGGTCGCCCACATCACCGTGCGCTTCCTCTCGAACCTGATCACCGCCACCCGCGACGCCCAGGGCAACGTGGTCGACGGCAACGCCGAGGCCGTGGTCGAGGTGCCGGACGTGTGGACCTTCTCCCGTCAGCTCGGCTCCCGCGACCCGAACTGGCAGCTCGTCGCCACCGAAGCCGGCGCCTGACCGGACGGCCATGACGAGTCGGCGCGCGCGCGGGGTCGGCCTCGTCCTGGCATCCCTCCTCGCGCTCGCCGGCTTCCGGGGCGCCCGCGCCGAACCTCTCCGGGTCAGCGACGCGCTCCTCGAACCGGTGGCGACGGACGCGATCCCCGGCTTTCCGGGCCCCGATCCCGCCACGGCGCTCGCCCATTTCCGCGCCCTCTGCGACGCACCGGGAAAGCCGCAGCTTCCCTCCGGCCCGGGCCTGTCCGTCGATCTCGCGGAGGCTTGCGAGGCGGCCCGGCGGACGGCCCCCGAGGGGGCGGCGTCCTTCTTCACCGAGCGCTTCGAGGCCTTCCGCATCCTGCGCCCGCAGGCCTCCGACGCCACGACCCGGCGCAAGGGCTTCCTCACCGGCTACTTCGAGCCCGAGCTCGAAGGGGCGCTCGAAGCCTCGGCCGACTTCTCCACCCCGGTGCTCGCCCGGCCCGACGACCTCGTCAGCCTGGAGCCCGGCGAGACCCGGCCCGGCCTGCCCGAGGGGCTGCGGGCGGCCCGCGCCGCGGGCGAGGGTTTCGAGCCCTATCCCGACCGGGCGGCGATCGAGGACGGAGCCCTCGGCGCCCGCGCGCGGCCTCTCCTCTACCTGCGCGATCTCGTCGATCTCTTCGTGCTCCAGGTCCAGGGCTCCGGCCGGGTCCGGCTGCGGGACGGCTCCTCGCTCCGGGTGCTCTACGACGGCCGCAACGGACGGCCCTATACCTCCGTCGGCAAGCTCATCGTCACGGAGGGCCACCTTCCCCTCGACGGCCTGACGCTCGCCCGCTGGACCGGCTGGCTCCGGGCGAACCCGGAGACCGGGCGGCGTCTGATGCGCCGGAACGCCTCCTATATCTTCTTCCGCACCGAGCCCGTCGCCGACGCCGCGCTCGGACCGCCGGGCGCGGCGGGGGTGCCGCTGGTGCCCGGCCGCAGCCTCGCCGTCGATGCCGGTCTGTGGCGCTACGGGCTGCCCTTCTGGCTGGAAGGGACCCTGCCCGGCGCGGGCGGCGGGGAGCCGGGGCGCCTGGTGATCGCCGCCGACACCGGCTCGGCCATCGTCGGCCCGGCACGCGGCGATCTCTATGTCGGCACCGGGGCGGCGGCTGGCGCGGCGGCCGGCGACCTGCGCGACGCGGTCGGCTTCGTCGTTCTCATACCGAGACGGGCGCCCGCCCCGTGAGCGGGCGCCGGGGCAGACGCCTCTCCGGCGAGGAGATCTGGCTCTGGGGGGAGGTCGCGCGCTTCGTGACGCCGCTCGCCGGCCGCGGCGTCCCGGTGGAGATGGAGCCGGACCGAAGGCCTGCCAAGGCCCCTCCCGCGCCTCCCATCACCGTGCCCGCGGCCAAGGAGCCCAAGGCGCCGGCGAAGCAGCCCGGCAAGCCCGTCGAGAAACGCATTTCGAAGCCGGCCCCCGTCCGCAGCTTCGCCGCCGCACCCTACCAGGCACCGGTCCCCTCGTCCGCCCCGAAGCCCCTCGACGGTCTGGAGCGCCGGGCCCGCACCGGCCTCGTGCGCGGGCGCCTTCCCATCGAGGCCCGCATCGACCTGCACGGGATGGTTCAGGCGGAGGCGCATGCCGCCCTCGTTGGCTTCCTCCACCGCTGCCGGGCGGCGGGCCACAGCCACGTCCTCGTCGTTACCGGCAAGGGCGGCGAGGACCGTGGTGCCTTCGCGGAGCGCGGTGTCCTGCGCCGCAGCGTGCCCCATTGGCTGCGCTCGCCGGTGCTGGAACCGATGGTCTTGGCCTTCGAGCCTGCCGGTCGCCGGCACGGGGGCGAGGGCGCGCTCTACGTCCGGCTGCGGCGGCGCTGATCGGTGCGTTGCCGCCTCTTGAGCGCCGGGGCGAAACAGGATAGGAATGACGCACCCTCCTGAAGTTGCGCCGTATCGCATCCCGGAGCCGTAAGCGGCTCTCGCTTCCCGATGCACCGGCCCATACGGGCCCCAAGCTGACGCCCGCAGGCGTCCGGCGCCGATCATCCCCTTCTCGCCCTTCCTCATCACCCCCCGCTCAAGAACCCCCATGACGCCAGACGACGACGCCCTCCCCGTTGCGGACCTGCCGAGCGAGGGCACCCTGCCGGCCGTCCTCGACGGCATCCGCGAGGTCAAGCTCCAGGACCTCAAGGCCAAGACGCCGACTGAGCTCACCGCCTTCGCCGAGGAGGTCGAGGTCGAGAACGCCTCGACCATGCGCAAGCAGGAGCTGATGTTCGCGATCCTCAAGCAGCTCGCTGCCAAGGAGGTGGAGATCATCGGCTCGGGCACCGTCGAGGTCCTGCAGGACGGCTTCGGCTTCCTTCGCTCGAACGACTCGAACTACCTGCCCGGCCCTGACGACATCTACATCTCGCCCACGCAGATCCGCCGCTTCGGCCTGCGCACCGGCGACACCGTCGAGGGCCCGATCCGCGGACCGAAGGACGGCGAGCGCTACTTCGCACTGCTCAAGGTCAATACGATCAACTTCGAGAGCCCGGAGAAGATCAAGCACAAGGTCCACTTCGACAACCTAACGCCGCTCTTCCCCACGAAGCGGTTCAAGCTCGAGCTCGAGAACCCGACCAAGAAGGACTTCTCGCCGCGGATCATCGACATCGTCTCGCCGATCGGAAAGGGCCAGCGCGCGCTGATCGTCGCGCCGCCGCGCACCGGCAAGACCGTGCTGATGCAGAACATCGCGCAGTCGATCACCCTCAACCACCCCGAGTGCTACCTCATCGTGCTCTTGATCGACGAGCGCCCGGAGGAGGTCACCGACATGCAGCGCTCGGTGAAGGGCGAGGTCATCGCCTCGACCTTCGACGAGCCGGCCACCCGCCACGTCCAGGTCGCCGAGATGGTGATCGAGAAGGCCAAGCGCCTCGTGGAGCACGGGCGCGACGTGGTGATTCTTCTGGACTCGATCACGCGTCTCGGGCGCGCCTACAACACGGTCGTCCCCTCGTCGGGCAAGGTGCTCACCGGCGGCGTCGACGCCAACGCGCTCCAGCGCCCGAAGCGCTTCTTCGGCGCCGCCCGCAACATCGAGGAGGGCGGCTCCCTCTCGATCATCGCGACCGCGCTGATCGACACCGGCTCGCGCATGGACGAGGTGATCTTCGAGGAGTTCAAGGGCACCGGCAACTCCGAGATCATCCTCGACCGCAAGGTTTCCGACAAGCGCATCTTCCCGGCGATCGACATCACCCGCTCCGGCACCCGCAAGGAGGAGCTGCTGGTGCCGCCGGACGCGCTCAAGAAGACCTACGTGCTGCGCCGCATCCTCAACCCGATGGGCGTCACCGACGCGATCGAGTTCCTGCTGGACAAGCTACGCCAGACCAAGAGCAACGGCGACTTCTTCGACTCGATGAACACCTGATCGAGGGTTCACGCGGATGGCGGCCGAGACCCTGTTCGCCCCGGCGAGCGGGTTCGGCCGCGCCGCGATCTGCGTCCTGCGCCTGACGGGGCCGAGCTGCGCAGAGGTGATCGCGAGGCTCGCCGGCTCCGTGCCCGAGCCGCGACGCCTGAGCCTGCGCCGCCTGCGCGATCCCGCCGACGGCTCGCTTCTCGACCAGGCTCTCGTCGTCCACATGCCCGGACCCTCGACCTTCACCGGCGAGGACATGGCCGAGCTGCATCTCCACGGCGGCCTCGCCGTGCGCGCGGTCGTGCTGCGGGTGCTCGCCGGGCTCCCGGACTGCCGCATGGCCGAACCCGGCGACTTCGCCCGGCGCGCCGTTCTCAACGGTCGCCTCGGCCCGACCGAGGCCGAGGGCATCGCCGATCTCGTCGACGCCGAGACTGAGGCGCAGCGCCGCCAGGCCCTTCGCCAGCTCGACGGAGCCCTCGCCCGTCAGGTCGCTGCCTGGCGGGAGGAGGCCATCGCCTGCCTCGCCGGAGCCGAGGCCGCCCTCGACTTCGCCGACGAGGACGACGTGGACGATGCCGGGCTCGACGCGGCGCTTTTCGCCCGGGCGGGGGCGCTTGCCGACGCGATCCGCGCGGCGCTCGCCGACGGACGCCGGGGCGAGCGGCTGCGGGAAGGATTTCACGCGGTGCTCGTCGGAGCGCCCAATGCCGGCAAATCGACGCTTCTCAACGCGCTGAGCCGGCGGGACGCGGCCATCGTCTCGAGCCGGCCCGGCACCACCCGCGATGCCATCGAGGTCCGCTGCGACCTCGGCGGCCTGCCGGTGATCCTCGTCGACACGGCCGGACTGCGGGAGACGGCGGACGAGATCGAGGCGCAGGGCATCGCCCGCACCCGCCGGCATATCGAGCGGGCGGACCTCGTCCTCGTCCTGGTGCCGGCGGGGGAGGAGGCGGACCTCACCGACCTGCCGCCCTCGGCGCTCCGCGTCCGCACGAAATGCGATCTCGGCGGCTCGGCCCAGGAAGGCTGGCTCGGCGTCTCGGCACTGACCGGCGAAGGTCTGCCCGCGCTGCTCGCCGCGATCGAGGCCCGCGCGCAGGCCGACCTCGGCGCCGGTGAGGCGCTCTTGACACGCGAGCGGCACCGCCTCGCCCTCACCCGCTGCCGCGACCATCTCGACGCGGTGGCCGCAGGCGTCGGCGCGCCGCCGGAGCTTGTCTGCGAGGATCTGCGGCTCGCCGCGCGGGCGCTCGGCGAGGTCGGCGGTCAGGTCGGCGTCGAGGACGTGCTCGACCGCCTGTTCAGCGGCTTCTGCATCGGGAAGTAGCCGCCTGCGGAAGGCTCAGCGGCTGAGGAAGAGGCCCGTCAGCAGGAAGCAGAAGCCCGCGAGGCCAAAGAGCCCCTCGCGATGACGGGACGTGTCGATGAAGTGGGCGACCGCGCCGCCCGCGCAACACACCGCTCCCGCCCCGATAGCCAGGATACCCATCGTCGTTCTCCGATCGCCGTTGGTCGGTTCCATCCGCTTCGTTGCGGACGAAGCGCGCGTCGGTCGGCCGATGGTGCGCGCCGGGAAATGGTTAAGCAAGGGCGGTGCCATCGTTTCTTGATAAGAATGCAATATTCATCGGAATCGATGAAGCATGATGCTCAGGAACGAGGCATCCAGCTGCTCGAAACGCAGTCTGCGCCCCTGGCCGCCCCTGGACGCCGTTGACCGACGGAACGGTGTGCGCATAACCGCGCTGATGACTTCCCAAGCGACATCCTTCGACGTGATCGTCGTCGGCGGCGGCCATGCCGGCGTCGAGGCGGCCTCGGCAGCCGCACGCTGCGGCGCCCGCACGGCGCTCGTGACGCATGAGGCCCGCACCATCGGCGCGATGTCCTGCAACCCCGCCATCGGCGGGCTCGGCAAAGGCCATCTCGTGCGAGAGGTCGATGCCCTTGACGGGCTGATGGGACGGGTCGCCGACGCGGCCGGCATCCAGTTCCGCCTCCTCAACCGCCGCAAGGGGCCGGCCGTGCGCGGCCCCCGCACCCAGGCCGACCGCAAGCTCTACGCAGCGGCGATGCAGGCGGCCGTCGCCGAAACGCAGGGTCTCGCGGTGATCGAGGGTGCCTGCGAGGATATCGAGATCCGCGACGGCCGGGTCGCAGCGGTGATCCTCGGCGACGGGCGCCGGCTCGCCTGCGGCGCGGCGGTGCTGACGACGGGCACCTTCCTGCGCGGCCTCATCCATATCGGCGAGCGGCAGATCCCGGCCGGCCGCGTCGGCGAGGCGCCGGCAATCGGGCTCGCCTTCACCTTGGAGCGTCTCGGCCTGCGTCTCGGCCGCCTCAAGACCGGCACGCCGCC
>NZ_BPQR01000067.1 GCF_022179345.1 Methylobacterium jeotgali | reverse complement strand
AGCTCCTGGTTCAGGAGCACGTCGTCGACGAGCAGGATGCGCTGGCCGCGTCTCTCGCGGACCGCCGCTTCGGGCACCTGCGCCGCCTCCGATGCGCGGGGCAGGGTCAGGGTGAACCAGAAGGTCGAGCCCTCGCCCTCCCGGCTCTCGACGCCAATCTCCCCGCCCATCCTCGTCACGAGGTGGCGGCAGATGGCGAGCCCGAGCCCCGTGCCCCCGAAGCGGCGGCCGATCGAGCCGTCGACCTGGCTGAAGCGCTTGAACAGGCGGTGATGCTGGGCCGGCGCGATGCCGATGCCGGTGTCGGCGACCGAGAAGCGCAGCGCCTCTCCCTCCGGCCCGCTGCCGGCGTGCTCGACATGCAGGGTCACGCTGCCCTCGGGCGTGAACTTCACGGCGTTGTTGAGGAGATTGAGCAGCACCTGCCGCACGCGGTTCGCGTCGCCCAGGACCCGCTCCGGAAGCGCCGGATCGAGCCGGGTGCGGATCGCGAGGCCGCTTCGCGGGGCGCCACCCTCGACGATCGCCACCGTGGCGTCGGCGAGGGCGGCGAGGTCGAAGGGCACCGGGTCGAGGTCGAGCTGCCCGGCCTCGATCTTGGAGATGTCGAGGATGTCGTTGACGATCGTCAACAGGGCGTCGCCGGAGGAGCGGATCAGCTCCAGCCGGCGCCGGTCCTCACCGGCGAGGTGCGGCTCGTCGAGGAGCAGGCCCGCGTAGCCGATGATGCCGTTGAGCGGCGTGCGGATCTCGTGGGTCATGGCGGCGAGGAAGTCGGTCTTGGCCTCGCTCGCCCGCTCGGCCTCCGCGCGCGCCGCCTGCGCCTCGATGGTGAGGGTCCGCAGGGCCTCCTCGCCGTCCTTGCGGCCGGTGATGTCGAAGTGCAGGCCGACCATGCGCTCCGGGCGCCCGTCGCTGCCGTAGAGCGTGCGGCCGAGGGAGGAGACCCAATGCCGGCCGACGCGGAACTCGGCCGCGTAGTCGGTGCGGGTCTCGATCGCCTGGTAGACCGCGTTCCAGGTGTCCTGGGCGTCGTCGGGATGGATCAGGGCGGTCCATTCCGCCGTGGTCAGCTCCCGCGACGCGCCGGTCTCGGGCAGGCCGTAGATGCGCAGGCTCTCCGGCGAGAGCAGCATCACGCCCTCGCGCATGTCCCAGTCCCAGGTCCCCGCCACAGCGGAGTCGAGAGTCAGCCTGAGGAAGCCTTCGGCCTTCTCGAGGGCGATGCGGGCGCTCACGATCTCGTCGATGTCGAGCGCCGTGCCGAGCCACCCGGCGATCGTGTCGGGCGCGGCCGGATCGGGGACCGGCGTCATCACCATCTTGTGCCAGCGCCAGGCGCCGTCGTGGCGGCGGAGGCGCCCCTCGATCGCGTAGGACTCGTGCGCCGACACCGCCCCGTCCCACGCGGCCTGCATGGCCAGGGCATCGTCGGGATGGTTGCGGGCGAGCCGCGCGGCGCGGGACGGCCCGATCGGTCCGTAGTAGGCCTGGAAGCAGGCGTTCGCGTAGGTCATGTCGCCGTCGGAGGGGCGCATGGTCCAGACGAGCAGCGGAAGCGTGTCGGCCAGGCTGCGGTAGCGGCTCTCGCTGCGGGAGACCTCGGCCTCCGCGCGCCGCCGCTCGGTGACGTCGACGAGCGCGCCGAACAGGGCCGTGACCCGCCCGTCCGCGCCGGTCTCGCAGCTGCCGCGGACCGCGACGTCGCGCACGCTGCCGTCGGCGCGGCGGATCTGCGCGTCGTAGACGAAGGGCGCCCCGGTCGCGACCGCGGTCGCGACGAGCGCGCGGACCCGCTCCCGATGCTCCGGGACATACATCTCGAGCACCTCGGCGAGGTGCGTCGGCACGTGGTCCGCCGGATAGCCGAGGATGTGCGTGAGGCCCGCCGACCAGACGGACTGACCGTCGTCGCGCGAGACGCGCCAGTGGCCCATGCCGGCGAGCTGCTCGGCCATGGTCAGGAGTTGGCCGGCGCTGACCTGGGCCTGCTCGTGCCGGGCGATCTGCAGAGCCTGCTCGGCGATGGTCGCCTCGTGCGCCCGCCGGGCCTCGATCTCCCGGTCCCGCAGGCGCGTCGCCCGGTGGAGGTCGAGATGGGCGACGACGACGAGGGCGAGGTCGCGCAGCGCCTCCCGCTCGCTCTCCGAGAAGGTCCTGGGGGCGCCGTCGGTCACGCACAGCGCGCCGACGCGGTGTCCGTCGGCGAGGATGAGGGGAGCGCCCGCGTAGAAGCGGATGTTGTCGGGCGGGCGCGCGACCGCGCCGTCGGCGAAGCGGGGATCGGCCAGGGTGTCCGGGACGACGTGGACGGCGTCGCTCCCGATGGTGAACTCGCAGATCGTGCCCCGGCGCGGGCGCTCCCGCGGCAGCGGCTCGCAGGGCGTCTTGAGCCACTGCCGGTCCGCGTCGATGAAGGACACGTAGGCGTTCTCGACGCCGAACAGGCGCCTGGCCGTGCGGCACACCGCATCGAAATGGGGCTCGGGCGGTGTATCCAGGATGCGGAGATCGTGCAGCGCGGCCAGGCGACGGGACTCGACCGCATCGGGAGGCGGACGATCGGGGGTCAGGGCATCCACGGCGCCTCGCTTCCCGCCCGGGCCGCGAGGGCGTGCGGGCTCCCGGCCGTCGCGGCGATCCTCGTGCGCCCGGCCCAGCGAACCTCCGGGTTCGGGCGGACCCGATATCAGGCCCGCGACGGAACGCCTAGACGGCCGAGCTCCGCGGAACGGCTCAGGCGCGGCAGGCCTCGAAATCGCGGCGGATCGCCTCCGCGTCGAGGTTGCGGCCGATGAACACCACCCGCGAGACGCGCTTCTCCCCGGCGGCCCAATCGCCCTGGAGGTCGCCGTCGAGGATCATGTGCACGCCCTGGAAGACGAAGCGCTTCGGCTCGTCGGGGAAGGCGACGATGCCCTTGCAGCGCAGGATGTCGGGCCCCTGGACCTGGGTGAGGTTCGAGATCCAGGGCATGAACCTCTCGGGGTCCACCGGCCCCTCGATCGCGGCGGAGACGGAGCCGATGTCGCCGGCGTGGTGATGGTGGTGGCCTTCCTCGAGGAACTCGGGCTCGAGATCGAGGATGCGGCCGAGGTCGAAGGCGTTGCGCTCCAGCACCGCCTCCAGCGGCACCGCGCAGCGGGTGGTGCGGTGGACGACCGCGTAGGGGTTGATGGCGCGGATCTCGCCTTCCACGCGGGCGAGGTCGCCCTCGGAGACGAGGTCGGCCTTGTTGAGGAGGATCACGTCGGCGAAGGCGATCTGGTTCTTCGCCTCCGGCGCGTCCCTGAGGCGGTCCGAGAGCCACTTGGCGTCGGCCACCGTCACCACGGCGTCGAGGCGGGCGGCGTCGCCCACGTCCTGGTCGACGAAGAAGGTCTGGGCGACGGGGGCCGGGTCGGCGAGGCCGGTGGTCTCGACGATGATCGCGTCGAACTTGCCGCGCCGCTTCACGAGCCCGTCCATGATGCGGATCAGGTCGCCGCGCACGGTGCAGCAGACGCAGCCGTTGTTCATCTCGAACACCTCCTCGTCGGCGCCGACCACGAGGTCGTTGTCGATGCCGATCTCGCCGAACTCGTTGACGATCACCGCGTAGCGGCGGCCGTGGCTCTCGGTGAGGATGCGGTTGAGGAGCGTGGTCTTGCCGGCGCCGAGATAGCCCGTGAGCACGGTGACCGGGATCTTGCCGTCCGCGGTGGCCTGGGCGGTTTCGGTCATGGGGCTTAAGTCTCTCGTCAGGATTGGGGACGGCGGGAGCCGGATCTCGGTCCTGTCATATTGTATCGTTGGTCGCCATGCGAAAGCCGGTCCCGCGCGGGACCGCCCGACCCCGCGCGCATGGGCGGGGCAAGGGCGGGGGACATGAGGCGGGGACGGGGCGCATCTGCGTGCGGCGGGTCACACTCGGCCACGATCTCGCGAGGCCGCCCCGTGTGACGCGATCGTCGCTTGACGGTCCGTCGGCGGCCCGACCATGCGTTCCCGGCAATCGAACGGCGGGGTCTTCGCCCTTGGGCGATGTGCGCTGCCACACAAAGGCGCCGATCGTCCCGCCTTGAGACATGCGCGCGACATCTGCCGCCCCGGGGCGCGGCGGCAGTAGGGCGGAACCGAGACACCGATGGACGCTCGCAACCCACTCGACCAGGACGGCACCACCCGCTCCGGCACGCCGGCGCGGGGTCGCCGGTCGATCATCCTGCCGGTGCTCGCGGCGCTCGGCCTCGCGGTCGCCGGGGCGGCGCTCGTCGCAGTCTATCCCGAGCCCGTCCGCGAGGCGATCGAGCGGGGGCTCGCGGTCCTGCGCGGCTCCGACGAGCAGGAGGAGACGCCCCCCAAGGCGGGACCGGTCGAGCGGGTGTTCCGCCCGACCAAGGAGCAGCGCGCCGCCTTCGAGATCAAGCCGGTGCGGACGATGAGCTTCCGGCCCGAGGGCTCGGCGGAGGGCCGCATCGCGCTCAACGACGACGACAACGTGCCCGTCGCCTCGCCCTATTCGGGGCGCGTCACCCGCGTGATGAAGCGGGCCGGCGAGGAGGTGAAGGCCGGCGACGTCCTCCTGACCATGGAGGCGAGCGACATGGTCCAGGCCCAGAACGACTACCAGAGCGCCCTCAACACCCTGAGCAAGGCGACGGCGCTGCTGAAGCTCGACCAGACCATCGCCGCCCGCCAGCAGGAGCTGTTCGCGGCCAAGGCCGTGGCGCTGAAGGACTACCAGTCCGCGCAGAACGACGTGATCGCGGCGCAGAGCGACCTGCGCACCGCCGAGGCCGCGCTCCAGGCCGTGCGCAACCGCCTGCGCATCCTCGGCAAGACCGACGCGGAGATCGCCGCCTTCGAGAAGAGCGGCACCATGAGCCCCGAGACGGAGATCCGCGCGCCGATCGCGGGCACCATCGTCCAGCGCAAGGTCGGCATCGGGCAGTACCTGTCCTCGTCGAGCGATCCGGTCTTCGTGATCGGGGACCTCTCGACGGTCTGGCTGGTGGCGAACGTGCGCGAGAGCGAGATCCCCAAGGTGCGCCTCGGCCAGGAGATCGAGGCGCGGGTCGCGGGCTTCGGGCAGCGGGTGTTCAAGGCGCGCATCGACTACATCGCCGCGAGCCTCGATCCGGCGACGCGCCGGCTCTCCGTGCGCAGCGAGATCCCGAACCCGGACCGCGCCCTGAAGCCCGAGATGTTCGCGACCTTCACGATCATCACCGGCGACCTGCGCCCCTCGCCCGGCGTGCCGCTGGCGGCCGTCGTCTACGAGGGCGCGAGCGCGCATGTCTGGGTCGCCCGGCCCGACGGGGCGCTCGAGGCCCGCGACGTGCGGCTCGGCCTCGTCAACGGCGACAACGCCCAGGTGGTCGAGGGCCTGCGGGAGGGCGACGAGGTCGTCACCCGCGGCGCCCTCTTCATCGATCGCGCCGCCAGCGGCGACCGCTCCTCGTAAGGAACCCGGCGATGAACGCGCTCATCGTCTTCTCCCTGCGGCAGCGGGTGCTCGTCTTCCTGATGTTCGTGGTGATGCTGGCGCTCGGCTACGCCAGCTACCGCCAGCTCAACATCGAGGCGTATCCCGACCCCGTCCCGCCGCTCGTGGACGTCATCACCCAGAACCCCGGCCAGTCCGCCGACGAGATCGAGCGCTACATCACGATTCCCCTGGAGGTGGCGCTGGCGGGCATCCCCAACGCCACCGTGGTGCGCACCATCTCCCTGTTCGGCCTCTCCGACGTGAAGGTGCAGTTCAACTACGCCTACACCTACCAGGAGGCGCTGCAGCGGGTGCTCAACCGGCTCTCGCAGCTCCCGCCCCTGCCGAACGGCGCCCAGCCGCAGATCTCGCCGACGAGCCCCGTGGGCGAGATCATGCGCTACAAGCTCGTCGGCCCGGCGGGCTACTCCTCGACGGACCTGAAGACCCTCCAGGACTGGGTGCTCCAGCGCCGCTTCAAGGCGATCCCCGGCGTCGTCGACGTGACGGCCTTCGGCGGCAAGGCCAAGGAGTACGAGATCGCCGTCGACCTCAACCGCCTCCAGGGCCAGGGCTTGACCCTGGTGCAGGTCGTCAACGCGCTCAACAACTCCTCGATCAATGTCGGCGGCCAGACGCTCAACGTCGGCGAGCAGTCGGCCGTGGTGCGCGGCGTCGGCCTGATCCGCGACATGGACGACATCCGGGACACGCTGCTGACCCAGGTCAACGGCACGCCGGTGCTGGTGCGCGACGTCGCCGACGTGCGCATCTCCTCCGCCCCCCGCCTCGGCATCGTCGGGCACGACGGCCAGAGCGACATCGTCGAGGGCATCGTGCTCATGAGCCGCGGCGGCCAGAGCCTGCCGACGCTGCGCCGGGTCGAGGCCGAGATCGACAAGATCAACGCCTCGACGATCCTGCCGCCGGACGTGCGCATCGAGCGCATCTACGACCGCTCGGGCCTCATCAACACCACCACCCACACCGTGATGCACAACCTCGTCTTCGGCGTGGTGCTGGTCTTCGTGGTGCAGTGGTTGTTCCTCGGCTCGCTGCGCAGCGCGATCATCGTCGCCGCGACGATCCCCTTCGCGCTCGGCTTCGCGATCATCATCATGGTGGCGCGGGGCGATTCCGCGAACCTGCTCTCGCTCGGCGCCATCGATTTCGGGCTCATCGTCGACGCGACCGTCATCATGGTCGAGAACGTCTTCCGGCATCTCGCCGAGCCCGAGCACTCAGAGGGGCAGCGGGCGCCGGGCGGCCTCGAAGGGCGGCTCGGCACCATCGCCATCGCCGGCGCCGAGGTGAACCGGGCGATCTTCTTCTCGGCGACGATCATCATCGTCGGCTTCCTGCCGCTCTTCACGATGACCGGCGTCGAGGGTCACATCTTCGGGCCGATGGCCAAGACCTACGCCTACGCGCTGGTCGGCGGCCTCATCGCGACCTTTACTGTCTCCCCGGCCCTCTCGGCCCTGATCCTGCCCAAGCACGTCGAGGAGCACGACACCCTGATCGTGCGCCTGCTGCGCTTCGGCCACCGCATCATCCTGCGGGTCGGGCTGGCGCACAAGCTGCTCTGCCTCGGCCTGACGCTGGCGGTGCTGCTCGTGGCGGGGATCGCCGGGCGCAACCTCGGCCTGGAGTTCCTGCCCAAGCTCGAGGAGGGCAACCTCTACATCCGCGGCACCATGCCCGCCTCGATCTCGCTCGAGGCCGGCAACGCCTATGTCGAGCGCCTGCGCACCATCGTCGGCGAGGTGCCCGAGGTCGTCACCGTGCTCTCGCACCAGGGCCGGCCCAGCGACGGCACCGATGCCACCGGCTTCTTCAACGCCGAGATCCTCGCCCCCCTCAAGCCCATCGACCAGTGGCGGCCGGGCCTCGACAAGGAGACCCTGATCCGGGATCTCTCGAAGCGCCTGGAGACGGAGCTGCCCGGCATCGAGTTCAACTTCTCCCAGTACATCGAGGACAACGTCCAGGAGGCCGCCTCGGGCGTGAAGGGCGAGAACTCGGTCAAGATCTACGGCACCGACCTCAACGAGATCACCAAGGCCGCCAACCAGGTGAAGGCGGTGCTGGCGACCGTGCCCGGCATCACCGACCTCTCGGTCTTCGCCTCCCTCGGCCAGCCGACGGTGCGCATCGACGTCGACCGCCGCAAGGCCGCCCGGTTCGGCCTCTCGATCGGCGACGTGAACACCACACTCCAGGCGGCGATCGGCGGCCAGACGGCGGGCGACCTCTACGAGTACGGCTCCGACCGGCACTTCCCCATGCGGGTGCGCCTCGCCCCCGAGTACCGGCGCTCGCTGGAGACGATCCGCAACATCACCATCGGCGCCCAGAACCCGAACGGCGGCGTCGTGCAGGTGCCGATCTCGGAGATCGCCACCGTCGAGCTCGTCTCGGGCGCGGCCTTCATCTACCGCGAGGACCAGGAGCGCTACATCCCGGTGAAGTTCTCGGTGCGCGGGCGCGACCTCGGCGGCGCGGTGATCGAGGCGCAGAAGCGCGTCGAGGAGGAGGTGCAGCTTCCCGCCGGCTACCACCTCGAATGGGTCGGCCAGTTCACCAACCTTCAGGACGCGGTGCAGCGCCTCTCCGTGGTGGTGCCGGTCACGCTGGCGCTGATCGCGCTGCTGCTCTTCATCAACTTCTCCTCCGTCGCCGACATGCTCCTCGTCCTGAGCGTGATTCCGATGGCGATGATCGGCGGCATCTTCGCTCTGTTCCTGACGGGGACGCCCTTCTCGATCTCCGCGGCGATCGGCTTCATCGCGCTGTTCGGCATCTCGACCATGGAGGGCGTGATCCTGCTCGCCTACTATAACCAGCTCATGGACGAGGGCTGGGCGAAGCGGGAGGCCGTGTGGCACGCGGCGATGGTGCGCATGCGCCCGGTGATGATGACCTGCGTCGCCGCCTGCGTCGGCCTGCTGCCGGCGGCGATCTCCACGGGCATCGGCTCGCAGGTGCAGAAGCCGCTGGCGCTCGTCGTGGTCGGTGGCATCCTGCTCGCGCCGAACCTCATCCTCGTCGTGGTGCCGGTGCTGATCTCGCTGTTCTCCCGGCGGCGCAGCAACCCGAAGGCGCAGCCGCGCATGGCCGGGAGCGCCGCCGCGTGATCCGCCCGCCACACGACGCGGCCCGCCTCCCGCTGCGACGGGCGCAGGCGTTGACAGGCGCCGCCCCGGCGGCCCTGTACTGCCGGGACACGGGTGCGGTCTCCGGGGGCGTCATGGCGGGCGGAAAGGGCAGGCGGCGCGCGCACCTCGCAGCCGCCCTTCTCACCCTGCTGCCGCTCGGCGCCTGCGCCGTCGGGCCGGACTACCTGCCCCCTGCGGACCCGCCGGCGACGCGCTACACCCGCGAGCCCCTGCGCAACCCGACCGCAGCGGACAAGGTCGCCACCGCGCAGGGCGGATCGGCCGACCAGAGCTTCGTCTCGGGCGCCGACATCCCCGGCCAGTGGTGGGCGCTGTTCCGGTCGAAGGCGCTCAACCGCCTCGTCGAGGAGGCGCTCGCCAACAACCCGAACCTGGAGGCGGCCCAGGCGGCGCTGCGCATCGCGCAGCAGAACGTCGAGGCGCAGAAGGGCACCCTCTACCCGACGGTGACCGCGACGCCCCAGGCGCAGTACTCCAAGGCGCCGGGCCTCGACCTGCAGTCGCCGCTCAACAACAACAACCTGTTCTACAGCCTCTACACGCCGCAGGTGGCGGTGGGCTTCAATCCCGACGTGTTCGGCGGCAACCGCCGCCAGATCGAGGCGCTCGAAGCCACCGCCGAGAACCAGCGCTTCCAGCTCGAGGCGGCCTATCTCAGCCTGACGAGCAACGTCGTCGCCGCCGCGATCCAGGAGGCCTCGCTGCGCGCCCAGATCGACGCGACCAAGCGCGTGATCCAGGCGCAGACGGAGCTGCTCCAGCTCTACAACAAGCAGCTCTCCCTCGGGCAAATCGCCGGCGCCGACGTGGTGCAGCAGCAGGCGGCGCTCTCGCTCTCGCAGCAGCTCCTGCCGCCGCTGGAGCGCCAGCTCGCGCAGCAGCGCAACCTGCTCACCGCACTCGCCGGCCGCCTGCCGAGCGAGGAGGTCACGGAGACCTTCACGCTCGCGAGCCTGCGCCTGCCGACGAAGCTTCCGTTAAGCCTGCCCTCGCGCCTCGTGCAGCAGCGGCCGGACGTGAAGGCCGCCGAGGCCCTGGTGCAGCAGGCGAGCGCCGGGGTCGGCGTCGCGGTGGCGAACCGCCTGCCGCAGTTCTCGATCACCGCCACCGGCGGCGCCAGCGCCGTGAAGCTCGCCCAGATCGCAAACCCCGGCGCGGCCTTCTTCACGGTGATCGGCGGCGTCACGCAGCCGATCTTCGACGCCGGCACCCTGTTCCGTCGCCAGCGGGCGGCCGAGGAGACGCTGACCCAGGCCCAGGCCCAGTACCGCGCCACGGTGATCGGCGCCTTCCAGAACGTCGCCGACGCCCTGCGTGCCCTGCAATCCGACGCCAAGGCGGTGGCCGCCGCCGAGGCCGCCGAGCGCGCGACCGGGCAGAGCCTGGAGCTGATCCGCAAGCAGTACTCGGCCGGGGCCATCAACAGCACGCAGGTGCTGATCGCCCAGCAGGGCTACCTCTCGGCGCTCGTCACCTCGGCCTCGGCGCGGGCGACCCAGTATGCCGATACCGCGGCCCTGTTCCAGGCACTCGGCGGCGGCTGGTGGAACCGCGTCGACGTGGCGCCCCCGCCCCCGGAGAAGGACCCGGCGCCGTTCCTTTGACGAAGAGGGTCCGCCGCGCAAGGTCGATCCAGAGAGACCGGATCGCCGCCATTCCGGCGCATGCGGCACGGCAAGAACGGGAGCCGGGGAGGTCCGGCATCGGATGCGGCCACCGTCGGGAGGGCGATCGAATGGACGACGAAGGTTCCATGACGGGCGGCTGCCTGTGCGGGGCCTTGCGCTACCGCATCTCCGGCGCACCGAAGCGCGCCGTGAACTGTCATTGCTCGATGTGCCGCCGGCACAGCGGCGCCGCTTTCCTCAGCTACGTCGCCGTCGAGCGGACCGCATTCGAGTTCCAGAGCGGGCACCCGACGCCGTTCCGCTCCTCGGACGGCGCCATCCGATCCCATTGCGGCGCTTGCGGCAGCCCGCTCACCTTCGTCTTCGATGCCGACCCCGGCAGCGTGTGGGTGACGGTCGGCAGCCTCGACCAGCCGCACGATGTTCCGCCGACCGAGGACTGGTTCGTCGCGGACAAGATCGGCTGGGTCCTGCGGGACGGGACGTTGAAGGCTTGGCCGGCGTCTCCTCCGGAGTAAGGCCGGCTCACCTCGAACCCGACAGCGATCCTAGGACCCGACGGCGAGCGCGTGCACGGAGAACAGCCCGGCCGGGTCGGTCCAGACCTGGAGCGGCTGCCAGCCGGCGCCCGCGGCGAGGGCCCGGAAGCCGTCGAGCGTGTACTTGTAGCTGTTCTCCGTGTGGATCGTCTCGCCGCTGGCGAAACTGAAGCGACGCCCCCCGACCGAGACGGTCTGTTCCGCGCGGCTGACGAGATGCATCTCGATGCGCGAGGCGTCCGGGTTGAAGAGGGCGCGATGCGTGAAGCCGCTGCCGTCCAGCGTCAGGCCGAGCTCTCGCTGCATCCGGGTCACGAGGTTGAGGTTGAAGCGCCCGGTGACGCCGGCGGCATCGTCATAGGCCGCCTCCAGAACCGGCGTCTCCTTGACGAGGTCGACGCCGACGATGAGCCGTGCCCCAGCGCCGAGCACCTCCGCGAAGCGCGCCAGCAGGCGCCCGGCCTCTGCCGGCTCGAAGTTGCCGATGGTGGAGCCGGGGAAGAAGCCGGCCTTGGTCATGCCGTCGAGATCGCCGGGAAGCGGGAACGCGCGGGTGAAGTCCGCCGCTACCGGCTCGACCCGCAGGGACGGGAAGTCGGCACGGAGCGCCTCGGCCTGTTCCTCCAGGAACTCCGCGGAGACGTCGACGGGCACATAGGCCCCGAGCGGCGCCAGATGCGGCAGCAGCCGGCGCAGCTTCGTGGTCGCGCCCGCTCCGAACTCGACGAGCGCGCAGGGGCGGGGCAGATGCGCTGCGATCTCCGGGCCGGCGGCGTCGAGGATGCTCAGCTCCGTGCGGGTCGGATAGTACTCCGGCAAGCGGGTGATCGCCTCGAACAGCTCCGATCCGGCCGCGTCGTAGAAGTACTTTGCCGGCAACTCCTTCTGCGGCTTGGCGAGTCCTGCGAGCACGTCGTCGAGGAACGGATTGGCGGACAGGCGGTCGATGGGGGTCGCGTCGGGGAAGACGGGCTTGACGGTCACGCGGGGCGGCCTCCGTGTCGGATCAGGCGCGGGCATCCGCGAGGCGAAGCCCCGTGAACTGCCAGCGCTGATGGGGATAGAAGAAGTTGCGGTAGGGCACGCGGGCGTGGCCGGCCGCCGTGGCGACGGAGGAGCCGCGCAGCACGAACTGGTTCGACATGAACTTGCCGTTGTACTCGCCGAGCGCGCCGGGGAGCGGCCGGTAGCCCGGGTAGGCCGCGTAGGCGCTGCGGGTCCACTGCCAGACATGGCCGAAGGCGTCGCCGAGATCGCCGTCGCGGGCGGCGACCTCCCACTCGGCCTCGGTCGGCAGGTCGCGGCCGGCCCAGCGGGCGTAGGCGTCGGCCTCGTAATAGCTGACATGGGTGACGGGGGCGGCGGGATCGATGGGCTTGAGGCCCGCAAGCGTCATGCTCGCCCAGCCCTCACCCTCCCGGCGCCAGTAGCCCGGCGCCTCCCAGCCATCCGTCTGCGCGGCGATGAAGCCGTCCGAGAGCCACAGCTCCGCGCGGCCGTAGCCCCCGTCCGCCATGAAGGCGAGCCAGTCGGCGTTGGTGACGAGCCCCTGGTCGATCCGGCCGCCCTGGATCAGCACCTCGTGGCGGGGCGACTCGTTGTCGAACGAGAAGCCCTCGCCCTCGTGCCCCACCGCCTCGATGCCGCGGGCGAGCACCTTCGCTCCCGCCCGCCCGTCCCGTTCGGGCCAGCGCCAGGCGGCGTCGTAGACCGGGTGGAGCGGGTTCTGGGCGAAGGCGTGCAGGATATCGGTGAGCATCAGCTCCTGGTGCTGCTGCTCGTGATAGAGCCCGATCTCGAGGATCGGCAGCACCCGCTCCAGCACCTCGGGCGCCGCGTCCTCGATCAGCGCCTCCACCGCCCGGTCGACATGGGCGCGGTAGCCAGCGACCTCGTCCATCGTCGGCCGGGTGATGAGCCCGCGCATGATCCGCGGCTGACGGGGCCCGGCGGCGACGTAGTAGGAGTTGAAGAGGTAGTGCAGGCGCTCGTCGTGGATCGCGTAGCCCGGCACGTGCTCGCGGAGCAGGAACTGCTCGAAGAACCAGGTCGTGTGCGCCCGGTGCCACTTGGTCGGGCTCGCATCGGCCATCGACTGGACCTGCTGGTCCTCCGGCGAGAGCGGCGCGGCGCGGCGCTCGGTCTCGTCGCGCACCGCCCGGTAGGCGGCGATCCACGCCGCCCGGTCGACGGGTCGCGTCGAAAGGAGCGGCGGCGGGAAGGCGGGCGGGAGGCTCTCGGGAACCGACGTCTTCGGAGCCGAGATCTCGGGTGCGAAGACGCGGAGGGCCGCGGAGGCTGCCATGACGATCCTTTCCTCGCCGGCCGCTGGTGGAGATGAAACGGTCTCCATCGCGGCGCGTCCGTGGGAGATATGAGTCGCGCGCAACCCGACAACTCCCCTCTCCCGACTCCGTCCGGTGACGCTTCGCCTCAGCCACCGGCTCGGTTACGTCGCCCCGTCCGCACCGGTGCATGACCGCCCAACAGGACGCATCGCCATTTTCCCGCCGTGGTGAGGAGGCCTTAACCGTCCCCGTCCGAGACTTGGCGCCTGTCGGGTCCGGACGCGCTGACAATGCGGATCGATCTCATGGCCGGGGCCAGCCTCTCCGCCGTCGCGCCCCGCGTGGGCCCGCCGCCGAACATCCTCGTGTTCGACTCAGGGCTCGGCGGCCTCACGGTGCTCGATCAGGTGCGCCGCGCCCGCCCCGACGCCAGCTTCGTCTACGCCGCCGACACCGCCGCCTTTCCCTACGGCCGGCTCTCCGAGGAGACGCTGGTCGCGCGCGTGCTCGCGGTGATGGAGCGGCTTCTCGCCCGGCACCGGCCGGACCTCGCCGTGATCGCCTGCAACACCGCCTCGACCCTGGTGCTGCCGGCGCTCCGCCAGCGCTTCGCGACGCCCTTCGTCGGCGTGGTGCCGCCGATCAAGCCGGCGGCGGAGGCGACGCGCTCCCGCCTCGTCTCGCTGCTGGCCACGCCCGGCACCGTGGCACGGGCCTACACCCACGATCTCATCGCGAGCTACGCCGGGGCCTGCGCCGTCACCCTCGTCGGCTCGAAGAATCTCGCCGCCTACGCGGAGGCCGAGATGGCCGGCGAGCCGGTGTCCGACGAGAGCATCGCCGCCGAGATCGCGCCCTGCTTCGTGACCGCCCCGGACGGGCGGCGCACGGACGTGGTCTGCCTCTCCTGCACCCACTATCCGCTGCTGCTGCCCCGCTTCGAGCGGCTCGCGCCCTGGCCGGTGCGCTGGATCGATCCGGCGCCGGCCATCGCCCGGCGGGTGGTGCAGCTGCTCGGACCCGGCCTGCCCGGCGCCGCCGACCCCGACGCGACCGTCGCTACCGCCTTCACCGGGGCGACCGTCCCCGGCGCGGCGCTGCGGGCGTCGCTCGCCGCGCGGGGCCTGCGGGAGCTCACCGTCGAGGCGATGCCACTGGCGCTCCAGTAGGGAGTCCGGACGAAGGGGGCTTGGCGAAGCGCTTCGCGCCGGCGACGCAGAGCACCACGAGCCCCGTCACCGCGACCATCGCCGGGGCGACAGGCTCGCCGAGCAGCAGCCCCGCCAGCGCCAGCCCGAAGAAGGGCTGGAGAAGCTGCAGCTGCCCGACGCCCGCGATCCCGCCGAGCGCCAGGCCGCGGTACCAGAACACGAAGCCGACAAGCATGCTGAACACCGAGACGTAGGCGAGCCCGCCCCAGGCGGAGGCCGGGACGGCGCCCCACGCCTCCGGCCAGGTCGCCAGCATCAGAACGGCGGTGACGGGCAGCGACAGGAGCAGCGCCCAGGAGATCACCTGCCAGCCCCCGAGCCGCCGCGAGAGGGCGGCCCCCTCTGCGTAGCCGAGGCCGCAGAGCAGGATCGCCGCGACCATCAGGGCATCGCCCCCGAGCGAGGCGCCGTCGCTCTGCGACAGGGCGTAGCCAGAGACGAGCAGGCTCCCGACGATCGAGAAGGCCCAGAAGGCCGGGCTCGGCCGCTCGCCGCCACGCAGCGCACCGAACAGGGCGGTCGCCAGCGGCAGCAGCCCGATGAACACGATGGAATGCGCCGAGGTCATCTGCCGGAGCGCCAGCGCGGTCAGCAGCGGAAAGCCGATCACGACGCCGACCGCGACGATGGCGAGCGAGGCGAGATCACTGGCGCGAGGGCGTCGCTCGTGGAGCAGCGCGAGGAAGCCCGCCCCCAGCAGCCCGGCGATGACGGCCCGCGCTGCCGTGAGGAACACCGGATCGAACCCGAGCACGGCCATCCGCGTCGCCGGCAGCGAGCCGCTGAAGATGATGACGCCGAGGAGGCCGTTTCCCCACCCTTCCGCCGTCCGCTGCATGATCGGGGCCCGCGCCGCTTTTCCGTTGCCGAGCGGGCAGGCTTAACCGGCGCCGGCTGGCGGCGACAGGAACGGTGCCGTACAGTCGAAGCGAACTGTATGGTGGATTCGACCCACACACATTCGCCGGCCGTGACGGCGGGCGGGCGCACCGCGCGGGTGGCGGAGACGATCCGCGGCCGGATCGGCGCGCGCGGCCTCGCCCCCGGCGAGCGGCTGCCTTCGATCCGGCGCCTCGCGGGTCAGATGGGGGTCTCGCCCTCGACGGTGGTCGAGGCCTACGACCGGCTGGCGGCGGAGGGGCTGATCCGGGCACGGCCGGGCTCCGGCTTCTACGTCTGCGGCCCGGCTGCGCCGCTTACCCTCGCGGACGCCACGCCCCGGCGCGACCGGGCGATCGATCCGCTCTGGCTCTCGCGGCAGGCCCTCGATGCCGAACCCGGGGTGCCGATGCCCGGCTGCGGCTGGCTCCCGGCGGCGTGGATGCCGCAGGGCGCGATCCGCCGGGCGATGCGCGGTCTTGCCAGGGCCGAGGACGGGCTGCTCACGGATTACGGCAGCACCCGCGGCGCCCTCGACCTGCGCCGTCTCCTCGAGCGCCAGTTCGCGGGCGAGGGCCTCGCGGTGCCGGCCGATCAGATCCTGCTCACCGCCTCCGACACCAACGCCGTCGACCTGATCGGCCGCTTCCTGCTGCGGCCGGGGGACACCGTGCTCGTGGACGACCCCTGCTACTTCAACTTCCAGGCCCTGCTCGCCGTCCACGGCGTGCGGCTCCTCGGCGTGCCCTATACGCCGACCGGTCCCGACCTTGCCCGGTTCGAGGCGGTGCTCGCGGAGCACCGGCCGCGCCTCTACCTCACCAACTCCGCCCTCCAGAACCCGACCGGCGCCAGCCTCTCGCCGCAGACGGCGCACCTCGTGCTGACGCTGGCCGCCGCCCACGACCTCACCATCGTCGAGGACGACATCTTCGCCGATCTCGAGCCGGAGCCCTCGCCGAGGCTCGCCGCCCTCGACGGGCTCGCGCGGGTGATCCGCATCGGCAGCTTCTCGAAGACGCTCTCGGCGGCGATCCGCTGCGGCTACATCGCCGCCCGGCCCGATTGGCTGGAGGCGCTGGCCGACCTCCAGGTCGCCACGAGCTTCGGCGGACCGAGCCCGATCTCCGTCGAGCTCGTCACGGGGACGCTGCGCGACGGCAGCTACCGCCGCCATCTCGACGCGCTCCACCGCCGCCTCTCGAAGGCCCGCCGCGAGACCGCCGCCCGCCTCGAGCCCCTCGGCATCGTGCCCTGGCTGATGCCGCGAGGCGGCTTCCAGCTCTGGTGCGCCCTCCCCCATGGCCTCGACGCAGCGGACGTCGCCCGCGCGGCACTCGACGAAGGGCTGGTGCTGGCGCCGGGCAACGTCTTCAGCCTGTCCGGCAGCGCCTCGGGCTTCATGCGCTTCAACGTGGCGCAGATGGGGGATGCGCGGATTTTCGACGGCCTCGCGCGAGCGATGAAGGCCGCGCAGCGACGAGCGCCGGCAAGCGCCGAGATTGACCTGCCCCCTTCCGTGCTCTAAGAGCGCCCGGTTCGCGGGGCTCCGGTTTGGGGCCCCGTGGCTTTTCATACGCACCCGCGGGCGGGTTCACACCCCGCCCTGTCGTCCCGGTCGGGCTCCCCAGGGAGCCTCGGGAAGAGGAGGGCGCGTCCATTCTCCAAGAGAGAGGCACGCGAAGACATGTCGAAGCGCGTTCAGGCGAAGCACAAGCTCGACCGCCGCATGGGCCAGAACATCTGGGGCCGCCCGAAGAGCCCCGTGAACCGCCGCGAGTACGGCCCCGGCCAGCACGGCCAGCGCCGCAAGGGCAAGATGTCTGACTTCGGCACGCAGCTACGCGCCAAGCAGAAGCTCAAGGGCTACTACGGCAACATCACCGAGAAGCAGTTCCGCCGCTACTACGCCGAGGCGATCCGCCTGCGCGGCGACTCCGGCGAGAACCTGATCGGCCTCCTCGAGCGCCGCCTCGACGCCGTGGTCTACCGGGCGAAGTTCGTGGCGACGCCCTTCGCGGCCCGCCAGTTCGTCAACCACGGCCACGTCAAGGTCAACGGCCGCCGCGTGAACATCCCGAGCTATCAGGTGAAGCCCGGCGACCTCATCGAGGTCAAGGAGGCGTCCCGCCAGCTCGAGGTCGTCGTGGTGGCGACCCAGCTCGCCGAGCGCGACGTGCCCGACTACATCGAGGTCGACCACGCCAAGATGAACGCCCGCGTCACCCGTGTCCCGGGCCTCGGCGAGGTGCCCTACCCGGTGCAGATGGAGCCGAACCTCGTCATCGAGTTCTACTCCCGCTGATCCGGCAAGACGCCGCAGGACTTCAGGAAGGGCCGTCCCCCGGGGCGGCCCTTTCTTCGTTTACGGCCCCTCGCAGCGCCTCGAGGGTGAGCACCCTCGGCTCGGGGCCGGCGAGGCGCAGGCGCGTGGCCCCCGTCTCCAGCATCCGCGAGAGGGCCGCGCGCAGGTCCGTGTCGGGGGCGATCTCCGGCACCTCGGGAGCCTCGCCGGGTTCGGCGAGGTCGCCCGCGCTCGCCAGCGAGAGACGGCGCAGCGCCCGCTCCCGGCCGACGAACTCCGCGACGAAGGCGTCCGCCGGCCGCGCCAGCAGCGCCTCAGGCGTCGCCGCCTGCACGAGGCGCCCGCCGCGCATCACCGCGATCCGGTCGGCGAGGATCAGCGCCTCGTCGATGTCGTGGGTGACGATGAGGACGGTCTTGCGCAAGGAGCGAAGCAGAGCGCCGATCTCCCGCTGGAGGGCGCCCCTGGCCAGTGGATCGACGGCGCCGAAGGGCTCGTCCATGAGCAGCACCGGCGGGTCCGCGGCGAGCGCGCGGGCGACACCGACGCGCTGGCGCTCCCCACCGGAGAGCGCGTCCGGCCGCCGCGCCCGGTAGGTCGCCGGATCGAGCCCGACGAGGGCGAGCATCGCGTCGACCCGCTCGGACACCCGCGCCCGGCTCCAGCCGAGCAGCGCCGGCACGGTCGCGACGTTTCCCGCCACGCTCCGGTGCGGGAACAGCCCGACGCCCTGGAGCACGTAGCCGATGCCCCGGCGCAGGCGCACGGGATCGCTCTCGGCCACGTCCCGTCCGCCGAGGAGCACGCGTCCCTCGTCCGGCGCGACGAGCCGATTGACCATCCGCAGGCTCGTGGACTTGCCGCAGCCGGAGGGGCCGATCAGGGCGCAGGTCTCGCCCTCTGGGACGTCGAGATCGAGGCGGTCGACGGCGACGGCGGCACCGTAGCGCTTGCCGGCCCCCTCGAACCGGATCATCCGGGGCCGCCCCTGCGGGCCCTCAGCAGCCCTTGCAGATCGAGCCCATGCTGGCGCGGGTGCGCGCGTCCCAGGCCTTGTCGCGGGCGGCCGCCGCCTTCTGGGCCTTGAGCATCTGCGCCTCGGTGGCGGCCTTCACCGGCGTGGCCCTGGTGCCTGACGGCGGCTTGGTCACGCCCGTGGAGGTGACGCTGCGTTGCGGACGGCCCGCCGGATCGGTCGTGGCCGTCGTCTGCGCGAGGGCCGGAGCGGCGAGAAGGAGCGTGGCGCAGATCGACGCGGCCAGGTGATGGCGCGCGGCCAGAGGATGGCGCATGGTCGGATGGTCCCCGAATTCTGATCCCGCGTGCCCCCTGGGTGCCGTCCTCGGCCCCCCACGCGCGGCGCGGTCCTAACATGGTGGCGATCCCAGATTATGGCAAAGTCAGCGGACGGGCGCACCGGGGACAACCACCGGGCGAAGGGTCGCGCCCCCGATCGCGCCTCCGGGCCCGGAGGGCGCCGCGAGCGGATCGCCGAGGCCCTGGCCCGCATCGCCCCGCGCCTTCCCGCCTTCGAGACCGAGGCCGTGACCGACCGGGCGCTGGCGAGCCCCGGCCTGCGCGGCGCGGCGCCGGAGCGGGCGGCGCGCCTCGCCCTCGTCGCCTTCACCCGGCACCTGCTGACCGAGTACGAAGACCTTCTCGCGGAGGGCTACGACCGCGACAGCGCCCGCCACTTCATCCTCGACGACCTCAACGGGGCCCTCATCGCTTGGGGCGCGGCTCCGGTGTCCGAGGAGGCCGAGGAGGAACCGCTGTAGGCGATGGAATATTCCGCTCCCGGGCTCGCCGAGGACCTGCCGGATGGGCTATCGAGGCCCCGTATCCCTCCCGGCCGCCCCGTGCGGCCTCCCATATGGATCGAGCCTGCCATGCAGATCAGCGCGCGCAACGTCATCAAGGGCACCGTCGTCTCCGTGGAGAAGGGGGCCACCACCGCGCATGTGAAGATCGAGATCGCGCCGGGCCAGGTCGTGACCGCCGCGATCACCAACGAGGCCGTCGACGCCCTCAAGCTCGCCAACGGCGCCGAGGCCTACGCGGTGGTGAAGGCCTCCGACGTGATGGTCGCGGTGGACTGAGATGCCCCGCCCCCGTCTCGCCCGCACCGCCGGCGCGATCGCTCCGGCGCTGGCGCTCGCCCTCGCGACCGCCGGGGCCGGGGCCCAGGAGCCGGGCCGGCCCCCGGTGGCGCCTCCCGCCTCTGCCGACCGGGCCGTGCCAGCCGCCTGCACCGCCTTCGCCTGGCCGCTCCTGCGGGAGCTCGCCTGGTTCGAGGCGCCCGGCCTGCCGCGCAAGGCCTCCGGCGACACCCTGCCGGCGGAGATGCCGGCCGCGGTCCTGGCGCTCAAGCCCACGGGCGAGGTCGCCTATCCGGTGCCGCCTTCGCGTCCGCCGGCGGCGGACAGCTATGGCGGCATCCTCATGCTGGAGGCGCCGCCGAGCGCGGGCATCTATCAGGTCACGCTGTCGGACGAGGCCTGGCTCGACGTGAGCCAGGACGGGCGCAGCGGCCTGAGCCCGGTCTCCCACACCGGCAAGCGCGACTGCCCGGGCCTGCGCAAGAGCCTGCGCTTCCAGCTTGGCTCCGGCCGCGTCGTCATCGCGATCAGCGGCGCGAAATCGGATTCGATCCGCGTCGCCGTCGCCCCGGCGGAGTAGCCGGCCTCCGGGTCGGGGCTCAGCGGATCCCCGATCCCGGCGCCCAGGACTGCCCGGCCGCCTCGGCCCGCGTGCCGGCCTCCGGATTCCGGGCGCGGTAGGAGTCGGCGCCCATGACGTGCGGCCGGTCGGTCCCGGCCGGCACCGCGACCCCGCGCTGGGCGAGCCAGGCCCGCATCTCGGCGATCTCGCGCTGCTGCTCGACGATGATCGACTCGGCGAGCTGCCGGGTCCACGGGTCCTTGGCCTGCCGCATGGCCACCCGCGCCATGTCGATGGCGCCCTGGTGGTGGGGGATCATCTGGACGCGGAAGTCGACGTCCGGATCGCCCGTGTAGGGCAGCGACATGTTCCGCATCATCGTCTCATGGGCGGCCTTGAACTCCCGCGTCGCCGGGGCGTCGGCCGCCCTCGGAGCGCTGCCGTGCCGCATGTGGTCGTGCGGCTGCGCCAGGGTGACGCCGGCCGCCCCCAGAAAGAGCCCGGCCCCGAGCAGACAAGCGTGACGCCACATCCCAAGCTTTCCCCGTGTCGCGAAGCATCGTTCGCGACGGTGCTAGAGGTTCCAACGGTAGGAAGGTCAAGCACCGCTCAGGCGTGGCCGCGATCCTCGTCGGGCTCCGTCGCGCCGGCCTCCGGCACGGTCTCGCCGCGCAGGTAGGCCGCCTGCGCCTCCGCCGCGCGCCGCGCGCCCTGGACGAAGCGGTCGCGGGCGCCGCTCCCGGTCTCCGGGTCGCGCCCCGCCTCGGCGGCGCGCGACCCGGAGACCGGG
>NZ_BPQR01000066.1 GCF_022179345.1 Methylobacterium jeotgali | reverse complement strand
GCCATAATTCAAACTTTTTTTCTGATAAGCTGGTTCTCACTTCTGTTACTCCAGCTTCTTCGGCACCTGTTTTACAGACACCTAAAGCTACATCGTCAACGTTATATTTTGATAGTTTGACGGTTAATGCTGGTAATGGTGGTTTTCTTCATTGCATTCAGATGGATACATCTGTCAACGCCGCTAATCAGGTTGTTTCTGTTGGTGCTGATATTGCTTTTGATGCCGACCCTAAATTTTTTGCCTGTTTGGTTCGCTTTGAGTCTTCTTCGGTTCCGACTACCCTCCCGACTGCCTATGATGTTTATCCTTTGGATGGTCGCCATGATGGTGGTTATTATACCGTCAAGGACTGTGTGACTATTGACGTCCTTCCCCGTACGCCGGGCAATAATGTTTATGTTGGTTTCATGGTTTGGTCTAACTTTACCGCTACTAAATGCCGCGGATTGGTTTCGCTGAATCAGGTTATTAAAGAGATTATTTGTCTCCAGCCACTTAAGTGAGGTGATTTATGTTTGGTGCTATTGCTGGCGGTATTGCTTCTGCTCTTGCTGGTGGCGCCATGTCTAAATTGTTTGGAGGCGGTCAAAAAGCCGCCTCCGGTGGCATTCAAGGTGATGTGCTTGCTACCGATAACAATACTGTAGGCATGGGTGATGCTGGTATTAAATCTGCCATTCAAGGCTCTAATGTTCCTAACCCTGATGAGGCCGTCCCTAGTTTTGTTTCTGGTGCTATGGCTAAAGCTGGTAAAGGACTTCTTGAAGGTACGTTGCAGGCTGGCACTTCTGCCGTTTCTGATAAGTTGCTTGATTTGGTTGGACTTGGTGGCAAGTCTGCCGCTGATAAAGGAAAGGATACTCGTGATTATCTTGCTGCTGCATTTCCTGAGCTTAATGCTTGGGAGCGTGCTGGTGCTGATGCTTCCTCTGCTGGTATGGTTGACGCCGGATTTGAGAATCAAAAAGAGCTTACTAAAATGCAACTGGACAATCAGAAAGAGATTGCCGAGATGCAAAATGAGACTCAAAAAGAGATTGCTGGCATTCAGTCGGCGACTTCACGCCAGAATACGAAAGACCAGGTATATGCACAAAATGAGATGCTTGCTTATCAACAGAAGGAGTCTACTGCTCGCGTTGCGTCTATTATGGAAAACACCAATCTTTCCAAGCAACAGCAGGTTTCCGAGATTATGCGCCAAATGCTTACTCAAGCTCAAACGGCTGGTCAGTATTTTACCAATGACCAAATCAAAGAAATGACTCGCAAGGTTAGTGCTGAGGTTGACTTAGTTCATCAGCAAACGCAGAATCAGCGGTATGGCTCTTCTCATATTGGCGCTACTGCAAAGGATATTTCTAATGTCGTCACTGATGCTGCTTCTGGTGTGGTTGATATTTTTCATGGTATTGATAAAGCTGTTGCCGATACTTGGAACAATTTCTGGAAAGACGGTAAAGCTGATGGTATTGGCTCTAATTTGTCTAGGAAATAACCGTCAGGATTGACACCCTCCCAATTGTATGTTTTCATGCCTCCAAATCTTGGAGGCTTTTTTATGGTTCGTTCTTATTACCCTTCTGAATGTCACGCTGATTATTTTGACTTTGAGCGTATCGAGGCTCTTAAACCTGCTATTGAGGCTTGTGGCATTTCTACTCTTTCTCAATCCCCAATGCTTGGCTTCCATAAGCAGATGGATAACCGCATCAAGCTCTTGGAAGAGATTCTGTCTTTTCGTATGCAGGGCGTTGAGTTCGATAATGGTGATATGTATGTTGACGGCCATAAGGCTGCTTCTGACGTTCGTGATGAGTTTGTATCTGTTACTGAGAAGTTAATGGATGAATTGGCACAATGCTACAATGTGCTCCCCCAACTTGATATTAATAACACTATAGACCACCGCCCCGAAGGGGACGAAAAATGGTTTTTAGAGAACGAGAAGACGGTTACGCAGTTTTGCCGCAAGCTGGCTGCTGAACGCCCTCTTAAGGATATTCGCGATGAGTATAATTACCCCAAAAAGAAAGGTATTAAGGATGAGTGTTCAAGATTGCTGGAGGCCTCCACTATGAAATCGCGTAGAGGCTTTGCTATTCAGCGTTTGATGAATGCAATGCGACAGGCTCATGCTGATGGTTGGTTTATCGTTTTTGACACTCTCACGTTGGCTGACGACCGATTAGAGGCGTTTTATGATAATCCCAATGCTTTGCGTGACTATTTTCGTGATATTGGTCGTATGGTTCTTGCTGCCGAGGGTCGCAAGGCTAATGATTCACACGCCGACTGCTATCAGTATTTTTGTGTGCCTGAGTATGGTACAGCTAATGGCCGTCTTCATTTCCATGCGGTGCACTTTATGCGGACACTTCCTACAGGTAGCGTTGACCCTAATTTTGGTCGTCGGGTACGCAATCGCCGCCAGTTAAATAGCTTGCAAAATACGTGGCCTTATGGTTACAGTATGCCCATCGCAGTTCGCTACACGCAGGACGCTTTTTCACGTTCTGGTTGGTTGTGGCCTGTTGATGCTAAAGGTGAGCCGCTTAAAGCTACCAGTTATATGGCTGTTGGTTTCTATGTGGCTAAATACGTTAACAAAAAGTCAGATATGGACCTTGCTGCTAAAGGTCTAGGAGCTAAAGAATGGAACAACTCACTAAAAACCAAGCTGTCGCTACTTCCCAAGAAGCTGTTCAGAATCAGAATGAGCCGCAACTTCGGGATGAAAATGCTCACAATGACAAATCTGTCCACGGAGTGCTTAATCCAACTTACCAAGCTGGGTTACGACGCGACGCCGTTCAACCAGATATTGAAGCAGAACGCAAAAAGAGAGATGAGATTGAGGCTGGGAAAAGTTACTGTAGCCGACGTTTTGGCGGCGCAACCTGTGACGACAAATCTGCTCAAATTTATGCGCGCTTCGATAAAAATGATTGGCGTATCCAACCTGCAGAGTTTTATCGCTTCCATGACGCAGAAGTTAACACTTTCGGATATTTCTGATGAGTCGAAAAATTATCTTGATAAAGCAGGAATTACTACTGCTTGTTTACGAATTAAATCGAAGTGGACTGCTGGCGGAAAATGAGAAAATTCGACCTATCCTTGCGCAGCTCGAGAAGCTCTTACTTTGCGACCTTTCGCCATCAACTAACGATTCTGTCAAAAACTGACGCGTTGGATGAGGAGAAGTGGCTTAATATGCTTGGCACGTTCGTCAAGGACTGGTTTAGATATGAGTCACATTTTGTTCATGGTAGAGATTCTCTTGTTGACATTTTAAAAGAGCGTGGATTACTATCTGAGTCCGATGCTGTTCAACCACTAATAGGTAAGAAATCATGAGTCAAGTTACTGAACAATCCGTACGTTTCCAGACCGCTTTGGCCTCTATTAAGCTCATTCAGGCTTCTGCCGTTTTGGATTTAACCGAAGATGATTTCGATTTTCTGACGAGTAACAAAGTTTGGATTGCTACTGACCGCTCTCGTGCTCGTCGCTGCGTTGAGGCTTGCGTTTATGGTACGCTGGACTTTGTAGGATACCCTCGCTTTCCTGCTCCTGTTGAGTTTATTGCTGCCGTCATTGCTTATTATGTTCATCCCGTCAACATTCAAACGGCCTGTCTCATCATGGAAGGCGCTGAATTTACGGAAAACATTATTAATGGCGTCGAGCGTCCGGTTAAAGCCGCTGAATTGTTCGCGTTTACCTTGCGTGTACGCGCAGGAAACACTGACGTTCTTACTGACGCAGAAGAAAACGTGCGTCAAAAATTACGTGCAGAAGGAGTGATGTAATGTCTAAAGGTAAAAAACGTTCTGGCGCTCGCCCTGGTCGTCCGCAGCCGTTGCGAGGTACTAAAGGCAAGCGTAAAGGCGCTCGTCTTTGGTATGTAGGTGGTCAACAATTTTAATTGCAGGGGCTTCGGCCCCTTACTTGAGGATAAATTATGTCTAATATTCAAACTGGCGCCGAGCGTATGCCGCATGACCTTTCCCATCTTGGCTTCCTTGCTGGTCAGATTGGTCGTCTTATTACCATTTCAACTACTCCGGTTATCGCTGGCGACTCCTTCGAGATGGACGCCGTTGGCGCTCTCCGTCTTTCTCCATTGCGTCGTGGCCTTGCTATTGACTCTACTGTAGACATTTTTACTTTTTATGTCCCTCATCGTCACGTTTATGGTGAACAGTGGATTAAGTTCATGAAGGATGGTGTTAATGCCACTCCTCTCCCGACTGTTAACACTACTGGTTATATTGACCATGCCGCTTTTCTTGGCACGATTAACCCTGATACCAATAAAATCCCTAAGCATTTGTTTCAGGGTTATTTGAATATCTATAACAACTATTTTAAAGCGCCGTGGATGCCTGACCGTACCGAGGCTAACCCTAATGAGCTTAATCAAGATGATGCTCGTTATGGTTTCCGTTGCTGCCATCTCAAAAACATTTGGACTGCTCCGCTTCCTCCTGAGACTGAGCTTTCTCGCCAAATGACGACTTCTACCACATCTATTGACATTATGGGTCTGCAAGCTGCTTATGCTAATTTGCATACTGACCAAGAACGTGATTACTTCATGCAGCGTTACCATGATGTTATTTCTTCATTTGGAGGTAAAACCTCTTATGACGCTGACAACCGTCCTTTACTTGTCATGCGCTCTAATCTCTGGGCATCTGGCTATGATGTTGATGGAACTGACCAAACGTCGTTAGGCCAGTTTTCTGGTCGTGTTCAACAGACCTATAAACATTCTGTGCCGCGTTTCTTTGTTCCTGAGCATGGCACTATGTTTACTCTTGCGCTTGTTCGTTTTCCGCCTACTGCGACTAAAGAGATTCAGTACCTTAACGCTAAAGGTGCTTTGACTTATACCGATATTGCTGGCGACCCTGTTTTGTATGGCAACTTGCCGCCGCGTGAAATTTCTATGAAGGATGTTTTCCGTTCTGGTGATTCGTCTAAGAAGTTTAAGATTGCTGAGGGTCAGTGGTATCGTTATGCGCCTTCGTATGTTTCTCCTGCTTATCACCTTCTTGAAGGCTTCCCATTCATTCAGGAACCGCCTTCTGGTGATTTGCAAGAACGCGTACTTATTCGCCACCATGATTATGACCAGTGTTTCCAGTCCGTTCAGTTGTTGCAGTGGAATAGTCAGGTTAAATTTAATGTGACCGTTTATCGCAATCTGCCGACCACTCGCGATTCAATCATGACTTCGTGATAAAAGATTGAGTGTGAGGTTATAACGCCGAAGCGGTAAAAATTTTAATTTTTGCCGCTGAGGGGTTGACCAAGCGAAGCGCGGTAGGTTTTCTGCTTAGGAGTTTAATCATGTTTCAGACTTTTATTTCTC
>NZ_BPQR01000065.1 GCF_022179345.1 Methylobacterium jeotgali | reverse complement strand
TCGCAGAAGCTGGAGGCCATCGGGCAATTGACCGGTGGCCTCCAGCTTCTGCGACTGGCGCAGCGCCTCCTCCGCCTCGTGCAGGGCGACCGCGCGCTCCTTCTCGGCGGTGACAGCGCGTCCGTAGGCGTAGACGATGTCGCCCTCGGTGGCGGTGTGCCACGAGATCCAGCGCGGCGTCCCGTCCTCGTGCCGGTAGCGGTTCTCGAAGGCGGTGAGGTCGTCGTCCGTGGCGGCGTAGGACAGCGCCGTGCGCGTCACGACGTCGTCTTCGGGCCAGACGAATTCTTGGAAGCTGCGGCCCACCACCTCCGCTGGGTCGTGGCCCAGGATCGTCCTCCAGGCCGGGTTGACCGCGCGGAAGACGCCGTCGACGCCGACCACGACGAGCAGGTCGCGCGAGTTGCGCCAGACCCGGTCGCGCTCGGCCGTGCGCTCGGCGATGCGCCGCTCCAGCGCCTCCTCGCGGGCGTGCTCCTCGGTGACGTCCTGCGCGATGCCGCCCAGATGCCGGAGGCAGCCCTCCGCGTCGCGGATCGGGAAGCCGGTGTCGCGGATGTGGCGCACGGCCCCGTCCTCGGGCCGCACGATGCGGTACTCGACCGTGTGTGTCTCGCCGGAAAGCAGGCGCGGCATGGCCGCGAAGGCGCGCGCACGGTCGTCAGGGTGCACCAGCGAGGCCCAGCGTCCGAGGTCGCCCATCACCAGCTCGCGCCGGTCGCCCCAGACCCGCTCGTAGGCCGGGCTCAGCCACTCCAGCCGGCCGCCCGCGGGGTCGGCGATCCAGAGCACCGTCGGCCGAGTTCTCCGCGAAGGAGCGGAAGCACTCCTCGCTCTCGATCAACCCGGCCGCGGCGCGCACCCGCGCGGTCGTCTCCTGCGCCACGTTGAGGATGCCCGCGGCGCGCCCGTCCGCACCCAGGACCGGGTTGAGGCTGTATGTGAAGAAGACCTCGTCGGGCGTGCCGTCCCGGTCGAGCACCAGCCGCTGGTCCTGCACCTCCACGGCGCCCTCGCCGGCGAGCACCCGGGCGAACATGGGTTCGAGCTCCTGCCATGCCTCCGGGAACACCTCCCGCGCCGGGCGGCCCAGCGCGCCGGGATGCTTGCCTCCGACGAGCGCGCCCCAGGCGTCGTTGTAGAGGATGGCGAGGTCGGGCCCCCAGTAGAGCGCCATCGGGGCCGCGGCCTGGAGCGCGACGCCCACCAGGGTGGCGAGCGCCGCCGGCCACGCCTCGGCGGGCCCGAGGACGGTGGCGGACCAGTCGTGCGCCCGCATCCGGGCGGCCATCCCGCCGCCGCCCGGAAACAGGTTCGTTGTTTTCGCCGGCTCGCCGTCCATCCCGGGGTTGTCGTCCCATGCAGTCAGGCCCCTCTTGTGGGAGAGATGCCGCACACGGCACAAGCCCGTTCTCGAATCGTACGCGTCCCTTGCGCGCCCGGCACCAACGGATCCCCAGCTACCCGCATCGGTCTGCCGCCGGACGGGCTTATCGGATGGGTCCCGGCGATGTGCGGGGCTCCAGGCTCCAAGGGGACCGAACCTCGTACACGATGCCGTCGTCGTCCCCGTACGGCGTGCCGGACGCCGCGGTCGACGCGATGGCCCGGAGCAAGGCGTCCGCGGGGACCCGGTCGGCCAGCACGAGCACGGGGCCGACCCCGACCTCGCCGCCGTCGGCGAACGCAAGGCGTCCGGCCACCAGGGCACCGGCCATGTCCGCGAGAAGCTGGCGGTCGGCGGGCCTGAAGGCCGCCAGCGCCAGGGCATCCTGGTCGTACGCCGTGACGAGGGCGTCGTCCGCCTGGATCGCGCCGTGGAAGGCCTCGCCGTCCCGAAGGTCGCGCAACCGGATGCCCCTCCGCTTCGCCCGCCAATCGGTGGCGAAGGGGTCGTTGAGGATCAGCAGGGTCGCGAGCTTGGGGTCGTCGTGCTGGACGAGGACCCATCGGGGCTTGGCCCTTTCGGGCGGCAGAGGCCGTCCTCGACCGTCGCCGCGTCGTCGGGCACCCCAAGCCAGTCGCGCAGCCCAACGCAATCGCCGACATGCTCGGCCGCAGCGTCATGCCCGAGCGCCACGCCCCAGGGCGCCTGGTCGAGGCCCAGAAGTACCACGCGGTTGTCGTTCCCGGCCTTCATCGATGCGGCTCCGGGCATGCCGCCCCAGCGGGGCCCTGCCGAACAGTGATCGCCCAAGTAGCCTCAAAGGCAAGGCTCGCGGGCGACGGAGCGCGCCGGCTCCGCCGTCCAAGTCATCGCCCGCGCGCAGACCGGCCACGTGATCCGCAGCGGCTCGGCCAGCGCTGCCGCAGGCATCTGCGTATACCTGTGTCGCCGGCTCGTCCGCCGTGCGTGCACGTTCATGCCGTGGCGGCAAGGCCCTCAGGAGGTGCAAACGCTAGCAAGCGCGGTTGAACGCATTCGGAGCGCTCCTCGTCTCGGACCGCGGCAAAGGCACGGGCCACGCGCGAGAACTCCGGCGTGCGGAGGTAACCGTAGGACTTGTGGTGGTTCGCCTCGCCGTTGGGCCGCAGGTAGCCGTTCACGACCCGCCGGTCGACGATGCTCACGCCGGTGTCGCTCGACCCGTAATCCGCGTCGAGCGCCCCCATGATGGCGACCACGTCCTCGCCGTCGGCAAGGTTGGTCCAGGCCGAGACGTTGTTCGGCACCCTGATCGCCCCATGCTCGGCCTCGAACTTGAGCTTCACCTTGGCGAGGCCCAATGGAGAGCCGGCCGTGACGAGGTGCTCGACCTTCAGGGAGGGATCCTCGCGCTCCAGCAGCCGCAGCGCATCGTAGGCGATCACCGATCCCATCGAGTGCGCCACGAGCAGGATGCGACGGTCGCGGTACGCCCGCAGCCTCTCGATGAGCCGGGCCCGCACGTCGCGGGCGAAACCCGCTTCCGAGTGGTAGTGCCAGAGGTCGTCGAAGCGGTGTTCCAGGATGACGTCGTCCACGAGCGTGACGCCGGTCGCCTCCTCGATGAGGTCGATGCCGGCGTAGACGGGTGCCAGTACATCCTTCGCCGTGACCGACGGTGCGTCCTCGCCTCCGGGAAGCGGACCGGCTCCGGCGTAGGGACGATACGGCTCGCGATTGTCGTCCTCCGGAAGCGGCGCGTCGTAGCGCAAGTCGGCCCAGTAGACGAACTCGAAGAGGAAGTCGGGATCGACCAGCCCTTCGTTGCGGGCCAAGCCTTCCGCGATGGCTGCCTTCCACCACCGCGTCTTCTCGTCGGCCGGCGGTTTGTTCGCGAGGCCGTGGATGCCGATGACGACGCGACCCGGCTCCATGACGGCTGGTGCCTCCTCGTTGTGTCGACGCGGCCCGGAGTGTTGCGACGCGTCCCGGAGCCGTGCAGTAACGCGGATGCCCAGGAATCCGATGCACGAGGCTCGTTTCCTGGATGATCGGGTCAGGAACGCTCCTCGGCGGCGAGGCGCTCGACCTCGCGCACGTAGCCGTCTGCGTCGAACTTCTTGAGCGTCGCCGCTCCCAGCGAGCGCACGTTCCCGTACACTGGCCGCGGGCCCCAGGGGCGGTCGTGCAGGCCGAAGAGCCAGGTCACGTTCGTGAACGAGTTCGCGTCGCGACCGTCGATGAAATACTTGTTGTTCAGCCGCAGCGCCGTCTCGAACGCCTCCTCGGGCGACGCCGACCACTCCAGGATCTTCTTGCCCCAATACATGCGCATGTGGTTGTGCATGTAGCCGGTCTCGCGCATCTCCATCATGGCCGCGTTCCAGTAGCGGTCGTGCGTCTCCCCGCGCTCGAACTGCTCGGGCGTGTAGAGGTAAGGCCGCGGATCGCCGCGATGCGCATCCAGCGTCTTGCGCGCCCAGGCCGGCGCGGCCTCGTAGGAATCGTAGTTCGGCTCGTAGTAGATGTGGTTCATCGCGAGCTCGCGCCGGACGATGAGCTCCTCCAGGTACGCCGCCTTGTCGTCCTCGCCGCCCGTCGCGGCAGCCTGGACCTTGAGCGCGATAGCGACCGGCGAGATCTGGCCGTAGTGCAGGTACGGGCTCATGTGCGAGGCCGCGCCTGCCTCCGGCCGCCCCCTGATCTGGGCATAGTGGTTGAAGCGGGCGTCCAGGTAGTGGCTCAGCGTCGCCTCGGCCTGCGTGGTGCCGCCCTTGAAGCGTCGCACCGGCCGCACGCTCTGGTCGGCCTTCAGGCTGGCAACGAGCCTCGGCACGTCCGAGAGGTCGAGCGTGCTCTCGAAGCTGAGATGGTCGGCCCGATGGGCGACCGACCGTTCCTCCAGCGGCACGAGGTATTCGGGCAGGAGCCGGCGAATCTTGGGCCGCAGGGTGCGGGCAGCGACCTCGTGCTTGGGCGAGGCGGTCTCGACGGGCACCACAACCTCGCCCTCGACCTGCACCACGCGGCAGGGCGCCCGGGCGGCGAAGTCGGCGTAGAAGCGACGCACCGGCTTCAGGTAGTTGCGGTCGCAGATCACGAGCGCCGCGTCCGCCGCGTAAAGGAGCGCGGTCTCGACCGGCGGCTGCCGGCGCGCGACGTAGGCGATGCCGCGCTTGGCGAGCTCAGGCCCGACCTCGGCCATGCCCTCCAGCAGGAAGGCCCAGTGGCGGGCGTTCGCCTCGGGAATGCCCTCGGCGAGCCCGTAGCAGACCAGCACCGGCAGCCCGCGCCCGTTGGCCTCCTCGACGGCGTATTCCAGGGCCGGGTTGAAGCGGGCGCGCTGGGACAGCCCCATCCAGTACAGGACGTAGGAAGCGCCATCCCGCGCGGGCAGGTCGTTGAGCGGCTTGATGCGGGTTGGCTGGATCATGCGCGACGGATTCCGTGTCGGCGTGGGCGAATGGCCGGCGGCCTCCTCCCACATAGGGCGGCTCGACCGAGAACGCGCCGCACGCGCGGCACGCCTCGGTAATCCACAGCGAAGACGAAACAGCGCATGTTGCCCACATGTTCTCGTGCGTTGATGGGCACGGCCAGGGGTGGTCCTTGTGTGCGTAGGTGGTGGGATGCCTGAGACCGGAAGCTACGGACCTGAGGAACGCGCCGCCGTGCTGGAGCGGCAGCGTACGCTGAAGATGGCGAAGTCGGCCCACGCCTACGTCCGCGGCAACACCCTGCAGTTCTACGACTGGCTCGATGGGCTCCCGCGCGGCACCCTGCCGGAGGGCCTCCGGTCTGGATCTGCGGCGACTGCCATCTCGGCAACCTGGGCCCGCTGGCCGACGCGGAGGGGCGTGTAGACATCCAGATCCGCGACATCGACCAGACCGTCGTCGGCAACCCGACCCACGACCTCGTTCGCCTCGGCTTGTCGCTGGCGAGCGCCGCGCGCGGCTCCGACCTGCCCGGCGTGGTCACCGCCCGGATGCTGGAGGAGATGGTCCGCGGCTACGCGCAGGGCCTCGCTGGCTTCAAGGCGGACGGGGCGCCGCCCGAGCCGGACGTGGTGCGCACCGTGCGCCGGCGCGCCCTCGGACGCGAGTGGAAGCACCTCGCCCGCGAGCGTCTGAAGGACGTCGAGCCCTCCATCCCGCTCGGTCGCAAGTTCTGAGCGCTCGACGATGTAGAGCGGGGCGCCTTGCAAGGCCTGTTCGAGGAGGAGCGGGTGCGCAGCCTCGTACCTGGCGCTGAACCGACGCGGCGGCCAGTCGATGGTCCGCCTGATCGACGCGGCGTACTGGATGAAGGGCTGCTCCTCACTCGGGTTCCTGCGCTACGCCGCGCTCGTGCGCATCGAGGACCAGGGCAAGCGGAGGCTCGCGCTCGTCGACCTCAAGGAGGCCGTCGAGCCCGCCGCACCGGCAACCCCGGGCGCGGAGATGCCCGCCGACCCGGCCGAGCGCGTCGTGGCCGGGGCGCGGGCGCTCTCGCCGAACCTGGGCGAGCGCATGCTGCCGGTGAGCCTCCTCGGCAAGCCGGTGGTGATGCGCGAGCTCGCGCCCCAGGACCTCAAACTCGACATCGACCAGTTCAGCCGCGAGGAGGCCGTGCGGGCGGCGCACTACCTCGCCCACGTCGTCGGCAATGCGCACGGCTGGCAGATGGACGAGGCCACCCGTTCGGGCTGGCGTGACGAGGTCCTGCGAGGCACGGACGGCGGGTCGCAGGCGCCGAGTTGGCTCTGGTCGAGCGTAGTCGAGCTCGCGGGCCGGCACGAGGTCGGCTACCTCCAGCACTGTCTCCGCTACGCGACCGCGGAGGCCGCTTGAGGCGTAGTGGCCTTCGGCGCTACGAGGCCGTCCGGGAGGGTCAGGTAGCCGAACCGGCCGCCCGCGCGCTTCCCGGGCCCCAGCAGCCCCAGGCCGTGCTCCGCGTCGCGGCGGCCTGCGGCCCAGCGGTCGCGGATGGAAGACGGCGAGAAGTCGAAGCTCTTGGCCGCGAGCTCGTCCGCGCCGGTCTGGTAGACGAGGTGAAGCAGCGTCACCGCCGGTCCCGCGGGATCGAGCCGCTCCCGCAGCGCGTACTCTCGCCTCAGCCCCGCAATCGCCCGACGCGGGGGGCTGGCGAAGATGAGGTCGTTGGCGCGCTCCAGAACCGCGTCGAGGGAGGCGGGTCGCGGCGCTCGCAGGGAGAACAGGTCGGAGGCGATGCAGAGAAGGTCCCGCTCCGGCTCGTTCTCGAAGAGCGGGTCGAGGGGCAGGTTGTTGGTGTAGCCCGCGTCGCATAGGACCCGGCCATCCACCTCGACGGGCGGAAAGGCGGGCAGGATGGCCGTGCTGGCGAGGATGTGCTCGGGCCGGACCTCCTGGCGTGCGGTATCGAAGTAGACCTCCTCGCCGGTCTCGATATCGACGCAGCCCACCGTTAGGCGCGTGCCGCCTCGGTTCAGCCGCTCGAAGTCGATGAGGCGCTCCAGGGTCCGCAGCAGGGGCTTGTTGTCGAACAGGGCCACGTCATTCGGCACCCATGGGAGGGCCGACCATAGGCCGGGTAACCGGTGGCCGAATATGCTCGGTCGCCCCCAGGCGAGCGCCAGGAGGGCGTGCAGGCCGTTGTAGACCTGGCGCGGCTTGAGCAGCCCGGTCGGGCTCGGGCCCGTGGCCAGGGTCGCCTCGTCCCAGAACGCCCGGAGCTTGGCGACCCTGTCCTCGGGGGCGTTGCCCGCGACGATGGCGGCAGTCACCGCGCCGATGGAGGCGCCCACGACCCAATCGGGCCGGAGCCCGTGGCCGTGCAGCGCCTCGTAGGTCCCGGCATGGTAGGCGCCGACGGCGTTGCCGCCGGCGAAGACCAGGGCCAGGTCGCGTGTGTCGTCCAACATCCGTGCCTTCGTGCGTTGAGGCCGTCGCCGGCCATGACCCGGGTGGCGTCAGCCGTGCGGCTTGAACACGACCTTGGTGCAGTTGTCCTTCTTGTCCCGGAACAGGTCGTACAGCGCCGGGCCCTCCTCAAGGTTCGTCGAGCGGTGGCTGATGATGAAGGAGGGGTCGATGTCGCCGTTCTGTATGCGCTCCAGCAGCGGCTTCATGTACCTCACCATGTGGGTCTGGCCGGTCTTCAGGGTCAGGCCCTTGTTCATCAGGATGCCGAGGGCGACGGGACCGACGGGACCCGCGAACACGCCCGGCATCGAGACGTTTCCGCCGGGCCTGCAGGCGAGGATGGCCTGGTTGAGCGCATAAGGCCGCTCAAGGCTGACCGTGTGCTCCATGATGGCCGAGGTGACCTTCTGCAGCGTGGTGTCCGCCCCGTGGGATTCCATGCCGACCGCCTCGATGACCGAGTCCGGGCCGAGGCCCTTGGTCATCTCCATCAGCGTGTCCTGCACGTTCTCCTTGGACAGGTCGATGGTCTCCGCGCCGGCCTCGCGGGCGAGCGCCAGGCGCTCGGGCACGCTGTCGATGGCGATGACGCGCTTGGCACCGAGCAGGTAGCAGCACTTCACCGCCAGCACGCCAACCGGGCCGCAGCCCCAGATGGCGACGGTGTCCTCAGGACCGATGTCGCAGTGCTCGGCGGCCTGGTAGGCGGTTGGGAAGATGTCGGACAGGAACAGCACCTGCTCGTCGGTGAGGCCCTCGGGCACCACGATGGGCCCGACGTCGGCGTAGGGCACCCGCAGGTACTCGGCCTGGCCGCCCGCGTAGCCGCCGGTGATGTGGGAGAACCCGAACAGGCCGGCGAGCGGGTAGCCGTAGGTCTCGGCCTGGAGCTTGCCGTTCGGGTTGGTGCGCTCGCAGCAGCTCCAGTTGCCCCACTTGCACTGCCGGCACTCGCCGCAGCAGATGGTGAAGGGCACCACGATGCGGTCGCCGACCTTGAGCTTCGCGTTGTCCTTTCCGACCTCGATGACCTCGCCCATGGTTTCGTGGCCGAGGACGTCGCCGCATTCCATGGTGGGCATGAACCCGCCCATGAGGTGCAGGTCCGAACCGCAGATTGCGCAGGCGGTCACCTTGATGATGACGTCGCGCCCGTGCTCGATCTTGGGGTCGGGCACGGTCTCGCAGGTGATCTTGCCCCGGCTCTGCCACGTGAGTGCTTTCATGGTCGGTCGCTTCCGTTCGTTGGGGGTTCGGTTTCGGTCAGTAATCCGGGCGCGTACCCGGTCAGCGACGGCGCTGCCTGGGTCGCGTGCCGAAGATCACGGCGGCCGTCGCGGCCAGGCCGGCGGCGACCACGCTGGCGGTCGCCAGCGGGTGCAAGGTCGCCCGAGTGTAGGCGCTGGTGCGCACGACGTAGACGGGCGGGTCGCCGCGAACCTCGCCGGCATGCCGCGGCGCATGGAGGGCGCCCTGCGGGTCCCGCGGCTCCTCGGCACGCTTTTGCAAGGCGATGATGGCCGGCGCCAGCTCGTCGTAGGCGCCCGGCGCGAACTCCTTGCCCATCACGAACATCTTGCCGCCGCCGCCCACGAAGATGTCCCGCTGCGGGTGCACGGCGGCGTGCAGGATGGCGTTGGCCACCTCCTCGGGCGGGTAGATCGGCGGCGGCAGCGTCGGCTCGCGGTCCATGTAGTTGCGGGCACGCTGCGGCAGCGGCGTGTCGATGGACGCCGGCTTCACGAGGGTGACCGAGACCGGCGCCCGGTCCGCGATGAGCTCCATGCGCAAGGTGTCGGTGAAACCCTTCACCGCGTGCTTCGAGGTCGCGTAAAGGCCCTGAAACGGGAAGGCGAGGTCGGATGCGATACTGCCGACATTGATCAGCGCGCCACCGCGTTTCCGCAGGTGCTCGACGGCCATCAGAGAGCCATTCACCGTACCCCAGAGGTTGGTCTGGATCAGGCGCTCGTGATCCTTGTAGGCGATCTCGCGCAACGGCCCGTAGACGGTCAGGCCGGCGACGTTGACCCAGGTGTCGAAGCCGCCGAACGTCGCGATTGCTTTGTCGGCGATGGCCTGGACGTCCTCGCGCCGGCCTACGTCGGCGACGACATAGGTTGCGTTCGGGCCGAGCTCGTCGGCGACCCGGGCGAGCACGTCCTGGCTGCGCGCGGCGAGCACCACCCGGGCGCCGCGCTTGGCGGCCATGTGGGCGGTGGCCAAGCCGATGCCGCTCGACGCGCCTGTGACGACGATGACCTGCTCGCGCAGCGCCTTATGCGCCATGTCCGGTTCGCTCCTTGTCGACCCTGAACGGTGCCCGGCATGTCTACGCGCCAGACGCCGAAGCGTTGCAGCCCCAGCGCGTTCCGTGCCTTCGGGTCTAGGCCGTGCCGGCCATGACCGGCTCGCGGACGTCGCCATGACGCGCCCCGTCTGAGGGAGCTGGCAGGAGCAGACGGTCGCCGTCCGCCGTCCGGGCCATCTCGTGGTCCGGCGAGGGGAAGTCGAGGCTCCCGTCCGACCGGATGACGAGCAGGCACCGCGCGTCGCGGACCTCTGAGCCGGCTAGCTCGATCACGAACCGCCAGCCGGCGGCGTGTCTCCCTGCCAGGGCCTCGAAGTCGAACCCGTTCGCCAGCACCTTCCCGCGCGAGTCCCGGCTCACGCCGGTCTCCGCGTGCAGGAGGTGGTCCGCGGACGGCGCGAGTTGGTAGACCCGCTCGCGGCCGAGTTCCGGCGCGAGGCGCGTGCAGACGAGCGCGTTGTAGAGCTCGTCCCGGGTCGCCGCGAGCAGCCGGTCCGGCGGTTGGTCGGCAAGCCCTTCCTCGGCCTCGCGCGACAGGAGCTCAGCCTGCAGCGTCGGCACCCCGCCAGCCCGGGCCGCGCGTAAGGCCCCGGGATAGGTGTCGACCAGCAGCACCGGCACGCCGGCGCGGTGCAGCGCCAGGGCGAGGTCGCTTGACCAGGGCGAGGCGCCGACGACGGCAAGCCGCTCCGCATCCGCGGCGACCGAGAGCCCGAACCGGCGTGCCAGCGGCGCGAGCGAGAACCCATGGGCGAGCACGGTCGCGACGATGACGGCGAACACCGTCGGCTGGATCAGGTGCCTCCCGCATAGCCCGCCTCGCTGAGCCTGGGGCCGGCGAGGCCGGCGACCGCGGCCGCCACGATGCCGCGCGGGCCGATCCACCCGACGAACAGGCGCTCGCGCCAGGTCAGGTCGCTGCGCCACGTGGCCAGCCAAAGCGCCGCCGGCCGCACCACGAACAGCGTCGTGGCCGTCAACGCGATGACCGGCAGGGAGAGCTTGCCCAGCACCGTGAGGTCGAGGTCGGCGGTGAGGACGACGAAGAGGCAGGAGACCAGGAGGACGACCAGCGCCTCCTTGAAGCGGCGCAATTCTGCGATGCCCGGGACGTGCAGGTTTGCGAGCGCGATGCCGAACACGGTCGCGCCGATCAGCCCGGCCTCGTGCATCAGGAGGTTCGGCACCGCGTAGGCGACGAGCGCCAGCGCCAGCAGGAGCGGCGTCTTCAGGGTCTCCGGGACAAGGTCGCGCCGGAACGCCCAGGCCACGAGGAAGGCCGAGCCGACCCCGAGGACCGCGGCGGCCCCGGCGCCTTCCGCGAGGTGCAGCGCGAGGTCCGTCACGGCCTCCTCGCCCGACCGATGCGGTAGGCCGACCAGGATCTCGATGACGATGGCGGTCAGGATGGCGCCGACCGGGTCGTTGACGATGGCTTCCCACCTCAGGAATGCGGCGGAGCGCCGCTCCAGGCGGGCGTGGCGCAGCAGCGGCAGGATGACGGTCGGGCCGGTCACCACAAGGATGGCCCCGAACACAGCCGACGGCCCCCAGAGCATGCCGCCGACGAGGTGGGCGGCGACCGTGCCCAACACGAAGTTGATGGGCAGGGCGATGGCGGTGAGCCGGAGCACGCCCTCGCCGGCGGCACGCAACTCGCGGAAGTCGAGCGCGAGGCCGCCCTCGAACACCACGATGGCCACGGCCAGGCCGATCAGGGGACGGAGGTTTGGCCCGAACGCCTGGGACGGATGGAGGAGGCCGAGCACCGGCCCGATGAGGAAGCCGAGCCCGAGGAGGAGGACGATGGCCGGAATGCGGAAACGGGAAGCGATGACCTGGGCTGCGATGCCGCCCGCGACGATGCAAAGCACCGCCGTCGCCACACCCTGTTCCATTCGCGAAGCTCCCTTGAGCGCGCCCCTGCCGGCTCGGGAAACGTCTCCCGGCGCCGGAGGTCCCTGCCAACGTCGCCTCAGGCCGTACCGGAGGCGGTGGTGTCCGTCGCACGCGGGCGGAACGGGCATCGCCACTCCTCGTCCACGACCCGGCCGCTGTACTGGCGCGCCTCGGACACCTCGCCGTGCCGGGCCAACATCGGGTTCACCGATCCGGCCAGCGCCTCGTCCCGCTGCAGGATGGAGGAGCGCAGCTTCTCGTAGCGCCCGGCCTCGCGCAGCTGCTCGAACTGGGCGTGCAGGTTAAAAACCAGGGCCGGCGACGAGAACCGCCGGGCGGGCCGGCTGGCGTTCGGGTGCAGGCCGACCACGAAGAACGCCTCGCCGGCGAAGCTCAGGGAGAAGTGTGGGCTGTCCGGCTCGGGGGCGACGCGCCCGTCCCAGGGGTGGCCGAGCCAGGCGTCCTTGTCGGCGAGGGACTGCACACGGTTCCAAAGGTGCCGCTCGAATCCTTCCTCGTCCAGGTCGCTCGGCCCCTCGAAGACGACGGCGAAGCTCTGGAACAGGTCCGGTTGTCGGCGGTAGCGCGCCGCGAAGGCCATCAAGGCCGGGTAGATGCGCATGTCGTCCCAGGCCGAGGTGATGTCGCGGGCGACCAGCACCCGCATCTGGCCCTTGGTCAGGGCCGACTTGGCGCCGACGCAGGGGAAGCCGGCGTCGCGGATGAAGGCCCGGAAGGCTTCCGCCTGCGGATGGTTGGTATCGTCTCGGGGCAGTTGCATCGGAACTCGGCACGCAGGTCGCAAAGATGCCCGCGGAACCGGCACGAGGCGCCGCGGCAACAGGCAACGGTCCCCCGCAGGCCGCGTTCCGCGCGGGCTGGGAGGTGTCCTGCCTATCCACAGATGTCAGCCCTCACCGCCCGGGCCGGACGAGCGCCCCGATGAAGTTGCGCATCTCGGCCAGCCTGAGCCGCTCGTCGGTGACCTGCTCGTCCAGGCCGAGGCGCCAGGCGAGGTCGCGCCGGTTTGGCTCGCGGTGCAAGGCATCGACCTGCAGCGCGTAGGCTTCCACGTCGTCCTCGCCCCGTGCGAGCCCGGCCTCGACCAAGCTATCCGCCTGTCGGCGCAGGGCACCGGCCACTTCGTCCAGGCCGGTCTCGGGATGGTACTGCACACCCCAGAACACGCCGCCGTCGAAGCGGATCTCGGCGGCCTGCACGGCAGTGAGGCGATTGCCGGCGAGCAGAGTGGCCCCCGGTGGCAACGCGTCGACCTCGTCGGTGTGGATAGCCGGCGCGTCGAAGGCCGCCGGCCGACCCGCCAGCAGTGGATGTGACCGCTCATCCGCCGTCGGCGTGATCCGCCGTCGGCGTGATCCGCCGCGCGAACCCTGCCTCCAACCTTCTCGCGTTCGGGCGCACGCTGTCGCCGGCGGCGACCTTCGCGACCTGCAGCCCGGCGCAGGAGCCGAAGGCCGGCGTGCCCGAAGCGAACACGCTCCGCATGAAGGCGACCGTTCGCCGGGTCTCCGGCGTCTCCTCGTAGAGATGCAGTGGCGAGCCCGTGAGGAACACCGCGTCGTATTCGGCCAAGCTGTCCCCGGGTGGGAGAGCCGCATCGGCGTCGGCCGGCTGGATGCGGTCGCAGGTGGCCCCGGGAGCGAGCCTGCGCAGGATGTCGAGGTAGGTCTCGCCAGAGGAGCGGCCGACGCTCTCGCGACGCTTCTTACGCGCCTCGGGCGTCTCGCTCTCGGCCACCAGGAAGCGCGACGACGATTGGGTTGAATTCACGGCAGCCCAGTTCTCAGTGGCCGCGTGGCAAGCCGAGCCACGGCCGCAGGTCTAGGCGTGCGGCCGCGATGGCGCTCAGGACCTCCCTGGGGGCGCCGGCCGCCTTGGCTTCCACCTCGAAAGCCTGCAACCGCTGGAACAGCGCGACCTCCAGGTTGGGAATGACGGGGATCGGACGGAAGGAGGTCATCACCTTCAGCTCCCGCAGGTAACGGCAACCCTCCTCGTGACCGACCGTCATGGCACCTCCTTGGAACCAAGTCCGCCCTCGTCGCGCGAGGTCATGTCGGACAACACCCGTGGCGGCGAAGGGTTTGCGGAGGCGCGTGCGTCACGCTGTATCTCCTAGGGGCCCAGGCCGGCTTGCCCTCCGCCGCCGAAGGGACATCGAGCCACCCATCCATGCCGGCGTCTCGCCCTTACGCGGGGGGAAGCCCATGCGGCGAGCTGGGGTGGTCGGCGTCGGTGCCATCTGCCGGGCCTGCGGCGGTCCGGCTAGCGCGGCCAGGCGTGCGGTGCACCGGCGACGCAGGTTGGCAACCTGAGGCGATGAATACGGTTCTACCGACAGCCTCTTGGGACGGGGCCGTTCGGGAGGGGGCGTTGGAGGTTCGGGACATCGCGACGGCGGGCAAGCCGGACCCAAGGCTCCTGCAGGCCGCCGTCGAAGCCTCCGGCGAGGCCATCGTGATCACCTCGGCCGACCTCGACGAACCGGGACCGCGCATCGAGTACGTGAACCCCGCCTTCACGCGCATGACCGGTTACGGGGCCGAGGAGGTCGTGGGTCTCACGCCGCGTCTTCTGCAGGGGCCCGGAACGGATCGGGCCGTCCTCGACCGCATGCGCGCCGCCCTTGCCGCTGGCGAGCCGTTCCAGGGCGAAGCGGTGAACTACCGCAAGGACGGCTCGACCTACGTCGTCGAGTGGCTGATCACGCCCGTGCGCGAGGGCGACGGGGGCATCTCGCACTGGGTCTCGGCCCAACGCGACATAACCGAGCGGCGCGGCGGCGAGGACCGTCAGGCGCTGATGGTGCGCGAGCTGCACCACCGAGTGAAGAACACCCTCGCCACGGTCCAGGCGGTGGTGGACGCGACCGCCCGCTCCTCGCTCTCCGTCGCCGAGTTCACCCGCGCGTTCTCGGGGCGGATCGGCTCGTTGGCCCGGACCCACGCGCTGATCACCGAGGACCTTGCCCAGGCCGCCTCGTTCGAGGGACTGCTGAGGGCGGAGCTCGACCCCTACGACGAAAGGCGGCGCCTCACCCTGGAGGGCCCCAAGGTCGTGCTGCCGTCCGAGCTCGCCGTGCCGGTCGGCATGGCGTTGCATGAGCTGACCACGAACGCGCTGCGGCACGGCTCGCTGGCCGACCCGAACGGCCGCCTCCAAGTGAACTGGTGGGTCGAGGATGGGCATGCCGGGCGTGCCCTGCGCTGGGACTGGAGCGAGCACGACGGCCCGCCCGACCCGCACCCCACGCGCGAAGGCTTCGGCCACCGGCTCCTCAACAAGGTCCTGGCCACCCAGACGGGTGCCGAGGTGGATGTGGACTTCGCTCCGGATGGCCTGCGGGTGTCCGTGCGCATGCCCCTGCCGCCGTCACACCCTTAGGGAGCGTCGGCCTAAACCGGGAGGCTCAACCCTTCCTGCCATCCTTCCCGCTCCGGTCGATCTCCGTGCGGCAGGCCGGCGAGAGGTTCGCCATGTTCTTCCGGAAGCAGGCTTGGACCTCGTCGCCGTCCGGCGGGAGGTCGCCGCAGTACGTGGCGTAGTCGCCGCTGCAGCGCGCCTTCAAGGCCTCCCGGTCCATGGTGAATGCGGACTGCGCCACGACGAGGCTGGAGGTCGCGAGCACGAGGGTTACGAAGGTCCTGTAGGGCATGGGCTCGCGGTCCTGCTGATGCGTGTCATGCTGGGCTCCCCCGACAGCTCAGGTGCCTGGGTGCCCGGCCGCCTCGTCAGGCTGTCCGGGCAACATACGGTTTTTGGGGGCGCCGAAAGGGGTATCCGGCGCCCCCCTGCCGTCAGGCGTGCCTGAGGTCGTCGGGAACCTTGCCGCCGTTCTCGGCGAGCTTCTGGATCACCTGCTTGTGCAGCCAGACGTTCATGGAGGCCGAATCCTCCTTGTCGCCCGTGTAGTGCAGCTCGTCCGCAAGCTGCTTGCGGGCCTGCAGGCTGCTGTCGAGGTCGAGCAGCTTCATGAGGTCGACGATGGAGCGCTTGTAATCGAGCTCCTGGCCCTTCTTCGAGGCAAGGCCGGCGAGCACCTGCCCGACATCGACGTTCGCCTGCCCGGCTCCCGATGGAGCGTCGGCGACCGGGGACGGCGCCCCGCTCATCGAGGGCGCGGCCGCGCTGCTGGCCGAGCCGGTCGGACCGCCCGAACCCTGCGCCGCGGCCGACACGCTCGGCGCCTCCGAGGCGTGCGGGGCCGCCGCCTGGGCGCTCGCGCTGCCGCCGAAGATCTTCGACATGATCGACCCAAAGATGCTCATCCAGTCCTCCAAGATCCTGGCCCCGACTAGGGCCGAGCGGACGACAACGGAACGCCAGTGACCGACGTTCCGCAACTCGTCGCCCGCATCGGAGCATGGTCGACGGGCGGTGGCATATACGCTCATGGTGCCGTCCGCCTCGCCTCGGTCGTGACGGCTCAGGCCGCGACCTGCTCCAGGCTCTCGGCGAGCTGGCTTGCGATCTCGTCGCCCTCGTAGATCTCCGCGACCGCCTGCTTCAGCTTCTGCTCGTCCTCGGAGCGGCCGAGGGCCTTGGCGTAGGCCGCCGCCGAGCCGAAGCCCGCCAAGCCGTAGTGCGACATGCGCTGGTACTGGGCGATGATCTCCACGTCGCGCAGCTTGCCGTCGGTCGGCGCCTCCTGGATGCCGTGCTTCTTCGCCTCGGTCACGAGACCCTCCATACCCTTGCAGTGCTCCGGCTCGGCCTCGCCGCCGTTCTGCCGGATCAGGTCCTTGAGGATGTCGGTGTGCTTCTGGATGCCGCCAACCGAGTGCTCAAGCATCTGCTTGAGCTTGGGGTCGGAGACGTGGCCACCCAACTCCTTGACTGTCCTGATCATCTGGTCGTTGGCGGACCAAAGGTCCTTCATCTCGTCGAGATAGACTTCCTTGAGGCTGCTCGGTGCTGACATCGGTGGCTCCCGTTGGCTGCTTCCCTTGCAACACGACCTTGCTCGCGATGTTCCTGGTCGGTTTGCCGCGTCGGGCCGTGCAGATGTGCCTTTCCGGCCGACTTCCGTCGGATGCGCTTGGCCGCGCTTTCCGACCCGGATGCGTGTAGGCTGGCTGGAGACAGAGGAAACCGAACTCGAAATGGCCTGACGGTTCAGGGACGCCATGCTGTCGGCAATAGAGGAGGTGCGTCGACGATGCCCGAACAAGATGCACGGCCTACCCGGCCAAGGATGTCCGGGGATCGCGCCGCAACGTCCGATGAAGCGGACGCGTCAGTCCCGCCGGAGGAAGCCCGAAAGCGGTCGTTGCCCGAGCCCGTTAGCCAGGAGGCGGCAGACCTTCTCGACCAGGTCATGGCCAACGCTCGCGCGACGTACCCAGCGCCATTCGGCATCTAATCCGCGACACCTTCGAGGTTCTTCAGCAGCAGCACGAGGCACATCTCACCAAGGCCGAGGGGAAGGCGGGTCAGCCGGGCTAGGTGGTTGCGGCCCGGGCGCCAACGCCCCTCGTCGACACCGCCGTTAGGCGTCGCGCCTCGGCCTGAGCTCCACAACCTTGCCGGGCCCCCTCGTCTCGGCGGGAGCGCCGAGCACCTCGGCGACCTTGCGGGCGAGCTGCTCGCGCTTGAAGGGCTTGCCGATGAGCTGCACCCCGTCGTCGAGCCGGCCGTGGTGCACGATGGAGTTCTCGGTGTACCCGGACATGAAGAGCACCCGTACCTCCGGCCGGACCGCCCTCACGCGCTCCGAGAGCTCTCGGCCACGCACCTTGCCCGGCAGCACCACGTCGGTGAGCAGCAGGTCGATGGCGGTCGTGTTCTGGCCGAACACCTGCAGCGCCTCCTCGCCGTCGGCCGCCTCCAGTACCCGGTAGCCGAGGTCGGCGAGGATGGCACAGGCGATCTCGCGCACCGTCGCCTCGTCCTCCACCACCAGCACCGTACCCGTGCCGCGCGGCAGGTCGATGGGCGCGCCCGTCCGTTGCGACGGTGTGGCCGCCCCGACCGCGCGCGGCAGGTAGAGCTTCACCGTGGTGCCCTCGCCGGGCTCCGAGTAGATCTTCACGTGGCCGCCCGACTGCTTGACGAAGCCGAACACCATCGCGAGGCCGAGCCCCGTGCCCTTGCCGTCGGGCTTGGTCGTGAAGAACGGCTCGAACACGCGCGCGACCACATCCGTCGTCATGCCGTGGCCGGTGTCGGACACCGCCACCATGGCGTAGTCGCCGGGCACAACCTCCGCATGGTGCCGCGCGTACTCCTCGTCGAGCACCTTGTTACCGAGCTCGATGGTGAGACGGCCGCCGCCCGGCATCGCGTCGCGCGCGTTGAGCGCCAGGTTCAGGACGGCGCTCTCCAGCTGCGCGGGGTCGGCCATGGCCGGCCATAGGCCGGCGGTCTCGACGTAGCGCACCTCGATGTGCTCGCCCAGGGTGCGGCGCAGGAGCGGCACCAGGTCCGGCATGGTCGCGGCCAGGTCGATGGCGGCGGGTGCCAGCGGTTGCTTGCGGGCGAAGGCAAGAAGCTGCGCGGTCAGCGTCGCCCCGCGCTGGGCCGCCCAGGCCGCTCGCTCGATCCGCTGCTGCAGCTTGGCGTCGCCTTCGAGCTTGGCTCGTACGAACTCCAGGTTCCCGAGGATGACCTGCAGCAGGTTGTTGAAGTCGTGCGCGATGCCTCCGGTGAGCTGCCCGATGGCCTGCATCTTTTGGGCCTCGCGCAGCACGCCCTCGGCCTGGGCGCGCTTGGTCATGTCTGAGATGGTCAGCACGAATCCGCCGTCCGGCATCGGCGTACGGCGGATCTCAAGGTGGTGGCCGTCCGCGCGTTCGCGCTCGTAGGTGACGGCCTCACGCGGGTTCCGGATGCCGTGCCGGATCTGGTCCTCGGTCTCAAGCGCTGGGCGGCCCGGCTCAGCCGAGTGCTCGACGAAGGCGGCGTAGGTCGTGCTTGGCCGGAGCATCGCCTTCGGCAGGTCGAGCAGCACCTGGAAGCACGCGTTCCAGCTCGCGAGCTTGCGGTCCGGGCCGAACACGGCGACGCCCTGGCTGAGGCTGTCCAGCGTGGTGCGCAGGCGGAGCGCCAGGTCGCGTTGCTCGGCCTCGGTCCTGAAGGAGCGCGACCATGCCTGGTTCAGGAGCCGCGCAGCCCAGAGCAGGGTCAGGACCGCGAGCGCCGAACCGCCGATGACGAGCCAGCGCACCCACCGGGCGCGGGCGTCGTTCTGGGCGAGGCGCACGTCGAGCAGCCGCTGCTCGTCGCCGAGCATGGCGGCGAGCACGTTCTCCGCCTCGCGCATGTCGTTGCGGCCGGTGTCGGTGTTGACGATGCGCAGGGCCGTCTCCAGCCCGGAATCCCGACGGGCCTGCACGGTCTGGGCGAGCTCCTCCAACTTGTGCTGCAGGAGCGGCGCCAGCGCACGCAGGCGCTCCTGCTGGGCGCCGTTGTCGGCGGTCAGCTTCTGGAGCTCGCCCTGGAGCAGGCTGATGCGGTCGCGCGCGGCGTTGTAGGGTCCGAGGTACTCGTCCCGGCCGGTGAGAAGGTAGCCGCGCTGGCCGCGCTCGGCGTCGCGCAGGGCGATGGCGAGGTCCTTGGTGGTTCCGAGCACGCGGTAACTGTGCTGGGACCACTCGCGGGCGACGCGCGACTCGTTCAGGCGCTCCCAGGTCAGCACGCCGACCAGGGCGAGGATGACAACGAGCACACCGAAGACCAGCAGGTTGGCGCGCGCGACGAGGTAGCGTGTCATCGTATCCAGCGCAGCAAGTGAAGGTGTCTCGTGGCTCGGTCGCCGGGAACGAAGGTCCCTTGCGCGCTCGCGTCCCGCCGGACGCGGCATGGCATGCGATTGCGGGATCGTTGAGGCTGCCCCCAGCTCCGGACCATCATGCCACGGCCTCGTCCCGCCGCTCCTGCATGGAGGCGAGCGGCGCCTCAAGGCGGCAGACGATACCGGTCGGCGCGTAGGTCAAACGGACCTCGCCGCCGACCTCGGCCGCAAAGCTGCGCTCGATCAGGCGCGAACCGAAGCCGCGGCGAACCGGCGGGCTCAGGATGGGTGGGCCGCCCTGCTCGGACCACGTCAGGCAGAAGCGGGGCCCGTCGCCCGCGTGCACCACGAGCCAGCGCAGGTCGACCATGCCGCCCTCGTTCGAGAGGGCTCCGTACTTGGCGGCGTTGGTCGCGAGCTCGTGCAGCGCCAGCGCCAGCGAGAGCGCGGTCTTGGCGGAGAGGAGCACGTTGGGCCCGCTGATGCGGATGCGCGAGGCTTCGGCCTGGCGGTGCACCGAGAGCGCGCCCTCGGCCACCTCGCCGATGGGCGCCTCGGTCCAGTTCGCCTGTGTCAGGATGTCGTGAGCGCGCCCGAGGGATATCAGGCGCGCGGCGAACGCTTCCCGCATCTCGTTGACGTCGTTGGCTCCTCGCAGGGTCTGGCTTGCGATGGCCTGCACCAGAGCGAGCGTGTTCTTGACCCGGTGCTGCAGCTCGCCGGCGAGAAGGCGCTGGCGCTCCTCGGCCCGCTTCCGCTCGGTGATGTCGAACATGGCGCCGATCATGCGCACCGCCCGACCGCCTTCGCCCCGGATGACGTAGCCGCGGTCCAGGATGTCGGCGTAGGAGCCGTCGGCACGCAGGAAGCGGTACTCGTCGGTCCAGACCGTGCCGGTGCCGTCGATGACGGCATGGATGGTGGCGTGGATGCGGGCGCGGTCCTCGGGATGGATATGGCCGATCCACCAGTCGCCGGTGGGTTCCACGTCCTCGGGCCGGTGGCCGTGGGCGGTCTGGAGCGCCTCGTTCCAGAGCAAGTGGTTGGCGGCGAGGTTCCAGTCCCAGATCGCATCGTTGGTCGCGCGCGAGACAAGCCGGTAGCGCTCCTCGGTCTCGCGCAGGACCTGCTCGGCCCGCCGGCCCTCGGTAACGTCGCGCGCGAAGCCGATGAGGCGCACCGGCCGACCGTCGTCGAACAGGGTCTGGCCCTTCGCGGACACCCAGCGCTCGGTCCCGTCCTCCGGGGCTACCGTGCGGTACGTGACGTCGTAGACGCCGTCGCCGTCCGGGTCGACTGCGGCGCGCACCGCCTCGTCCGCCCTTGCCAAGTCGTCCGGGTGCACGCGGGCCAAGTGCACGTTCAGGTCGACCGGGGCGTCCGGCGGCAAGCCATAGAAGGAGAGGATGCGGGCGTCCCACTTCAACTCGTCCGCGACCAAGTCGTAGTCGAACACGCCGGTGCCGGTCGCATCGACGGCGAGCCGCAGCTGCTCGCGTGCCTGCCGCAGGTCGTCCTCGGCCTGCCGGCGGTCATGGATGTCGATGGCGATGCCGATCCAGCTCTCGACCCGACCGCCCTCGCCGCGAACGGGTTTGCCGCGCGCGAGGAACCAGCGGTACGCACCGTCGGAGGCTCGGCGAAACGGGATCTCGACCTCGTAGGGTCCCTGCGTGGCGACCGCCTGCTTCCACACGCCGAGCACCTGCTCACGGTGCTCCGGATGGATCACGCCAGCCCAGCCGTCGCCGCCGGTGTCGCCCGGGGTGAGGCCGGTGTACGCGTACCAGGTCGGGTTGCAGTAGGTGATGTCGCCGGCGGCGTTGCCGAACCAGACCACCTGTGGGCTGACCTCGACGAGCGAGCGGAAGCGCAGCTCGCTCGCGCTGCGCTCCGCCGCTTCCGCGCGCTGCCTTGTGCGGTCACGCAGGATCTTGACGAAACCTTGGACCGTGCCGTCCGCGCCCTTCAGCGGCATGAGCTCTCCGTTGGCCCAGAACCGCTCGCCGCCCTTGCGCAGGTGCCAACGCTCGTCGGGCGCGAAGCCCTCCTTCAGCGCCAGCTCCATCTCGATCTCGGGTTGACCCGCCTCGCGGTCCTCGGGGGTGAAGAACACGTGAGCCGGGTCGCCCAGCATCTCCTCCTCGCGCCAGCCGAGGACGCGCTCGGCGCCGGCGCTCCAGCGGGTGACCCGCCCGCTCCGGTTCATGGCGATGATGGCGTAGTCCGTCGCGCTGTCGAGGATACGCTCCTGCAGCTCCTTCTGGATCTGCTGGGCGCGGGCGTTCCGGCGCGCCTCCAACAGTGCCATGGTCTGGCGGGCAAGGCGCCGCAGGCCGGCCTGCTGCCGCTCCGTAAGTTCGCGCGGCCGGGTGTCGAGCACGCAGACCGTACCGACCGGATGCCCGTCTTCAGTCTTGAGCAGGGCGCCGGCGTAGAAGCGCAGGCCGGGCTCGCCTGTCACCAGGGGGTTGCAGGCGAAGCGCGGGTCCCGGGCCGCGTCCGGCACGTAGAGGAAATCGCTCTGCAGGATGGCTTGCCGGCAGAACGAGGTCTCAAGCGGTGTCTCGCGCACCCCGAGTCCCACCTCGGCCTTGAAGAACTGCCGCCCGTCGCCGATGAAGTTCACCACCGCGATGGCCGTGCCGCAGATCTCGGCCGCCAGGTCGGCGACGTCGTCGAACTCCCGTTCGCGAGGCGTGTCGAGGATGTCGTAGCCGGCGAGCGCCTGCAGGCGCGCGAACTCGTTCGTCGTTTGGCTGGGCTGCCCCATGGCGTGGTCACGTCCGGGGACCGTATTCTGTTCCATCCGCGCGGCGCCCTCTCAGACGGCCTGGCACATCGGCTTCTCACCCACTGGCGCGGGTCTCAGGGACACCAGCGTACCGGAGGCGTTGTAGACGGCACCCAGCACGGTCTCGAAGTGGCGCTTGACCGCGCCGTGGCACTCGCAGGCGGTCTCCTCGACCGCTGGGCGGCTCAGGATGATGATGCGCCCGCGCCGGGCCTGGATCAGCCCTTGCTGCTGCAGGGTCCGCAGCGTCCGCGTCAGGTAGGAGCGTTGCACGCCCAGGAGTTCGGCCAGCACCTCGTGGGTGACCGGCAGGACGTCGCTGCCGAGACGGTCCTGCAAACCCAGCAACCACCGGGCGCAGCGCGCCTCGATGGTGTGGCTGGCGTTGCAGGCCACCGACTGGAGCACCTGGGCAAGCAGGCAGTCGGAGTAGCGGGTGATCAGGTTACGCAGGCCCGGGGACGTCTGCTTGATCTGCTGCAGCACCGGCGCCTCGATGCGCAGCACCGAGCCGGGAATCTGGACGACGGCCCGGCTAAAGGCCGGCAGGGAGCCCTGGCTGACGACGCCGCCGACCGCCCCCTCGCGCCCGACCGTGGCCGTCTCGACGGCGCGTCCGTCGCTGAGCCCGATGAGGAGGGCGGCCACGCACTGACCGAGCGGGAAGGTGATGTGGCCGACGTCATCGCCTGCGTCGAACAGCGCCTCGCCGCGTCGGTACTCCCTCAGTTCCAGGTGCGGCCGAAGCAGCGCCTGGTCGGGCAAGCGCAAGGCGCCGAGGAGGAGGTTGCCGCTGAGCAGGTCGTCGACGTCTGAGGGCATGGATCAGCGGCGGAGCGTCGTACCGGGTTGGCCTGGACCTATTCTTACAGCGACGCTCGATTCGCTGTCAGTTCACAAGTGCACAAAAGGGCGGAAGACCGGCATTTCTCATCGGCTTGGCGCGGGCCGTCGGATGCGCGCGTTAACACATGCAACCATCGGCGGCTGAAGGGTTTCTAGGTTCGTATTGACCGGTCTCTCAAGCCCCGCGACGCGATGCCCCGCTACTTCCTCGATTTCCAGGACGGTGAACTGTGGCTGCGGGACGATGAAGGCCAGGACTACGAGAGCCTGCAGGCCGCGCGCGACGCAGCGATTGCGGCGTTGCCGGACATCGGCCGGGAGGCGCCGCCCCCGGACGGCAAGCGCGCGTTCGTGGCCTACGTCCGTGACGAGGCGGGCGCGCAGCTCTGCACCATTCGGCTAAACCTTGCCGCCGAGTGCGATCCCAAGGGCCAGACCCGGGACCGATAAGGCGGGAGCCACGCACGGCCGGTCCCGCTTCGCGGACACGCCGTAGGTCACCCCTAAGGCCGAGCGACGGGTACGCAGACCACAAGACCTAGGGCAGTAAGCCCATCACGCTGGCCGCCCTTTGCCTGCGGGACCATCTGGACCGTTCGGGACCTCCACTCGGGGAACTGCCACGCGCTTTCGAGGACATCGTCGGCGTTTGCCTCAGGCCTGCCCGCGATGGGCCCCGACGAGACGAAGCACTGGAGCCCTCAGGTTGCCTTTCTCGCTGCCGGGGGCACAGCGGGTTTGGTTGCGGCCCGCCGCCTTCGCCTCGTACAACGCCGCGTCGGCCGCCCGGTACAGCGCCTCCGCCCGCTCGCTCGCTGAGCCATGGCCTGTCGTGAGGCCGATGCTCACCGTCACAGCGCCCGCCGCGATGCCTGCCGAGGGCACCGAGACCGTCGCGACCGCCTCGTGCACCTTGCTGGCGATGCGCATGGCGCCGTCCTGGTCGGTGTCGGGCAACAGGATCGCGAACTCCTCCCCGCCGACGCGCGCAACGAGGTCGTCCGGCCGGTGCACGCCGGCGGAAAGGCATTGGGCGAGCCCCTTCAGTACCTCGTCGCCCACCGCGTGGCCGTAGCGGTCGTTGTAGCGCTTGAAGTGGTCCGCATCGACGACGAGCAGCGAGAGCGGCTTGCCGGTGCGTCGCGCGCGGTCCCAGGCCGCCTCGAACGCCTCCTCGAAGCGGCGCCGGTTCGGCAGTCCCGTCAGCGCGTCGGTGAGCGACAACCGGGCAAGTTCGGCCTGCATGGCGGCACGGTGGCGGAGCTCGCGTCCGAACAGGAGGGACAGCACGACGGTGAGGCCGCACAGCAGGAGCACAACGGTCCCGATCGAGACGGCCTTCGCCCGCCACCCGGCCTCGACCTCGTCGACGGCGAGCGCCACGTTCAGGATCAGGGGGAGGTCGCCAACCTGGCTGAACGTGTAGAGGCGCCGGACGCCGTCGCGGACGGAGGTCTCGACGAACTTCCCGGCGCCCTCCCGTGCGAATCGGTCGAAGGTCCGGGACCCGGCGATGTTCACGCCGACGTCGGCCTCAAGGTAGGGGTGGCGGGTGATGCGCGTGCCGTCGCGCAGGTAGAGGTTGATCGCGCCCTCTTGCCCAAGGCCGATCTGGTCGAAGAGGCGGGCGAAGTAGGTGAGTTTTAGGCTGCCCAGGACCAACCCGCCGAATGAGCCGTCGGGCTTGTCGATGCGCCGGCTGAAGTTGACCATGCGCTCGCCGGTCAGGCGCGAGACGATGGGGCGGCCGACGTACAGGCCGAGATGCCCGTTGGCCTTGTGCGCCTGGAAGTAGTCGCGGTCGGCGTAGTTGCCCTTGCGCGGTGGCGAGGCCGCCGCGTCCTCGACGACGTCGCCGTTCTCGTCAAGGACGAACATGACCCCCAGGTCGCGCGCGCCCGTGGCCCGGTCGAACAGCACGAGCTGGCGCATGTCCGGGTCGAGCTTGGCGAGACCCGGCATCCGCATGTTGTCCTGCATGGCCCGGAGAGTGAGGTCGATGACCTCGACGTTCCGGGCGATGTCGCGCTCGATGACCTGGAGCAAGTTCCTCGATGTCTGCTCGGCCTTGTCCCAGGCGTCCTGGCGCAGGTCGAGCAGCATCAGTCCCGACACCATTAGCATGCCGAGCGGCGCGAGCACGCCCAACCCGATCCAGGTATGGGTGGAGCGGAGCAGGCGCGCGAGGCGTGAAGGCAGGACCATCAGCGGCTCTCCCGAGCTTCGTCGTCGTTGCTTGGTTGATAAGACGCGAGACGCTGACGGGTGCTTTCCGTCGAATCCGTTCCTGGCCCTTTAACTCCGTCGTGGCTAACGAAGGGTACCTGCGATGCGGAGGATCCTTCCGAGCGGACCGCGGCATTCCCGAGGGCCCTGCGTAGCCGTCCGACGGCACCGCACCCGCGCTTGGTGCGTTACAGGATCCGCCGACCATACCGGAGCCCTTATGTTGAACCCCTTCTGTGCCGCGTTCCTGCTCGCCGTCGAGGCGCAGCGGGTCATCGAGCTGCGGCTGGTCCGGATCGCCTGGGGCGGGGCGGAGGCCCAGGCCGAGATGGTCTCGATGGTCGGCGAGAAGGTCGTGGCCGCGATGGAGGCCGCCAACACGTTGCTGGCGGGCGGATCGCACGACGAGGTCGTCGCCCGTTACCGGGAGTTGGTCGCCGCCAACACCCGCCGCCTGACGACCTGAGCCGAGGAGCCGCGCGTCATGGCCAAGCCGGTCGAATGCCGCATCGTCGGCATGCCTGACGGCCGGTTCGCGGTCATCGCGGTGCTCGCCTCCGGCAAGGTCTTCCGCCACGCGGGCTTGACGTCGTTGGCCGAGGCCGAGGAGAGCGTCGGCATGCTGCGCGACCTCATGGCCGCCTGCGGCGCGCCCGTCGTCGTGGAGGTCTCCAACCGGCTCGGCACACAAGTCGGGGTGAGGGTGGACCAAGCCGTCGGGAGTGGTGGGACCTAAGGGCTGGGTCCGCCTTGGCTCTCGTGGAACGGGACCCCGAACAGGATCCGTCCCGCCTCGTTGGCCACGACGAAAGCGCACCCGCGCGGCTCGTCCCCGGCGCGCAGGAGCTCGGCCGTCAGCCCCGGGATGGCGGCGCACGCCTCAAGGTAGGCAGCCTCGGCGTTCGCGAGTTCGAGCCCGGCCTCGTCGGCTTCCAGGCGCCCGCGGGCGCACACGTCGAAGAAGAAGACCGGCATGGGGCACTCGCCTTTGCGGCTCCCCGGAAGGCAAACCCCATCCGCGAGCGTCGGGTCCCACCGCAGCGGGACCAGACGCTCGCGGATGGGGAGGCCACCTGGGCGCCGGCAGGCCTTGCCTGCCGGCGCGGGGTCCCCGAACCGTACCTCGACGCGTCCGGGGGCGCCTTGTTCGTCCCGGCTGGCGCGAACGTTCCCCACGTCTCGCCCGTTCTAGGCCCTGAGGCCTAGGGGCCTCAATTCGCGGGCGGAGGAAGCCGTAGATGCCAGCACCTGCCACGGCCGGGTTCCCGACGGAGCGGACGCCCCTGCCGGCCGATGCGGGCCATGGCGCGAAGACCGGCTTTTGGGCGCTGACCCTCGGCTCCGTGGGTATGGTCTACGGCGACATCGGGACCAGCCCGCTCTACGCGCTAAAGGAATCCCTGCACGCCGCCGCGGGCGGAGGGCACGCCCCGACGCGCGACATGATCTTCGGCGTCGTCTCGCTGATCCTATGGGCGCTCATCCTCATCGTGACGCTGAAGTACGTTCTCCTGGTCATGCGGGCAGACAACAAGGGCGAGGGCGGCACCCCGTCCCTGGTGGCGCTCGCCCAGCGGGCGCTGGGCCATGCCGGCGGGCCAGTCATCGTGCTCGGCATGGTCGGCGTCGCCCTGTTCTACGGTGATGCCATCATCACCCCGGCCATCTCGGTGCTGTCCGCCGTCGAGGGTCTCAAGCTCGTCACCCCGGCCTTCGAGCCGTACGTGCTGCCGCTCAGCCTTGCCATCCTCATCGGCCTGTTCGCGGTCCAGAGCCATGGCACGGCGCGGGTGGCGACGTTCTTCGGGCCGATCACGGCGTTCTGGTTCGTCGTCATGGCACTCGGCGGCCTGGGCCATCTCGCCGACGACCTAAGTATCCTGGCGGCCTTCAACCCGGCATACGGAATGAGCTTCCTGCTCAACCATGGCACGGCCGGCCTGCTGGCGCTCGGCGCCGTGTTCCTCGCCGTGACCGGGGCCGAGGCGCTCTACGCCGACATGGGCCATTTCGGCCGCTCGCCGATCCGGGTGGCCTGGTTCGGCCTCATCCTGCCGGCGCTCGCCCTGAACTATCTCGGCCAGGGCGCTATGCTGCTCGCCCACCCCGAGCGCATCGAGAACCCTTTCTTCCTACTCTACCCGTCCTGGGCCCTGCTACCGATGGTGCTGCTAGCCACCGTGGCGACCGTCATCGCGAGCCAGGCCGTCATCACCGGCACCTTCTCGATCACGCAGCAGGCCATGCAGCTCGGCCTGCTGCCGCGCATGCGGGTCCAGCGCACCTCCGAGACGGAGAAGGGACAGATCTACATCCCGCGAGTGAACTGGTGGTTGCTCGTGGCGGTCGTGTTTCTGGTGGTGCTGTTCAAGTCGTCAAGCGCACTGGCGGCGGCCTACGGAATCGCCGTGACCGGCGACATGGTCATCACGGCGGTTCTGCTCTTCGTCGTGGCCTGGAAGGCTTGGCGCTGGTCGCCCGTGCTGGCGGTCGCGGTCATCGCTCCGTTCCTGCTGATCGAGCTGGTGTTCCTGTCCGCCAACGCGCTGAAGCTGCTCCACGGCGGCTGGGTGCCCCTGACCATCGGGGCGGCCCTTGTCACGGCGATGTGGACGTGGCGGCGCGGCTCGGCCCTCGTCGCCGCGGAGATCCACCGGCGGCGAGTGCCCTTGTCCGACTTCGAGCGGATGGCCGAGGCCGGTTCGCTGCTGCGGGCGCCGGGCACGGCCCTGTTCCTGACCGGCTCGCCGGGGGACACGCCCGGGGCCCTGATGCACAACGTGAAGCACAACCACGTGCTGCATGCCCGCAACGTCATCCTGCACGTGGTCACCGACGACATGCCACGGGTGCCTGAGGGTGAGCGCGTCGCGGTGAAGCCGCTCTCGGATGTCTTCACCTGCGTGACCGTGCGCTTCGGCTTCATGGAACTGCCCGACCTGCCCCGCGCCCTGGCCGGCGCCGGCTTCGACGCAGGCAACCTCTCCTACTTCCTGACGCGGCGGGTCCTGGTGCCCTCGCCGGAGACGGGCATGCCGGTCTGGCAGGACCGCCTCTACATCGCCATGGCGCGCGCGGCGACCGATGCCTCACGCTACTTCCGCATCCCGGTGGACCGGGCCGTCGAGATCGGAGCGCGGATCGACATCTGACGGCGTGCGCGGCTCTTCGCGGCTTGGTCGCACGGCTCGTGCACGACCGCTGGGCCTCACGTTGAGCCGCATGCCCGAGCGGCTTTGCGGCAGGTCACTTGTGAGCGGTTCAGCGCGCCCACGGGCCGTGTTAGAGCCAGCCATTCCTGCGGAAGCGCCAGTACAGGATGTCACCCTCTTCCAGGGTTACATCGACGATGCGCCCGTCGGCCCCTTTGATGTGGCGCCCGTCCCCTCACCCTGTACTTCCTCGACTCAGCGGACTGCGAGGACACCGTCCGCCCCATCCGCCGGCGCTTGAAGCCGGGCGAACGGTTCGTGGCGGCTCATGCGAGCTTCCCGCAGGAGGGCAGCCGTTCGCCGTGGCTCGCGCGGTACGAGGCATTCGCGGTCGCCTCTGGCGCCGACCGCGACCAGGCGGCGAAGGCGCGGGTCGCCGTGGAGACTCACCTGCACCTACTCGCTCCCGAGGCGGACGCCGTCGTGCTGCAGGCGTCTTCCGGGACGTCGAACTCTTCTTCGCCGCCCTCACGTGGCGCGGCTGGATCGGGCGTGCCTGACCGACAGGCGCTCGGCTAGGCCGGCATCCGGCCGTCCGGCGTGTAGCGGTCGACGGCCTGGGGAAGCTCCCGGGACAGCCGTGACAGGAGCTCCTCGCGGGACAGGCCGGTGCGCTGGGTCAGGGTCGCGAGGACGTCCGGCCCGATGGCCTGCTCAAGGTGCTGCGGCGGAAGCTCCTGGTTCGGCCCCTGGGCGACCCAGGATTGCGCGGTCGGCCCGTGGCCAGCCTGGTGGAAGCGCTCAAGCATCTCGCCGAGGCCGCTGTGCAGGAAGCCGCCGGGGGCTTGGCCCCGCTGGTTGCCGAGCAGACCGCCGAGGATGCCGCCAAGCCCCGCGCCCGGGCCGCCAGGTGCCACGCCGGTGCCAGCCGGTGCCGGCGTAGCCTGGCCGGCTCCGCCCAGCATTTCCGCGAGCTTGTCCCGGTTCTGATAGCCGGCGACAGCAAGCAGGCCCAGGAGGGCCGTCATCGAGGGGTAGCCATCGCTCATGTTTCGTCTCCGGCTAACGGCGGCCTGATCGGGGCCGGTCGCCGTGGGATAGGCACCTGCAACGCGCAAGGCCACCAAGCCGATGCAGTCCGCCATCTGTTTGCTGGACGGATGCCGCACCGAAACCGGGAGCGTTCGCGCGGACCGAACCGTCCGTTCTCCCAAATGAGGACGTTGTGGTCGCCGCGACCTGCTATTCCATGCCAATGGCAGGTTTCGAAGGCTAAGCAGCCATTCCAGCGACTCTGTTGGAAGGGCCGCTTATGGCGGATTTCGTTGAAAAACCCGCGGCCGATGTGGATCGAGTGCCGAGCGGATGAGCGCTTCTGTCCGGCGTGACGGCGATCCCGGCCGATCAGGCCAGGCTCAGCTGCTGCAGCGGGATCAGCTTGGCGAGCTTCCTGAGGTTCTGGGCCGCCGCGGCGAGGTGGAACTCGTCCCGGGCCCCGTTCGGTCCCC
>NZ_BPQR01000064.1 GCF_022179345.1 Methylobacterium jeotgali | reverse complement strand
AAATCGAACAGCCGGAGACCGCGAGAGCGGTGCACAGGAGGAGGGCGGCAGAGCGCATCCGTTTTGCCCGCTGGGTTCTCACCCCTGCTGCCTAGCCGAAAGGCAGGCCAGTGTCCGTGGCGGGCCGGCCACACTGTCCCCGCGAGAGGCCGCCGGCGGGCGGGGCCCTGTCCTGCCCCCGCTTCGCACAGGCCGGCCCATACGGCCCCGGGGTGATGCGCCCGGACCACGGACGGCCGCCGAAACGCGCAACCATCGGTCGGATCGATTGAAAACCGTCCGTCGACCCGTCTACGAATCCCGGATCGGACGGCGCAGGCCGGACCGGTGGACGGGCTTGCCGCGGGGGCGGGGCACCGAACCATGACGTCGTTGAGCTATACGCCGCCGGCCCTCCAGGCCGGGCGGCCGGGGCCGGTCCGCCGGCGCCACGTCTTCTATGTTCCCGGCTACGATCCCGAGGGCTGCACGCGCTATCGGCAGCTCTTCGTGCGTGAGCTCATGCGCCGGGCCAAGCGCTTCGGCGAGGGCAAGCGCGCGCTCTCGACGGCGGAGACCTCGGCGGACGGGCTCGTGCAGAGCTGGAGCGTCGGCGCCCATCCCCCGACCCAGGGGGCCGAGACCGGCTACGACGTGCTGCTCTGGGACGACCTCGTGCGGCGGGACTTCAAGCGCAGCCGGGTCGTCAGCATCGGCCTGCTGCTCGCCGGCACCCTGCATATGCTCTGCACGGGCACCCTGATCCGGCTCTACCGGCTGAGCTGGAAATACGGGAACGTCATCTTCTATCCCTTCGTCATGCTGGTGCTGCTGACGCTCGTCTCGGTCTGCCTCGGCACGCTGGTGCACGCCCATCTCGGCGGCTGGTTCGACCACGGCCTGAACCTGCCGCACTGGCTGTCCCTGACGGCGGGCGTCGCCGCCGGCATCGCCTGGATCGTGGCGCTGGAAAGGGTCCTCAACCGGATCTTCTTCTGGCAGCTCCTCAACGACTGGGTGTTCAACTGGCAGCACGGCCAGGGCCTGCGGCCGGACTACGAGGCGCGGCTTGAGGCCTTCACGGGCCTCGTCCTGACCCGGATCGCGGCTCTGGCGGCCTCGGCCGAGCCGCCGGACGAGGTGCTGATCGTCGGCCACTCCTCCGGCGCGCTGACCGCCGTCGAGGTCGCCGCCCGCATCCTCGCCCGCAACGCGGGCCTCGGCATCGACGGCCCGAGCCTCGGGCTCGTTACCCTCGGCTCGGGCGTGCCTCTCGTGGCGCTCCAGCCGAACGCGCACCGGCTGCGGGCCGAGATCGCAGGGCTCGTCGCCTCCTCGCGCCTCGTCTGGCTCGACGTGCAGGCGCCCCAGGACTGGATGAACTTTCCGGGCTTCAACCCGCTGCGCGACATCCCTCTCGACCTTCGCGGGGAGGCGCCCGCCAACCCGCTGATCCGCTCCGCCTGCTTTCGCGAGATCATGTCGCCGGAGCGCTACGCGCGGGTCCACCGGAGCCCGTTCCGCACGCATTTCCAGTTCCTGCTCGCCAACGACCGCCCCGGCGCCTACGACTTCTTCGCCATGACGCTCGGCCCTCAGCGCCTGCGCGAGCGGGTGCTCGCTCCGATCGTCGAGACGATGCCGGAGGCGTGTCCCGAGGCGGCGACGGCCACGGCGGTGTGACGAAGCGCAGGCTTGCCCTCGCGCCCTGCCGCCCAAGCTTCCCGCCCATGAGCGAACCGGAAGCGCAAGAGACCTCCCGCGGGCCGGGCCCGCGCGTGGTCGTGGTGATGGGCGTGTCGGGCTCCGGCAAGAGCACCGTCGGCGCCTGCCTCGCCGAGCGGCTCGGATGGCGCTTCGCGGACGGCGACGACTTCCATTCCGCGGGAGACGTGGCGCGGATGCGGTCGGGACACGCACTGACCGATGCCGACCGGGCGCCCTGGCTCGCCGCGGTCGCCGCCTGGATCGGGTCGCGCCTCGCCGCCGGCGAGGGCGGGGTCGTGGCCTGCTCGGCCCTGAAGCGCCGCTACCGCGACATCCTGCGGGCCGGGCGGCCGGAGGTGGGCCTCGTCTACCTCGAGGGCAGCCGGGCCCTCGTCGCCGGGCGGATCGCCGCCCGCAGGGGCCATTTCATGCCGGCGAGCTTGCTCGACAGCCAGTTCGCCGCCCTGGAGGAGCCCGAGGCCGACGAGAGCGTTCTCAGCGTCGGCATCGAGGAGGCCCCGGCCGCGATCGTCGAGGCGATCCTCGACGGCCTTTGCCTCGAACCGGAGACGCTCGACCGATGACCGACATCGCCCTCGTCGTCTCCGACATCGACGGCACCCTCGTCACCGACGACAAGGCGCTGACGCCCGCGACCGTGGCGGCCGTAGCCCGCCTCGGGCGGGCGGGCATCGGCTTCACCGTAGTGTCGAGCCGGCCGCCGGTCGGCCTGCGGGCGATCGCCCGGCAACTCGACATCCGCCTGCCCATGGGCGCCTTCAACGGCGCCACCCTGGTGGCGCCGGACGGCGCGGTTCTCTCGGAGACCCGCCTGGCGGCCCCCGTCGCCCGCGCGGCGGCGGCGCATCTCCTGCGCGCGGGCGTCGACGTCTGGGTCTTCGCGAACGGAGCCTGGAACCTGCGCGATCCGGATGCGCCCTATGCCGATCTCGAAGCGCGGACCCTCGCCACCGGCCCGACCGTGGTCGAAGACCTCGATCCGCTCCTCGAGGCCGCCTCGAAGATCGTCGGCGTTAGCCGCGAGAGCGACCGGCTCGCCGCGATCGAGGAGGAGCTCGCGCGGGAGCTCGGGACGCAGGCGGCGATCCACCGCTCGCAGCGCTACTATCTCGACGTGACGCCGCTGGGCTTCGACAAGGGCGCCTTCCTGGACCGGATCGCGGAGCGGGTCGGCGTGACGCGGGAACGCGTCGCGGCAATCGGCGACGGCGCCAACGACACCGCGATGTTCGCCCGCGCCGGGCTCGCCATCGCCATGGGCAACGCCTCCGACGCCGTGAAGGCGCGGGCCGCGCGGACGACCTCCGGCAACGACGCGGACGGCTTCGCCCAGGCCATGGACGCGTTCGTGATCGGCGGGACCTGAAGTCTCCGCGCCTGTGTCCCCCAGGGCACAGGGAAGGGCCGCGAGGAGCCCCGCCACGCCGCGACCCCTCGCGGGCCGCTTTCCGGCCTTATTTGGCCTCGACCTAGACCGTAACGAAAACGGGTCCGGGTCTCTCGCATGAACGTTCGCCTCCTGTGCCTCGCGGGCGCCCTGATCGGTTCGTGCACGCCGGCCCTGGCCCAGGGCGCGCGCGACAACATCGACGCCCTGATCGAGGTCCACGCCAAGGCGAGCGGCGTGCCGTCGGCGTTCATCCACAAGGTCATCAAGCGCGAGAGCAACTACAACCCGAAGGCCAAGGGCGGCAGCGCGCTCGGCCTGATGCAGATCAAGCACGCGACCGCGCGGGGGCTCGGCTACAAGGGCGACGCGCCGGGCCTCTACGACCCCGAGACCAACCTGCGCTACGGGATCGCCTACCTCGCCGGCGCCTACAAGGCCGCCAAGGGCGACCTCGCGCTGGCCTACCAGTACTACAACCGCGGCTACTACTACGCCGCCAAGAAGCTCGGCATCACCAGCGAGGTCGCGGACGCGACCCCCGCCGCGGCACCGTCGCCGAACTCGGCCGGCTCCTTCGCGAACCTGTTCACGCTCCGCCCCTCCGACACAGGCGGCCAGGCGCTGGCCTACGCCCAGGCGGCGTCCGCCGCCGCGCCCACCGAGAGCGTCGAGGTGCCGCTGCCGCCACGCCGCCCGGCCTCCCTCGGCGGCACGACGCTGGTCGCGAGCCTCGCGCCCGCCGCGGACCTGTCCGCGCTCGCCATTGCCCCGGCCGCCGCCGCTCCGGTCCAGCCGGCAGCCGCCGCGAACCCGCCCGCCGCGACGGCCGAGGCCGTCGTCACGGACGCCATCGAGGTGCCGCTGCCGCCCCGCCGCCCCGCCGCCCAGCTGCTCGCCGCCGTCGGGCGCCCCGCCGCGGTCGCGCGCAAGGCGGCCCCCGTCCTCGAAGCCACAGCGCTGCCCGTCACCGAGTAGGCCCCGATCCTGCTTGGACGGCGGGAGCCGGCCACGGCGACATCGGCCTGCGACATCGGCGGACCCGTCATTCCCAGGCCATCGCATCAGGGGTGGAGACGGCGTCGGCGCGGTCCTGTAGAGGAACGCCGCAAGGGGGGCGTCGGGAGCCGTCCCCGGCTTGGCGGATCGGAGAGCGAACGCAGCCATGACCGGCGCGGCGGACCACGAAGCCCAGTTCCTGAACGATCTCGGACGCCGGGTGCGCCACGCGCGCACGGTGCGCGGGCTGTCGCGCAAGCTGCTCTCGCAGACATCCGGCCTCTCGGAGCGCTACATCGCCCAGCTCGAGGGCGGCCAGGGCAACGTCTCGATCATCCTGTTGCGGCGGGTCGCCAACGCCATGGGCGTGCGCCTCGACGATCTCGTGGCCGAGCAGGAGGTCTCGACCGACTGGTCGGTGCTGCGCGATCTGCTGCCTCACGCCACGCCGGCCCAGGTGACGGCGGCGAAGGGTGCGCTCACCGGCGGCGCGGAGTCCAGGGGCGAGGCGGCGCGCCGGCGCGTCGCGGTGATCGGCCTGCGCGGCGCCGGCAAGTCCACCCTCGGGCGCATGGCCGCCGAGCGCCTCGGCTGGAGCTTCGTCGAGCTCAACCACGAGATCGAGCGCGAGAACGCGCTCTCCGTGAAGGAGATCTTCGCCATCTACGGCCAGGACGGCTATCGGCGCCTGGAGCAGGCGGCCCTGCGCCGGCTGACGGAGCATCCCGGCCCGCTGATCCTCGCCACCAGCGGCGGCATCGTCGCCGAGCCCCTGACCTACGACCTGCTGCTGCAGGCCTTCTTCACGATCTGGCTGCGGGCGACCCCCGAGGAGCACATGCAGCGGGTCCGCGACCAGGGCCAGCTCGCCCCCACCGGCGATCACGCCACCGCCATGCAGGAGCTGCGCGCGGTGCTGGCGAGCCGCGAGCCCCTCTACGCCCGCGCCTCCGCCACGGTCGACACCTCGGACGTCACCGTCGAGGCGATGACCGACCGCCTCGTGGAGGCGATCGAGGCCCGGTTCGGGCGCTGTTGACGGCCGCCGCCTGACGGACCGCCGGCGCCGTCACCAGCCCGGCCCTTGAACGGGCCGGCGCCCTCCCCATGCTAAGCCGGGTGCGGTGCAGCGAGAAGGCTGCACCCCGCCGTAACCCTGCCGGAGCAGGATCCTTCGCTTCGCCTGCGTCGGGCGTTATGATCCCTCCCGCAGCGTGCCTGTCACCGCCTCCGGGAAACGAGGAGACGCCCATGTCCGCGAGCCCGTTCATGAGCCCTTCGGCCAGTGCCGCCCAGGGTCGGGAGTCGCTCGCCGGCATCTGCGATCCCGTCTGGTCGCGCCTGCGCGACGAGGCGGAGGCCGTGGTGCGGGAGGAGCCGCAGCTCGCCTCCCTGATGGTCAGCTCGATCCTCAACCATCCGAGTCTCGAGGCGGCGGTGGCCCATAGGGTCGCCGCGCGGCTCGGGCACGCCTCCCTGCCGGCGGAGCTCGTCGCCCACGGCTTCGCCGAGGCGATCGAGCACGACGCCGGCCTCGGCCAAGCCTTCCGCGCCGATATCGGCGCCGTGATGGACCGCGACCCCGCCACGGCGCGGGTGATCGAGCCGGTGCTCTACTTCAAGGGCTTCCACGCCATCCAGGCGCACCGTCTCGCGCACTGGTTCTGGGGGCAGGGGAGGCGCGACCTCGCCCTCTACCTTCAGAGCCGGTCCTCGGAGGTGTTCCAGTGCGACATCCACCCCGCCGCGCGCTTCGGCCGGGGCCTGTTCCTCGACCATGCCACCGGCCTCGTGGTCGGCTCGACGGCGGTGATCGACGACGACGTCTCGATCCTGCACGGGGTGACGCTCGGGGGCACCGGCAAGCAGGGCGGCGACCGCCACCCGAAGATCCGCAGCGGCGTGATGATCGGCGCCGGCGCCAAGATCCTCGGCAACATCGAGGTCGGGGCCTGCGCGCGGGTCGCGGCGGGATCCGTGGTGCTGCGGCCGGTGCCGGCCCACACGACGGTCGTCGGCGTGCCGGCCCGCGTGGTCGGCGCCGCCGGCTGCGCCGACCCGGCCCGCGCCATGGACCAGCTCGTGAGCATGGACCAGTTCATCCACATGGCCGAAGGCATCTGACGGGTCGTCCGGCGCGGCCCCGGCCACGCTTGCCCCTCGGGGGAGGGCGTGGCACTCCCGCGCCCCAAGCGGGCGGCCGGCACGGCGCCCGCCGTCCCACGAGAGAGGTGACAGGCCCGTGAACAAGACCGACATCGCGAAGGTGCAGAACTACCTCCGCCGGACCTTCTCGAACACGAACATCCGGGTCGTGGCGCGTCCGAAGAAGGACGATTCGGCCGAGGTCTACATCGGCGAGGAGTTCGTGGGCGTTCTCTCCGTCGACGACGAGGACGGCGACCACTCCTTCCAGTTCCAGATGGCGATCCTCGACACCGATCTCGACGAGTAGGGCCCCCGCGCCGCGCGCCTGTGCACGGCGTTAACCTTGACGCCGTGTTCTGCTTAACGATCCGTTAAGAGCCGCGTTAAGGTCGCGTGTCCCTTCGAGGAGCGTGACCCGCATCATGAGCCCCGCGGCCATCGAGCATCTCCAGACCCTGTGCGTCGGCCTCGCCCTGTCCGGGCTCCTGGCCAGCGCCTTCGAGCTGTTCACCGACCGGCGGGCGAGCTTCAGCCTGCTGGAAGCCGGCGGCGTCCGGGCGGTGGCGGCCCTGCCCGTCCTCGCCTTCGGCGCCCCCTTCATCATCCTGCGCAACACCGTGCGGGGCCGGCGGATCGAGGGCCGTCCGATCCCCTTCGTGATGCTCGCGACCATCGTCGCCTGCGGCTGGGGCCTGCTCTCCGGCCGCGTCGCCCTCGATCTCGCCGCCCTGATCGCCGGCGCCTGATCGCGAGCGCCGCCCGGCCTCAGCGGTTGGCGGTGGCGACCGGGGAGGCGCCGCCCTCGAGGTTCACCCAGGCGCGGCCGTCCTGGCCCTCGCGCTTGATGTAGGTGTAGCCGGTGGCGCGCCAGGGCAGCACGACGTTGGTCTTGTTGTCGAGGATGAAGTCGCCCCGGTCCGTGCGCACCATCAGCACGGCGTGGCCCTCGCCGATGTCGTCGATGACGACGGTCATGCGCAGCGCCCGCCGGGGCAGGCCGCGCTCCACCAGCATGCGCCGCTTGAGGAGCTGATAGTCCTCGCAGTCGCCGAAGCCGTCGTCGGGATAGTCCCAGCGGTCGACGACGCCCCAATGGGCCAGATCGGTGATCGGCTTGATGCGGGCGTTCACCCGGCGGTTCACGCTCGTCAGCGTGCGCCATAGCGCCGTGGTCAGCGGGATCGTCGCCGGCTCGCGGACGTCGACCGTGCATTCCGCCGGCATCCGCGCACAGAAATCGTTCCAGGCGGCGACCGGCCGGGCCGGGCCCCCGGTCTCGACGGGCGTGGCGTTCTCGAGCGGGGCGGAGCGACTCACCGCCTCGGTGGTCGCGCCTCCAAGCATCAGGATGCTGCCGACGAGCGTGTAGGCGGCGAGGTTGCAGAAGCGCGCCAGGATCGTGTCGCAGGAGGGGGCCGCTCCCCTGCCGGAACCGAGACCGTCGAGAACCGAGTGCCGCATCTGGCCGTCCCGTCTTCTAGCTCGGGACGAAGCTCGCACGCGTCTGGCGCCGGCTCAATAGAAAATAAAGGGCAAATTAACGCGCGTCGCGCGGCTTGGTTCCATTTCGAAACGGTGATGCGCGAGGGCCACCGCAGCGCTCCGGAGAGGCGAAGCAGGAGGCGTGCCGGTTAGTATGCCGGCCGGGGCGCCGCGCCGGAAGGGCCCGGCGCGTTAGCGGTTTGCGGTTGTTGCGGGGGATGAGAGGCCGCCGA
>NZ_BPQR01000063.1 GCF_022179345.1 Methylobacterium jeotgali | reverse complement strand
GGCCCGCCGCCACCCCGGCGACGAGCGCGCCGAGGGTGTCGGCCAGCTGCTCGATCGCGTCGGGATCGGCCGGACGGGCGAGGTAGGTGAGGGCCGAGATCATGGCCCGGCCATAACCGCCTTTCCCGAATGCGAACAGGCCGTTGCGCCCGAACTCCCCGGTCGGCGCCGCCTAAAGATTGGACAGGGGACGGGACGGTCGACGCCCTGTAGACCGACTATGTTCATGATATGTTCCGGTCCGTGAGTCGCGTTTGGAGGCGTCGATGCGGGATGGGACAGGGGAGGCGCCGCGCCGGCTCGCCGGCAGCACGCCGTCCGGCGAGGGCCGGCGCGGGCGCGGCGCCACCGCCAACCCGGACGGCCGCTTCGAGGCGAGCAGCCGCGAGAGCTTCGACGACGGCTGGGACCGGGAGGACGAGGCGCCGCCGCTGCGCACCACCGTCACGGCGGAGCGCGCCCGATCCATCATCACCCGCAACGACTCGCCGGACATCTCCTTCGACCGCTCCATCAACCCCTATCGCGGCTGCGAGCACGGCTGCATCTACTGCTTCGCGCGGCCGAACCACGCCTATGTCGGGCTCTCGCCGGGTCTCGACTTCGAGACGCGGCTCTTCGCCAAGCCCGATGCGGCGCGCCTTCTGGAGCGGGAGCTTTCGGCGCGGAGCTACCGGCCCCGGACCATCGCGCTCGGCACCGCCACTGACCCCTACCAGCCGATCGAGCGGCGCCACCGCATCACTCGCGGCGTGCTGGAGGTGCTGCTGCGCTTCCGCCACCCCGTCGGCATCGTCACCAAGTCGAACCTCGTCGCCCGCGACATCGACATCCTGGCGCCGATGGCCCGGCTCGGCCTCGTGAAGGTCGCGGTCTCGGTGACGACCCTCGACCCGGTCCTCGCGCGGCGGATGGAGCCCCGCGCACCGCATCCGCAGCGGCGGCTCGACGCGATCCGGGCTCTCAGCGCGGCGGGCGTGCCGGTGATGGTGATCGCCGCGCCGATCATTCCCTCGCTGAACGATCACGAGATCGAGGCGATCCTGGAGGCCGCCCGCGACTGCGGCGCGCGGGAGGCGAGCCATGTCCTGCTGCGCCTTCCCCATGAGCTCGACGACCTCGTCTCGGATTGGTTCGCCGAGCACTATCCCGGCCGGCGCGAGCACGTGTTCTCGCTGGTGCGGCAGGCGCGGGGCGGCAAGGCCTACGACGCCACCTTCGGCAAGCGCATGCTCGGGGAGGGCGCCTATGCCGGGCTGATCGCCCAGCGGATGCGCCTCGCGCGGGAGCGCCTCGGCTTCGCGGAGACGCGCCTCACCCTCGACGCCTCGGCCTTCCGCGTCCCGACCGACCAGCTCTCGCTGTTCTGAAGGATTCAGACGGCCCCGAAGCCCCGCGTGAAGGTGAGGCGGTGGTGGGGGCTACGCCCGCGCGCCAGGAGGCCGGCGCGGTGCACGGCCGTGCCGTAGCCGACGTTGCGCTCCCAAGCGTAGTCGGGATAGCGCCGGGCGAGCACTCGCATCAGCCGGTCGCGAAAGGTCTTGGCGACGATCGAGGCCGCCGCGATCTGCGGCACCAGCCGGTCGCCGCCGATGACCGCCCGGCAGGGCAGGTCGAGGCCGGGAATGATGTCGCGGCCGTCCACCAGCACGGTCCCGTCGATGCCGAGCCGGGTCACCGCCCGGCGCATGGCATCGAGGGTCGCCGCGCGGACGTTGATGCGGTCGACGAGCGCCCGCGAGCCCGCCGCCACGACGACCCGCGCGTGCCGGTGGATGAGCGGCGTCAGCGCCTCGCGCAGGGGCTCCGGCACGCGCTTGCTGTCGTCGAGGGCGGCGAGCAGCTCGGGGGGGATCGCGGCCGGCTCGAAATGGACGGCGGCCACCACCACGGGCCCGCACAGCGCGCCGCGGCCGACCTCATCGCAGCCGATGGCGGTGGGATAGTCGCTGGCACGGACCGGATCGAAGGGCGGCATCCACGATGCCATGCCACCGGCGGCGTCCGGCGTCGATGGCGCGCCGCCGCCGATCCTCAGCCGAGTTCAGCCGCCCCGGCGACCGGCGGACGGGCGGGGGCCGCCGGGAGCGGTGCCCGGGCGTGGGCGGTCTCGATATTCGTGTAGAACTGGCGGGCGCTCTCGGCCCAGGTGTAGCGCTCGGCCTCGGCTCGGCAGACCTCGCGGGAGATGTCGAGGGCGGCGAGCGCCGCAGCGCGAAGATCCCGGTCGAGCACGCCCGCCCCGGTGCCGCCGATGACGTCGAGGGGGCCGGTCACGGGGTAGGCGGCCACGGGCAGGCCGCAGGCCAGGGCCTCGAGGAGGACGATGCCGAAGGTGTCGGTGAGGCTCGGGAACACGAACACGTCGGCGGCCGCGTAGAGCCGCGCGAGTTCGGCTCCGGTGCGGGTCCCGAGAAATCGGGCGGCGGGATCGAGGGCCTCGAGCCGGGCCCGGTCTGGACCGTCGCCGACCACGACCTTGGTGCCCGGTAGATCGAGGGCGAGGAAGGCGTCGAGGTTCTTCTCGACGGCGACGCGCCCGACGAACAGGAAGATCGGCCGCGGCAGGCCGGCGAAGGGATCGGGTGCATCATCCGGCTGCGGGCGAAAAAGCTCCGTGTCGACGCCCCGCGTCCAGCGCATCAGGTTGGTGAAGCCGCGGCCGGCGAGATCGCGCTCCAGGGAAGGGGTGCTGACCATGGTCCCGCAGGCGGCGCCGTGGAAGCGCCGCAGCCAAGCGTAGCTCCAGGATTGGGGGACAGGTGCCCGCGCGGCGAGATACTCGGGAAAGCGGGTATGATAGCTCGTGGTGAAGGGCCGCCCCCGCGCCAGACAGTAGCGGCGGGCGGCGTGCCCGATCGGCCCTTCCGTCGCGATGTGGACGTGGCTCGGTGCCAGGGCGTCGCAGCGCCGCTCGACCGAGCGCCGGCCGGCGAGGGAGAGGCGGATCTCCGGGTAGCCCGGCAGCGGCACGGAGCGGAAGTCGCGGGGCGTCAGGAACAGGGGCTCGTGGCCCATTGTCCGCCCGGCCGCCTCCATGTGCTCCAGCGAGCGCACGACGCCGTTGACCTGCGGGTGCCAGGCATCAGTGGCGATCAGAAGCCTCACGCGACGGCCCTGCGGCCGGGGACCGGGGCGGGCAGGCGGGGCGCCTCCTGGGTCGTCGAGGCGTCCGCCGACCGGGCGCGCAGGATGGACGGGTAGTGCAGCACCTCCATGGTGCCGTCGTAGTGCTCGACGATCGCCGTGCAGGATTCCACCCAGTCGCCGGTGTTGAGGTAGCGCAGGCCGTCGATGTCGCGGTTCGCGGCATGGTGGATATGGCCGCAGATCACGCCGTCGGCGCCGGCCCGCCGGGCTTCGGCCGCGAGGAACTCCTCGAACTTGCCGATGAAGTTGACGGCGTTCTTGACCTTCAGCTTCGCCCAGGCCGAGAGCGACCAATAGGAGAGGCCGAGGCGGCGGCGGACCTTGTTGAGGCCGGTGTTGACGAACAGCGCGAAGGTGTAGGCCCCGTCGCCGAGATGGGCGAGCCAGCGGGCGTGGCGCACCACCATGTCGAACTGGTCGCCGTGGATCACGAGGTAGCGGCGCCCGTCGGCGGCCTCGTGGATGCGGCTGTCGGCGATCTCGACGCCGCCGAAATGGGTGCCGATGTAGTCGCGCAGGAACTCGTCGTGATTGCCCGGCACGTAGACGAGGTTCGTGCCCTTGCGGACCTTGCGCAGCAGCTTCTGGACGACGTCGTTGTGGGCCTGGGGCCAGTACCAGCTCGAGCGGAGCTGCCAGCCGTCCACGATGTCGCCGACGAGGTAGATCTCGTCGGCGTCGTAGTCCCTTAGGAAGTCGAGCAGCAGGGCCGCCTGGCACCCCTTGGTGCCGAGATGCATGTCGGACAGGAAGAGCGTCCGTACCCGCGTCGCCGTCTCCGTCTCGTCGGCCATCGGCGTCTCCCCGGCAGCAAGTCCGGGGCGAGCCAAACCGCAATCGCGTATCAGTTTGATGACGCCGATTTAATCCCATCGCAGCGCAATAAACGTGAGCGGTCGCGGCAGAAGCGGATCGTCCAGGGAGAATTTTTTGAGGCCCGCCAAAGATTTTTCGATTTTCCTGTCGCGGCGGGGACCGCC
>NZ_BPQR01000062.1 GCF_022179345.1 Methylobacterium jeotgali | reverse complement strand
ATCATCTGACGACGGACAAGCCGCGGGAAGGCGCACGCCGTCGAGGACGAGGCTCGCACGGTCCCGTTCGGAAAGAAGCGGCTCAATTGAAGAGCCCCGTCACGGGGAGAGGCGCTGGTAGCGAGGGAGGGATTTGAACCCCCGACACAAGGATTATGATTCCTCTGCTCTGACCAACTGAGCTACCCCGCCACCGGTCGTGCCGCCTCGCGCCGCGCCGGAGCGCGCCCTTCGCGAGGGACAGGGGTCGTATAGGGAGAGGGGCGCGGCGGTGTCAACGGCCTCGGGCGCCTTGCCGCGGGGCGCCTCCGGGGGCGTGCGCGGAGCAGGGACGGACCCGTGCCCCGCCTCGTCGAGCGGCGGACCCACGGCCCGTGATCGGTGCCAGCCCCGCGCCGAAAGGCTCAGGGCGGGGTCGGGTCAGAGCTTCGTCCCGAAGATCTCGGCGACCTGGGGGATGTCCTTGTCGCCCCGTCCCGAGAGGTTGACGACCATGAGGTGATCGGCCGGCCTTTGCGGGGCGAGCTCGAAGACCTTGGCGAGCGCGTGGGCGGGCTCGAGCGCCGGGATGATGCCCTCGAGCGCCGAGCAGAGCTTGAACGCCTCCAGCGTCTCGGAATCGGTGGCCGAGAGGTAGGTGACGCGGCCGGCCTCGTGCAGCCAGGCGTGCTCGGGGCCGATGCCCGGATAGTCGAGCCCCGCCGAGATCGAGTGGGCATCGGCGATCTGGCCGTCGCCGTCCATGAGGAGGTAGGTGCGGTTGCCGTGGAGCACCCCGGGCTTTCCGCCGGTGAGCGAGGCCGCGTGGAGGCCCGAGGAGACGCCGTGACCCGCTGCCTCGACCCCGAAGATCTCGACCTCGGGATCGTCGAGGAACGGGTGGAACAGCCCCATGGCGTTGGAGCCGCCGCCGATGCAAGCCACCAGCGAGTCGGGGAGACGCCCCTCCTGCGCCAGCATCTGCTCTCTCGTCTCGCGGCCGATGATCGACTGGAAGTCGCGCACCATGGCCGGGTAGGGATGGGGGCCGGCCACCGTGCCGATGCAGTAGAACGTGTCGGCGACGTTGGTGACCCAGTCGCGGAGCGCCTCGTTCATGGCGTCCTTGAGGGTCTTCGTGCCGGACTCGACGGGCACCACCTCGGCGCCGAGCATCTTCATGCGGAAGACGTTCGGGGCCTGCCGCGCCACGTCGACGGCGCCCATGTAGACGACGCATTTCAGGCCGAAGCGGGCGCAGAGGGTGGCGGTGGCGACCCCGTGCTGGCCGGCGCCGGTCTCGGCGATGATCCGCGGCTTGCCCATGCGGCGCGCGAGCAGGATCTGCCCGAGCACATTGTTCACCTTGTGGGAGCCGGTGTGGTTCAGCTCCTCGCGCTTGAAGAACACCCGCGCGCCGTGGCCCGAAGGCGCCTTGGCCCGCAGGTGCTCGGTCATGCGCTCGGCGTAGTAGAGCGGGCTCGGCCGGCCGACGTAATGGGTGAGGTAGCCGTCCATCTCCGCCTGGAAGGACGGATCGGCCTTGGCCTCGGCATAGGCCGCCTCCAGGTCGAGGATCAGCGGCATCAGGGTCTCGGCCACGAAGCGGCCGCCGAAGATGCCGAAGCGGCCGCGCTCGTCGGGGCCGTTGCGGAACGAGTTCGGAGGGGGAGCGGCGGTCACGGGGCTCACGCTTGGTTGTTGGTCGATCCTGGGCCGGGGTTTGGGCCCTCCGCCTCGCGATGGCAAGGTGGCGAACCCGCCGCACCCCGACGGCCGGACGTTCAGGTCAGCGTGAAGCGCAGCTCGCCGAGCCCTTCGAGGCTGCAGGCGATGGCATCGCCCGCCTTGAGCCACTGCCGCTCGGCGCGGGGCGCCTTCTCGCCGAAGATCACGCCCTGCGGCGTGCCGGTGTAGAAGATATCGCCCGGCTTCAGGGTCATCACCTTGGACGCGAAGCTGATGAGCTGCCGGCAGTTGAAGATCATGTCGCTCGTGTTCCAGTCCTGCCGCGTGACGCCGTTGACCCGCGTCTCCAGGCGCAGGTTGTTCGGGTCCTTCACACGGTCGCTCGTCACGAGGTAGGGGCCGAGCGGGGCGAAGCCGTCGCAGGTCTTGCCGATCATGAACTGCGAGGTCAGCGTCTGCAGGTCGCGGGCGGAGAAGTCGTTGCCGGTGGCGTAGCCGGCAACATAATCGAGGGCGTCCGCCTCCGACACGTCTCGGCACTCGCGGCCGAACACGATCACCAGTTCGGTCTCGTAGTCGAACTCCCGCGCGGCGGCCGTCGGCAGCTTGATGGTGCCGCCGTGGTGGTTGAGCGCGTTGTTGTACTTGTTGAAGAGCGGCGGGTTCTTCGGGATCGGCGTGCCGGTCTCCTCGGCGTGGTGGCGGTAGTTGAAGCCCATCATCACGATCTTCTCAGGCCGCGTGACGAGGGGCGCGAAGGCGACCTCCGCCTCCTTGAGGTAGAGCCTCGCGTCGCCGCGCGCGGCGGCGCCCTTCAGGATGGCCTGAAGCGCCTCGCCCTTCCCGTTCTGGAGGAGGTCGTCCATGTCGGCGGGCGCCGGCAGGCCCAGCGCCTCGCCGGCGGCGGTGACGTCGAGGATGCCGCGGTCCGTCTTGGCGCCGAGCCGGAAGTCGCCGTCGCGGCGCATGTTGAGGAGCACCGCATCCCGCGGCATGGCGAAACCGCCCTGCGGCGCCCCGGGCGAGGCTGCCGACGCCGCCGAGGCCCCGCCGCCAGCGGCCGCCGCGGCGAGGCCGCCCGCCGTCACGCGCAGAAAATCGCGCCGATCATTGCCCATGCTGACCTCCCGTCGCCGCGGGCGTCTCGTGCGCCCGGCTCTCCCCAGGTTGAACCGGGCGCCGGGAAATCAAGGCGGGCCGGCCTCAGCGCCCGCGCACGGCCTTGACGAAGGCCGCGATCCGTTCGGGGTCCTTGACGCCGGGCCCGCTCTCGACACCGGACGAGACGTCGACCGCCCGTGCGCCCGTCCGGGCGAGCGCCGCGCCGACGCTCGCCGGATCGAGGCCGCCCGAGAGCATCCAGCCCTCGGGCAAGCGGGTGCCGGCGAGCAGCGCCCAGTCGAAGGCGCGGCCGTTGCCGCCGGGAAGCGCGGCGTCGGGGGGCGCCTTGGCGTCGAGGAGGATGCGGTCGGCGACGCCCTCATAGGCGGCGAGCCCCGCGAGATCGTCGCGGACGGCGATGCCGAGCGCCTTCATCACCGGGCGGCGCGAGCGGGCGCGGACCGCTGCGACCCGCTCGGGCGTCTCGCGCCCATGGAGCTGGATCAGGTCCGGGTCCGCGGCCTCCACGAGGGCGTCGAGGAGAGCGTCGTCGGGATCAACGAGGAGCAGCACCCGCTCCGCCCGGCCGCGGGCACGGGCCGCGAGCGCCGCGGCCCGCTCGGGCGCGACGTGCCGGGGGCTCTCGCGGAAATGCACGAAGCCAACGAGGTCGGCGCCGGCCTCGAGCGCCGCGTCGAGCGTGTCCTCGGTCGAGAGGCCGCAGATCTTCACGCGGACGCCGTTCATCGCGCGGCTATAGCACCTTCCGCCGGAACGCGCCGGCTCCGTCGAGCCTAGCGCGGCGCCGGCAGCGCCACGCGGCCGGCGGTCGTCTCCTCGGGCAAGCGGCTGCGCAGGCGCTCGGTCTCGCCCTCGAGGCGGCGGACCTGGCGGCCGCGGTCGCGGGCCCTGCGGCGGGTCGTGCCCTGGCCGAGCCAAGCGCCGACGCCGCCGACCAGGATGCCGATGGCAACGGCGGCGAACACCACGAGGTAGAGCGGCACGGTGACGGCGAAGACCGGCATCTCCGAGAACGGATCGAAGGACAGGCGCACCGCCTCGCGGTTGGCGACCGCGAGCAGGATCACGATCACCGCCACCGGCAGCAGAACCAGACCCTTGAGGAAGCGGATCATCCTGGTCTCCGTAAGGACCGCCGGATCAGAGGGCGGCCGGGGGTTCGGTGCCGGGCGGCGCGCCAATAGATAGAGCACGCTCCGGCGAAGGGGATGCCGGGCACGGGCGGCTCAGGAGGCGGCCTGCGCCGCCTCGCCGATGCCGGCGGCGTTGAGGCGCTGGCGCATCTCCTTGCCGGTCTTGAACACGGGGATCGCCTTCTCGGAGACGGCCACCGCCGCGCCCGTGCGCGGGTTGCGGCCGCGGCGCGCGTCCCGGTGCTTGACGGAGAAGGCGCCGAAGCCCCTGAGCTCCACCCGGTCGCCCCGGGCGAGCGCCTCGGCGATGGTGTCGAGGATCGCGTTCACGAGGGTCTCGACGTCCCGCTGGTAGAGGTGCGGGTTCTGCTCGGCGATCTTCAGAACGAGTTCCGACTTGATCATGCGGCGGTCTTCTCGGGTTCGTCGGAGGCGCCCGGACGGCGCTTCCGGGCCGGGTCTCTCCTGGCGGGACGGGCGGCGCTCCGCTAGCGGGACTCGGCCTCGCCGGGCCGCCAGAGGGCGAGGAGGCCGGTCTGGGTCAGGTCGGCGCGGGCGCCGGCCTCGCGCAGGCGCTCGCCGAGCCCGTCGAGCCCGAGGAGATCGGCGCCGAAGCCCAGCGCCGACCACAGCTTGAAGCCCTTGTCGGTGGTGGGCTTCCAGTCGTTCACGGGGAGGTTCTTGGCGACCTTGCGCTCGTTCTCGAGCCAGGCGATGGCTTGCCGCTCGCTGCCGAGCTCATCCACGAGCTTGAGGGGCACGCTCTGGCGGCCGCTGAACACGCGCCCGTCGGAGACGACGGCGAGCTGCTTGTCGTCCATCCTGCGGCGCTCGGCGACGAGGCCCTTGAACCAGGCGTAGGTGTCCCCGACGACCGCCGCGAGCGCGGCGCGGGCCTCCGGCGAGGTCGGCGCGAAGCCCGAGGGCTCGGCCTTCAGGGGCGAGGACTTCACGGATTCCATCTTGACCCCGACCTTGTCGAGGAGCCCCGAGACCTCGGGGTACTGGAACAGCACGCCGATGGAGCCGACGAGCGAGGTCTCGCGGGCGACGATGTGGTCGGCGGCGATCGCGGTGATGTAGGCGCCCGACGCCGCGGTGCCGTCGACGAAGGCGACGATCGGCTTCTTCTCGGCGAGCGCCCGCAGGTTGCGGAACAGCTCCTCCGAGCCCGTCGTGGTGCCGCCGGGGGAGTTGATCGAGACCACGACGCCGCGCACGGCCGGCGAGTCGCCGACCCGCTTCATGAGCTTGGCGGTGGCCTCGCTGCCGGCGATGAAGCCCGAGATCGAGATGCGCGCGATCTGCGGCTGCACGGCGCCGAACATCCGCCCGTCGCTGCCCGCGCGGACCCGGAAGCCCACCGCGGCGACGGCGACGATCAGGCCGGCGATGCCGAGCACGCGCCACACCGAGAGCTTGCGCCGCAGGCGGCGCCGGTCGATCAGGAGTTCGGCATCTGCGGCCATGATGGTGCCTGTCTCCTCACGGCCTCGGAGCCCCGTTCGAGGCTCCGCGGACCGGTTCCCGGACCCTGCCGCCCACCCGCGCGCGGGGAGGGGCGGGCACCCTGAGCGGTCCCGCCAAGGCTCGGTCGAGGCCCGGTCAAGTCCTTGGCAGACTTGGATTCGCGGGGCCTCGCGCCGTCGGCGTGGCGTGTTCTAGCCGCCGCCGGGCCTCGACGGCAAGGGGCCTCCGGCAGGCGCGTGAGAGGTCCGATCCGCCGGGGATGGGCGCGGCGCCTGCGCCGTGCCAGGCTGCGGGCCGGACGCGCGAGGGGCCCATGACCGATCTCTGCCGGACGACGGCGACGCTGCGCATCGGCGGGGACTGAACGGCCGCCGAGACATGAAAAAAGCCTGCGCGGGAGACATCTCCCGCGCAGGCCCGATGGAATCGGTGCGCCCGGCCTCGCGGCCGGGCAACCGCTCACTCGTCGTCGCCGCGCTTCTTGTTGAAGGCGGCGCCGAGGATGTCGCCGAGGGAGGCGCCGGAATCGGCGGAGCCGAACTGGGCCATCGCCTCCTTCTCCTCGGCCATCTCGAGGGCCTTGATGGAGAGCTGCACGCGGCGGGCCTTGCGGTCGAACTGCGTGACGCGGGCGTCGAACTTCTCGCCGACGGCGAAGCGCTCGGGGCGCTGGTCGCCGCGGTCGCGGGCGAGCTCGGCCCGGCGGATGAAGGTGGAGAGGTCGGTGTCGACGATCTTCACCTCGACGCCGGAATCCTTCACCTCGGTCACCTCGCAGGTGACGACCTGGTTCTTTTTGATGTCGCCGGCCTCGGCGTAGGGGTCGCTGCCGACCTGCTTGACGCCGAGCGAGATGCGCTCCTTCTCGACGTCGACGTCGAGGACCTGCGCCTTGACGATGTCGCCCTTCTTGAACTCCTCGATGACCTGCTCGCCGGGACGGTTCCAGTCGAGATCCGACAGGTGGACCATGCCGTCGACGTCGCCCTCGAGGCCGATGAACAGGCCGAACTCGGTCTTGTTCTTGACCTCGCCCTCGACCTCGGAGCCGACGGGATGCTTCTCGGAGAAGGCCTCCCACGGGTTCTGCAGGGTCTGCTTGAGGCCGAGCGAGATGCGGCGCTTGACCGGATCGACCTCAAGGATCTGCACCTCGACCTCCTGGGAGGTGGAGACGATCTTGCCGGGGTGGACGTTCTTCTTGGTCCAGCTCATCTCGGAGACGTGGATCAGGCCCTCGATCCCCGGCTCCAGCTCCACGAAGGCGCCGTAGTCGGTGATGTTGGTGACGCGGCCCTTGAGCTTGGCGTCCACGGGGTAGCGGGCGGCGATGCCCTCCCACGGATCGGCCAGAAGCTGCTTGATGCCGAGCGAGATGCGGTGCGTCTCGTGGTTGATCTTGATGATCTTGACCTTCACCGTCTGGCCGATGGTCACGACCTCGGACGGGTGGTTCACGCGGCGCCACGCCATGTCGGTGACGTGGAGCAGGCCGTCGATGCCGCCGAGATCGACGAAGGCGCCGTACTCGGTGATGTTCTTGACGACGCCGTCGATGACCTGACCCTCCTCGAGGTTGGCCACCAGCTCGCTGCGCTGCTCGGCGCGGCTCTCCTCGAGCACGGTCCGGCGCGAGACGACGATGTTGCCCCGCCGACGGTCCATCTTGAGGATCTGGAAGGGCTGCGGCGTGCCGAGCAGCGGGGTCACGTCGCGCACCGGGCGGATGTCGACCTGGGAGCGCGGCAGGAAGGCCACGGCGCCGTCGAGATCGACGGTGTAGCCGCCCTTGACTTGGTTGAAGATCGTGCCGGTGACGCGCTCGTTGGCCTCGAAGGCCTTCTCGAGCTTGACCCAGCTCTCCTCGCGGCGGGCCTTGTCACGGGAGATGACGGCCTCGCCGAGCGCGTTCTCGATGCGGTCGACATAGACCTCGACCTCGTCGCCGACGGCGAGCTCGCCCTCGCGGCCGGGGCCGTTGAACTCCTTGAGGGCGACGCGGCCCTCGGTCTTGGCGCCGATGTCGATGACGGCGACGTCCTTCTCGATCGCGACGACGCGACCCTTGACGACGGAGCCCTCGGTGATCTCGTGGCTGAGGAAGGACTCTTCGAGCAGGCTCGCGAAATCCTCGCGGCTCGGGTTGCTCGACAGCGCGGTACCAGCGGTCATGGTGTCTCCTGAGCGGCCCCGCTCACGGGGTCGCACGCGTCGGCGGTTCGCGTTTCGGGTACCCCCGTCCATCGCCGCCTCCGGGGAGACGTGCCGACGCGATCGTCACGCGATGGTCGAGGGCCGTGAGCCTCCGCGCGGCGGTCGGCGGGCGGGCCTCCGGAGGGGAGGCGCACGGCCCGCGGGCGGCCGGCGAACGGATCACGTGGGTGAGCCCATACGCGATCGGGGCCGATCCGGCAACCGGACGGCCCTCTGTCGGCATATAGGCGAAGGCTCGCGACGGCGCCTCAGGCGTCGTCGTCCTCGTCGTCCTGGTGGCGGCCCTTGAGGCGGGCGAAGACCGAGTCGGCGTCGATGCGCTCCTCGCGGCCGGGCTTGCGCTCCTCCTCCTCCGGCTCCGGCGCCGTGGTGACGTCGGCAGGCAGGAGCGAGGCGCCGGCCTCGGCGATCGCCGCTGGACGGTCCTTGGCGGCGCGCTGCACCTCGAAGTCGAGGTCGATCTGCGAGCAGAGGCCGAGCGTCACCGGGTCCATCGGCTGGAGCTGGCTGGAGTTCCAGTGGGTGCGGCCGCGGATCTGCTGGATCGTCGACTTGGTGGTGCCGACGAGGCGGATGATCTGCGCGTCCTTAAGCTCGGGGTGGTTGCGCAGCAGCCAGAGGATCGCGTTCGGGCGGTCCTGGCGGCGGGAGAGGGGGGTGTAGCGCGGGCCCTTGGTGGTGCGCTTGACCTCGGGCAGTTTCACCTTCGAGACCGCCACCTTGAGGCGGTAGCTCGGGCTCTTCTGGGCTTTCTCGATCTCGTCGCGGGTGAGCTGGCCCGTGGAGACCGGATCGAGCCCCTTGATGCCGGCGGCGACCTCGCCGTCGGCGATGCCCTTCACCTCGAGCGGGTGCAGCTTGCAGAAATCGGCGATCTGCTCGAAGGCGAGCGAGGTGTTCTCCACCAGCCACACGGCGGTGGCCTTCGGCATCAGCGGGCCCTGGGACATCGGGAACGGCTCCAACGGATTCAGCGGAGTCGGGTCGGTCCGGAGACTGACCGTCCGCCCGTTCCGGGGGCGAAGGCCGGAACGTCCCGTCTCACGCTGCTAAAGGGAATGCGCGCACTATAGGCAGCGCGGCGATGGCGTGCAATCGCCGCGCGCCGGTATCTCCGATCGACGGAACGCGGTCAGCGCGGGGCGGCCGGGGGGCGGTAGGCCTCGGCGGGAAGGTCGCGCGACAGGCTCTCGCCCGCGGGCGCGCGGCCCTGGGCGGGGCTCGGCACCTCGGCGGGCCGGGGGCCGTCGGTGATGTAGCGCTGCGGGCCGCCGGGGCGGGGCGGGGGAGCCTCGGCGGGCGCCGGAGCGGGGGCCTCCGGGGCCGCGGGCGGGAGCGTGGGGGCGAGGTAGCGCCGCCCGGCATCGCCCGGCCTCGGCTCCGGAGGCGGCGCGACGGGAGGCGCAGGCTGCCGCGGCGAAGTGATGGCGGCCTGCGGAGGCGCCTCCGGCGGCTTCGGCTTCGGCGGCGCCTCGGGCTGGGGCCGGGCCGCAGCCTGCGTGGGCGCCGGGGGCCGGGGCGGGGCGCGCCGCGCGGGGCGGGCAGCGGGCGCGGCGAAGCCGCCCTCCGGCAGGACGATGGTCAGGCCCTCGACGGCGGCGACGAGGGTGTCGAGGCTGGCCTCGGCCGTGCGGCAGAGCCGGATCCGCAGGGAGAGGGCGCGCCGGCCGGAGGCCGATTGCGGCAGGGGCCCGAACAGGCCGCCCGCCGCCACGCGGGTGCCGGCGGCCGGACGCTCGAACCATTGCCAGGCGTAGAGGCAGTCGGCCGAGAGCGCGATGCCGACCGGGCCGTAGGCGTTCCGGCGCGGGCTCGTCAGGACCCGCATCGCCTGGCCGGGAAAGCGGACGGCGATCTCCCCCTCGATCCCGAACTGGCTCGGCTTCGACAGGCGCGGCGGGAAGGCGAGCAGGAGGTCGCCGGTCTCGTTGCGCAGCGCGATCTCGGCATGGTTGCGCCCGTCGCCGCCCGCGTAGCGGATGCGCTGGTCGAAGCCGTCGCGCAGGCGCGTCTCCACGACGCCGGCCACGGTTCCGGCGCCCGGAAGGCGCAGGGCCGGCGCGGTCTGAGCCTGCGCCGGTCCGCCGAGAAGGCCGACCCCGGCCGCGAGGGCGACGAGGAGCGCGGCGCGCCGGCCGTTGCGAAGGGTCCTCATGGGGTGGCGCTGCCGGCCGGCCCGGCGCCGGAGGAGAGCCGGGAGGGCATCGAGAAGCGGTCGCTCTCGGCGGAGGGGCCACGGCCGCGCTCGGCCTGCTGCTCCTGCCAGAGCGTGCCCTGGGCGGGCAGCGGCAGCGTCTCGGGCTTGTCGAGGCCGTTGTAGCCGGGGAGCAGCGCGTAGCCGAAGCGCTCGTAGGGCATCGCGCCCGCCCCCGGCGCCCGGCGGGCGACGAGAGGTGCCGGGCTGGTCGCCGGCTCGCGGGCGTAGGCGCCGGCGGGGACGGGCTCGGCGAGCGCCCTCTGCACGGAGGCCGGGGGATAGCGCAGCGGATTCTCCATCGGGACGGCGAGCGGGAACTCGTTGCGCTGCACGGCCGGCGGCGCCGCGCCCTGCACCCCCGTCGCGGCGTCCGGCCGCGGCACCCGGCCATAGGAGGCCTGCGCCTCGGCCCGCGCGTCCGGCCGCACGGCGGACGGCGTCTGGCCCCGTGGCGGCGCGGCAGCCTGCGGTTGGGCCTGGGTCTGGGCCTCGCAGGGCAGGGGCGGGCCGCCTCCGCCCTCTCGGAAGAGCAGGTCGACGACCTTCGGGAACAGGCCGTCGGAACGGTTGACGGTCTCGAGATAGGGGCGCTGGCGCTTGAGCCGCTGGAGGGTCAGCGCGTAGCCGAACACCGTCGACTCGCCCGGCAGCCAGGCGACGGCGCGCTGGAACCACTCGAGGGCGCTGTCGAACTGGCAGGAGTTGTAGGCGTACCAGGCGAGCCCCTGGGCGCCCTCGCCGGAGTTCGTCGCGATGACGACCTTGGCGTACCGGTCGATCCGGGCGGGCTCGATGAAGGGCGGGTTCGCGAGCGTCAGCTTCCGCTCCAGGATGTCGATGAACAGGAGCTCGTTGCCGACGAAGCGGTCGCGCCAGGCATAGGCGACCTCCTCGGCCTCCCGCAGCATGTTCAGCTCGCGCAAGGTGTGGGCGAGACCGTGGGCGACCATGGCGTCGCCGCCCTTGGCGATGGCGAGCTTGAACCACTCCAGCGCCTCCCGGAACTGGCGGCGCTTGTAGGCGTACCAGCCGAGAAGCCCCGTCTGGCTCGGCTCCCCGACCTTGCGGGCATAGGCCTGGAAGGCGGTGAGGTCGGACAGCGTCGGGGTCTCGGCCGGCTCGTCGTGCAGGAAGGCGGCGATGCGGGCGCGGGTGACGTCGAGACGGATCGCGTCGAACTCGGAGCCGCCCTCGGCGTCCCGGCGGCCCATGGCGATCAGCCGCTCGGCCTGGTCCATCCTGAGGTGGCCCATCGCCTTCTGGATCGTGGCGAGCCGGGCGCCGGCATCCGCGCCCCCGTCGAGGACGGACTTGTAGAGGGTGAACGCATCCTCGGAGGCGCCCGAGGCGGCGAGCGCGTCGGCGATCGTCCAGAGGCTTTCGACGTCGACCGGGTCGAGGGCGCCGGCATCCGCCCGGTAGAGCGCCACGACCTCGTCCGGGGTGGAGGCCTTCCGGATCGAATCGCGGAACTCGGCCCGGCGGAGCTTGCGCGCCAGCTCCTCCGAGGGCTGCCAGGCCGGGTCGACGGAGCGGCGAAGCGCGATGGCCGCCCGGAGGTCGGCGAAGCGGCCGGCGGTGAAGAGGTCCCAGAGCGGGGCTTCCTCGGGGGGGCTCGGCTGCAGGCTGTCGAGGTCGGGCGGCTCGGTCCAGCCGGGGTAGAGCCGCTTCAGCCGGGCGATCTCCGCCTTCATCCGGGCGGTCTGCTTCTGGGAGGCGTAGTAGCGCAGCGCGCTCTCGTCGACCATGCCGGAGGCGCCCGAGGTCTCGGGCTCGACCATGATCGCCGGGGCGCGGGCGCCGTCCCCGTAGACGATGCGCGGCGGGGCCGCCTCGGGCGCCGGCTTGCCCTGGCCCTGCGCGGCGACCGCGGCGGTGCCCGCGAGCAGCAGCGCGAGGCCGAGCCCCGGCCGCCCGAGACCGGAGCGGCGGGCGCGGCGATCCGGCGGCGGGCTCACGACCTGAGGCATGACGGGTAGCGCATCCGGGCGGCGGCGAGGGTCAGGAGGTGGAGCGTCGTCGGATAGTAGTTCTGGCCATCCTGCACCGTGGTCAGCGCCTCGGGAATCGGGGTGGCGTCGACGGCGCAGGCGACGAGGGCCGGCAGGGCCGCGTAGCCCGGCTCGGTGAGCCACTCGACGGGCCGCCCGTCCCGGGTGTCGACGATCGGCAGGCGCTCCCGGTCGAGGCCGCCCCAGAGGGTCTTGAAGGGGGCGTAGTCCTCCGGCCGGCCGACGCCGGCCCAGGCGAGATAGAGGGGCACCCGCACCGCGTTGTAGGAGAACAGGGCCGGGAAGCCGTCGGCGGGGCGCAGGGCGTCCTCGCGGGCGGAGATCCACTCGGTCGGCAGGTTCGACGGGCCGAAGCGGGCGCGGCGCAGGATCTCGACGCCGCTGCGGATCACCGAGGCCCAGTCGTATTCCGGCGCGACGAGGCCGAGCCGCTGGAAGGCCGGGAACACCCAGTAGGACAGATTGACGAGGGGCCCGTCCGCCCGGTCGCGGGCGGAGAAGCCGGAGACGCCGGGCAGGATCAGCGGGCCGTGGGGGTCCTTGAACAGGATCGTCTTGCGGCCGAACTCGACGGCGATGCGCCGCGCCGCCGTGCGGTAGGCGGGCTCCCCCCAGGCCTCGGCCGCCTCGGTCAGGGCCCAGGCCACCAGGATGTCGCCGTCGGTGGCGTTGTTCATGTCGGAGACGCCGGGGCGGTGGTCGGGCGCCCATCGCCAGGCCGCGAGCGCGTCGCTGCGGACCATCAGGTTGGCGCGGGTCCAGCCCCAGATCCGCTCGAAGGCGGCCCGGTCGCCGGCCGCCACGGCGAGGAGCATGCCGTAGCCCTGGCCCTCGCTGTGGCTGATCCCGCCGTTGGCCGTGTCGACGACCCGGCCGCGCTCGGTGACGAAGCGGGCCCGGTAGACCGCCCAGGCGGCGGCATCGAGGGTCCCGGCGAGCGCCGGCCCGGCGCCGGCGCGGACGGGCGCCCCGGCGGGGGGCACGTTGGGCGGCGGGGCGCCTGGCAGGGCGGTGGCGGACGGCACGGCGGCCTCCGGGGTCTCGGCCCGCCCTGCGCCGGGCGCGGCGAGGGAGAGGGCGGCGAGGGCGAGGCGGAGCAGGCCGGCGGAGGGCATCACGCGTTCCTCCGTCCGAGCCGGCGCACGAGGCTCGTGGTGGCAAGCCCGAGGCACAGGGCCATGGTCAGCGTCAGGCCGACATAGACCATCGGGTTCAGCGACAGCCACGCCGCCGCGACGAGGCGCAGGTTCGCGAGGCTGCGCACGTGGGTCTCGACGAGGTCGACGCGGTCCGGCTCGACGAGGCTGAGGCTGCCGTCGGACGCGTCGAGGAAGGCCGCCCGCCCCGTGAGCCGCGTCCAGACCACGGGGTCGACGAGGCAGGAGACAGAGGCCTTGAGCATCGAGGCGTTGGGCGAGGTCACCAGCACCGTGCCGCCGCCGAGATCGGCCCCGGCGCTCTCGGCGAGGATCAGCGAGGCGCGCGGGTTCATCGGCACGTCCTCGGGGGGCCGCTCGCGGGCCCAGCCGAGGGCCGCGTCCTTCGCCCGCCCGGTCCAGTCCATGACCTGCCCCAGGCCGTTGGCGAGGACGGCCGGGACGAAGCGGGAGCTGCGCATCGTCTCGTCCCAGCGGGCGATGATCTCCTCCTCGGAGCCGGCCTCCGGCCCCGGCGCGGCGGGGCGCGCCGGAGGCGGGGGAGCGGCCGGCGCCGGAGCCGGTGCGGGGCTCGCGGAGGCGACCCGGACCGGGGCCGAGGAGGGCGGCAGGGCGCAGCGCATGGGCAGGTTGCGGCGCAGACGGTCGAGGGTCAGCACGCCCTCGGCCCCGAACGCGCCCGGCGTCGCCACGGTCTCGGCGCGGCCCTCCCAGGCCCGGCGGATCGCGTCGGGATCGAGGCCGACCGCCTCGATCACCGTCGGCGGGACCGCGCGGGCGGGCGCCACGACCAGGTTCGCCCCCGGCGGCGGGCGGACCTGCGTCGTCAGCTCGAAGTCGACGACGCGGCCGGCGGCGATGGCGAGGCGCGCGGCGATCATGGCGGCGGCATCGGCCGAGTCGCGGTCCGGCGTCGGCAGGACGAGGCGCGGGCGGCTGCCGGGGGCCAGCAGCGGCCCGGCCCCCGCCTTGAGCACCGCGAGATCGGGATTGCGCACGGCGCGGGCGAGCGCCGGGATCTCGAGGCGCGCCTTGTCGAGGATCAGGAAGCGGGCCTGCCGCGCCCCTTGGGCGAGGGTGTCGCAGACCTTGTCGGAGGCCGTCGGCAGCTGGGCGCTGACGTCGACGCGGTTGAGGCCCGGCCGCCACAGGCTCAGGGGCAGCGGGATGGTGCTGTCGTCGAAGACCTCGCCGCGCGTGTGCGGCAGGGCGAGGCTCGCGGCGTTGCGGCCGTTGATGTCGATGACGATCTGCGCGCTCGGGTCGAGGCCCGCCGCGTAGCCCCCGGCGAGGTGCAGCATCACCTTGCCGTAGTCCGCGGGCACGAAATCGGCGGGAAAGCGGATCTCGAAGCCGATCCGCAGGAGGCGCCCATCGAACTCGCGGGTGGCGCCGCCGAGCTGCTCCAGGGTGACGCTCTCGCCGCCCGTCACCTCGTAGCCGCGGGTCAGGCGCGCCAGCTCGGCACCGAGCTTCGTGCCGGAGCGGTCGCCGGAGGCGGCCAGATCGGCGATGGCCTGTCGCAGGTCGGCATCGGTCGGGCCCGTGACGACGAGGACCGGCGCCCGGTTGGTGCGGGGCGCCAGCAGGGCGAGGCGCGGCCCGGTGACGGGACCGATCTCCTCCACGCCCTCGACGCCGCGGATCTCGGCAGGAGTGCCGACGACGAGGCTGACGCCGGTGCGCCCGGGGAGCGGCGGCCCGAAGCTGACCGCCGGCCGCGCCAGGCGCCCGACCAGCGCCAGCGCCTGCACCGCCCCGATCATCCGCTCCAGGCGCTGCAGGCTCGGCTTCTCGCCGAGCACCACGCCGACGGGCAGCGCGCCGCTCTCGTCGGGCTCGAGGGCGGCCAGCGTCCGGAGATCGAGGTCCGCGGCGGGCGGCACCACGAGGCCGGAGCGGGAGGGGTCGATCTGCGTCCAGAGCTCGTAGGTCGCGGCGAGGGAGCAGTCGACCCGGTGGCGCTGGCGCGCGGTGAAGGCGACGGCGTTGTAGCCCGCCTTGAGCACGCCGTCGGGCAGCGCGAACTCGACGACTTTCACGGCGCCGGGCGCCTGGATCCGGGTCCAGCCGACCTTGACCCCGTTGACGAGGCCGGCGAGCTCCGAGGATTCCGGCGCCACCGAGATCGCCGAGATGTAGGAGACCCGCAGGCGCGCGGGCCCCCGCACCTGTGCCTCCGTCAGGTAGACGGGAAAGCGCAGCTCGGCCTCCTCGCCGGCGAGGCGGTAGCCGCGGGTCCCGGCGGGGAAGCGTCGCGCCGCCACGATGGTCGCCTGGACCGGCGGGCGCCGCCCGGCCGGGTCGGCGGCCTCCGGCGCCGGGGGGCGCGGCGCCTGGACGGCGGGCCCCGGAGCCGGCGGGGCCGGGATCGCGGGCGCCTGCGGCGGCGGGGATGCCGGGGGCCGGCGCAGGGCATCGCCGGCCGGGGGCACGGTCAGCCGCTCCGCCGGGCCGGCGCCGAGGAAGCTCTGCGCCAGCGCCGGGCCGGGACCGGCGGGAGTCAGGGAGGCCAGCAGGCCGGCCAGGAGGACAGCCAGGAGGGCGGCGAGGCGGTGCGGGGCCGGCGGGAGCGGGGCGCCCATGGCTCAGATCGGGCTCGTGCGGCGCCGACGCTGGGCGTCGAGGAGGCGCTCGTTCTCGAGGTCGAGCATCTGGCGCACCCAGTCGCCGGCGCCGTCCCCGTCCGGGCCCGCGCCCGACGCCGGGCGGACGGCCGGGGCGCCCGCGGCGACGCTCGCGACCGGATTGGGGCTGAGCGGCATCTCCGGGAGGGCGGCCGCGGCGGGCGCGTCGTAGACCGGCCGGGCGTCGGCGGCGGTCTCGTCGGGCACCGGGCGCGCGTCGCCGGCGAGCAGGACGCGCAGGGCGCGCACGGGCTCGGAGAAGCCCCACCAGACGAACTGCGCGGTGCCGGTGAGGATGTCCTTGTGGCGCCGCCGGCGGAGCTGGAAGCGCCGCATCGCCTCGGCGTCCCCGTACATCAGGCCGGCCAGCGCGGTGTAGTCCTGCGGCCGCAGGCGCCCGAAGACGAGGCGGCAGACGGCCTCGTCGCCCGCTCGCTCGACGCTCTCCAGGGCGACGGGCAGGGGCCCGGCCGGGGGCGCGCCCTCGACGGGCACGACGGTGAGCGCGCCGGGCAGCGCCCGCTGGCCGGCGCCGGGGGCCAGCATCGCGGCGGGCAGGCGCACGGTGCAGGCCTCCGCCGAGACCCGCTCGACGGCGACGTCGACGGCCCGGCCGCCGAGGGTCATCAGGGCGCGCCGCCGCACGGCGAGCGAGGGGGTGCGCTCGAGCTGGCGGCGCTCGGCGCAGACCCCGAGCGCGGCGCCGGCCGTCAGCAGGTTGAACAGGTTCCAGAGGCCGACGACCAGCATCAGGTTGGTCACGCCCGGCTCGAACAGGTAGCGCCAGGCCGCCACCGCGCAGCCGGCGAGCAGCAGCCCGTAGACCACGAAGAAGGGCAGCGCCGCCGAGGAGATGTGGTCGTGATCGAGGCTGACGCCCTTGTCGGTGACGTTGAAGGTCGGCTTTCGCGGCGACCAGATCACCGAGACGATGGCCTTGGACAGGTACAGGCCCTGGACGTACTCGTAGAGCTCCGAGACGAAGGGCCAGCGGAACTTCCCGTAGACGTAGTTCTGCATCATCAGGTTGATGACGATGTAGGTCGCCGTGTAGGCGATCGATTCATCGACGCTCGCGACGAAGATCTTCAGGTCGAAGAAGATGTGCAGCAGCGGCGCGAACATGAAGATCAGCCGCGGGACGGGAAAGAACCAGAACGTCATACTCGACAGGTAGGCGAGCTTCTGGATCGGCTTGAGGCCCTTCTGGAAGGCGGGGTTCTTCAGGAGCAGGATCTGGAACATGCCCTGGCACCAGCGGGAGCGCTGGCCGATGAAGGCGGTGAGCGTCTCGGGCTGGAGGCCGGCGATGAGGGGCTTGTCGACGTAGGCGCTCGTCCAGCCGCGGGCGTGCAGCTCGAAGGCGGTCTCGCAATCCTCGGTGATGGTGATGCCCGAGAAGCCGCCCGCCTCGTCGAGCGCCGTCCGGCGCAGGAGCGCGGCCGAGCCGCAGAAGAACGAGCCGTTCCACTTGTCGAGCCCGGCCTGGGTCACCGCGTAGAACATCTCGTTCTCCGACGGCATCCGCGCGAAGGTGCGCAGGTTGCGCTCGATCGGGTCGGGGTTGAGGAAGGCGTGGGGCGTCTGGACGAGGAAGAGCTTCGGGTCCTGCGCGAAGTAGCCGACCGTCTCGGCGAGGAAGGAGCGGAAGGGGACGTGGTCGGCGTCGAGCACCGCGACGAGGTCGCCGGTGGCATGCGCGAGGCCGTTGTTGAGGTTGCCGGCCTTCGCGTGGAGGTTGCGCGGGCGGGTCAGGTAGCGCACGCCGAGATCGGCGCAGAGCGCCTGCAGCTCCACCCGTCGCGCCTGGGCGGCCCGCGCCTTCTCGGGGTCGGAATCCGCGCATTTCTGGTCGGTGCCGCCGTCGTCGAGGAGCCAGACGGTGAGCTTCTCGGGCGGGTAGTTCATCTGGCGCGCGGCGGCGAGCGTCATCGCCAGGATCGCGGCGTCCTCGTTGTAGCTCGGCACGAACACGTCGACGCTCGGCAGCTCCGCCGCCGGGGCGGCCGGTGGCGGCGGGCGGCGCAGGGGATCGGCGTTGATGACCAGGCTGACGAACAGGATGAAGACGCAGTAGAGCTCGCCGACGAGCAGCAGCAGACCGAAGCCGAAGCTCACGGGGTCGCCCGGCGAGGGCAGGGTCTCCGTCAGGCGCCAGAGGATGTAGCGCAGCACGACGAGGCTGCCGAGGGCGAGGAACACGAAGCGGGTGCGCGGCCCGTCGAGGAACAGCCAGAGCACGATCATCGCCGCCATGGCGGCGAGGCTCATGGCGAGCTGGTTCTGGGTGCCGACGGGCTGGCTCAGCAGGACGAGGCCGGCGAGGGTCGTCCCGATCCATGCCAGCCAACGCAACGCCACGAGCGATCTCCGATACCGCCTTCAGTTGTATCGAGAAAGAATGACCGTTTCCCGAATCAGTCTCGCGGCAGGCTCCGGCGCGCCGTGTTTCGCATCGGATCATCTTCCAAAAGCCACCGCCGATGGCAAGGCGGTATTTCCGCCGGCGCCAAGCTCAGTCCGGCGGTGATCAAGAGAAATACGTCGTCGTCACGGTCTAGCGATGCGACCTTTCGCCTCGAAGCCGCTTGCCGACGATCTGAGCGGCGCAACCGGAAGCTCTCTCCGGCCGGGAAAGACTTCGGAATCGATACAATTTTCATGAAATCTGTGCCGACTCCGACAAGCAAGGCTTTCGTCAGAAATTCGCGCGGGCCTCGACACTGGAATAATAGCCCGTTCCCTGGACGCGGTCGCGGACATAGCCCACGGCCAGCGACATCTTCACGGGTCCGAAGCTGACGCCGGTCAGATGAGCGCCGACACGATACTGCCGGAAGAAATCGTCCCCGAGAAACAGGGCTTCCGGTCCGATGTAGACGCCGTCCGCGACCATATAGCCGACACGAAAGCGCGAGTAATACGCGTTGAAGTTGGTCGAGTACGAGCCGTAGGCCGAGACCATCGTCCGATCGGTCGGATTCGCGTAAAAGTTGCCGGCGACCTTCAGCCCGACGCCGGTCCCGACGACCGGGTTGCCGGGATCGGAGATGGAGAGCTGGTTGCTGCGGACATTGAGGCCGATGTAGCCGGCGAGCGCGGCGTCCTGCCAGACCCACTCGTAGCCACCCATCAGCGAGCCTTCCTGCTGATAGCCCGTGACGCGGGAGGCGACCGCCTGGCCCGGATAGGCGTAGGTGCCGGCCACGCCCTCGACCCGCACCCGGGCGCCGCTCACCGTTGGGGGCGCGGTGAGCGCGGCCGTGACCGTCACAGAGCCGAAGGCGGAGCTGTTCGAGGTGACGCTGGCCGAGCCGTCGACGGCGACCGCCCAGCTGTCGTCGACGGCCTGCTGCTGCGCGCCCGTGTACCAGTCGGCGGTGCCCGCCGAGGGACGCGGCAGGTCGGCCGCGAGCGCCGGGCCGGCGCCGAGCGGCGCCGCGAGCAGAAGCGCGATCCGGCGGGCGCGAGTCCTGTCGAGAGTCGCCAAGGCCGTGTCCTCCGTGAGCATCGTCGGGCCGACCCGGGGATTTATGGTTGGTGAAGGTTAACAATGACTTCCGGCAGAGGCGGAAGTTCGTGCGACAACCCTGCATGGGGCGCGGCTGATCTCGTTCGCGCAGGCGAAATTCCTTCGTAGCCCGAAGCCTTTGCTTGCGGAGGATTCGGACCGGTGCCGGGCCGCGTCAGGCGGCGCGGGCCTGCGGCGCGAGCCCGCCGAGAAGCGTCTCCAGCTCCTCGGGCCGGAACGGCTTGTCGAGCTGGAGGAACTGCCGGGCGGAGGCCGGCAGCCGGCCGTGGGGGCTCGCCAGCACGACGCGGATGCCGGGATGGCGCTCGACGACGGTCGCGGCGAGCTGCAGGCCGGTCATGACCGGCATCGCCTGGTCGGCGATCATCGCGTCGTAGGCGGCGTTCTCGGCGAGAAGCGCGAGGGCGTGCCCGCCGGAGCCCGCCTGGACGACGGTGTGGCCGAGATCGGCCAGCGCCTCGGCGAGGCTCGCCCGGACGAGGCCGTCGCTCTCGACGAGGAGGATGCGCAGACGGCGCGCGTCCGCGGCCGCCGGCGCGGGGGCGGGGAGCGCCGCGTGAGGCGCCGCCGGAAGCCAGATCTCGGCGAGGAACGAGGCGCCGTCGGTCCCGTCGGAGACGACCTGCCAGCCGATGTCGTGCTCCGCCAGGAGCCGCGCCGCCGTCTCGAGAGCGGCGGAGCCGGGGCTCGGAGGCGGCGCGTCGGCCGGCGGGCGCCCGCCGGCCAGGAGCAGCCGGACGTAGGACCCGGCGGGCAGGCCGAGCGCCGGCGGCTCGTCCGCGCCATGGGCGGCGGCGCCCACCGCGAAGCCCGGCAGGCCGAGGTCGCGGACATGGACGGCGACGTTGAGCAGCACGACCTCGAGGAGGCGCTCGCCGCACAGGATCCGGGGCAGGCCGGCGGGCACGCGCTCGATCGTCGGCGCCCCCCGCATCACGTTGGCCTGGAGGAAGGGCAGCAGCGCGGCCAGCGTGCCGGCGAGGTCGCATTCGCCGGGGCCGTCGCCCGCGCCGCGCACCAGGCTCAGCATGCGCCGGGTGAGCGCCGCGCCCCGCAGGCCCCCGGCGATGGCCCCCTCGACGAGGCGCGCCTGCTCGGCATCGAGCCCCGGGCGGCGCCTGAGGACGCCGAGATTGGCGAGAACGATGGTCAGGACGTCGTTGAAGTCGTGGACGATCCCGTCCGTGACCCGGCGGAGCACGGCGTTGCGGCGGCGCTCGTTGAGCCCGTGGGCGGGATCGGACGCGTCGTCCTCCGGCAGTTCCCGGCTGAGGGCGTGGACCCTCGGCGGCCCGCCGACGCTCGCATCGCTCCCGCCGAGGAAGCGCATCAGCACCCGGCGCGGCGGCGCCCCGCCCAGGCCGCGGGTGCGCAGGACGACGTCGTGGGGCTCGTCCGAGGCGAGGGCGGCCCGCATGGTGAGGTCGATGAGGGGATGGTCCTCCGGATCGAAGCGCGCGGCGAGGTCGGCGAGGGCGCCGGCCCGGTCCGAGGCTCCGGCGGCGTCCCGGTCCGACCAGAGGATCTGGCGCGTCTCCGGATCGATCTCCCAGCAGGTCCAGCCCGACATGCTCTCGAAGCTGCGCAGCCGTCCCCGGATGCGATCGAGGCCGGTGCCGGCACTGGCGAGCAGCGCGCCGGAGCGCCGGTCGCGGCCGGCGACGCTGTGGGTGAGGCGGTCGATCTCCTCGACCGGCGAGGCGGGGGGCCCCTCGCCGGCCTCCGCCTCCTCGGCGAGCCGGGCGAGCGGTCGGGCGGCCCGCGCCCCGAGGCCGTAGCCGATCCCGCCGGCGACCAGGACGAGGACGAGCCCGAACCCGAGGGCGCGGGGGCCCGGCACCAGGGAGGGCGCCGCGACGGCGGGTCCCTCGGCCGAGACGAGCCAGCCGGGATTGGCGAGGTCGCGGGCCCCGCGGGTCGGCGCGGCGGCCTGGGCGCGGGATGCCTCTGCGCTTCCCGCATGACCGGCGCCCGCGAGCACGCGCCCGTCCGCGCCCGTCACCGTGAAGGCGACCGCGTCGGGCAGATCGAGGGCGCGGCGGACGCGGGCCTCGATCTCGGCGAAGAAGGCGGGCGTGGCCCGCAGCAGCATCCGCTCGGCGCCGGGGGCCGGGAGCGCCAGGCCGAGGGCGAAGGCGTCGCCGCCCCCCGGCGCCGCGACGACGGCGCCGGCCTCGCGGGCGCGCAGGAACCAGCCCTGGCGCGACTGGTCGGCGCCGATCCCGCGCCCGTCCCCGGTCGCGCGCACGCGGCCGTCCCCGCCCGCGAGGGTCGCGCCGCCATAGGCGGGCTTGAGGGCCAGCCAGTCGCGCAGCATCGCGGAGCGCTCGGCATCGGAGAGGGCGTGCTCGTCGGGACGCAGCAGCAGGGCGACGCCGCGGGCATCGGCGGTGGCCGCCGCCAGCCCCTCGTCGACCGCCTCGGCGAAGGTACGGGAGGCGGTGAGCACCAAGCGCTGCGCCTCGTCCCCGCCGCCCCGTCCCCCCGACGCGGCAAGCCCCAGCCAGGCCGCCCCGAAGGCGGCCGCCGCGATCCCTGCGAGCTGGGCCGCGTTCAGGAGCTTGAGCGGGATCCGGAGGCTGTCCGGCATGCGAGGTCTCCACCGCCTCGCCCGCGCGGGAGCGGAGCGAGGGCCAGCCGGACGCGGGCGTCCGAGACGGGCTTTCCGGCGAACGAGACGCCGAACTGCTTAAGGGCCGATTAATGATGCGGCGCGGGACGCCCCGCTCGAGATGGCCCGATCGGATCGTTCGCCACCGTCGATCAAGCCCCGGACGCAACCGGCATCGAAGAGATTTCTCGTTTGAAGGTTGCATACGCCGGCCGGGCCGCCGTCGCGGCTCCTCTCACCCTCGCGGCGGCCGCCTGCGCGACGAAGCCGCCCGTCGCGCCCGCCGAGCCCCCGCCGGTGATTCGCAAGGGCTGACGCCCCGCGCCACCCCGCCGTCTGGTGTCCAGGCGCCGGGCCGCGGAGGATTGTCGCGCTTCGTCTCCGGGCGAGTCCCGGGGGGGGGCGTCGCGGAGGCGGGGCTTACGGGGAGGCGGCCGCCCGGACCGGCCGCCACGGGAGACGCTGACGGTCCCACCGGGCGCTCCACGAGAGCCCGCGATCGCGGGAGGGCGCCCCGGCCCGGCGCGCAGGCCAGATCGCGCGGCCGATCGCCAGCCCGAGCCGTCGGCAGAACAGGGCGAGCCCGAGCATCCAGGCCAGCGCCGCGAGCACGGTCTGAACCAGCGTCGCGAGAAGGCCGCCGAGGACCAGGGCCGAGCGCCCCAGCAGCGTGAGCACGGCGCGGGTCCGGGGCCCGAGCCGGGCGGCGAGCCGCTCGGCGCGGGCGATCTCGGCGGGGGTATGGGCGAGCCCGAGCACCTGCACGACGCCGCGGCTGCCGATGGCGCGGTAGAGGCCGTGGACGTCGCGGCCGAGATCGCGGAAGCGGGCGAGCGCCGCCGGCCGCACCGCCGCCCCGGCGCCGAGCCGCAGGCCCGCGAGATCGAGACGCGCGCCCGCCTTGAGGGTCGCGCGCAAGGCGTCGGCGTCGATGCCGGCGCGCAGCATCCGCGTCAGGGCGGCGACGAGGGGGGCCGGCAGGCGCCCGAGCCGGCGCGCCGCCTTGAGGACGCTGAGACCGCCCCGCGCCGGGGCGCCGACGCCGCCGGCCCAGGTCGCGGCGGTCGCCGCCAGCCCCACCGCCGAGAGGCCGAGGAGCAGCGGATCGTGCGGCTCGCCGCGCAGGTAAGGCACGCCCTCCCGCAGCAGGTCGCGGACATCGCCGAGCCCGCTCACGTCGGCGGCGAGCGCGCCGGCGAGCCCGGCCGCACCCTCGGCCTGCCCGCTGACGGCCCCGCCGGCGAAATCCCGCGCGGCCCGGTAGGCCGCCCCGTCGGCGAGCGCCGCGACCCGCGCCCGGCGCTCCGCCTCGATCGGCACGCCGTGGGCGTCGGCGAGCGCCAGGAAGCTTCGGGCCAGGTCCTCGTCCTCCGCCGCCACTGCCGTGTCGATCTCCGCGCCGACCCGCTCCGGCGTCAGCACGCCGTCGAGCCGCAGGGCCGAGAGGGCGGCGGGGTCGTCGGCCGCCCGCAGCAGCCGGAAAGCGCTCGCCGCGCCGGGGAGCAGCGGCGCGGCGGTGCCGGCAAGCAGCAGTGCCGCCAGCGCCAGCGCGATCCAGGGACGGGGGGAGCGGAACGGCATCGAGGGCGGTCCCCGGCGGAAGGCTATCGACCTTCGAGATAGGAGGCTCCTCCCGTCGGAGCCAGGGGCGGGGTAGCGACCCCGCTTGACATATATCCATGTTACTTCTAACTAAATTGCAGATCGCATATAAGGTGCCGCCGTGAGCGAAGCCGAGTTCCTGTCCGCCTACGATCCCGAGGCCTTTCCGCGGCCCTCGCTCGCCGTCGACCTGGTGCTGCTGGGCCTGCGCGAGGGACGGCCCGCCGTGCTGCTGCGCCGACGGGAGGCGCATCCCCAGGCGGGGCGCTGGGCGCTGCCCGGCGGCTTCGTCGGGATCGAGGAGGGGATCGAGGCGGCCGCCCGCCGCGTGCTCGCCGAGAAGGCGGGGATCGCCTGCGCCCATCTCGAGCAGCTCTACACCTTCGGCGCGCCCGACCGGGACCCGCGGATGCGGATCGTCACGGTCGCCCATCTCGCGCTCCTCCCCGAGGACGCCTTCGCCGAGGCGCTCGACCGGGAGCGGGCGCTGACCGCCGCCATCGTCGAGGTGGCCTGGGCGGGAGAGGCGGGCGGCCCGGTCGCGGCGCTCTCGCTCCGCGAGAAGGAGCCGCTGCCGCTCGCCTTCGACCACGCCGAGATCCTGGCGATGGCCATCCTGCGCCTGCGGGGCAAGCTCGACTGGTCGGAGGTCGGCTTCGCCCTGCTGCCGGAGCGCTTCACCCTGCGCCAGCTCCAGGACGTGCACGAGGGCATCCTCGGGCATCCCCTCAACAAACCCGCCTTCCGCCGCCGGATGCTCGACCGCGGCTGGCTGGAGGCCACCGGCGAGCGCGAGGCCGGCGCCTCGTTCCGCCCGGCCGAGCTCTACCGCTTCAAGCGTCCACGCCCGTCACAGGAGGCATGACATGGCCACGATCCGCCGCTTCGGCATCCTCTCCCAGCTCCGCAGCGAGGCGAGCCGGCACATCGTGCGCTACCGCAAGGGCCGGGTGCGCGGCAGCGGGCGCGGGCTCGCCTTCTGGTTCCGGCCGGAGACCGCGAGCATCAGCGAGGTCCCCATGGACGACCGCGAGATGACTCTTTTCGTGCGCGGCCGCAGCGCGGACTTCCAGTCGATCGCGGTGCAGGGCACGATCGGCTGGCACGTCGTCGACCCGGAGCGCCTCGCGAGCCGCATCGACTTCTCGATCGACCTCGGGAGCGGGCGCCTGAGGGGCGAGCCCGTCGAGCAGATCGAGGCGCGCTTGAGCGGCATCGCCGCCCAGGCGACGCTCCAGCACCTCGGCGGCCAGCCGGTCCGCGCGCTCCTCGACGGCGGCCCCGAACCCCTGCGCCTGCGGCTCGAATCGGTGCTCGCCGCCGATCCGGCGCTGGCCGAGATCGGCGTCGCGGCGGTCTCCGTGCGGCTCACCGACCTCGCGCCGACCAAGGAGCTGGAGCGCGCCCTCCAGACCCCGACCTACGAGGCGCTCCAGGGGAAGGCCGACGAGGCCACCTTCGGCCGCCGGGCGCTCGCCGTCGAGAAGGAGCGGGCCATCGCCGAGAACGAGCTCGCCACCAGGACCGAGCTCGCCCGCCGCGAGACCGTGCTGATCGCGCAGGAGGCGCAGAACCTGCGCGAACGGGCGGCCGGCGAGGCGGAGGCCCGCGGCCTGGAGGCGGCGGCCGAGGCCGAGCGCATCCGCGCCGTCGAGGGCGCGCGGGCGGAGGCCGAGCGGGAGCGGGTCGCCACCTACCGCGACCTGCCGCCCGCCGTGCTCCTCGGACTCGCGGCGCGGGAGTTCGCGGGCAAGCTCGACACGATCGAGCACCTGACCATCAACCCGGACCTCCTCGCCGCGGTGCTCGGCGAGCTGCGCCACGCCCCGGCGCTCGCCGCCGGGCGCTAAGGCGCGAAACCTCGGACTGCTGCACCTTCGGCCATGGCCGAAAGTGCAGCGCCAGCCCGAACGGGCGCCCGCGCTCATGCGCGGAACGCCTCAGCTCCGATCCTATCGGGGCGGAGGCAGACAGAATGGAGATCTCGTCATGGCGGCGATCACCCCCCGCGCCGTGTTCGTGGTCCGGGCGACCGACTACGAGGACCTCATCGCCCGGCACGCGACGCGGGGGCAGGCGCGGTTCTTCCTGGAGAGCCGGGGCGAGGATCTCGGGGTCATCGAGGCCCGGCACGCGCGCTTCCACGCGGCACTCGCCAGGGCGCGGGCGCTGGTCCCCGCCGGCTGGCGCCAGGCGCTGGTGCAGCGGGCCGACCTCGACCGCTTCCTGTTCGCGGCCGAGGACGTGATCGTCGCGCTCGGCCAGGACGGGCTGGTGGCGAACCTCGCCAAGTATGCCGGGGGCCAGCCGGTGATCGGCGTGAACCCGCTGCCGGACCTCTACGACGGCGTGCTCGCCCGCGCCTCGGTCGATTCCCTCGCGGGCCTGCTGCCGGCGGCAGCCGCCGGCCGGGCCCGGATCGAGCGACGCACCATGGTCGAGGCCCGCATCGACCAGGGCGGCAGCCTGTTCGCCTTGAACGAGATCTTCGTCGGCCACCGCAGCCACCAGTCCGCCCGCTACCGGATCGAGGACGGGGGTCGGGCGGAGGAGCAGTCCTCGAGCGGGCTCATCGTCGCATCGGGCACGGGGGCGACGGGCTGGGCGCGCTCGATCAGCGAGGCGACGCATCTCGGGCTCTCGCTCGGGCCCGAGGAGCCGGCGGTGGGCTACTGGGTGCGCGAGCCCTTCCCGAGCCGCGGCACCGGCACGGGGTTGAGAGCAGGCAAGCTCGAGGCCGCGCCGCTTCTCGTCACCTCGCGGATGAACGAGGGCGGCGTGATCTTCGCCGACGGCATCGAGCAGGACTTCCTGCCCTTCGACTGGGGGCGGCGGGTCCGCCTCGCCCCGGCGGAGCGCACCCTCGACCTCGTGGTCGCGTAGCGGCGCGAGGCGCGGGGATCGAAACAAGCCCGAGGAGGACCGCCCCTCACCGGTTTGTAATTTCTCTAAACAAGCTCCACCAGTTTAGAATCGATATAAACTGATGGAGCCTGTCATGCCCCAGACCCTGCCCGCCTTCGTCCAGGACCTGCCGCCGCACGAGCGCGACTTCGTGCTCCAGCGGGTGCAGCCGGCCCTTCTCGGCCTGATGGACGGCTCGGTCTCGACGCTGGCGCCCCTGTTCGCGGCCGCCGGCCTCACCGGCCGGCCCTTGAGCGCCTTCTCCGTCGGGCTCGCCGCCTCCCTCGGGGCGGGCATCAGCATGGGGCTCGCGGAAGCGCTGTCCGACGACGGCGCCGTCAGCGGCCGCGGCGCGCCCCTGGGGCGCGGGTTGATCACCGGCCTCGCGACGGCGCTCGGCGGGATGCTGCACACGCTGCCCTTCCTGATCGCCAACATGAGCGTGGCGCTTCACCTCGCCTATGCCGTGGTCGTGATCGAGCTCCTGGCGATCGCCGCGATCCGCTGGCGCTACATGCGCTCGAGCCTCCCCGGCACGATCGTCCAGGTTCTCGTCGGCGGCGGTATCGTCTTCGCGGTCGGGCTCTGGCTCGGCGGCTCCGCCTGAGACGTCGTCTCAGCGCGGCCGAGGGGCCCGGCGCGCCGGCCGGCGGCGAGGCGCGTCGGCGGCGTGGACGCGGTGGCGCGGAGAGGGCGCCACGGCCGGCGGAGGGGCGGACGGGTAGTTCGAGGCGAAGGGGTTCGCCGGCACGCCGCGCGCGGTCAGGCCGACGCTGCCGCCGGGAATGCCGAACCCGGCCTGGGCCAGGGCCGAGCCCGAAAGGGCGAGGGAGAGGAGGGCGGCGAGGCCCGCGGGCGCGACGCGAGGGCGGTTCGTCACGGTGGCCTCTCCGGATCGAGCCGCGCGCGGGCGGGCCCAGGGGCACCCTGTGTCCCGCAGGCCGCCGCCCGCCGCAAGGGTCCGCGGCAGGACACGCGGGAACGGTTGGGCAAGCTCGACCGTTCTTCGGCGCCGGACCCCTGGCGTGCCGGCCGCCGACCCGAGGCCGCCGCTGGCGGGCGACACCGATGCAGGCCCTTCCCCGCTCCCTTCGCGCCGCCTGTCTCGCAGCGCTCATCGCCGGAGGCCCGGCCCTCGCCCAGACCGTTCCCCAGGCGCCGGCCCCCGCCATCGTCGAGGTGCCCGCGGAGGCCGACGAGCCCCGTCCGGGCCCGCCCCCGCCGCTGCCGGACCTGTCGGACCCGAACTCGCGCACCGGCGAGGCCCTGACGGAGCCCGGCGCGAGCTCCTCGGTCCCGAAGGCGCTGCGCAACTCCGGCTCGAAGGCGGGGGGCCCGGCCAACGACCTCAACCCCGGCGCCGAGCGCGAGGCGCCGGCCCCGCCCAAGGGCGCGCTCGGAGAGGTGCTGACCGGACGCTCGCTCTACCACGGCAACTATTGCGGCGCGGGCCAGCGGGGCGAAGGGTTGCCGGCCACCGATCTCCTCGACGCCGCCTGCATGCGCCACGACGCCTGCTACGACGCGGCCGGCTACCGGTCCTGCGCCTGCGACCGCACCCTGCGCGACGAGGCGGCCTCCGTCTCGGAGGATCCGGGCGTCGCGCCCGAGATCCGGCGCCGGGCGCTCAGCGTCTCGGAAGCCGCCGGGCTCATGGAGTGCAAGGCGCCCTGACCGCCCCCTATTCCGCCGGCACGGTGCTCTCGCCGCGCCGGTCGCTGGCCAGCAAGTAGAAGGCGAGCGCCGCGAGCCAGACCGCCAGACCGCACAGGGCGGCGGCGCCGAGCACCAGCCCGAAGCCGCCCCGGTCGTGCATCAGGGCGATCATCGGCACCACGAAGCCGCTCGCGGTGAAGCCGAGGCAGTAGCGCACCCCGAAGGCCGTCGCCCGGTGCCGGGCGGGCACGTAGCGGGCGACCATGGCGTCGTTGACGACGACCTGCCCGTAGATCGCCGCGACCGTCAGCAGCAGCCCCAGCAGCAGCGCCAGCCCTTGCGTCGCCGCGGCGAGCGCCAGCCCCGCCGGCTGGAGCACCGCGAGCCCGACGAAGATCGTCGGCAGCGACAGCCGGTCGACGAGCCGGCCCATCAGCCACTGGATCAGCGCACCGAACACGAAGACCAGGGTCGCGAGCGCGCCCATCAAGACGAGGGGCAATTCGATGCCGAGGCGCTCGTCGAGGACCTTGGGCAGGCTGATCGTGGTGAGGTTGAAGGTCATGCCGCCGGCCACCACCGCCACCGCGAACACGGCGAGCAGCGCCAGCGGGCGCCGCTGCGGGATGGTCGGCGCGGCCCCCGCGCGCCCGTCGCGGCGCTCTCCGTCGCCGGGTACCAGGGCGAGGAAGGCCGCCCCGAGGGCGAGGCAGACGAGCCCCGGCACGACGAAGGCGGCCCGCCAGCCGAAGCCGGCCGCGAGCGCCGCCGTCGCCCCGGCGGCGCTCGCCGAGCCGAGATTGCCGCAGACCGCGTTGGTGCCGAGGTCGCGGCCGAGGCGGCGGGCGTGGCTCACCAGCATCGCCGAGCCGACCGGGTGGTAGATCGCCGAGGCGATCCCGAGCACCAGGAGCCAGACGGCGAAGCCCGTCGGGCCGTTCGCCGTCGCGACCCCGAGGCAGGCGAGGCCGTAGCCGAGGAAGAACGCCGCGAGCATGGTGCGCCGCCCGAGCCGGTCGCCGAGCCAGCCCATCGGCAGCGAGCACAGGCCGAAGGCCACGAAGGCGCCTGTGGCGAGCCCGATCAGCGCGCCGTAGCCGAGCCCCGTCTGCGCGGCGATGGCGATCACCGCCGTCGGGTAGATCAGCAGCACGTAGTGGTCGAGGGCGTGCGCGGCGTTCACGAAGAGCAGCGTGCGGCGCGACAGGGTCTCGGGGCTGATGGTCGCCAGGGTCATGGCCGGCACTCGGGAGGGCGGTGCGTCCGCGCCCGACCGTCATACTTGACCCGCCCCACCATGTCGGGCCGTATTCCGGCATGATCGGGCCAACGGCACGGGATGGAGGCGGGGAGGCGCCGGCGCGCCCGCGCCGGGCCGAGGACTGCCAGGACGTGCCGCGCCCGGTGGCGGTGCTGTCGCGGGCCTACCCGGCGGGCGCCCGCACCGGATGGCACCGGCACGCCCGCGCGCAGCTCCTCCACGCCTCGACCGGGCTGACGCTGGTGAACGCCGCCGACGGCACTTGGGTGCTGCCCGCCGAGCACGCCCTCTTCATCCCGCCCTGCCTCGACCACGACGTGACCATGCACGGCCTCGTCGCGATGTGCTCGGCCTACATCGCACCGGAAGCCCTGGCGGCACCCCTGTTCGGGCCGATCTCCGGCTGCCGGGTGCTCGAGGTCTCGGGGCTGCTCGCGGCGGCGCTGACGGCGCTGGCGGAGGAGCCGGTCCTGTACGACGAGGCCGGCCGGGGCGGCCACCTCGCCGCCCTGATCCTCGACGAGATCGCCCGCGCGCCGGAGACGCCCCTGACCCTGCCGCTGCCCCGCGATCCGAGGCTCCGGCGGGTCTGCGCTGCGCTGATGGCCGATCCCGGCGCGGAGCGCGACCTCGATGCCTGGGCGGACCAGGCGGGGGCGAGCCGCCGGACGCTCACCCGCGGCTTCCGGGCCGAGACGGGCCTGAGCTTCGGCGCGTGGCGCACGCGGGCGCGGGTCCTGCGCGCCCTGGCGCTGGAGGCGGACGGTCAGGCGCCCCGCGCGGTCGCCCGCGCCGTGGGCTACGCCGACCCGCGCGGGCTCGGCCTCGCCATGCGCCGGGCGCTCGCCGCACCGCCGTGAGCGGCCTCGACGGCGCGGCCGCGATCACCGATACCGGACCGCTCGAGAGGGGTCGATGAGGGGACGAGGGCGTGGAGGCCGATGGCGCAGCTCACTGACGACTGCTTCGTCCCCGGCGCCCCGGTCCTACGCGTCGAGGAGGCCGCCGCCCTGATCGCGCAGCGCCTGCCGGTGACGGCGGGGATCGAGACCGTGCCGCTCGGGCTCGCCGACGGGCGGGTCGCCGCCGCCGACATCCATGCGCTCCACGCGGTGCCGCCCTTCGCCAACTCCGCCGTCGACGGCTACGCCGTGCGCCATGCCGACCTCGCGCCGGAAGGTCCGACGCGGCTTCCCGTCACCGGGCGGCTGCCCGCCGGAGCCCAAGCGGGGGAGGGCGCCGTGTGGCCCGGCGCGGTGCGCATCTTCACCGGCGCCGCCCTGCCGCCCGGCGCCGACACGGTGTTCATGCAGGAGGACGTCACGCTGGACGGCGACCGGGTGAGCCTGCCCCCTGGCCTTATCCGCGGCGCCAACGCCCGCGCGGGCGGCGAGGATGCGGGGGAGGGCGCCCTCGTCATCCCGCAGGGCCGGCGCCTGCGCCCCCAGGACCTGGCGCTCGCCGCCGCGAGCGGCCACGACCGCCTGCCCGTGCGCCGGCGGCTGCGGGTGGCGGTGTTCTCCACCGGCGACGAGCTCACCGAGCCCGGCCGGCCGCTGGCGCCGGGTGCGATCCACGACTCGAACCGGGTGATGATCGCCGCGCTGCTGGCGCGCCTCGGCGCCGAGGTCGCCGATCTCGGCATCCTGCGCGACGCGCCCGCGGCGCTCGCCGCGCGCCTCTCGGAGGCTGCGGCCGGCCACGACCTCGTCCTCACCTCCGGCGGCGTCTCGGTGGGGGAGGAGGACCATGTCCGCGGGGCGGTCGAGGCCGTCGGACGGCTGGCGTTCTGGCGGCTGGCGATCAAGCCCGGCCGGCCCGTGGCCATGGGGATCGTCGCCGGCACGCCCTTCGTCGGGCTGCCCGGCAACCCGGTCGCGGCCTACGTCACCCTCGCCTTCGTGGTCGGGCCGCTGCTGGCCCGCCTCGGCGGTGCCCTCTACACGGCGCCGGAGGGCCAGCCCGTGCGCGCCGTCTTCGGCCTGCGCAAGCGGCCCGGCCGCCGCGAGTTTTTACGCGCAAGCTTGCGGACGGGTTTGGACGGGCTGCCCGAGCTGCACCGCTTCCCCCGGGATGGCTCCGCGCTCCTGTCCTCGCTGACGGAGAGCGACGGGCTCGCCGAGATCCCCGACGAGGCCACGCGGATCGAGCCCGGCGCGATACTGCGCTTCCACCCCTACGGGCTGCTCTGGTAGGCGCGCATCACGCCTTCAGCACGGGCTGGGCGACCTCGCCGGGGCCGCGCATGGCGAGGTAGTCCGGCTGGAACAGGCACATGCGCACGGCGTCGCGGTAGCGGCCGTTGACGAAGAACTCGTCCTTGAGGACGCCCTCGGAGCGGAAGCCACAGCTCTCGTAGATGCCGGCCGCGCGGGCGTTGTCACCATCCACGTGCAGGTAGAGCTTGTGGATGTTGAGCACCTTGAAGGCGTAGTCGATGGCGATGCGCGTCGCCGCCCGCGCGTAGCCCCGGCCCTGGAAGGCCGGGTGGACCGCGATCTGGAACTCGCAGCGCCGGTGCAGGTGGTTGATCTCCACGAGCTCGACGAGGCCCGCCGCCTCGTTGGCGCCGGTCGCGATGATGAAGCGCCGCTCGGTCTGGTTGTGGATGTTGCGCTCGTAGAGCTGCGACAGCTCGGCGAAGGACTCGTAGGCCTCCTCGAACCAGTAGCGCATGATGCTGTCGTTGTTGTTGAGCTGGTGGACGAAGAGCAGGTCCTCCCGCTCCAGCGGCCGCAGCTTGACCCCCGCCTCGACGACCTTGGCGCTCGACGGGCGCGTCACCGGCGCTCGGCCTTGCGGGCCGTGTGGAAGGCGAGCCCGATGCCGGCGGCGATCATCTCGGTGGCGAGCTTGCGCTCGCCCGCGGGGAGGTCGAGCATCGGCGAGCGCAGGGCCTCGCCGATGATGCGGTTGCGCAGGTCGGTCAGCTCGCCCTCGCGGTCGGGGCCGATGGCCAGGCTCAGCTCCTGCACCACCTGCCGCAGGGCCTCGATGAGCCCGACGCGCACCACGTCGCTCTGTCCGATGGTCGGGCGGGGCGCCCCGCTCGTCGCGTCCATGGTCGCGTCCTCCGGCGTTGAGCCTCAAGCGGCAGCGTTGTGCGGCGCCGCGCCGATCCGGTCAATCGGGACGGATGCAGGGCCGCGATGCGGGGGAGGGCGTCCCGAGCGCGTCCCGAGCGGGTCCCTTGGGCATCCCTTGGCGGAGCGTTAACCTTGATTGTGTACTAAGATCGGCAATTCGGCCGCGTCCCGCCGCCCCGAGCCCGCCCGCCGGGCCGATTTGCGGCTATGGTGGAGCCCGAGACACAGCCGGCCCCGTGGCCGCGCGGGAAGACCGATCCGATGGCCACCCTGCTCCCCACCGTGACGATCGCGCCGATCGCCGGCGACGACATCCTCGACGCGGCCGAGCACGCCGCGGCGGTGACGGTCCGCGGCACCACTACCGGCCTTGGGGACGGGACAGCCCTCTCCCTCTCGCTCGCCGGCACGACCTACGCCGTGACGGTGACGGGCGGCGTCTGGAGCGTCAGCGTCCCGGCCGCGGCGGTGGCGCGCCTGTCGGGCGGCGTCTCGCCCTACCGGGTCGAGGCGCTGGTGACGGACGCGGAAGGCCAGACGGCGAGCGCCGGGCGCGATCTCGCCCTCGACCTCACCGCCGACGCGGGCGCCCTCGCGAGCCTCGCGGTCGGCATCACCCCGGACCGGATCGTCAACGCGGTCGAATCCGTGTCCGTGCCCTTCCACGTCGGGGGCCTCGACGCCGACGCCACCGCGGTCGCGCGCTTCAGCGACGGCACCCATGTCACGGAGGTCGCGGTCGGCGCCGACGGCAGCTACCGGGCCGACCTCTCGGGCTTCGACGGACCCGTCGCGGCCACGCTCCGCATCACCGACCGGGCCGGCAACACCGCCTCGGCCGCGGGCAACACCATCCTCGTCGACCCGAAGGCGCCGGAGACCTACGCGCCGGACGGCCCCGGCGCGCCCCGCGTCGCGCTGGCCCACGACACCGGCCTCCCGGGCGACCGCATCACCTCCGACGCCGCGCTGACGATCCTCACGGACGGGACCGGGGCCGCCCTCGTGACCCTCGTCGACGGCCGGCCGGTCGCCGCCTACGACCCCGCGGCGCTGGCGGACGGGGCGCATACCGTCTCGGTGACGCCGCTGGACGCGCAGGGCCGCGCCCTCTCGGCCGGCACCATCGCCTTCACCCTCGACCGGGCGGCCCCGCAGGTGGCCATCGACGGCGCGAGCGGTGGGACGTCCGCCGCCCGCCACGTCCTGTCCGGCAGCGTCGGTGCGGAGGATGCCGGCGCCACCGTCACGATCCGCGACCACGGCACGGTGATCGGCACCGCGACCGCCGACACGCAGGGGCACTGGAGCCTCGGCCTCACCGCCGGCGACGGCCCCCGCCACGACTACGCCTTCACCGCCACCGCGATCGACGCCGCCGGCAATGCCGGCGCCAGCGACGTCTTCGACTTCGCCCTCGACTTCACGGCCAACCGCACGGCCTTCGGCGCGGTGAGCCACGATGCGGGGAGCGCCGCGGGCGCGATCGTCACCCTCTACGACGCCCTCCTCGACCGGGCGCCCGACGCGCTGGGCTTCGAGGGCTGGCTCGACGCGAACCTCTCGCCGCGGGAGCTCGCCGCGCGCATCCTCGCCTCCGGGGAGTTCCAGGCGGAGGCTGGCGCGGGCGGGCGGAGCGACGCCGGCTTCGTCGGCCATCTCTACGAGACCGCCCTGCACCGGGAGGGCGGCACGGCCGAGATCGCCCACTGGACGGACCTCATCGCCCACGGCGCCTCCCGCGCCGACGTGGCGGTCGGCATCGCCTTCTCGGTGGAGAACCGGGCGGGGATCGAGAGCGTCTTCCGTGCCGGCGTCTACGTGCCGGATGCCGAGGCCGCCGAGGTCGCCCGCCTCTATCACGGCCTGCTCGAGCGGGCGCCGGACGCCGCCGGGCTCGCGGGCTTCACCGCCGTCCTGCACGGAGGCGGCAGCGTCGCGGGCGTGGCCGAGGCGATGCTCGCCTCGCGGGAGTACGGCGCCCTGCATCCGACGCGGCCGGGCGACGCCGCCTTCGTCGCGGGGCTCTACGAGGAGGCACTCGGCCGCGCCCCCGATGCGACGGGCGCCGCCCATTGGGCGGACGCGCTGGCCCACGGCGCGGCGCGGGGTGCGGTGGCCGCGGCCATCGCCGAAAGCCCCGAGGCGGCGCTGCATCTCGTCGGCCGCATCGAGGCTGGCTGGCACCTCGCCGCCTGAGCCTCGCCGCCTACGCCCCGTCGAAGCGCGCGATCCTCTCCGAAAGGTCGGTGAGCGCCGCCCGGAGCCTCGGGACGGCGTGATCGACGAAGGCCCGCAGCGCCCGGTTCCGTCGCGGGATCGGGTGGAAGACGAGATGGACCGGCACCGGCGCCGGCTCGAAGCCGCGCAGCAGCGGCACGAGATGGCCCGCCGCGAGGGGCTCGACCACCTGATAGGCCATGACGCGGCAGAGGCCGCCGCCCCGGACCGCGGCGTCGATGGCCGCGCCCGCGCTGTTGAGGGCGATGCGGGGCCCCACCGTCCGCGACAGGGGCCGCCGCCGATCCGACGCGCCGTCGGAAAAATGCCAGATCTCGCGCGCGAGCCCGTCCTCGGTGCCGAGGCAGGCGTGCCGGTCGAGATCGCCCGGCGTCGCGGGCGCGCCCGAGCGGGCGAGGTAGTCCGGCGCCGCGCAGACGAGCCGGCGCATCTCGCCGAGCCGCACCGCGACGAGCCCGGAATCCGGCAGCGGCGCGAGGCGGACCGCCGCGTCCACGCCCTCCTCGACGAGGTTCACGACCCGGTCGAGGAGGAGCACCCGCGCCCCGACGGCGGGATGCGCCTCGAGGAAGCTCTCGACCGCCGGCATCACCACCCTGCGCCCGAACAGCGTCGGCGCGGTGAGCGCGATCCGGCCCTCGATCCGGGCGTCGCCCGCACCGGCCTCCTCCGCCTCGGCGAGCTCGGCCAGCACGTTCCGGTAGAGGGCGACCTGGCGCTCGCCCCGCTCGGTCAGGCGCAGGGCCCGGGTCGAGCGATGTAGCAGCCGCTCGCCGAGGCGCGCCTCCAGCATCGCTACGGCGCGGGTGACGCTGGCCGGCGACAGCCCGAGCCGGCGCGCGGCCGCCGCGAGCGAGCCCTCCTCGACCACCGCCACGAAGGCGGCCATGGCATCGAGCCGATCCATCGTTTCAGATCCTGAAATCCTGGCTTGCAGCCTGCGGGACTTATTGCGGAGCGCGCGGAAATCTACCTCGGGGCTCGTTCCAGACGCGGGAAGGCGGCGGCCATGACGGCGATTCCGAACCATCCGATGCGGCGCACGGTGCTCGCGTCCCTCGGCCTCGCCGCGACGCTGCTCGCGATCCGGCCCGCCGGATCGGAGGGCCGCCCCCAGGCATCGAAGGAGGTTTCCATGACGGTCCGCTACGCCACGCAAGCCGTGGGCGATGTCGGCGTGTTCTACCGCGAGGCCGGGCCCCGCGACGCGCCGCTCCTGCTGCTGCTGCACGGCTTCCCGACCTCGGGCCACATGTTCCGGGACCTGATCCCGCGTCTCGCCGACCGCTACCGGGTGATCGCGCCGGACCTGCCCGGCTTCGGCAACACGCTCGCGCCGCCGCGGGCGCAGTTCGCCTACACGTTCGACCGCCTCGCCGAGGTGATCGAGGGCTTCGTCGACGCGCTCGGGCTGACGCGCTACGCCCTCTACGTCTTCGACTACGGCGCGCCCACAGGCCTGCGGCTCGCGATGCGCCGGCCGGAGCGGGTGACGGCGATCGTCACCCAGAACGGCAACGCCTATGCCGAGGGCCTGAGCCGGGAGTGGGAGCCCTGGCAGGCCTACTGGCGCGACCCGAGCCCGGAGCGGCGCGAGGCCTGCCGGGCCTCGCTCTCCGACGCGGCGATCCGCGTGCAGTACGAGCACGGCGCGCCGAAGGGGCTCGTGTCGCCGGACGGGATGGCCCTCGACCGGCACTTCATGCGCCGGCCGGAGGCCGAGGAGATCCAGCTCGACCTGATCCTCGATTACCGCTCGAACGTGGCGCTCTACCCGAAGTTTCAGGACTACTTCCGGGCGCAGAGGCCGCCGCTGCTGGCGGTCTGGGGGCGCAACGACCCGTTCTTCCTGCCCGCCGGCGCCGAGGCCTACCGGCGCGACCTGCCGGAGGCCGAAGTCCATCTCCTCGACACCGGCCACTTCGCCCTGGAGACGCACCACGCCGAGATCGCGGGGCTGATGCGCGACTTCCTGGGGCGGACGATGGCGCGGGACTGAAAGGGGGGAGCGGCGGCTTCACCCCGTCGCCCGTCGGTGGCAAGGCTTGCCCCATGCCGCCGACCCGCCGGTCCCTTCTCCTCGCCGCGGCCGCCCTCGCGGCCCGGCCCGCCCGCGCCGCCTCGGAGGACCGGCCGGTCGTGCCCCTCTGGCCGGCCGGCCCGCCGGGCGGGGGCGGTCCGGCCGGGCCGCTCGAGACCGACGACCGGGGGGCGATCCGCAGCATCGCCGCGCCGAGCCTGGAGGTGTTCGTGCCCGCCCGGCCGAACGGCGCGGCCGTCCTCGTGGCGGCCGGCGGCGGATACCGGCGCATCGAGGTCGAGCGGGAGGCGCGCCCCGCCGCCCGCTGGCTCGCCGAGCGCGGCATCGCCGCCTTCGTCCTCGCCTACCGCCTGCCGCGGGAAGGCTGGCAGGCCGGCCCGATGGCGCCGCTCCAGGACGCGCAGCGCGCCCTGCGCCTGATCCGGGCCGGGACCGCCCGCGCCGGGATCGATCCGGAGCGCGTCGGCGTCCTCGGCTTCTCGGCGGGCGGACACCTGATGGGCCTCGCCGCAGCGCGCTCCGGCTTGCGCTCCTATGCGCCCGTCGACGCCGCGGATGCCGGCTCCGCCCGGCCCGCCGCGGCGGCGCTGATCTATCCGATCGTCACCCTGGAGCCGCCCTACGACCGCAGCTCGACGCGGGTGCAGCTCGTCGGGCGCCATCCGGGCGCCGCGGCGAGCGCGGAGTGGTCGGTCGAGACGCATGTCGGGCCGCGCTGCCCGCCGGTGTTCCTGGCCCAGGCCAAGGACGATCCGATCTCCGACGTCGCCAACAGCCGGATCATGGCCGAGGCCTGCCGCCGCGCCGGGGTCCCGGTGGACCTGCACGTCGTCGCGAGCGGCGGCCACGGCTTCGGCATGGGCCACCCCGGCACGGCGAGCGCGGACTGGCCCTCTTGGTACGAGGCATGGCTGCGGGCGAGGGGCTTCCTGACCTGAGCCCGCCGGCCGGAGCCTACGGCGCCAGCCGGGCGAGCCGGTCGAGGAGGGCGCGGTCGTGGAGGAGGGCCATGCGCTCCTTCGGGGCGGCGATCCAGGCGCGGGCCTCGGAGAGCGTCTCGGCCTCGACGATCTTGGCCTGGGCGAGGACGTGCTCCGTCTCCACGGCGCCGCGGGGACGGCTCTCGGCGGCGGGCAGCATCCGGGCATGCGCCTCGGCGAGCGCCCGGTCGGCGTGGAGCGCTTCCAGCGCGTCGGCCTCGTCGAGGCACCGCGCCGCGTTCTCGGCGGCGAGCGTTCCGGCCCGCGTTAGGACGGCGGGGGGCTCGCGCTCCTCGGGGATCATCAGGAGCCCAGCCCGCTTGAGGGCGAGGCCGAGCCCGAGCTGTCCGCTCGCCCAGGAGATCGGGATCGCGAAGACGAGGCCGAGGATGGTCGGCGACATCCAGAGGAAGAGCGAGGTGGCGATGGCGAAGGCCGAGACGCCGGCCACGATCCCCAGCACCATGTGCCAGCGGTGCCGACGCACGATATCGGCGAAGGGAATCGAGCCGTCGTCGCGGCGCTGCGGGTTCCAGCCGGTGTCGCGCCCGGCGAGGATCTGGAACACCGAGCCCGACTGGATCAGCATGGCGATCGGAGCGATCAGCGCCGAGAGCAGGATCTCGATGAGGCAGGAGAGGACGAGGCGCAGGCCGCCCCCGCAGGCCCGCCGCACCGGCCCGTCGAGGAGGGCGAGGACGAGGCCCAAGAACTTCGGCGCCAGCAGCACGCCCATGGTCAGCCCGAAGAGCTGGAGCGCGCGGACCGCGTCGAACCGGGGGAAGACCGGGTAGAGGCCGAACTCGGAGGTGAAGTACTCCGGCTTCACGAAGGCGGTCTGGGCGACGAGCGCCAGACCGATGAGGAGCTGCGCGGCCCAGAGCGGGGAGGCAACGTAGCCGGCGATGCCCGTGGCGAAGTGCTGGCGGGAGGCGAGCTTCAAGCCCGCCGCGCCGATGATCCGGGCGTGCTGGAGGTTGCCCTGCGCCCAGCGCCGGTCGCGCACGGCCACGTCGATGAGCGAGGGCGGGCTCTCCTCGTAGGAGCCGGGAAGCCCGGGCAGCATGCGCACGCCCCAGCCGGCGCGGGCGATCAGCGCCGCCTCCACGAAGTCGTGGCTGAGCACGTGGCCGCCGAAGGGGGGCTTGCCCCCGAGGTCCGGCAGGCCGCAAGCCTCGGCGAAGGCGCGGGTGCGGATGATGGCGTTGTGGCCCCAGTAGTTCGCCGTGCGGCCCGACCAGGCCGAGAGACCCGTGGCGATGATCGGCCCGTAGATGCGCCCGGCGAACTGCTGGACGCGGGCGAAGAGCGTGTTGCGGTTCACGATGAGCGGCAGGGACTGGACGATGCCGGCATCCGGGTCCGCCTCCATCGCCGCGGTGAGGCCGAGGATGCATTCGGGGGTGAGCAGGCTGTCGGCGTCGAGGACCAGCATGTGATCGTAGGCCCCGCCCCAGCGGGTGACGAAGTCGGCGATGTTGCCGGCCTTGCGGTGGTGGTTGCGCCGCCGGTGCCGGTAGTAGAGCCGCGCGCCGTCTCCCAGGCGCTCGCGGAGCGCCAGGAAGGCCCGCTCCTCGGCGACCCAGGCGTCGGGGGAGGTGGAATCAGAGAGGACGAACCAGTCGAAATGGGCGCCGAGCCCGCTCGCCGCGATGCCCTCGTGCATGGCCTGAAGCGCCGCGAAGACCCGCGCCGTGCCCTCGTTGTAGACGGGCATCACCACCGCCGTGCGGGTCGAGAGCCCGGACGGCAGGGGATCGGGGGCGGCGCGGCGCAGGACACCGGGGAGCAGCACCAGGAAGCCCAGCACCGCCCCGGCGAAGGCCAGCGCGATCCAGGAGAAGTTCAGGGTGAAGAGCGCGAGCAAGGCGTATTGCAGCGCGCTGACGCCACCGGAGACCGACACCACCTGGTACATCTGCCAAGCGCCGTAGGCGGTGAGCAGAGCGGCAAGCCCGAACACGAGGAGCCGCTGCGCCCAGGGCGCGGCGTGGCGGACGCCCGGCCTGTGGGCGGTCGCGGGGTCGAAGCGGGCGAGATCCTGCACCGGCATGGCGAGCGGCGCCTCCGGGGGCAGGGCGTCGCGGAACGGCAGGGCCGATCCGGAACGGATCTCCGCCGCGGGGGTCTCGCGGGTGTCCTGGCGGGAAAGATCCAAGCCTCTGCTCCTCTCGGGCCCCGCCGGCGCGTGCCGGGCGGGGGTAGTCTCGTCGTGTCGGGCAAGTGTCTCGGCAAATGTCTCGGAACGCGTCTCGGTCGGGCGCTCAGGGGGTCCAGCGATAGAGCCAGGTCTCCGACAGGACCCGCTCGCCGCGCTTGAGGATCAGGCGCAGCTCGCAGGCCTTGGCGCTGCCCGGGTCGAGCTCGAAGGAGACCCGCAGGGTCCGCCGCTCCGGGTAAGGGTAGAGGGTGCGCGCGACGATCCGGCCGGGGCTCGCGGAGAGCTCCGCCTCCAGCCCCTCGTCGAAGAGGTCGTCGCCGCTGAAATCGACGAGGAACAGGCGCTGCGCGCCCGCGCCGCCCTTGCCGCTGCGGGTGCCGCAGACCCGGGCCAGCGGCGGCCGCTCGGGCGATTCCCAGCACCAGGACTGCCGGTAGCCGAACTCCTGCTCGGTGCCGGCCGGCAGCGGCCCCTTCGCCCGCCAGTAGGCCAGCACGTTCTCGTTGAACTCGGAATCGCTCGGGATCTCGAGGAGCGTCACCGCGCCCTCGCCCCAGTCGCCCCGCGGCTCCAGCCAGAGGGAGGGCCGCTCCTCCCAGCGCTGTACGTCGTCCTCGAAATCCGCGTAGGCGCGCTCGCGCTGCATCAGCCCGAAGCCTTTCGGGCCGCGGTCGAGGAAGGACGAGATCTGGAGGCTCTCCGGGTTGTGGACCGGCCGCCAGATCGCCTCGCCGCCGCCGTTGCGGATCTGGAGGCCGCTCGCCGCGTAGGCGGCGGCGCGGGCGTCATCGCTGCCGCGCCGGTCGTGGCCGCCGAACAGGTAGGCCGCCTGCATGCCGCCGAGGCCGAGATGATCGAGCGCCTTGCGCGGCACCAGGAAGCCTTCGACCTCCGCCGTGGAGAGGTCGCCGGGGGTGAGCCGGTAGGTGAGGGCGGCCACGCACGACTCCGAGTCGACGATCGCGTGCAGGCTCAGCGCCCCGCCCCTCGGCGCCTCGATGTAGAAGGCCCGGAAGCGGGGGAACTCCTCGCCCCGGGCATCCGCCGGCCGCAGGGTCAGGGAGCGGGCGGTGACGCCGAAGCGCTGCCCGCGGGCGAGCAGGCGGAAGAACGAGGCGCCCTGGAAGACCGCGAACGCGGAGGGGCTTCCGCCGCCGAGGCGCGCCCGTACCCGGAAGCCGGAATAGGCGCGCGGGCTCGGCAGGTCCGGCAGGGCGACCTCGCCGGGCTCGAAGCGGGCCCGGTCGCCGAGGACGGGGTGGATGCGGCCGTCCACGATCAGCGACAGCTCGACGGGCGCGGAGAAGATCGAGCCCCGGGCGAGCGGTTCGATCGCGAAGCCGTGGGCCTCCCCGTCCCAGATCGCGGTGCCGGGCGCCGTGCGGATCGCCTCGTAGCGGTCGCGGGGCAGGCTCCTGAGATCGCCGGCGAGGTCGTCGGCGCCGGGCGCGGCGTAGGCGGCCTTGGCCATCTGCCGGGCGAGGTCGCGCAGGGTCTCCGGGCCGAACGCCGCGCCCGGCGGCAGCAGCCAGTCCGTCCCCTGCGCCGCCCCCTGACCGGCCCCTTGAGCGCCCCCCGCCGCAGCGGCGCCGGGCAGCGCCAGGACGGCGCCGGCCGCGAGGCCCGCCCGCAGGGCACCCGTCAGCACGGCTCGGCGGCTGTGATCCCCGGATCCGGGGATCACCGGATCCATGGAGAGGCGGTCCTCGCCGGGCGGGCAGGGCGATGTCGTCATGCAAGCATCCGTCAGGGCCGGGAGCGCCCTCAACCGGCAGGCGGGGCGGATCGTTGCATGCGGTCTACCACGCGAACGACTGAACCGCGCGTTAAGCCTGCGCTCCGGCCGTGCCGCATCTCGGCTACGTATTCTGCGAGCCCCTCCCGCCCTTGGCCCGACCCGAAAACCGCCGTAGTCCGGCCTGAGTGCGCCCATGCGCAACCCGATTGCGCGAAAGACGCCTCGTGATGCCCGCTCAGCGCCGCCGGCTCGTGGCCGGCCTCGTTCTCCTCGCCCTCGCCCTCGCCCTGTGGGGCTTCGCGTCCCTGCAGACGGGGCGCGTGATCTGGTTCTAGCGGGTCGCCGCGCTCAGGACCGGCCGTGGGCGAGAAAGGCACCGAGGAGGTAGCCCCCCTGAAGGGCCGCCACGTAGGCGAAGGCCATGGCGACGTCGGCGAGGCTCGGGCCCGAGAAGACGATCCGGGACACCGCCCCGAGCAGCAGGACGGCGGCGCTCGACGCGACCACCGCGAAGACGTTGAGGTAGCGTCCGATCAGAAGCCCGGCGAAGGCGAGCAGGCAGATCGTGACCATCGTCACTCCTCGCGGGCAGCCCCGCCGGCCGCACGCATCGCACCCACGACGCGCCTTGTCGCAACAAATAGGCTCCGCCGTCAAACAACATCAGGCGTTGTTGAAGGTTAATTTACCCTGCGTCACGTTCCGTGAAACAATTCTTTCGTAAGATTTTAGCGACTACCTTTCGGCATCCTCGCGTGCGGCGGCCCGTTTGCGCATCCGTCCCGATCGGCTAATCCGTGGCCGAGCCTTCACCCGACAGCGAGCGGACTCGAGCGATGACGATCTCCGACGCGGCCCGGCGCAGCCTCACGGCGATCGTGCTCGCCGCCGGCAAGGGCACCCGGATGCGCTCCGAGACGCCGAAGGTGCTCCATGCCATCGCCGGCCGCTCGATGCTCGGCCACGTGCTCGCCGCCGCGCAGGAGGCCGGTGCAACGCGCATCGCCGTGGTGGTCGAGCCCGGCCGCGCAGACGTCGCCGCCGAGGTCGAGCGGGTGGCACCGGGCGCCAGCACCCATCCCCAGGCCGAGCGCCTCGGCACCGCGCACGCGGTGCTCGCCGCCCGCGCCGCCCTGGAGGAGGCCGCCGACGACGTGATCGTGGCCTTCGGCGACACCCCGCTCATCACCGGCGAGACCCTGGCGCGGCTGCGGGCGCCGCTGGCCGAGGGCGCCGCGGTCGCGGTGCTGGCCTTCGAGGCGGCGGACCCGACGGGCTACGGCCGGGTGCTCACCGACGCCGCCGGCCGCGTCACCGCGATCCGCGAGGAGAAGGACGCGAGCGAGGACGAGCGCCGGGTGCGCCTCGCCAATGCCGGGCTGATGGCGCTCTCCGGCACCCACGCCCTCGCGCTGCTCACGCGGATCGGCAACGACAACGCGGCCGGCGAGTACTACCTGCCCGACGCCGTGGCCCTCGCCGTCGGCGACGAGCTCGGCGTCGCCGTGGTGCGGGTCGAGGAGGCGGAGGCGCAGGGCGTCAACGACCGGGTGCAGCTCTCGGTGGCGGAGGCCGGGATCCAGCGGCGGCTGCGCCGCAGCGCCCAGCTCGGCGGCGTGACCCTCGTGGCGCCGGAGACGGTTTTCCTGAGCTACGACACGGTGTTGGAGCGGGACGTTCTCGTGGAGCCTCACGTGGTGATCGGCCCCCGCGTGCGGGTCGGCGCCGGCTCGGTCATCCACGCCTTCACGCATCTCACCGAGACGCGGCTCGGCGAGGCCGTCAGCATCGGCCCGCACGCGCGCCTGCGGGGCGGGGCGGTGCTGGAGCGGGGCGTCCATCTCGGCAACTTCGTCGAGGTGAAGAACGCCCATCTCAAGGACGGCGCCAAGGCCGCGCATCTCACCTATCTCGGCGACGCCGAAATCGGAGAGGCCGCCAACATCGGCGCCGGCACCATCACCTGCAACTACGACGGCGTCTCCAAGCACCGCACGGTGATCGGACCGGGCGCCTTCATCGGCTCGGACTCGGCCCTCGTCGCGCCGGTGACGATCGGGGCCGGCGCCTACGTGGCGACGGGCTCGGTCGTGACCGAGGACGTGCCCGAGGGCGCGCTCGCCATCGCCCGCTCCCGGCAGTCGAACCGGGAGGGCTGGGCCGAGGCCAAGCGCGCGGCGCTCAGGGCCGCGAAGGCGGACAAAGCCAAGACCTGATGCGGGTTTAGGCGGCCCGGCTCAGGCGCCCTCTCAAGGCCGATGCATCCGACGGTCACGCGAGGCTGGCCCGGACCTGTGCCGTTCCTGTACAGAACCCCCGGCCTGCGGGCAGACAAGGCCCGGTCCGGCATTTGCTCGGCGGCTCCCCGAGACCCAGAGGAACCTTTCATGTGCGGCATCGTGGGCATCGTCGGGCGCGAGGGCGTGGCCGGCCATCTCGTGGAGGCCCTGCGGCGGCTCGAGTACCGGGGCTACGATTCCGCGGGCGTCGCGACGCTGGAGCACGGCCGCCTGGAGCGGCGGCGCGCGGAGGGCAAGCTCGTCAACCTGGAGGCGAAGCTGGCGCAGGCGCCGCTGGCGGGGGCGATCGGCATCGGCCATACCCGCTGGGCCACCCACGGGCGCCCGAACGAGACCAACGCCCACCCCCACGCCACGAAGCGGCTGGCGGTGGTCCATAACGGCATCATCGAGAACTTCCGCGAGCTGAAGGCGGAGCTCGAGGCGGCGGGGGTGCGCTTCGAGAGCCAGACCGACACCGAGGTCGTGGCGCAGCTCGTCAGCCACCTCATGGACGGGGGCCTCGGGCCGGTCGAGGCGGTGGCCGCCGCGCTGCCGCGCCTGCACGGCGCCTTCGCGCTGGGCTTCCTGTTCGCCGGCGGGGAGGACCTGCTGATAGGGGCCCGCCACGGGGCGCCGCTGGCGATCGGCTTCGGCGAGGGGGCGACCTATCTCGGCTCCGACGCGCTGGCGCTCGCCCCCTTCACGAGCGAGCTGACCTACCTGGAGGAGGGCGACTGGGCGATTCTGTCCCGCGCGGGCGCCGAGATCCGGGATGCGGACGGCCGGGCGGTGGAGCGGCCGCGCCAGACCATCGCCACCCAGGCCTACCGGATCGACAAGGGCAACCACCGCCACTTCATGGGCAAGGAGATCCACGAGCAGCCGGAGGTGGTCGGCCGCACGCTCAGCCACTACGTCGACCTCGCCGAGGGCCGGGTGGTGCTGCCCGAGGCGCTGCCCTTCGACTTCGGGAAGCTCAACCGTCTGTATATCACCGCCTGCGGCACGGCCTATTACGCGGGTCTCGTCGCCCGCTACTGGTTCGAGCAGATCGCCCGGCTCCCCGTCGAGATCGACGTGGCCTCGGAGGCCCGCTACCGGGAGGCGCCGCTGGAGCGGGACGGGCTCACCCTCGTCATCTCCCAGTCCGGCGAGACTGCCGACACCCTGGCCTCGCTCCGCTACGCGAAAAGCCAAGGCCAGCACACGCTCTGCGTCGTCAACGTGCCGACCTCGACCATCGCCCGGGAATCCTCCGTGGTGATGCCGACGCTCGCCGGCCCCGAGATCGGGGTCGCCTCGACCAAGGCCTTCGCCTGCCAGCTCACCGTGCTGCTCTGCCTCGCCATCGCCGCCGGGCGCGCACGGGGCACGCTCACGGCGGAGCGCGAGCGGGCGCTGATCGACGCGCTCATCACCGTGCCCGGCCTGATGGCCGAGGCGCTCAAGCAGGAGGGCGAGATCGAGGGGCTCGCCCGCGAGGTCGCCCGCGCCCGCGACGTGCTCTATCTCGGGCGCGGCACCAGCTACCCGATGGCGCTCGAAGGCGCCCTGAAGCTCAAGGAGATCAGCTACATCCACGCGGAAGGCTACGCGGCGGGCGAACTCAAGCACGGGCCGATCGCGCTCATCGACGAGAGCGTGCCGGTGATCGTCATCGCCCCCCATGACGGGGTCTTCGAGAAGACCGTCTCGAACATGCAGGAGGTCGCCGCGCGCGGCGGGCGCATCATCCTGATCGGCGACGCCAAGGGCGCGGCCGAGCACGGGCTCGACACGCTCGCGACGCTGACCATGCCCGATCTCGACGCGACGGTCGCCCCCCTCGTCTACGCCCTGCCGATCCAGCTCATCGCCTACCACACCGCCGTCTTCATGGGGAAAGACGTCGACCAGCCCCGCAACCTCGCCAAGTCCGTCACCGTCGAGTAGGCGCGGCCTCTCGACGCGAACGGGGGAATGATCGATCCGGCCGCTCGCCGGTTGCCCTGGGGAGAGACCCCGAGCGAGAGGCGAGCCGATGCCGGACTTCCCGAGACCCCCGTTCCCCGACCAGCGGCAGCCCATGCCGGGCACGACCGCCGCCATGGACCCGCGGCCCGACCACGGCGAGGACAGCTATCGCGGCTCCGGCCGTCTCGCGGACAAGAAGGCGATCGTCACCGGCGGCGATTCCGGCATCGGCCGAGCGGTGGCGCTGGCCTTCGCCCGCGAGGGCGCCGACGTGCTGATCTCCTACCTCTCCGAGGAGGAGGACGCGCAGGAGACCCGCCGCCTCGTCGAGGAGGCCGGGCGCAAGGCGGTGCTGGTGCCCGGCGACATCAGCGACGCGGGCCACTGCCGGGCCATCGTCGAGCGGGCGGTGGAGGCGTTCGGGCGGGTCGACGTCCTCGTCAACAACGCCGCCCATCAGGCGACCTTCTCGTCGCCCGAGGAGATCAGCGACGCGGAGTGGGAGACGACCTTCGCCGTCAACATCCACGCGATGTTCTACCTGACGAAGGCCGCGCTGCCGCACATGCGCGCGGGGGCCTCGATCATCAACACCACCTCGATCAACGCCGACAGCCCGAGCCCGCAGCTCCTCGCCTACGCGACGACGAAGGGGGCGATCCACAACTTCACCGGCGGCCTCGCGCAGATGCTGGCGGAGCGGGGCATCCGCGTGAACTGCGTCGCCCCCGGCCCGATCTGGACGCCGCTGATCCCGGCGACGATGCCGGCGGAGAAGGTGAAGAGCTTCGGCAGCCAGGTGCCGATGCAGCGCCCCGGCCAGCCCGCCGAGCTCGCTCCGGTCTACGTGATGCTGGCCTCCGACGAGGCGAGCTACGTGACCGGCGCCACCGTGCCGGTGACGGGCGGCAAGCCCTTCATCTGACGGCCCTCTCCAGGACCCGGGATCCCCGCATCCTGTGATCGCAGGATGCGGGGAGGCGCCCTCAGGCCATGGCGTGGCGGCCGCGCCGGGCGGCGACGGCGCCGTCGATCTTGCGGGCGGCCAGCGCGAAGACGGCGGCGAGGGCGAGCATGGCGACGTCGAACCAGACGAAGAGCGGGCTTCCCGAGAAGGGCGGCTGCCACAGCATCACCGCGCTGACGATCGGCACGGCGAGGTAGAGGGCGGCGCAGAGGCCGAAGCCCGAGGCCCAGGCCCGGCGCCGCGCGCGGAAGGCGCAGGCGAGGGCGGTGAGCACCCAGACCCCGAAGAAGGCGCGGATCTCCCAGTCGGCCCGGCCCTCGAGGCCGGCGGGCAGCAGACGGTTGGCCAGGAAGTAGGCCGCGATGCCGGCGGGCATCCCGGCGATGGTGCCGACGTTGAGGATCTCGACGAGGCGCAGTCCGAAGCCCGGCCGCTCGCCGGCGCGCGTCGCCTTATCGTTGGGCAGGCGCGAGACCGTCCAAAGCACGAGGCCGGTGGCGACCATGCCCGTCCCCAGCAGGCCGCACAGGAAGAACAGCACCCGCAGGACCGGCCCGGCGAAGTGCCCCTCGTGCAGGCCGACGAAGACGGTGTAGGTCCGCGCCGCCGGCTGCAGCGCCCCGACGCGGCCGATCTCGGCGCCGCTCACGCCGTCGAAGGCGATCTGCGGGTGCTGGTGGGTCAGGCCGTGGGGCTCCTCGAACACCGCCGTGACGGTGGCGTTGGCATCGCCCGGATTGAGGATCGTCAGCCGCTCCAGGGTCTCGCCCGGCATCGCCTCCAGGGCGCGGGCCACGAGGGGGCCGAGGGGCGTCAGCGGCTCCGGCCGCTTGGCGGGCGGACGCGGGGCGATGATCTGGCCGGTCTCCGCGAAGAAGGTCTGCCGGTCGCCCTTGTAGGCGACGTCGAGCCCCCAGGGCATGTACATCAGGGCGAGGGTGACGAGGCCCGTGTAGGTGATCATGAGGTGGAAGGGCAGGGCGAGCACGCCGGTGACGTTGTGCGCGTCGAGCCAGCTGCGCTGGGCGGCCTTGTCCCGCCGGAAGGTGAAGAGGTCGGCGAAGATGCGCCGGTGCGTGACGATGCCGGAGATCAGCGCCACCAGCATCGCGAAGGCGCAGACGCCCACCACCCAGCGCCCCCAGATCGGCGCCATGTGCAGCTCGAAGTGGAAGCGGTAGAAGAAATCGCCGCCCTTCGTGTCGCGGAGCTTGGCCGGCGCCCCGGTCTCGGGGTCGAGGCTCGCGCGGCCGGGGGTCTCGCCAGGCCGCATCCGCCAGAACACGTCGAGCACCGGCCTGTCGGCGCTCGGCAGGCCGATGAAGGCGTTGCGCGCGCCCGCGGCGTGGGCGGCGAGGTAGGCGCCCCCCACATCCGCCGCCCGGGCAAGCGCCGCGGCATCGAAGACCGCGTGGGGCGCCTGGTCGGGCCGCATCCAGCGGGAGATCGGCTCGCGGTAGTAGCTCGCCGTCCCGGTCACGAAGACGGCGAACAGGATCCAGCCGACGACCAGCCCCGCCCAGCCGTGCAGCCAGGCCATCGATTGGCGGAATCCCTGCTTCATGCGGGCGCTCCCTGTCCGCGATCCCTTACCAGCGGTAGCGCATGGTCGCGTAGACCGTGCGCGGCAGGCCGTAGTAGCACCACGCCTGGAAGACGCAGCTCTGCACGTACCGCTCGTCGAGCAGGTTCTGGACGTTGAGCTGAAGCTGCATACCCTTCAGCGTCGCGTCGAGGTAGCCGAAATCGTAGGAGGCGACCGCGTCGAGGACGTAGTTCGCCGGCACCTGGAAGCTGTTGGCGGCGTCCCCCTGCGATCCGCCGAGATAGCGCACGCCGCCGCCGATTCCGAGCCCGGCGAGGGGACCGGTGAGGAAGCGGTAATCCGCGAACAGCGACACGGTGGTGTCCGGCACCTGGGCCGGGCGCAGCCCGCGCAGGAGCACGGTCTGCCGGGTCGTCTCGTTGACCGTGGTGTTGGTGCCGGCGGAGTTGACGGCATCGATCAGCGAGACGCCGCCGACGAGCGTCAGGCTCTCGCTGAGGTTGGCGCGGGCCTCGAACTCGACGCCCTGCACGCTGACCTCGCCGGTCTGGACCGAGAAGCGGGTGCCGTTGATCGGATCGGGCGAGAGCGCGTTCTGGCGCTTGATGTCGAAGGCGGCCGCGGTGAGCAGGATGTCGGTGCCCGGCGGCTGGTACTTCACGCCGGCCTCGAACTGGCGGCTGGTGATCGGATCGGGCAGGCGGCCGGTGTCGGGGCGGCCGTCGTAGATCAGGCCGGAGACGATCGGCTCGAAGGCCTCCGAGTAGCTGACATACGGCGCGACCCCGCTGTCGAAGAGATAGAGCAGGCTGGCGCGGCCGGTGAAGGCCTCCGCCGGGGCGTCCTGGGTCGAGACGGCACCGGTGGCCAGCGTCCGCGTCGGCCCCGACTGGCGGGCCCAGTCGTAGCGGCCGCCGAGCGTCAGCACGAGGCGGTCGAACTTGATCTGGTCCTGGAAGTAGATGCCGGTCTGCTGGGCGGTGATGTCGGAAAGCGCCGTGAAGGCCGGAAAGGCGATGTTCCGGCCGTAGACCGGGTTCAGCAGGTCCAGGTTCTGGCTGTTCTCGAAGGGCCCGCTCAAGGTCTTGGTGTAGAGCGTGCGGTGGTCGAGCCCCACGAGCACGGTGTGGTCGAAGATCCCGGTGCCGAACTTGGCGACGAGGTTGTTGTCGGTGGTGAAGGCGTCGACCGCGACGTTGGTGCCGCCGACCTGGCGGTTCAGGAAGCGGCCGGCCCAGTTAAAGTTGTTCGCCGAGCTGTCGTAGAGGCTGCGGTAGTCGCCGAGCGTGCGCAGGAAGCGGCCGGTTGAGTGGACCCGCAGGCCTTCGTCGAAGCGGTGGTCGAAGATGTACTGCGCGGAGGCCTGGGTGCGGTCGGAGCGCTCGATGTTCGGGTCGCCGTCGTAGAAGTCCCGCGGCAGGCGGCCGAGGGGGCCGTTGGCGATGCCGAAGTTCGACGGGAACAGAGTGCCCTTGCCCGGCAGCGCGCCGTAGTAGCCCGAATAGGGATCGCGCTGGTAGTTGGCGATGATCGTCAGGCTGGTGTCGAGCGAGGGGCGCCAGGTCAGGCTCGGGTTGATGAAGGCGCGCTCGATCCGGGTGGTGCGCACCGGCCCGTCCGCGTCCCAGCCGCCGGCGATGATGCGGTAGGCGAACTGGTCGGCGCCGGGGCCGCCGCTCGACGGGATCGGGCCGCCGACGTCGACGCCGCCGCGCACGGTGCTGAAGCTGCCGCCCTGCACGAAGATCTCGCCGTGCTGGACGAAGCGGGGCACCTTCGAGACGAGGTTGACGATGCCGCCGGGGCCGGCCTGCCCGTAGAGGATCGAGGACGGGCCCTTGATGATGTCGATGCGCTCGAGCCGGAAGGGGTCGATCGTCGGGAAGGCGTCGCGCCCACCGGGGAGCAGCATGCCGTCGAGATAGATCGGGGCGGAGAAGCCGCGGATGTAGAACTGCTCGAGGCGGGTCGCGCCGGAGGAGCCGCGCTGCTCCGTGGTCACGCTCGGCGTGTAGCGCAGGGCCTGGTTGATGGTGAGCGCGTTCTGGTCCTCGATCTGCTTGCGGCCGACGACCGAGATCGACTGCGCCGTCTCCAGGATCGGGGTGTCGGTCTTGGTGCCGACGCTGCTGCGGCTCGCGACGTAGCCCGGCACCGGTCCCTGCGGCCCGCCGAGCCCGGTCCCGGCGACGGCGTTCGCCGGGCCGGCCGCGCCCTCGACCGCGAGGGTGTCCAGCGTCACCTCTCCGGCCCCCTGGCCGAGCGCCGGAGCGCCGGACCAGGCCAGCACGATGCCCGACAGGATCGTCGAGGACAGCCAGCGGCGGCGGGCCGCGGCGGAGAGGGCGGGGCGGGGATCCAGATCGGGCATGGCGGGTCCGTGGGCGCCCTGCGGGGCGCGTTCTCGCGCCGCCCGACATCCCGCGGGCGGCGGGAGATCACATGCCCGTGAACAGTATCTCCACGCAAGAAATGTGTTTTTTATCTATTCTAAATCGATGTTCAACGGGCCCGTCGATCGAAAGGTCCGTTACGCAGACGTAGAAACCGGTTGATCGGTGAATTCCCGCCACACATGTCTCGTCTCTGTACGGCCCTCGACGTTCCGCACGGGGCCGAGGCCGCCGGCTCGCAGGTCGTCACCGTCCGGATCCCGCCCGCGCCTCCACCTTGTCCTGCTTGACGGCGGCCTCCAGGCGCACGCCCCGGCCCGCCATCAGGATCTCCACCAGGAAGGCGAGGATGGCGGCGACGGTGCAGACCAGGGCGGCGCCGAAGCAGGCGAAGAGCACGGTCGCCGTCGCCGCGTCCCGCAGCGCCCCCACGAACAGCGTCAGCACGGCGACACCGGTCATCACGGCGCCGAGGCAGGCGAGCACCACGGCGATGTCGAGCACCAGGGAGCGCCGGCGCAGATAGGCGAGGCGCCGGGAGAGAAGGGCGGCCTCGTCCCGGTCGCTGCCGGTCAGGCTCGCGGAGAGTGCGTCGACCTTGTCGGCGACCCGGCCGAGACGAGTCGAGAAGACGTTCAAGAGGGTGGCCAGCGCCGACAGCAGGAAGGCCGGGGCGAGCGCGACCTGGATGATGTGGGCGACGCTGTCGAGGGGCGCCGAGCCGAGGGAGGTACCGAACATGCGCCCTCCATAGACCGGACGGGGCCCGGCACCGAAGCGTCTTCGTCCCGCCGGTCCGAGCCGTGCGGGGGTGCCGACCCGGTCTGTCAGGGCGCCGTCGAGCCGATCGGCGAGGTCGGGCAGCTGAGGTGCTGCGGGTTGTCGCTGACGATGCCGGCGTTGCAGCCGGCCTGCACCCCGACGAAGAGCGGCGTGCCGCCGGCGCCCGCCCGGAGATAGCCGATCGGACGGGTCGGGCCGTTCATGTGGCGCGGGTTGGTGCTGACCACCCCGGCATTCACCCGCGGCGCGGTCCCGACATAGAGGGCGCGTCCGCCGGGCGTCGGGGTGGTGGCGCCGATGGGCCGCGTGGCGCAGCCCGCGTAGCGGGGATCGGTGGTGACGACGCTGGCGTTGCAGCCGGCCTGCGTGCCGGCATAGAGCGCCGCGCGCTGGGGCGCCGCGCCAGCCTCCGGATCGGTCTTCGGCACAACCCCGCCGCCGCGGCCCCGGGGATCGTCGCCGGAACGGTCGGGGCCGCGCCCATAGCCGCCCCTGTCCCCGCGGCCGTCATCGTCGCGGCGCTCGTAGCCGCCGGAGCGGCGGTCCGGGCCGCGATCGTCGTACCCGCCGTCGTTGCGGTCGTAGCGGTCGCGGGAGCGGCGCCCGTAGCCCTCGTCCTCCTCGTAGGCGTCGCGCCGGGGCCGGTCGCCGCGATCGTACCCGTACTGGGCGAGCGCGAGGATCGGCTGCGCCAGCAGCAGGGTGGCGAGCGAAGGGAGGAGGAGCCTGCGCATGGTGCGTCCGCCGGTCTTGGAACGGGCCGGGACCATCGCGGGGACAGGGTTAACGAAGCATGACCGGGACCCATGCCTCCCGGCTTGAGCCTGGCCGTTCGAGCGACTACCTGTGCGGTCCCGAAGCCTCGCCTTACGGATTCCCCGCCGCAGGGCACCCTGCCGCGGGCGCGCAGGGTCCGGGCGGGGTCTCGCATGAGAGGGTGTCCGTGACGCCAGTCATCCCGCCGCCGGTTCCGGAGCCGGACGCGACCGCGCCGCGACCGCGGGTGAGCGCCCGGGGGCGGCTGCGCACCTACTTCCTCACCGGCATCATCGTCGCCGGGCCGCTGGCGATCACCATCTACATCACCTGGTGGTTCATCGCGCTCATCGACGGCTGGGTGAAGCCCTGGGTGCCGGCGAGCTACCTGCCGGACCACTACCTGCCGTTCTCGCTGCCCGGCATCGGCCTCGTCATCGCCTTCCTGGCGGTGACGCTGCTCGGCTTCCTCACGGCGAACCTCGTCGGTCGCTCGGTGATCGAGTTCGGCGAGGTGCTGCTCGCCCGGACCCCCGTGATCTCGGGGCTCTACCGGGGCCTGCGGCAGATCTTCGAGACGCTGTTCTCCGCCAACGGCACCTCGTTCCGCACGGTCGGGCTGGTGGAGTTCCCGGTGAAGGGCACCTGGTCGGTGGTGTTCCTCTCGGCGCCGGCCGCGCCCGAGGTGCAGGAGGTGCTGCCGAACGGGAGCGGAGGCGCCGAGGGCGGCGGGCACGAGTATGTCGGCGTCTTTCTGCCCTGCGCGCCGAACCCGACCACGGGGTTCTTCTTCTACCTGCCGCGCTCGGAGATCGTGGAGGTGGCGATCAGCGTCGACGACGCGGCCAAGCTCGTGATGTCGGCGGGCGTCATCCAGCCCGAGGACCATCAGGCTCGCCTGCACGCCATGGCCGGAGCGATGAAGAGCGCCGGCGAGGTCCCTCAGGCCGCCGAGGCACCTTCGAAGCCGGCCCCCGGCCAGCCCTGACGCGGCGGGCGGAGCCCTGCCACGTGCCCCCAGATGCCGGTCAGGTCGGGTCGACCGAGGCGAGAACCGGCTTCAGGGTCGGGGCCGTGGTCTGGACCGCGCTCACCGAGGAGGCGCCGGGGCTCATGAAGCCCGTCGTGGTCTGCGCCGCGAGGAGCAGCGCCAGGGCGAGGCAGAGACCGTTCGCCGCCAGGAACAGGGGCCGGGCGGCCTGCCGCACGGCGAGTGCCACGCCGTCGGTCTCGACGCGCGGCTGAACAGCCGGCTCCGGCCCGTCCGAGATCGGCAGCAGCCAGGCTCCGCCCGTGGCGTCGCTCCAGCCGTCCGAGGAGCCGGGAAGGCGTTGGAATGGTCCGATCATCGGCCTGTCCTCCACATCGTCCGGTGGCCACTGCCTCGAAAAACCCCTTGGGAGGGCTTTTCGTTCAGCGTGCCGTTCATGTTGAGTTAAGGTTCAAATAGGGACGCTTCAAGGCATCATGCCCTCCGCCTGCCCTGCGCACAACCCCGGGCAGGGCGTCCCGCGTGCCGCAGGGCGGCCGCTGTGGGCCTCGCGCCACGCACGTCCCAACGACCCCGGCAGTCCGTCGGCGGATGCCGAGAGCCCGGGACGGCCGCGCGGTCTCCCGCTTCGGACGGGCCCGTCCAGGATGGCGTGTCCCGAACGGGCCCGAGGTCGCGGCGTGCGGACCGACCCCGTCAGCGCGGGCTCGAGACCTCGACGAGGAGGCCGTCGGGAAGCGGGCAGTAGAAGGTCGTCGAGGCGTAGCCGCCGCGGGTGAGGTCCTCGACGGGACCGGGAGTCCAGCCGCCTGCGACGAGCTCGGCATGCTTGGCGCGGACCACGGCCGGCGTCTCGACCAGGAAGCCGACATGGAAGCCGTCCGGGTAGCGCACCGCCGCGTTGCCGGGCCGCATGAGGTTGAGGATGAAGCCGTCGCTGCCGCGCAGCACCGCGAAGTTCGGCCGCGGGGGCGCATCCAGCCGCTCGAAGCCGAAATGGGCGGTGAAGAGGCCGGCGACGCGCGCGACCTCGCGCGTGCCGAGATTGGCGTGATTGAGTTTCATCGATGCGATCCTCGCCCGTCTGTTGCGATCACGGACGTGTGTCGGCGAGGATTCGCTTCCGAGGACCCCGCCGGACACGCGTCGTCCTCGGCCATGACGTCCCGAGGACAGCAACGCTGTCCGGCCGTGGGTCCGTCGCCGAGGCCGAGCCTCGCGCGATGAACAGAACCCCGTCGTGACAGGGCGTGCCGGGCTTACCGATCCGGCCTCTGGTCTTTTTCGGCGCCCGAAGACGTACCCGATTCCGTTTCGGAACGCCACGCTCGAGACGATGCGATGTTCCTGAGCGCGCCTTCACCCGGCCCGGAGCAGACGGATCGCGGCGTCCCGCTCGAACAGGTAGAGCAGGGCGCGCAGGGCCTCGCCCCGCTCGGAGCGCAAGCCGGGATCGCGCTCGACCACGAGGCGGGCGTCGTCGCGGGCGGCCTCCAGGAGGTCGCCGTCGCTCTCGAGCCGCGCCAGGCGGAAGGCCGCCGAGCCGGATTGGCGGGTGCCGAGCACCTCGCCCTCGCCGCGCAGCCTCAGATCCTCCTCGGCGATCCGGAAGCCGTCCTCGGTCTCGCGCATCATCTCGATGCGGGCCTTGGCCACCGCCCCGAGGGGCCCGCGGTAGAGCAGGATGCAGGAGGAATCGCGCGATCCCCGGCCGACCCGGCCCCGGAGCTGGTGGAGCTGGGCGAGGCCGAAGCGCTCGGCGTGCTCGATCACCATGATCGTCGCCTCGGGCACGTCGACGCCGACCTCGACCACCGTGGTCGAGACGAGGATGCGGGTGCGGCCGGTGGCGAAGCTCTCCATGGCCGCGTCCTTCTCCGGCCCGGCGAGGCGCCCGTGGACGAGGCCGACCGCGTCCCCGTAATGCGCCTTGAGATCCTCGAAGCGCTCGGCCGCGGCGGCCAGGTCCGTGAACTCTGATTCGTCGACGAGGGGACAGATCCAGTAGACGCGCTCGCCCCGCTCCATCGCCCGGCCGAGGCCCACCACCACCTCGCCGATGCGCTCGGTCGGCACCGCGAGCGTGCGGATCGGCCGGCGCCCGGCGGGCTTCTCGTCGAGGACGGAGACGTCCATATCGCCGAAGAAGGTCAGCGCCAGGGTGCGGGGGATCGGGGTCGCGGTCATCACCAGCATGTCCACGGCCTCGCCCTTGGCGCCGAGCGCCAGGCGCTGGTGGACACCGAAGCGGTGCTGCTCGTCGACGACGGCGAGGCCGAGGTCGCGGAAGGCGACGCTCTCCTGGAACAGGGCGTGGGTGCCCACCGCCACGTCGATATGGCCGTCCGCGAGGTCGGCGAGGTTCGCCCGGCGCTCGGCGGCCCGGTCGCGGCCGGTGAAGAGGCGCAGGCGCAGCGCCTCCGAGATCGAGGAGAGCCGCTCGAAATGCTGCCGGGCGAGAATCTCGGTCGGCGCCATCAGGGCGGCCTGGCGCCCGGCCTCCACCGCCGAGGCCATGGCGAGCAGCGCCACCGCGGTCTTGCCCGAGCCGACGTCGCCCTGGAGGAGGCGCAGCATCCGCCGGTCGCCTTCCATGTCGGCGCGAATCTCCTTCAGCGACCGCGCCTGCGCGCCGGTGAGCGCGAAGGGCAGGGCGGCCTCGATCCGGCCGGAGAGCGCGCCGTCGCCGGCGTTGCGGCGGCCGGGCTTGCGCCGCTGCCGGGCGCGGGTGAGGGCAAGCGCGAGCTGCGAGGCGAGAAGCTCGTCGTAGGCGAGGCGCCGCCGGGCGGGGCTCGCGGGGGGCGGCGGCGAGAGGGGATCGTCGCCCGCGGGACGGCGGGGGGAGGCCTCCTCCGGCCGGTGCTCGGCCTTCAGCGCCTCGGCGAAGCTCGGGAAGCCGTTCTTGCGCATCCAGGCGGCGTCCTGCCACTCGGGCAGCACCGGCAGACGGTCGAGGGCGGCGAGCGCCAGCTTGCCGATGGCCCGCGAGGTCAGGCCCTCGGTGGCGCCGTAGACCGGCTCGACGGCAGGGAGGTCGGCGAGCCCCTCCGCGTCGGTGATCCGGGAGGGGTGCACCATCTGGCGCTGCCCGTCCCAGAGGTCGATGCGTCCGGAGACGTAGCGATGCGCGCCGAGCGGCAGCATCTTCTCGACGCGCGCCCGCGGCATCCCGAAGAAGACGAGGGTCACGTCGCCGGTCTCGTCCTCCACGAGCACCCGGTGCGGGCGCCGCCCGGCGCCGGGCTGCGGCGGACGGTGGGCGGCGACGGTGACGCCCAGCGTCACCGGCTCGCCCACCGGCGCTTCAGCGATCGAGCCCTGGAGCGCCCGGGAGACGCCCCCCTGCGGCAGGTGGAACAGCAGGTCGAGGACGCGGGCCGGCCGCTCCGGCGTCCCGAGCAGGCGCTCGATGAGGGGGGCGAGCTTCGGCCCGACGCCGGGCAGGCGCCGCGCCTCCGCGAAGAGCGGGTCGAGCAGGCTCGGCCGCAAAGGCGGAGCATGGGGCGGTGCGTTGGGCGCGGCGGCGTCGCGGGGGGCGGGGGGCGGCTCTGTCATCGGGGGGCGCGGGCGTCCGCGGGACGCCGCGGCGGCTCCTTATAGCGCGCCGGCCGCCAAAGGCTCCTTAAACGAAAGCCCCGGGGCGCCGCACACGTCCCGTGATCCGGGGATCACGGGAGCGGAGGAGAGAGGGATCGCAGGATCACGGGACGAAACCGCGGAAATCGTCGCGTCCGCGGACCCGCGCGGCGTTCGGCGGGGTTGCCAGGATCGGCGGGCAGGGCCAGGAACGCCCGCCTGCCGAGCAACGGCGAAACATCCGCGCGGAGCCGACCGCCGGAACGACCAGCACGGAACCCATCCATGTCCGGCACCACGCGCTCCAGCGCCGATCTCGACCCACGGCGGCGCCGCACCCTGTTCCGGGCCTGGCACCGGGGCATCCGTGAGATGGACCTGATCATGGGCCGCTTCGCGGATGCGGAGATCGGCGCGCTCTCGGAGGCCGAGCTCGACGATTTCGAGGCGCTGATCGAGGTGCCCGACCGCGACCTGTTCCGCTGGCTCACCGGCGAGAGCCCCACGCCGGAGAACTACGACACGCAAGTCTGGCGGCGCCTCAAGGCGTTCCACCGCCACGACGCGCCGATCCACGGCTGAGCCTCCCCAACCCACCGACACCGAGCCGATGGCCAAGACCAAAACCGCCCCTGCGCCCGCTCCGAAGCCCTCGCCCAAGCCCCCGGCGGCCCGCTTCGCCCTGCCGAAATCCTCCGCGCTCGCCAAGGCCCTGGAGCTGATCCGGCGCGGCGAGAGCCCGGTGCTCTCGCAGGTGCCGGACGGCTTCGACGCGCTGGTCGCCGCCGACCTCGCCCGCACCCTCGGCGCCGGCTTCGAGGGGCCGGCGGTGCTCGTGCACGTCGCCCGCGATTCCGCCCGCTCCAACGCCTTCCAGGGAGCGCTGCGCTTCGTGGCGCCGGAGCTCGACGTGATGAGCTTTCCCGCCTGGGACTGCCAGCCCTACGACCGGGTCTCGCCGAACACCGGCATCGCCGCGCAGCGCATGACGGCGCTCTCGCGGCTCGTGCGCGGTCGCTCCTCGGAGGAGGCGCCGCGCATTCTCTGCACCACGGTCAATGCCCTCACCCAGCGGGTGCCGCCGCGGGGGCGGATCGCGTCCGAGACCTTCTCGGCGGCGATCGGCAACGTCGTCCCCATGGACCAGATCGTCGCCTGGGCCGAGGCCAACGGTTTCTTGCGCACGGGGACGGTGCGTGACACGGGCGAGTACGCCGTGCGCGGCGGCATCCTCGACCTGTCGCCGCCGGGGCTCCCGAACCCGATCCGCCTCGACTTCTTCGGCGACACCTTGGAGACGATCCGCGCCTTCGACCCCGAGACGCAGAGGACGGTGGGCTCGCTCCGCTCCCTCGACCTCGTGCCGATGAGCGAGGTGCAGCTCACCACCGAGACGATCCGGCGCTTCCGCCAGGGCTACGTCGCGAGTTTCGGCGCCGCCACCCGCGACGACCGCCTCTACGAGACCGTGAGCGAGGGCCGCCGCTACGCCGGGCTCGAGCACTGGATGCCGCTCTTCTACGAGCGCCTCGACACCCTGTTCGACTACGTCTCCGGCGTGCCGATCCTGCTCGACGCCCGCGCCGAGGAGGCGGCGGCCGAGCGCCTGGCGCTGATCGGCGACTACTACGAGGCCCGCCGCGACGCCGCGCCCCAGGCCGGCGTCGCCCCCTACAAGCCCTTATCCCCGGACCGGCTCTACCTCTCCTCGGAAGAGTGGGCCTCGCGCCTCGACGGCGCCGTGAGCGTGCATCTGGAGCCCTTCGAGGCCCCCGAGGGCGGCAGGCGGCCGGTGGTGCCCTGCGGCGGCAAGCCGGGGCGCAGCTTCGCCCCGGAGCGGGCGAACGAGTCGGCCAGCGTGTTCGACGCGGCCGCCGCCCATATCCGCGACCTGCAAGGATCCGGTCATCACGTGATCCTGGGATCCTGGTCCGAGGGCTCGCGGGACCGGCTCTCCGGCGTGCTCGCCGACCACGGCCTCAGGAAGCCCGTCGCCATCACCCGCCTGCCCGACGTCTACGCGCTGAAGCGCGGCAGCGACATCGCCTCCGCCGTCTGGGGCCTGGAGGCGGGCTTCACCGCGGGCGAGCTGGCGGTCGTCTCCGAGGGCGACATCCTCGGCGACCGGCTGGTGCGCCAGAAGCGCAAGATGAAGCGCCCCCAGGACGTGATCTTGGAAGTGCAGGCGCTCCAGCCCGGCGATCTCGTGGTCCATGCCGATCACGGCATCGGCCGCTTCATCGGGCTGAAGACCGTCACCGCGGCGGACGCTCCCCACGACTGCCTGGAGCTGCAATACGCCACCGGCCTGCTGCTGCTGCCGGTGGAGAACATCGAGCTTCTGACCCGCTACGGCTCCGAGGACGCGGAGGTGCCCCTCGACCGGCTCGGCGGCGGCGCCTGGCAGGCGCGCAAGGCGCGCATGAAGAAGCGCATCCTCGAGATGGCCGGCGCGCTGATCAAGGTCGCCGCCGAGCGCTTCCTGAAGCCCGCCCCCCATCTCAAGGCGCCGGAGGGGCTCTACGAGGAGTTCGCAGCCCGCTTCCCCTTCGAGGAGACCGAGGACCAGGCGGGCGCCATCAACGCGGTGCTCGACGACCTCGACGCAGGCCGGCCCATGGACCGGCTCGTCTGCGGCGATGTCGGCTTCGGCAAGACCGAGGTGGCCCTGCGCGCCGCCTTCGCGGCAGCGATCTCGGGCCGTCAGGTCGCGGTGGTGGTGCCGACGACGCTGCTCGCCCGCCAGCACCACCGCACCTTCGCCGAGCGCTTCAAGGGCCTGCCGGTGCGGGTCGCCCAGCTCTCCCGCTTCGTCTCGGCGGGCGAGCAGCGGGAGGTGCGGGCGGGGCTCGCGGACGGCACTGTCGACATCGTCGTCGGCACCCACGCGCTGCTCGCCAAGAACGTGGCCTTCAGGCAGCTCGGCCTCATCATCGTCGACGAGGAGCAGCATTTCGGCGTCACCCACAAGGAGCGGCTGAAGGCGCTTCAAGCCGACGTGCACGTGCTCACGCTCTCCGCGACCCCGATCCCCCGCACCCTCCAGCTCGCCATGACCGGGGTTCGCGAGCTCTCGATCATCGCCACGCCCCCCGTCGACCGGCTCGCGGTGCGCACCTCCGTGACGCCCTTCGACCCGCTGCTGATCCGCGAGGCGCTGCTGCGCGAGCGCTACCGGGGCGGCCAGGCCTTCTACGTGGTGCCGCGCATCGAGGACCTCGACGAGGTCAAGCGCTTCCTCGACCGGGAGATGCCCGAGACCAAGGTGGCCGTCGCCCACGGGCAGATGGCGGCGGGCCAGCTCGAGGACGTGATGACGGCCTTCTACGAGGGCAAGTTCGACGTGCTGCTTTCCACCACCATCGTCGAGTCGGGCCTCGACATCCCCACTGCCAACACGCTCATCGTCCACCGGGCGGACATGTTCGGCCTCGCCCAGCTCTACCAGCTGCGCGGCCGGGTCGGCCGCTCGAAGGCGCGCGCCTATGCGCTCTTCACGACGCCGGCCAACCGCAACCTGACGGTCCAGGCGGAGAAGCGCCTCGGGGTGCTCCAGAGCCTCGACACGCTGGGGGCCGGCTTCCAGCTCGCGAGCCATGACCTCGACATCCGCGGCGCCGGCAACCTCCTCGGCGACGAGCAGTCCGGCCACATCAAGGAGGTCGGCTACGAGCTCTACCAGCAGATGCTGGAGGACGCCGTCACCGCGCTCAAGGCCGGCATCGAGGAGCCCGTGGAGGAGGCCTGGTCCCCGAGCATCGCGCTCGGCGCCCCCGTCACCATCCCCGAGGAGTACGTCGCCGATCTCGGCGTGCGCCTCGGCCTCTACCGGCGCCTCTCGACGCTCCAGGACGACACGGAGATGGAGGCCTTCGGCTCCGAGCTGATCGACCGCTTCGGGCCGCTGCCGCCGGAGGTGGAGCAGTTGCTGCGCATCGTCACGATCAAGCACCTCTGCCGGACCGCCAACATCGCCAAGGTCGAGGCGGGCCCGAAGGGCGTGGTGGTGCATTTCCGCGACCGCAGCTTCGCCAACCCGCAGGGGCTCGTGGCCTACGTTGCGGGACAGGCCTCCTTCGCCAAGGTCCGGCCCGACATGAGCGTCGTCTTCATCCGCGAGCTCGACTCCGTGCCGGAGCGCCTGAAGGTCACGACGGGGCTCCTGCGCGACCTCGTGAAGATCGCGCAGCGCCCGAAGAAAGCGGCTTAAAGGCCTGTCAGATCTGAATGTCCTCGCCCGGACGCATCGTCCGCGGCGAGGAGGGGCGCCTCAGCGGTCGGGCTCGTTGAGCACGTAGGCGCCGGCTTGGCCGTTGAGGCCGAGCCCGCCGAGATCGACGGGGGCGCGGCTCCGGCCGTGATCGTCGACCCGCACCACCGGGATCCCGGCCCGGGCCATCCGCTCGCGCAGGGCCAGCGTGCGGGCCTCGAAGGCGGAGGCCTCCCCGGCGGGCGTGTGCAGGAGGATGGCTGCCGGGCGGGCGATCACCGCGAGGACCTCGTCGGCGGCCTCCAGGGAGACCGTGACGCTGGCGAATCCCCGCTCCGCCAGCTCCGCGGCCAGCGAGTGATCGACGGCACGGACGCCGTCGTCGATGACGAGGACCTGTTGCAGCGCACCCATGAGCTTGAGCGTTACTCCATCGTGACAGCCTCGTGAAGGGGCCGGTGCGACAACTCCGTTCGGCGGCTTCGGTTCGCCGGCACATTTGCACTGCACGGTGAACGCGGCTGGCCGAACGCTGTCTGAACGACGGCGCGAAACGTCGGGCGGGAACAAGGAAGGAGACCGGCAGGTGCCGGTGAAGAATGGGGAAATCGGCGCGGCGATCCCGGCTCGTGGCCGCCATGGGCCGAATCGGGCAATGCCGCGCGGCTGCGCCCGGTCCGGCGGAAGCCGCCGCGCGTGCGCTGCAGGAGGCCCCGGGCGACGCTCTCAGGCGGCCGCCGCGAGCCCGGTCTCGTCGGAGGCCGGACGCCAGACCCGCCAGCCGTCCTCGCCTGCCTCGGCGCCCGTGCCGCGATGCAGCAGGGTGCGGCGGACCGCCTGGCCGTGGAAGGCGAGGCTTCCGTCGGCCTCGCGGCGCAGCGCCAGCAAGCTCTGATGGGCGCGCAGGGGGGCGCCGTCGTCGAGCACCTTCGCGATGTCCTCGGGGCCGCGCGGGCAGGTCAGCACGGCGTCCTCGTCGAAGGCGCAGACGTCGAGGATCATCGGATCGGACTGCACGGCCCGGCCGAGCGCCCCCCAGGCGGTGCGCCGCTCGAGGCGGGCGGGGGCGCGGTGGAGGAAGCTCAGGGAGCGCGGCTCGCCGGGCGCGCGCACGCCGGGACGCAGGCAGGCGGCGAAGCGGCCTTCGAGGAAGCCCGGCGCGACGATGTGGGTCGCCACCGGATGGGTCATGGCGGCGCCGAGATCGGCGCTGCGGAACACCGGCAGGGTCTCCAGGCAGGCGCCGGCCACGAGGGCGGCGGCGAGACCGGTGACGAGGCCGCGCAGGTCGCTCGCCCCGACGAGGCTGAGGATGCGCTCCTCCGGCCCAATCCGGGCGGCGGCGAGATGGGCGACGGCGGCGGCGAGCAGGGCGTCGCCCTGGCGCAGCACCGGCCGGGCGGGATCGGCGGCGGCGAAGGTGACGAGGCCGCCCCCGGTCTCGGCGATGCCGGGCCCCTCGGCGCGGTCGAGGACGAGCTCGTCGAGGTTGAGGACGCCGTCGGGCACCTCGGGGCCGAAGGCGGCGAGGTAGCGCAGGCCGAAGTAGCGGGCCGCGACCCGGCAGAACGCCTCGGCCGGGCGCGCAGAGCCGAGGCGGACCTGGGTCAGCACCGCGGAGACGCCCGCCGCCTGGATGCCGGCCTCGAGCTGCGCCTCGGTCCAGACCAGCGGCAACGGGCAGGGCACGTGGCCGGCGGCCTCGATGGCGAGATGCGCGACGAGGCCCTCGATGGTGGCGGGCAGGAAGAGGCCGATGCGGCTTCCCGGCGCCAGGCGCCAGGCGCGCAGACCCCGGGCGATGCGGGCGGTGATGGCGGCGGCGGTGCCGTAGCTCAGCGTCAACGCCGGCCGGCCGCTCCAGGCGGCCTTGTCGGCGCCGTCGACGAAGGCGATCCGCTCCGGGTGGCGGCGGGCTGTGGCGGCGAGCAGCGCGCACAATCCCGTGCGGCGCAAGGGCAGGGTCGAGGACGATCCGGCGGCGCCGGGACCCGAGGCCGCCCAGAGATGGGGCAGCGGCGGCGGAACCGGCAGGGCCGCCTCCACCGCGTAGGCCGCCGAATGATCAGACGAGCGCGCCGACACCAGGATTCGCCCTCCGCGAAGCCTCAGCCATGAACCATCAAGGTTAACCGGCCGCTAACGGAGGCCCCTCGGAGCCGGGAAGGGCGCCCGGACAGGGCCCTTGCAGGGTCCTTGCGCGTGTGCGCCCGAACGGGCAGAGGGACGCGCGTACGGTTGCGGTGTCATGCCTTCGCCTCATTCGAGGAGAAATCAGGCGCCCCGGCCGTTCGAGCGGGATCGCGGGGGCTCAGGGCCCCGCCGGGCCGCGGTCGCGGCCGCGTCCCGCGCGGACCCCCGTCCGGCTTCGAGGTTCAGTTCCGGCGCGCTCCCGTCACCCGAATCCATCTCCGTCCCGGCGACGCGGGATTCGCGCCCTCCGAGTTCCCGCATCCGTCCCCGAGCGAGGCGGAGCGCGGCCCGCAACGCAGCTCACGGCGCCCGGCTCCGGCCGGCGCTCAACTCCCAGGGGTCACAGACTTGATGCTCCTCGCCAAAAGCCAGACCGCCGCGCGCACCGCCGCCGTCCTCGCGATCGTCGCCCTCACCGGTCCGGCCTTCGCCCAGCAGCCGAAGAAGCCGGCCGCGCCCGCCCCGGCGCCGGCCCCCGCGCAGCAGCAGCCGGCCGCGCCCGCGCCGGGCACGCAGACCCCCGCCGCCCAGACCGGCCCGCAGGTCATCAACGTCAAGTCCGAGCCGAGCCAGGCCGACTGGACCAAGGTCTGCGGCAAGGACCAGGGCAGCGGCACCGACGTCTGCTACACCACCCGCGACTTCGTCTCCGACCAGGGCCAGCCGGTGCTCGCCGCGGCGGTCTACGAGATGAAGAACGCCTCCACCAAGCAGGAGGCCCGCGTCGTGCGCTTCCTGCTGCCGCTCGGCCTGATGCTGGCGCCGGGCATCCGTTTCACCGTCGACGGCCAGCAGGCGACCGCGGGCAAGTTCGCGGTCTGCTTCCCCAACGGCTGCTTCGCCGAGGCCGGCGGCTTCGGCCCCGAGCTGATCGCCGCCTTCAAGAAGGGCACCACCCTCAACGTCTCGGTGCAGAACCAGACCCAGCGCGAGGTCACCTTCGCCGTGCCGCTCGCCGGCTTCGGCAAGGCCTTCGACGGCCCGGCCATGGACCCGAAGGTGCTCGAGGAGCAGCAGAAGAAGCTCCAGGCCGAGCTCGAGAAGCGCTCCGAGGACATGCGCAAGAAGCTCGAGGAGCAGCAGAAGGCCGGCGGCGCCGCCCCCGCCGCGGGCGCTGCTCCGGCCCCGAAGCCCTGATCGGGCGCCGCACCGTCGAAACGCAAAAGGCCGGGCATTGCCCGGCCTTTTCGTTTGCGGTGCGCCGGCGGCGGTCAGTTCGCGTGGCGGTCGCGCATCCGGTAGAGGCCGCTCGCGTCCCGCTCGAACACCTCGGCGATGCCGGCGTGGCGCAGGGCCTCGCCGGAGGTGTCGGGCACGAGGTTCTGCTCGGAGACGTAGGCGACGTACTCGGTCTCGTCGTTCTCGGCGAGCAGGTGGTAGAAGGGCTGGTCCTTGGCCGGCCGCACCTCCTCGGGGATCGCCAGCCACCACTCCTCGGTGTTGTCGAACACCGGGTCGATGTCGAAGACGATGCCGCGGAACGGATAGATCCGGTGCCGCACCACGGCCCCGAGCCCGAACTTCGCGTGTCTGGTCCTCGTCCTGGTCATGGTCCGGAAGATAGTTGCGCGCGCCCGCCCTGTCACGGGCGGCACGCCTGCGTGAACAACGGCGCTCAGTGGCCGGCGGTTCGCGAGAACACGTTCATCACGACGACGCCGGCCACGATGAGCGCCATGCCGAGGCAAGCGGGCAGATCGAGCTTCTGTCCCTGGAACAGCCAGGAGACGAGGGCGATCAGCACGATGCCGACCCCGGACCAGATCGCGTAGGCGATTCCGGTCGGGATCGTGCGGAGCGTCAGGGACAGGCAATAGAAGGCGATCGCGTAGCCGACGACCGTCACGAGGGAGGGCAGGGGCTTCGTGAAGCCGTCCGACAGCTTCATGAAGCTCGTGCCCACGATCTCGCTGACGATCGCGATGCCGAGATAGAGGTAGGCGAGCGACACCTACAGCCCGTAGCTGCGGGCGAGCTCCGGGTCCTTCTCGGCGACGAGCCTGGCCAGATCCACGATGACCTTGGCCTGCTTCCAGGTGGCGTCGTCCTGCATCTTGCCGTCGAGCATCACCGCGCCGGTGCCGTCGGGCATCGCCTCGACGATGCGCGCGGCGAAGGCCACCTCCGCCGGATCGGGAGCGAAGACCCGCTTGGCGATGGCGACTTGGCTCGGGTGGAGCGTCCAGGCGCCGGCGCAGCCCATCAGGAAGGCGTTGCGGAACTGCGCCTCGCAGGCCTCGCCGTCCGAGAAGTCGCCGAAGGGGCCGTAGAAGGCCTTGATGCCGTTGGCCATGCAGGCGTCGACCATCTTCCCGATCGTGTAGTGCCAGAGGTCCTGCTGGGCGCGGGCGCGGGGCGCGTCGCCGGCCGGATCGGCGATCACCACGTAGTCCGGATGGCCGCCGCCGACGCGGGTGGTCTTCATGCCCCGCGACGCGGCGAGGTCGGCGGGGCCGAGGCTCATGCCGTGCATGCGCGGGGAGGCGCAGGCGATGGCGTCGACGTTGGCCACGCCCTCGGCGGTCTCGAGGATGGCGTGGATCAGGATCGGCTTGGCCACACCGTGCCGGGCCTCAAGCTGGGCGAGAAGCTGGTCGACGTAGTGGATGTCCCAGGGGCCCTCGACCTTCGGAACCATCACCACGTCGAGCTTGTCGCCGACCGCGCCCACGATCTCGAAGAGGTCGTCGAGGAGCCAGGGGGAGTTGAGGGCGTTCACGCGGGTCCAGAGGCCGGTGCCGGTGGCGGTAAAGTCCGTCGCCTGCGCCATCTGCACGAAACCCTTGCGGGCGGCCTCCTTGTGGTCGATCGGCACCGCGTCCTCGAGGTTGCCGAGCACGATGTCGACGGTGGGGGCGAGCTCGGGCACGCGGGCGCGGACCTTGTCCACGTGCGGGGGCACGAAGTGGATCATCCGCTCCAGCTTGACCGGCAGCTCCCGGTACGGGGCGGGCGCGCCTGCGGCGAGGGGCTGGAAGAAGCGGCGCGGCAGTTTCATCGGGCTCTCCCGGAGGTCGTTCGCGACGGGTGCGTTCCGGTTGTCCTGTAGCGGCTCGCCGGACCCGCGCAAGGGGACGAAGGGGCAAGACGGAGAGGCCCCGGCCCCGTGCGCTGCCGCACGCCGAGGGACGCGACCGCGATTCCGGCGGGGCCCGCATAGGGAACCACGACGCCGCGACCCGTTTGTTCCGCCGAGGTGGGAGACCCGTGCTCGTCCAGGGGAGTGAGCCATGACCGCAACGCTGAACAGGAGGATCGCGCTGGCCCTGGCCGCGACTCTCGTGGGTCTCGGCGCACCTCAAGGCGCGAGCGCCGGTCCCGCGGCCCGCCGCGAGACCGTCAAGGAAGCGCCCGCGAAGCCCGCCGGCGCCGACGCGCGCAGCTACACGGCCGGCGAGGCGGCGACCGCGGTGCCCCTCGGCCTGCCGGAGGGCCTGCGCATCCCAGCCGACGACCCCGGCGCCTTCCAGGCCCTGATCGACGCGGCCCCCGCCGCCCGCGATCCCTGGCTGCTGGTCTCGGCGGGCGGCGAGAACGGCGCCTTCGGCGCCGGCATCCTCGCCGGCTGGAGCGAGGCCGGCGACCGGCCGGAGTTCGGCGTGATCACCGGAGTCAGCACCGGCGCGCTGATCGCGCCCTTCGCATTCGTCGGGCGCGCGGGCGATGCGCCGCTCCGCGAGGCCTACACCAACATCTCGGCGTCCGATGTTTTCGAGTTCGGCGGCAGCGACGAGGCGCTGACCGACACCTGGCCGCTCAAGCGCCGCATCGACCGGGCGGTGACGCCGGAGCTGCTCAAGGCCATCGCCGCCGAGCACGCCAAGGGCCGGCGCCTCCTCGTGGTGACGACCGACGTCGACACCGAGCGCCCCGTGCTCTGGGACATGGGCGCCATCGCCGCCGTGGGCAGCGAGCGGGCGCTCGCCCTGTTCCGCGCCGTGGTGCTCGCCTCCTCCTCGGTACCCGGCGTGTTCCCGCCGGTGATGCTCGACGCCAAGGCCGCCGACGGCAAGCTCCTCAAGGAGATGCACGCGGACGGCGGCACCACGGGCCAGTTCTACCTCGCTCCGGCGGCGGCGATCCTCGGCGAGGGACGCGTGCGCATCCCGGCATCGCAGATCTACCTGATCGTCAACAACAAGCTCAGCCCGAGCTTCGATGTCGCCCGCCGCTCGACCCTGAGCATCCTCGGGCGCTCCTTCTCGGCGGCGATCAAGGCGCAGACCAGGGCCTCGCTCGCCCTGACGAAGGGCTTCGCGGAGCGCGAGGGCCTGACCCTCTCCGTCGCGCAGATCGACGGCCGCTTCACGAAGGAGACCTCGGCGCCCTTCGACCAGGGCTACATGCGCGCCCTCTTCGCCCATGGCGAGGCGCTGGGCCGAACCGGCACCGCCTTCGGTCCCGGCGAGGCCGTGGGGGTCGCCGCGAGCCCATCCCGCGAGGATGAGATCGCCACCGGCACCGTCCGCACCGCGCCGGCGAAGGGCATCGCGCCCGAGCGCCCGGGCCGCGAGGCGATGCGGCGCTGACGGGATCCCATGATCCCCGGATGCCGTGATCCGGGGACGAGGACGGCTCAGCCGGCCCGCATCAGCTCCGGAGCGCCGAGACGGGGCAGGACGCCCTCGCGCATCACCGCTCGGCGCAGAGGGCCGATCGCGGACAGGGCGACGAGGCCGGCGCCGCGCAACGCGTCGACAGGCAGGAAGTCGGCGAACAGGCTGCGGTTGAGAAGGTCGACGGCGGCGGTGCGCAGGCCGGCATCGAGCCTGCGGCCCCGGGCGAAGCCCGCCAGCGTCTCGCGGCCGCCGGGGTCTCGGCCCTCGCGAAGGGCGTAGGCGAGGGTGTCGCGCAGCGCCGCCGCGTCCCGCAGGCCGAGGTTCAGCCCCTGCGCGCCGATCGGCGGGAAGACGTGGGCGGCCTCGCCGATCAGAACGAGGCGGTTCCCCACGGAGCTTGACACAGACAGGCCCCGCATCGGCACGAGGCCGCGCGGTCCGTCGATCCGCATCCCCCCGAGCATGCCGTGCGCCCGGCGCTCCACCGCCTCGGCGAGATCCGAATCGTCGAGGGCGGCGAGGCGTTCGGCCTCGGGCCGCGCGCAGACCCAGACGAGGCTGGAGCGGTGGCCGCCCGGCAGCGGCACCAGGGTGAAGGGGCCGCCCCGCGTGTGGAACTCCGTCGAGGTGTCCTCGTGCGGGCGGGCATGGGCGAGGAGCGTCGTCACGGCGCCCTGGTCGTAGCTCCACTCGCGCACCCGCAGGCCGGAGGCCGCCCGCAGGGGCGAGCGCGCTCCGTCCGCGCCGACGACGAGACGGGCGGAGAGGCGCCGGCCGTCCTCCAGGGTCAGGACGGCGCCGGTCTCCTCGGGGACCATGCCGACACTGTCGCTCTCGAAGGCAGTGAGGCCCGCCGCGCGGCCGGCGGCCTCCCGGAGGGCGCCGACGAGGCGGGTGCTCTCGACGTTCCAGCCGAAGGCGTCGAGGCCGATCTCGCCCGCGTGGAAGGCGGCGGGCGGCGGCCGGAACAGGCTGCCGGTGTCGTCGACGATGCGCAGGGTCGCCAGCGGCGCGGCGTCGGTCGCGATCGCCGCCCAGGCGCCGAGCGCCCTCAGGAAGCGCACCGACCCGTCGAGGAGGGCGACCGTGCGCCCGTCCGGCACGGGGCCGTGCCGCCCGACGAGCGCCACGCGGGCGCCGGTGCCGGCGAGCGCTAGGGCGCAGGCGAGGCCCGCCGCGCCGGTGCCGACCACGGCGACGTCGAACCGGGCTCCCGTCTCCTCCTCGCTCACCCCGGCCCCTCCATTCTCGCGACGGGCGGGAGAATAGGGCGGCGGGGACCGAAACGCACGGGCGTCGCATGCCCGCACCTCGCCGGCATCTTGGCCGGCATCCTCCGGCGGCGCACATCCGCGCCCCATTGCTCTGGAGCGCCGCAGCCTTATCTCGGCGCCGAGGCCGGGCGGCAGAGAGCCCGGCGTCCCGTGATCCTCGGATCACGGGACGCGCCTGCGACGCGAGAGGACACCACGATGCCCAAGGCGATCCGGATCCGGGAGTATGGCGGCCCCGAGGTCATGACCTACGAGGACGTGCCGCTCGCCGAGCCCGGTCCGGGGCAGATCCGGGTCCGCCAGCGGGCGGTCGGCGTCAACTTCATCGACATCTACTTCCGCTCCGGCGCCTACAAGGCCGCGTCGCTGCCCTTCACGCCCGGCAAGGAGGGCGCCGGCGAGGTCACGGCGGTGGGCGAGGGGGTCAGCGGCTTCAAGGTCGGCGACCGGGTCGCCTACGGCTCGGGCGAGGGCACCTACGCCGAGGAGCCGGTGATTGCGGCCGCCGCCGCCGTCCACGTGCCGGAGGGCATCGACGACGCCACCGCCGCGGCGATGATGCTGAAAGGCCTGACCGCCGAGTACCTGCTCCACCGGGTCTACCGGGTGAAGGCCGGCGACACGATCCTGTTCCACGCCGCCGCCGGCGGCGTCGGGCTCATCGCCTGCCAGTGGGCAAAGCATCTCGGTGCCCGGGTGATCGGCACCGTAGGATCGCAGGAGAAGGCGGAGATCGCCCGCGCGCACGGTTGCGACCACGTGATCCTCTACCGCGAGGACGACGTCGCCCGGCGGGTCCGCGAGCTGACCGACGGCAAGGGCGTGCCGGTGGTCTATGACGGCGTCGGCAAGGCGACCTTCCTGCCCTCCCTCGATTCGCTGTCGCCGCTCGGCACCTTCGTGAGCTTCGGCTCGGCCTCGGGGGCGATCGAGGCCTTCGACATCGGGCTGCTGGCGCAGAAGGGCTCGCTCTACGCGATCCGGCCGACGCTCTTCACCTTCACGAGCAACCGCGCCACGCTCGACGCCATGGCCGAGAACCTGTTAGGCGCCGTGGCGAGCGGGGCCGTGAAGATCCCCGTCCACGCCCGCTACCCCCTGTCGGAGGCGCAGGCCGTCCACCGCGACCTCGCCGGGCGCCAGACCACCGGCGCCACGGTCATGATCCCCTGATCCTCCGCTCCGGTGATCCCGTGACGCGGCTCAGGGACGGTGACGCCCTGCTGGCGGTCGACGTGCAGGTGGATTTCCTGCCCGGCGGCCGCCTGCCGGTGCCGGACGGCGACGCGGTGGTCGGCCCGGTCAACCGGCTGATGGCGGGCTTCCCGCAGGTGGTGCTGACCCAGGACTGGCACCCGGCGGATCATGCGTCCTTCGCCTCCCAGCATCCCGGCCGGGCGCCTTTCGAGACGGTGGAGCTCGGCTACGGACCCCAGGTGCTGTGGCCGGACCACTGCGTCCAGAGTTCCCCCGGAGCCGGCTTCGCGCCGGGCCTCGACACCGCACGCGCCGGGCTCGTGCTGCGCAAGGGCACGAACCGGGAGGTCGACAGCTACTCGGCCTTCCTCGAAGCCGACCGGCGCACCCGCACGGGGCTCGCCGGATGTCTCCGCGAGCGCAGGGTGCGACGGCTGTTCCTGTGCGGGCTGGCCACCGATTTCTGCGTCGTCTGGAGCGCCCTCGACGCGGTGGCGGAGGGTTTCGAGGTCGTCGTGGTCACCGACGCCGTGAGGGGCATCGACCTCGACGGATCGGTCGAGGCCGCCCTCGCACGGATGCGGGAGGCGGGCATCGCCCTCACGGAGAGCGGCGCGATCCTCCGATCAGGGGATCACACGGCGATGCCGTAGAGGTCGTGAGCCTCGGCGCGCTCGATCTTCACGGTGACGATGTCGCCCGGCCGCACGGGGCGGCGGGAGGCGACGTGGACGGTGCCGTCGATCTCCGGGGCGTCGGCCTTGGAGCGGCCCCGGGCCACGGTCGGGCCGGCCTCGTCGATGATGACGGAGAGGCGCCGGCCCACCTTCGCCCGCTGCAGCCGCAGGGAGATCGCCGCCTGCGCCTCCATGAAGCGGCGCTTGCGCTCGGCCTTGACCTCCGGCGGGATCAAAGCGCCGAGATCGTTGGCGACGGCACCCCGCACCGGCTCGTACTCGAAGCAGCCGACCCGATCGAGCTTGGCCTCATTGATCCAGGCCAGCAGCTCCTCGAACTCCGCCTCGGTCTCGCCGGGGAAGCCGACGATGAAGGTCGAGCGCAGGGCGAGGTCCGGGCAGATCTCCCGCCAGCGGCGAATGCGGTCGAGCTGGCGCTCCTGGTTGCCGGGCCGTCGCATCCGCTTGAGCACGCTGGGAGAAGCGTGCTGAAGCGGCATGTCGAGGTAGGGGAGCACTTTCCCCTCGGCCATCAGCGGGATGACCTCGTCGACATGGGGGTAGGGGTAGACGTAGTGCAGCCGCACCCAGGCCCCGAGCTGCCCCAGCTCACCGGCGAGGTCGCTGAAGCGGGCGCGCACCTCCCGGTCCCGCCAGGGGCTCGCCGCGTAGCGAGTGTCGAGGCCGTAGGCGCTGGTGTCCTGCGAGACGACGAGCAGCTCCTTGACGCCGGCACCCACGAGCTTCTCGGCCTCGCGCAGCACGTCGCCCGCCGGGCGGCTGACGAGGTCGCCCCGGAGCGCGGGGATGATGCAGAACGTGCAGCGGTTGTGGCAGCCCTCGGAGATCTTGAGATACGCGTAGTGGCGCGGCGTCAGCTTCACGCCCTGCGGCGGGATCAGGTCGAGGAACGGGTCGTGGGCCGGCGGCACCGCCTCGTGGACCGCCGCCACCACCGACTCGTAGGCCTGGGGGCCGGTGACGGCGAGAAGGTTCGGATACTTCTCGCGGATCTCCTCGGGCTGCGCGCCCATGCAGCCGGTGACGATGACCCGGCCGTTCTCGGCCATGGCCTCGCCGATGGCCTGAAGCGACTCGGCCTTGGCGGAATCGAGGAAGCCGCAGGTGTTGACGATGACCACGTCCGCCCCGTCGTGGCGGCGGGACATCTCGTAGCCCTCGGCCCTCAGATGCGTGAGGATGCGCTCGGAATCGACCAGCGCCTTCGGGCAGCCCAGCGACACGAAGGAGATGCGCGGGGCGCTCGCCTTCGAGGGTGCGTGAAGGGGTGTGGGAAGCGTCATGGTCGGCTCGCGGCCGGACCCCGGCGGCCTTGCCGGAAAGGCTCAGGCGGCGCGGGGGCGCGGCGAAGGCGTGTGCGTCGAGGGATTCGGCCGTCTCTATAGCGCCATCGGCCCGGCGAGGCGAGGGCAGGGGGCCCATGCCCGATCCGCGAGATTTCGGAGCAGCTTGCGGCCGAGGGCGGCAGCGATGCACGAGCGTGAGCGCGATGGACCCCGCCGGTGGGACCGCTTGCGGCATTGCCTGTGCGAGGCGCCCCGTGCGAGGGCACGGGCGGCCGCCCGCGCTCCGGCGCCGGCCCTGCTCGGCGCGTGACCCGGTGGGGTGAGGGGACGGAGAGAGACCGCGAAGCCTGAAGCGATGATCCGGACCCGCGACATCCCCTCCCTCGACGCGATCGAGGCGGCCGCGCGCCTCGCGGGGCTGCCCGGCCTCGCCTTCCTCGACAGCGCCATGCATCACGAGATCCTCGGGCGGGTCTCGATCCTGGCGGCCGATCCCTTCGCCCGCTTCCGCTGCCGGGCGGGCGCCCCGGCCCTCGACGGCGCTCCCGTCGCAGGCACGCCACTGGAAGCGTTGCGCGCCTGCCTGGCGCCCTACCGGGGGCTCGCGGACGGCTTTCCCGGCGGGGCCATCGGCTACCTCGCCTACGATCTCGGGCAGTCCCTGGAGCGGCTCGACCCGCCCGCCCGCCGGGCCGGGCTCACCGACGACGTTGCCTTCAACCTCTACGACACGGTGCTCGCCATCGACCACGACAGCGGCGCCTGCCGGCTGGTGGCCTGCGGCCTGCCGGAGCGGGAGGAGGCGGCCCGCATCGCCCGCGCCGAGGCGCGGCTCGACCGGTTCGAGGCTCTGCTCGCGACGCCGGCGGAGAGCCGGACGGCGCCCGTCCCGACGCTCGCGTGGCGCTCGAACTTCACCCCGCAAGAATATGAGAACGCTGTCGAAAAGGTCCGCGACTGTATCCGCGCCGGCGACATCTACCAAGCCAACATCGCCCAGCGTTTCGAGGCCGACCTGCCGCCGGGCTTCGACGGGTTCGTGCTCTACCGGCGCCTGCGGGAGACGAACCCGGCGACCTTCGGCGCCTACCTCGCCTTCGAGGGGCTGACCGTCGCCTCGAGCTCGCCGGAGCGCTTCCTGAAGCTCGCCGGCCGGGAGGTCGAGACGCGCCCGATCAAGGGCACCGTGCGCCGGGTGGAGGACCCGGCGGCCGACGCGAGGCTCGCCACCGCCCTCCAGGCCGACCCGAAGGAGCGGGCCGAGAACATCATGATCGTCGACCTCCTGCGCAACGATCTCTCGCGGATCTGCGCGCCGGGCACGGTGGCGGTGCCGGTGCTGTGCGGGCTGGAAAGCTACGCCTCGGTCCACCATCTCGTCTCGGTCGTCACCGGCCGGCTGCGCGAGGGGCTCGACGCGATCGACCTGATCGCCGCCACCTTCCCCGGCGGCTCCATCACCGGCGCGCCGAAGATCAGGGCCATGGACATCATCACCGAGATCGAGGGCGACGCCCGCGAGCTCTATTGCGGGGCGATCGGCCGGCTCGGCTTCGACGGCAGCCTCGACACCTCCATCGCCATCCGCACCGTGTTCATGGATGCGCACCGGGCCGTGCTCCAGGCCGGCGGCGGCATCACCCTGCTCTCGGACCCGGCCCGCGAGTACGAGGAGACCCTGACCAAGGCCGCCCGCGTCTTCGCCGCCTTCGAGCCGAGCGATGAGAGGTCGGCATGATCCTCGTCGTCGACAACTACGATTCCTTCGTCTTCAACGTGGTGCGCTACCTCAAGGAGCTCGGCGAGACGGTCCGCGTCGCCCGCAACGACGCCATCGACGTCGCCGGCATCCGCGCGCTGGCGCCGGATGCCCTGGTGCTCTCGCCGGGCCCCTGCACGCCGGCCGAGGCCGGGGTGAGCCTGCCGGCCATCGAGGCGCTCTCCGGCCGAGTGCCGATCCTCGGCGTCTGCCTCGGCCATCAGGCGATCGGCGCGGCCTTCGGCGGCGAGGTCCTGCGGGCCCGCGAGCCGCTCCACGGCCAGGCGACCCCGATCACCCATGCCGGCGCGCGCCTCTTCCGGGACCTGCCGAGCCCGATGCAGGTCGGGCGCTACCACTCGCTCATCGTTGCCGAGCGGCCGGGCATGGGGGAGCATCTCACGGTCGACGCCGTCTCGGGGGAGGGCGAGGTGATGGCCCTGTCCCACCGCGAGCATCCGACCTACGGCATCCAGTTCCACCCGGAATCGGTGCTGACCGAGCACGGCCATGCCTTGTTCGGCAATTTCCTGGAGTTGGCCCGCGCCTGGCGGAACGGGCAAGGGGAAAGCGCGTCGCCGAGAGGAGCCGATGCTCTGGCTTGACGGGCGACTCCACGAGGGCCCGCACGCCCCCTTCGACCTGACCGATCGGGGCCTCACCCTCGGCGACGGCGTCTTCGACACGGCCCTGGCCCTGAACGGCCGGATCGTCTTCGAGGCCGAGCACCGCGACCGGCTCGCCGCGGCGGCGGCCGCGCTCGGCATCCCCGTCGCCCCCGAGGCGATCGGGGAGGCGATGCGGGCGCTCGCCGCCACGGGGGGACGCCTCGCGATCCGCACCACCCTGACCCGGGGCTCGGGGCCGCGGGGCCTGAAGCCGCCGGCCGATCCGGAGCCGCGCCTGTTCGCGGTTGCCGCGCCCGCTCCCTCCGGCAGCACCTTCCGGCCCTTGAGCCTGTGGCCCGCGGGAATTGCCCGCAACGACACCTCCCCCGCCGCGCGGCTGAAGACGCTCGGCTATCTCGACGCGGTGCTGAGCGCGCGGGAGGCCGCCGCGAACGGCTGCGACGAGGCCCTGTTCCGCAACACACGGGGGCGGATCGCCTGCGCGGGCACCGGCAACCTTTTCGCCCTGATCGACGGGCGCCTCGTCACGCCGCCTGTCTCCGAAGGCGTCCTGCCCGGCATCGTCCGCGGGCGCCTCCTCGCGCTCGCCACGGCCTGCGGCCTCGCGGCCATCGAGGAGCCGCTGACGGCGGAGCGCTTTGCCCGGGCCGAGGCCGTCTACCTCACGAACTCCCTGCGGCTGCTCGCTCCTGTCGAGGCGATCGGCGGCCGCGCCGTTGCGAGCGCCGCCCACCCCGCGACCAAGACCCTGCGCGCCGTGCTGACTGCGGCCGTGGCCGAGAGCTGCAGCGTGCCTCCCGAGGCCGTCGCCTGAGGCAGGAGCGTCCCATGATCCCCGGATCGGGGGACGCCGCGCCGCCGACGGGGCAGGGGCGACGGCTGCGGCTCGTCCTCCTGGTGCTGCTGACCGGGCTCTACGCCGGCATCGGCGCCGTCCACCTCCTCGCGCCGGAGCGGCTGCTGCCGATCGTCCCGCCCTGGGTGCCCTCGCCCCGCCTCGTCGTCCTGGCGACGGGCGGGTGCGAGGCCCTCGGGGCCGTCGCGCTGTGGCTGCCGCGCCTGCGCCGCCCGGCCGCCGCGCTGCTCGCCCTCTATGCCGTCTGCGTGTTCCCGGCGAACCTGCATCACGCGTGGCAGGGCATCCACGTCGAGGGTCTTCCGGATTCGTGGTGGTACCACGGCCCGCGCCTCGCCTTTCAGCCCGTGCTGGTCTGGGCCGCCCTGTTCGCCGGCGGGATCATCGACTGGCCCTTCCGGGCGAGCGAAGGCCGGTGAGGCCGCAGCGACGGAGCCGCCGGCTCATCGATCGTCATGCTCGAGAACGGGCACCCTCACCACAAGCTATATCGCGGGGCCGCACTGATCGGCACTGATCGGCCCGTTGTCGCGGGCAGGCCTGTGATCTGCTAGGATGCCGGCATGTCGAAGAGCCGCGTCCCGAACCCCAAGGATCCCGCCGGCCCTCCCCCCGAGCGCGCCGACGTGGAGCGCGCCATCGAGAGCGTGCTTGAGCGTCTGCGTCCGAAGGGCCGACGCGCGCCCCGCTCCGGCAAGGGCGACGGGCTGGAGAGCGGCAAGTCCGCGGCGCCTCGCCTGAGCCTCGTCTCCGACCGGGACGTGGAGGGGCGCTGAGGCGGCCCCGGCCGAAGCCTCCGCCGATGACGGAGCACGCAGGATCAGGCGGCGTCGAGACGAATCGGCAGCGGACTCGAAACCCCGGAAACGGGCCCGCTGACCGACTGGGGCAGGGCGCACGCGGCCCGGCGCGAGAATCCACGGAACCGGCCGGCTTCCACCGCAGCGGGCGGACGGCTCACCCCTTCACCTCCTCCCGCTTCACCGCGGCCCAGGCTTCCTCCATGGCGGCGAGATCGAACGCGCGCAGCGGGCGGCCCTGCCCTTGGAGGCGCCGGCCCATCGCCTCGAAGCGGCGCTCGAACTTCGCGTTGCCGGCCCGCAGCGCCGTCTCGGGATCGACGCCGGCATGGCGGGCGAGGTTGGCGACGGCGAACAGTAAATCGCCGATCTCTTCCGCGACGGCCGCCGTGCTCCCGCTCAGCAGGGCCTCGGCAACCTCGTCGGCCTCCTCGTGGACCTTAGCGACGACGGAAGCGGCATCCGGCCAGTCGAAGCCGTAGGCGGCCGCGCGCGATGAGATCTTGCCGGCCCGGCTGAGAGCGGGAAGCGCCAGGGCAACCCCGTCGAGAAGCGGCGCGGCCGCAGAAGTGCGGTGCTCCCGTTCCCGAGCCTTGGCATCCTCCCAGGCAGCCGCGATGTCTTGTGGGTCGGCCCTCCGGCCATCCTCCGGCAGGAACGCCCCCGTCGCGTCGAAGACGTGCGGATGCCGCCGGATCAGCTTGGCGACGATGGCGGCGACCACGTCCTCGAACCGGAAGGCGCCGGCCTCTTCTGCGATCCGCGCGTGGAACACGACCTGAAGCAGGAGATCGCCGAGCTCATCGCGAAGCTCCTGCAGCTCGCCGCGATCGACGGCGTCGGCGACCTCGTAGGCCTCCTCGATCGTGTAGGGGACGATGCTCGCGAAGGTCTGAGCCACGTCCCAGGGACAGCCGCGTACGGGATCACGCAGACGAGCCATGATGGTGAGCAGCGTGTCGATAGACTGCGGCATCGTTCGATCCCGTTTCGTGCCTTCGTTGATTTCTCTCAACAGGAGCCTTCCGAAGCTGCAAGCCTGTTTGTATTCCCTTCATAATTTGAGGGAATGCTGTGGCGATCTGTTCGGAATACTCTGTGAAAAAGATCGTCCGGTAGTCCGAACGCGGGGCACTCATCCTTTGGAATATCGGTCTTTGGGAATCTCAGAAGAGAGTCTCAGAGTCTTATAGGAGCGTGTAGATACCCTTTTCACGTCCATGAGTTAGGCCTCTTTCTGATATGCGACTCTGCGCAGTTCGGCATAGGAGTCTGCGTGCGCAAGCATGCGGGTCTGCGTGCCAATAGATCGTTTGGGCACGGGATTCTGCGTGATGTTCGCCCGCATTCTGCCCTTTGTAGAGGGAATGCCGGTGATGATCGGGGACAAGCCGAAACCGCTCCCCGCATGGAACTCTGCGTGGCGAAAGACATCGGCATCTTGGTGCTCCATCTGCCGTCGCGGCGGCACCGGACCGAGATTTTCTCTCCGACCACGGGACGAGGCCCGACGGATCGAGAAGGCCGCTCGACGGCTATCCGATGAGATCGGCTCGAACTGGGCGGCTGACCACCGAGGCTTCCAGTCTTCACGGCACCTCGATAGCGGTCCTTCGGAGGCAACGCTCCGGGTGAGCCGAAGCCGCCGAAGGCGTCACCGGTGCGCGCCGACCGCTGTGGCGACCCCCGTTCCGACCGCCGATCCGCGGCATTCCCGATCGCTGCGGGGCCACCAGCGCGCCGAAGACCGACACCATCTGTGGCGGCGACTCCCCCGGTAATCGCGCCCTCCGATAAGGGCGCGAGGTCGCGGCGGGCCGGGAGAGCGGGGATTCTCTGGACAAGCGAGGCGGCGGCAGGCGCGTGGCGGGCCGAATCGTGGCAGGACGATATCATGCCGGCCGTGCCTCAGCCTCACCCGTTCCGGGCCGCCGGATCTCCGCCCGACGACCGTGAAGAGGGAACGGCCGACGCCGCCTCCGTCGCCGCCTCCATGGGCCTTAACGAGACGATGGGCCTCGAGGAAAAGCTGCGCGCGATCCGCGACCCGGATCTGCTGGCCGAGATCGAGGCCGCCCGCGGCGGTTTCCTGTTCGCGCCGATCGTCGAGCATATCCTCTATCGCCAGCGGGAGCGGGACCGGGCTGTGGAAGCGGCCGGCGCCGCCGCCACCGCGCGGGCCGGCATGGCCCGCGACCGCCGCCGCCGGGAGGCCGTGCGCGAAGTCATCGAGAACCAGCCGACCTCGCCCGACACCATCCAGCACATCCACTCGGTGCTGGCGCTCTGCGGCCTGCCCTATCGCGACCCCGGCGCCGCCCGCGAGTTCACCCGGGAGTACGGCCGCACCTCGCTCACGGTGCTGGCCGGGCGCTTGAAGAGCCCCGTGACCGGGGAGATGGAGGCGCAGGGCCTGCCCTACGGCCCGAAGGCGCGCCTGGTGCTGCTGCACCTCTGCACCGAGGCCGTGCGCCAGCGCAGCCCCGAGATCGAGGTGGCCAGAAGCCTCTCCGGCTTCATGCGGGAGATGGGCTTTGCCGTGACGGGGGGCGAGCGCGGCACCATCCGCCAGTTCAAGGAGCAGCTCAACCGGCTCGCCGCCTGCACCATGCAGATCGGCCTCTGGGACGGGGCGGACACGGCGAGCACCCTGAACGTGCCGCCCTTCCGCCGGCTCGACCTCTGGAAGGAGGGCCCGGACGGGAGCGCGCGGGCCCGCACGGTGCGCTTCCACCAGGATTTCTACGACAACCTCGTCCAGCACGCCCTGCCCGTCGACATGCGGGCCGCGCGCGCCTTCTCCGGCTCGGCGCGCAAGCTCGACCTGCTGTTCTGGGTCGGCTACCGCCTGCGCTCCCTGCAGCGGCCCCTGCGGCTGACCTGGACGAACCTCCACGGCCAGTTCGGCGGCGACAACGCCAACCCCCGCAGCTTCCGCCAGGCCTTCAAGGCCGACGTCACGCACCTGCGCGAGGTCTTTCCGAAGCTGCCGGTGACGCTCGACGACACCGGCATGACCCTCGACCCGGCCGGGCCGGGCGCCCTCCTCGTGCCGCCGAAGCCCGTTGGAATGAAGGGAATAAAAAAGGCTGGTTCGTAAGATCGGCCTTTTTCATTCCCTTCGGGCTCGAATTGAATTCCCTCATGGAATAATCAGAAGGCCCTTCCGGAAAACAGGAATATACCGTATGCGGAAGACGTCCATTCCCTGAGTTCCTTGCGATGCTGCCTTCCGAGCAAGAGATCGCCGAGCGCCTCGAAACGCTGCGCCGGCGGCGGGACGCCATCGAGCGTGAGATCGGCGAGCTCGTGCTCTACCGCGACCTCGGCCGGCGCCTCGCCGCGGCCGGCGAGGCGCACGGCGCAGCCGGACCGGATGGTCCTTCGCGCGAGGCGGCGGAAACGGCCGAGGCTGCCTCTGGACCGCGTGCCGGCCTGGGAGCCGGATCGTTCCCCGCCCACGGCACCGGTCGATCCGGCGACCCGCCGGCCGCCCATGCGCGGCCGGAGACGGAGACCGGTCCGGCCGTCGACCGGGGCGCCTTCGACCGCCGGGATGACCGGTCCGGCCCTCCTGCGTCTCCGGAAAGGACGCCCGGATCGACGAGCCTCACCGCCGGTTCCGGCCCGGGGGAGATCGCCTCCGGGGATGCCGCGCGCCAGGAGATTGGGCCGGGCCGGGCGCCGGTCCCGGCGGTCGCCTTCGACGAGGATCCGGTCGCGGCCCGCCGCTACGGGCGCGCCCTGATCGAGGCGGTGCTCGACAGCCTGCGCCGGGCCGGGCGGCCGATGCATGCCGGCGAGATCCTAGAACACGTCGTCGCCCGCGGCTTCACGGTGCCGGGCCGCGACCCCGTGGCGGCCCGGCACCGTGAAG
>NZ_BPQR01000061.1 GCF_022179345.1 Methylobacterium jeotgali | reverse complement strand
CTCGCGCAGCAGCGCCTCGACGGGGCCGAGGCGACGAGCGACGAGACGGCGCCCCGCAAGGCCGCCCCGCGCCGGAAGACGGCCGGCAAGGCGAAGAAGGGCGGTCGAGGCACGAGCAAGGCCGCCCCGGCGCGCGGGATCGCGGCGGCGTCGCGTCGTCGGGACGCGGAGGCGGCGGCCGTCTGAGGGGCCGCCGCCGAGCGGGCGTCAGTGGCGGGCGCCGCCTGTCTCGCCGTCCACCACAGGCTCCAGCCCGAGCTGCCGGGCGAGCGAGACGAGGTCCTTCAGGCGCCCGGTCTGGGTCTTGCGGCGCAGGTTGAGCCGGTGCGTCTCGACGGTGCGCACGCTGAGCGTCAGGCGGCGCGCGACCTCCTTGTTGCTGAATCCCGACGAGAGGAAGCGCAGGATCTCCGCCTCGCGCGGGGTCAGGCCGAGCCCGTCGCCGGTCTCCTCCGGCGGCTCCGGCAGCAGGCAGGGGGCATCCTCCGAGAGAGCCAGGATCGCGGCGCCGATCTGCTGCGCGCTGGCGCTGCGGGCCACGAAGGCGTCGGCGCCGGCCGCCAGGAGCGCCCGCAGGTCGTCGCCCGCGAGCGCCTGGAAGGCGACGAGGACGCGCAGGGCCGGCCATCGGTCGCGCAGGCTCGCGAGCAGCGCCAGCGCGTCGGGCAGGCGCCGCTCGTCGAGGACGAGGAGCGCGACCTTCCCTTCCGGGCCGGACGCCGCGATGTCCTCCTGGCCGACCGTGTGGAGCACGGGCAGGTGCTCCAGGGTCGCGCGGACGGTGGCGGAGAGATCCTGCGGCTCGTCGAGGATCAGGACGCCGACGGCTTGACTCATGCCGAAACCCCTCGTCATCCCGGCGTGATACAGGTCCGCCGGGTCGGGCGAGGATTTTCAAGAGTCGTTCCAGGCGCGAAACAGGGTGAATCCGCCGCGCGTGGGCCGTCAATACTGCTCACGGGGCCGAAAATGGCCGCCCGCGTCTTGTCGTGAGACGACGGTCAGCCCGGCTTTGTGCCGAAACGGGCTGTCCGGTCGCGCGGGCTCAGCCGGCGCGGGCGAGGATCAGGTCGGTGGCGGCGGAGACCACCCGGTCGCGGCCGCTCGACTTCGCCTCGTAGAGGGCGATGTCCGCCCGCTTCAGCATGCCTTCGAGGGTCGCGCCCTCGGACCAGTCGCTGACGCCGAAGCTGCAGGTCATGCGCACCGGCGCGCGGGCGGCGCGCACGCGCAGGTCGGCGGCGAGCACGCGCAGGCGGCGGGCATGGGCCTCGCCCTCCTCCAGGCTCTTGTGGGGCAGCACGATCGCAAACTCCTCGCCGCCCAGCCGGCCGACGATCCCCTCGCTGCCGAGGATCTTGGCGGCGGCCTGGAGCACGGTGTCGCCGACATCGTGGCCGTGGGTGTCGTTGATGCGCTTGAAGTGGTCGATGTCGGCGAGGATCGCCGACATCCTGCCATGCGGCCCCACCTTGTCGGCGGCGGCCTGGGCGCGGGCGAAGAAGGCGCGGCGGTTGAGCAGGCCCGTCAGCGGATCGGTCTCGGCGAGGCGGATCAGCTCCTCCTGCATCGAGGTCAGGCGCTCGGCCGCGCGAAGGCGGGCATGCAGCGACTCGGCGCCCGGCGGCTTCTCGATGAAGTCGTCGGCGCCACTGTCGAGGGCCTCCGCGAGGTTGCGGGCGTTCTGCGCCGAGGACATCGTGATGATGTAGAGGGGGCGCTTCGCGTCGGCGAGGAGGCGCGCCGACCAGCACAGCTCCAGGCCGCTGATCGGCCGGACCTCGAGACTGGTGATGAGGACCCGCACCGACGCGGTTTCGGTGACGTAGGCGAGGGCTGCGGCGGAGTCGGTGAAGGTGCTCACCGTGTGCCCGCGCGGTTCGAGCTGATCGGTGATGATCTTCAGGACGACGCGGCTCGAATCGACGAGAGCGATATGCATGGCGGGCGTTTCCCGACCGTGTGACGGTCCTTCCGACCAAGTTGCCCGCCAAGCCTTAAGGAGTTCACATGCTTCCCGGCTCCTCCCTGTCCCCCGACGGGATCGCGCGACCTCGCGACCTCAGCGGCGGGGCACCCGGACCTCGATGACGCGGGCGCCGCCGGCCTGCTGCGGCACGGGCTCGGCGGCGGTCAGACCGGACCAGCGGCCGGCCTCGCGGCGGCGCTCGGACTCGCGACGCGTCTTGCCCTTGCCGGTGCCCTCGATGACGTAGACGACGGGCTCGCCCACGGGCGCGCGGCGGATGCCGGAGACGGTCGGGACGCCGTAGGTGCCGTAGCCCCAGGGCGTCGGCACGATCTCCCGGGGCGAGGGCACGCGGGTGAAGGGCGCGCCGACATAGGCGCCGTCGACGAGACCGGACCCGTAGCCGCCGTAGGCGGCCGCGTAGCCCGTCGGGAGGTAGCCGATGGGGGTGCCGTCCCCGAGCGTCTGCGCGCTCGCGGGAGCGATGCCGGCGATGAGGGCGAGGACGGGCAGGCTACGGGAGAGGACGGGCATCGGAGGACTCCGGCAAGGGACTCTGCCGGCTCCGTCGTCCGATTCCAGGGCCCGCCCCTCGCGGGTCCGGGCTCCGGTCTCAGATCGCGGCCGGCGCGCATTCGGAACGGGAATGCGCCGGCGCGCAGCCTCGTTCCGGGCGTGGCGGCGGGGCCAGAGGTGCGGACTACCGAGTTCCCGGGTTGTCCCCGGTCTCGACCGGCTCAGCGGCAGGTGGTGACGCGGCGCACGATCCAGCCCTCGCCCTCGACGAAGAGGCGGCGGCGGTTGCGGTTGCAGAGCTGGTCCTCGCCGGTCTCGGCGACGGCGACCTTGGTCGCGGCGACGGCGTCGGTCTCGCCGGTGGTCCGGTCGTTGGCCCGCTCCGCGGCGAGCGCCTGGCCGGAAACGGCGGCGAGCGCCAGCGCGCCGAGAAGAGCGAGAGAGGGTCGCATGGTGATCATCCTGCCCGGGGTTTGGTCCGTCGCCCCGGGCTGCGGCCCGTCGCGCTATCCAGTCCGCGCAGTTAATCCCTCAGCCCCCGCCTCGGTTGCAGGCAAGGCGGAGGTTCTTTCCGCTCCGGCCTTTAGAGGCTGGTCAGTGGATCGGGCCCGCCACGGAATCGGCGGTGACGCTCAGCATCGGCAGGATCACGGAGGCGCCGGCCTCGGGCCGCCCGTGGGGCAGGCCGCTCAGGGCGAAGGCCGCGAAGCCCAGGATCAGGGTGAAGGCGAGAAGGCTCGTCTCGATGCCGCGATAGAGGGCGTCCATGGCGCTGTCTCCGATCGTGCCCGCTGGTCCGGCGGACCGGACGGGGATCGGAGCAGCATCGCCCGGCAATCCTTAAGCGAGCCGTAACCCGGCCCGGGCCTCAGGCTCGGCCGGCCGCCGGCATCCGGGCGAGATCGGGCTTCGGCGGCCCGAGAAGCGCCGCCGCGAGCGTCGCCTCGAGGACGATGAGGTCCGAATCGGGCTCCGGCTCCCAGCCGCAGGGGCAGCCGTTCGGGCCGCGATGCCCGGCGGCGACCTGCCGGTAGAGCGCGCCGACCGTGGCCGCCGCGGCCTCGAGCGCCGCCATCGGCTCCATCGGATGCTCGGAGAGGCCGCGCCAGAACGCCTGGGTCAGGGCGCGCTCGATCCGCTCGCGGTGCCGGGCCTCCGCCTCGTGCGCCGCCCGGCGGGCCGGGGAGATGGCGGGGACGGTCCTCACGGGCGGCCTCCGTCGGGCCGGCGCCCGGGCCGGATGGGGACCGGCACCGTCTCCGGTCCGAGCGCCAGCGCGCTCAGGAGGTCGCCGAGCCGGTGAAGGCCGATGCAGGATCCGTCCCACCAGGCGAGCCGCCTGCAGATCGTGACGAAGTCGAGGGCCCTGCCCATCCGTCTCTCCCCGCGTCAGGACCGCCGATGCGAAGCGGATGTATTCGCACCGTTCCCGCGGCCGATGGACAGCGTTCTTCTTCGAGATGATAAAAGAATGCAACCGAAAATCGAAACATTGGAACGACTACAAGATCAGTCATCGCATGGGCGGAGACGGACTTTAATTATAGTCGTTCCATGAAAGACGGAAAGCGCCGCTGTCGCGCGGCCTTGTGCATCCTGTCAGCTCGCGGCGACGAGCCAGGCGCCGGCCGCGATCAGCCCGACGCCGAGCCAGGCCGGGGCGCTGAGGCTCTCGCCGAGGAACAGCGCCGCGAACACCGCGACGAGGACGACGCTGAGCTTGTCGAGGGGCGCGACGCGGGCGGCGTCGCCCAGCGAGAGGGCGCGGAAGTAGCAGAGCCAGGAGGCGCCGGTGGCGAGGCCCGAGAGCGTCAGGAACAGGAGCGTGCGGCCCGAGAGCTCGGCGAGGGCGCCGCCGCGGCCCGAGGCCAGCAGGATCGCGCCGGCGAGGGCGAGTACCACGAGGGTGCGCACGAAGGTCGCGACCTCGGAGGGCACGTCGGCGACGCCGAGCTTGGCCAGGATCGCCGTCAGCGCCGCGAAGCCCGCCGCCAGCAGCGCCCAGAACCGCCAGGAGAGAAGCCAAGTGTCCACGCCGCCTCCCGCCGCTCCGATCGGCCCCGTCCGCGCCCTAGGACAGGCCGTCCTGGAGGGCGCGGAAGTCGCGCCCGTGGGAGACGTAGCCGTCCACGATCCGCGCCATCAGCGCCCGCTTGCCGTCGTCGAGGGCGCCGATGATCCGGGCGGGCCGGCCGCCCCAGAGATGGCCGCCCTCGAGCAACTGGCCCGGATCGGTGGTGGCCCCGGCGGCCACCATCACGTCGTCGGCCACCACCGTGCCCGGCGCCAGGGTGCAGCCGATGCCGATGAGGCTGCGGGCGCCGATGCGACAGTCGGCCATGCGGACGTTGTGGGCGATCGTGGTCTCGCGGCCGATGACGACGCCCTCGCCCCGGGTGCGGATCACGGTGTTGTCCTGGATGTTGCTCCGCGCCCCGACCACGATCGGCCCGACCTCGGCGTCGAGGGCGCAGGAGAACAGCACCGTGGCGTTCTCGCCGAGCAGGATGCGCCCGCGCAGCGAGGCGGTGCGCGCCACGAACACGCTCTCCTCCACCTCCAACGGGTCGGAGGGCGCCTCCGCGCCGCCTTCGCCCGCGGCCTCGCGCAGGCGCTCGGCCCGGTCCGTGACCTCGTCCAGGCTGATCGGACGCACCGGCCGGGCCGGCGTGCCGGCATAGACGAAGCCCGAGGGCAGGCTCGCCCGCGGGAAGACGGTGGCGCCGGCCTCCAGCACGATGCGGTCGCCGACGGTGGCGCCGTCGAGGATCACCGCCTCGTCCTCGATCACCACGTCGGAGCCGACCGTGCAGGCGTGGACCACCGCGTTGCGGCCGACGCTCACCCGGTCGCCGACGCGGGTGCCGAGGTCGAGGGTGGCGATGTGCACGGTCGAGCGGTGGCCGAGCCAGAAGCGGTCGCCGAGGATCACCTCCTGCCCGTCGGCCCTGATCACGCTGTCGTCGCCGAGCCAGGCCTGGGCGCCGATCCGGGCCTGGCCGATCACGGTGCTGCGCCGCCCGCACCAGACGGGCCGCGAGGCGAAGACCGGCAGGATGTCGCCGTGGGGCAGGATCAGGTCGGGGCTCACGGGCGTCGTTCCTTGCAAGCCGGGCTCGGCCGGGCTTCCGGGGCGGGCCCGGCGGGGGGCGCGACAAACGCCCGTTGCGCGGACCATATAGGGGCATCGGACCGCGCCGGCACGCGCCCGCCGCGATCCCCGATCACCCGAGGACCATGACAGCTTCGCACCTCTCCGTCAGCATCGCGGCCGAGCCCTTCGACGCCGCTGCCGAGATCGCCGCCTTCGAGGCGCGCCTCGCGGGCCGGGCGGGGGCGATCGTCACCTTCGTCGGCCTCTGCCGGGACGAGGGCGGCCGGCTGAAGGGCCTGGAGCTGGAGCACTATCCCGGCATGGCCGAATCGGAGGTCGGGCGCGTGGCGGCGGAGGCTGCCGCCCGCTGGCCGATCCTGGCCGCGCGGGTCGTGCACCGGCACGGGCTGGTCGTGCCGGGGGAGGGCATCGTGCTCGTCGTCACCGCCTCCGCGCACCGCGCTGCGGCGTTCGAGGCGGCGAGCTTCCTGATGGACTACCTCAAGACCCGCGCGCCCTTCTGGAAGCGCGAGCATCTCGTCGACGGCCGCCTCGGCGGCTGGGTCGAGGCGAGCGAGGCCGACGACGCGGCCGCCGGGCGCTGGGCTTGAGCCGGACGGCGCTCAGGGCGGCGGGATGAGGTCCCTGATCCGCGTGCCGAGCGCGTCCATGGCGAAGGGCTTCGTCAGCACGTGCATGCCGGGGGCGAGCCGCCCGTCGCCGAGCGCGGCGTTCTCCGCGTAGCCGGTGATGAACAGCACCTTCAGGGCCGGGCGCCGCTCGCGGCCGGCATCGGCCATCTGGCGCCCGTTCATGCCGCCGGGCAGCCCGACATCGGTGATCAGCAGGTCGATGCGCACGTCCGACTGGAGCACCTTCAGTCCCGTGACGCTGTCGGTGGCCTCGATGGCGGTGTAGCCGAGATCCTCCAGCGCCTCGGTGACGAGCATGCGCACGGAGGGCTCGTCGTCGACGACGAGCACGGTCTCGCCCCGGCCGGCGGGCGCGCCCCCCGGGAGAGCGGCCGTATCATCGGATTCCGCGGCGCCGTGATGGCGCGGCAGGTAGAGGGTCACGGCCGTGCCGCGGCCGACCTCCGATTCGATCCGCGCCTGCCCGCCCGACTGGCGGGCGAAACCGTAGATCATCGAGAGGCCGAGGCCCGTGCCCGCGCCGAGGGGTTTCGTCGTGAAGAAGGGCTCGAACGCCTTGGCGATCACCTCCGGCGGCATGCCGGTGCCGGTGTCGGTGACGCGGAGCGACAGGTACTGGCCCTCGGGCAGGTCCCGCTCGACCGCGCCCGCCCGGTCCAACCGCGTGTTCGCCGTCTCGATGGTGATGCGGCCGCCGTCCGGCATGGCGTCGCGGGCGTTGATGCAGAGGTTGAGCAGCGCGTTCTCGAGCTGCCCCGGATCGATCAGCGTCGGCCAAAGCCCCGTCTCGCCGACCACGTCCAAGGCGATCTGCGGCCCGATGGTGCGCCGGATCAGCTCCTCCATGTCCGCCACGAGGCGGTTCGCGTCGGTGGGCTTGGGGTCGAGGGTCTGGCGGCGGGAGAAGGCGAGCAGGCGGTGGGTCAGCGCGGCGGCGCGCTTCGACGCGCCCTGGGCGACGGCCATGTAGCGGCCGAGATCGCTCAGCCGGCCCTGGTCCATGCGGGTCTGCATCAGCTCCAGCGAGCCCGAGATGCCGGCGAGCAGGTTGTTGAAGTCGTGGGCGAGGCCGCCGGTGAGCTGGCCGATCGCCTCCATCTTCTGCATCTGGCGCAGCTGGCTCTCGGCCGCCACCAGCTCGTCCGTGCGCTGCCTGACGCGGGTCTCCAGGGTCTCGTTGAGCGCCCGAAGCTCCGCCTCGGTCTCGCGCTGCCGCTCCCGGCTCTCGCGCAGGGCGGCGCAGGTGCGCTCCAGCTCCTGCTCGCGGGCCCGCAGGGCTTCCTCGGCGATGGTGCGTTCCAGGAGATCGGCCGCCTGCCGCGCCAGGATGTCGAGCAGGCGCAGGTCCCGCTCCGACGGCTGGTGCGGCACGTTCCAGTGGGTCGAGATCATGCCGAGCAGCTTGCCGCCGCGGGAGAACAGAGGCGTCGTCTGCGCGGAGCGGATGCCGGCGCGGCGGAAGGCGAGCAGATCCTGCGTGCCGGCGATGTCGCTCCAGGTCTCGAAGTCGGGAATGATCGCCCGCCGGCCGAGGGTGAGCGCCATCGTGCAGCTGCTGTAGGCCGTCGGGCTGACCCACGACCAGAACGCGGCGTCCTCCGGCGAGAGCCCCCGCGCGCAGAGGAGCTGGAGCTGCCCGCCCCGGCCCGAGGGATGCCCCTGCGGGCACAGGAGCTGCATCGTCCCGAACTGCGAGCCGGCGATGGCGATCGCCGCGTCGACGATCTTGCCGTAGAGCGCGACGCGGTCCTGCTCGCCGATCAGCGCCATGCCGATGCTGTGCAGGAGGTCGATGTCGGAACGGTCGGCGTCCGGCTCGCCCACGGGCGGAGGCCGAAACTTGACCGGAAAGTTCACGAGCGAGGCGGGCATGGCTGCTCCGACGGGAGCGTGGGACGATTGGGCGAAGCCGTAGCGTCAGACGCGCGATGCTTTAAGCGGTTCCCACCCTCGTTCACGGCCGTGCGGTTCCGCTTCCGGCCGTGGCCCGGTTGCCACAGGTCACGCCGCCCTGGTTTTCCCGCCGCGCAACGGCCTTCCCGGCCCCGGGGTCCTTGACGGAAGGGGCGGCAGGGCGTCTGCGGGGGCCATGCGCCAGCCCTCCGCCCCCGCCGCTCCCTTCCTGCCCTCGGCCGCACCGCCCGAGGACCGCCGGAGCGGTCCGCTGCGGGCGGGACTGCTCACCGTCGCCTTCACCCTGGTGCTGCTGCTCGCCTGGTCCCAGGCCTCGACGCTGCTCTTGATCTTCTCCGGCGTGCTGCTCGCCGTCTTCCTCGACGGGCTCGCCCGCGGGCTCGGAAAGCTGCTGCCGGGGCCGCGGGGCCTTCACCTGACGCTGGCGACCCTGGCCCTCGTCGCCGGCGCCCTCGGGCTGTTCGCCTATGGCGGGGCGACGGTCGCCAGCCAGGGCCGCGAGCTCGGCGAGACCGTCCGCAACCAGGCCGGCACGCTCACCCAGTGGCTCGCCTCCCGAGGCATCGAGCTGCCGCCCCTCGACCTCCAGGCCGGCGGCGCGGGCGAGCCCAAGGCGGAGGGGCGAGGCGAAGGAGCCGGCCAGGGGGCCGGCCAAGGGGCGGGCCAGGGCGAGGCGAAGGACAAGCCGTCGGGTGGCCTGTCGAGCCTGTCGGGTCTCCTCAAGAACCCCGGCTCGCTTCTCTCGGACGCCGGCAGCGTGCTGGGGCCGGCGGCCAACGTGATCCTGGCGATCGTCGGGGCGCTCGGCAACGTCCTCGTGATCGCCTTCCTCGGGGTCGCCTTCGCCGCCGATCCGGGGAGCTACCGGAACGGTGTCCTGCACTTCGTCCCACCCCGGCGGCGGGAGCGGGGCGCCCATGTCCTCGACGGCATCGGCGAGACCCTGCGCCACTGGCTGTTCGGCCAGCTCGTCACCATGGCGGTGATCTTCGTCTGCGTCTGGGCGGGCCTCGCCCTGCTCGGGATCGGCGGCTCGCTGGTGCTCGGCCTCCAGGCCGGCCTGCTGGCCTTCGTGCCGACGATCGGACCGCTCATCGCGGGTCTCGTGATCCTGCTGGCGAGCCTCTCGCAGGGGCTGACGGCGGTGCTCGGCGCGCTCGGCGTCTACCTGCTCGTGCAATGCCTGGAGAGCTACGGCCTGACGCCCTTCATCCAGAAGCGGGCCCTCGACATCCCGCCCGCCACGATCTTCGGCGGCCAGCTCCTGCTCGGCGGCCTGTTCGGCCTCTGGGGCATCGCGCTCGCCCTGCCGCTGATGGCGGTGATGAAGGTGCTGCTGGCGCAGCTCTACGTGGAGGACACCCTGGGCGAGGAGGGCTGAGGGACAGGCTGCTCTCTCCCCCGATGGGCGAGGAGCGCGGCGAGGGTCGCCACGATCATGATCCCGGCGAAGACGAGGAAGATGACCGGGTTGAAGATCACCAGCGCCACGAAGCAGATCGCGGCCATCGCCAGGGCGAAGGCCGGGAACACGGGGTAGAGCGGCGCGCGGTAGGGCCGGGTGAGGTCCGGCTCGGAGCGGCGCAGCTTGAACAGGGCCGCCATGCTCATGCCGTACATCACGAGCGCCCCGAACACCGCCATGACCACGATGCTCGCGGTCAGCGATTGCCCGGCGATGGTGACGAGGTTGTCGCTGTAGATCGCCGCGATGCCGACGAGACCGCCGGCGAGGGTCGCGACATGCGGCGTCTGGAAGCGCGGATGTACCCGGGCGAGCGCGCCGGGCAGGAAGCCCGCGCGGGCCAGCGCGAAGATCTGGCGCGCGTAGCCCATGACGATGCCGTGGAACGAGGCGACGAGGCCGAACAGCCCGAGCCAGACCAGCATGTGCAGCCAGCCGCTCGAGTCGCCGACAACGGTCTTCATCGCCTGGGGCAGCGGATCGTTGAGATTGCTCAGCGCCCGCCAGTCGCCGGAGCCGCCGGCGAAGATCATCACGCCGAAGGCCAGGGTCGTGAGAGTGAGGACGCCGGTGATGTAGGCGATCGGGATGGTGCGCCTCGGGTCCTTCGCCTCCTCCGCGGCCATGGCGACGCCCTCGATGGCGAGGAAGAACCAGATCGCGAAGGGGATGGCGGCGAACATCCCGCCGATAGCGGCCGGCGAGAACGCCGCCTCCCCGGCCCAGCCGTGGGCGGTAAAGTTCGCGACGCTGAAGGCAGGGGCCACGACACCCATGAACACCAGCAGCTCGCCGACCGCGATGACCGTCACGAACAGCTCGAAGGTCGCCGCGATCCGGACGCCGACGATGTTCAGGCTCACGAACACGAGATAGGCGCCGAGCGCCGCGTGCTTCGGGTCGAGGCTGGGAAACTGGACGTTGAGGTAGGCGCCGATGGCGAGCGCGATGGCCGGCGGCGCGAACAGGAACTCGATCAGCGTCGCGAAGCCGGCGACGATGCCGCCCAGCGGCCCGAAGGCGCGCAGGCTATAGGCGAAGGGGCCGCCTGCCTGCGGGATCGCCGTGGTCAGCTCCGTGAAGCTGAAGATGAAGGCCACGTACATCGCCGCGACGGCCGCGGTCGTGACGAGGAAGCCGAGCGTCCCGGCGCTCCCCCAGCCGTAGCTCCATCCGAAATACTCGCCCGAGATCACCAGCCCGACGGCGATGCCCCAGAGGTGGAAGGCGTTCAGGCTCTTGTGGAGGGACGGCGTCTCGCTCTCGCTCATGTCTGTTCCCCTGATCAGCCCCGTGCCGCGAGGACCTGTCCGTCTCCGGCGGCAGGTGACGCGCCCCCTCGTTCGGGCCGGCGCGTCCCGGCCGAACGGTCGTGCGAGGGCTCGTGCAAGAATCGCGCGCAGGGCTCGGGGAGAGCGGCCTGACAACGCCGCCCCGGCTTCGAGCCCTTGAGGTCGACACCGGCCGAGAAGCGGGGCAAAGCCGTTGAACGGGCGCCCCAAAGACGTCGATCCGCCCGTCTTCGGGATCGTCACCGGCGCCGTTCGACCTTGCCGCACCGGAGAGAGGATGCCGCCTCAGCGGCCGAGGAGAGCAGATGAGGTTCGTCGAGATCGCACCCGCGGGGCTCTCACCATTCGCGGCGACGGCGTGAGAATCGCCTGATGTCGTCACTGGTCGCGCCCGCCCGCGAGGGCCTCCCGCCGGGACGGCGGACGCGGGCGATGATGGCGGTGCTCGCCGGCATCGGTCTCGCCACCCTCGACACCGCAATCGCCAACACGGCGCTGCCGACCATTGCCGCGGACCTGCGCGTCGATCCCGCCGCCTCGGTCTGGATCGTCAGCGTCTACCAGCTCGCCGTCGTGGCGACGCTGCTGCCGATCGCGGCACTCGGCGAGATCGTCGGGCAGCAGCGCGTCTTCGTGGCGGGGCTCGCTCTGTTCACCGGCGCGTCACTGCTCTGCGCGCTCGCTTGGTCCCTGCCGACGCTGATCGCCGCGCGGGTGCTGCAGGGCGTGGGGGCGAGCGCGGTGATGGCCGTCAACGTCGCGCTGATCCGCTTCGTCTACCCCTCCCACCAGCTCGGCCGGGGGCTCGGGCTCAACGCCTTCGTGGTCGGGGTCGGCTTCGCGGTGGGGCCGACGGTCGCCTCGCTGATCCTCGCCGCGGCCTCCTGGCCCTGGCTCTTCGCCGTGAACATCCCCGTCGGGCTCCTCGCCCTGGCGTTCGCCGCGAGCGCCCTGCCGGACACGGGCCGCTCCGGTCAACGCTTCGACGCGCCCGGCGCGCTCCTCAACATGGCGACCTTCACGCTCCTCGTCCTCGGGCTGGGCGAGGGCACCCATGACGGACCGCCCTGGCGGATCGCGGCGGAGCTCGCCGGCGCCGTCGTCTGCGGCACGGTGCTCCTGCGGCGGCAGGCCGGCCATCCGGCCCCGATGCTCGCCGCCGACCTGCTCCGGCGTCCGCTCTTCGCCCTGTCGGCCGCCACCGCCGTGTGCTCCTTCGCGGCCCAGGGCCTCGCCTTCGTCTCGCTGCCCTTCCTGTTCCAGCACACGCTGGGGCGCACCCAGGTCGAGACCGGCTTCCTGATGACGCCCTGGCCGGTGGTCGTGGCGCTGACGGCGCCGCTCGCCGGCCGCCTCTCGGACCGCTACCCGCCCGGCCTGCTCGGCGGGATCGGGCTCGCCGCCCTGTCGCTCGGCATGGCGCTGCTCGCGGCGCTCCCGGCGAACCCGGCCGTCTGGGACATCGCCTGGCGGATGATGGTCTGCGGGGTCGGCTTCGGCTTCTTCCAGGCCCCGAACATGCGCGCCATCCTGACGAGCGCCCCGCCCTCGCGCTCGGGTGGCGCCAGCGGCATCGTCGCCACCGCCCGCATCCTCGGCCAGACCCTCGGCGCCTCGCTGGTGGCGGCCTGCTTCGCCTTCGCGGACGCGGGCGGCCCCGCCCTGGCGCTCGCCATCGGCGCCGCCTTCGCGGGGGTGGCGAGCGTCGTCAGCTTCGTGCGCCTGAGGGTGCGTCCGGAGGCGATGTGAGGCTCACCCGGCCGCCAGCCCCGCCTCGATCAGGCGCGCGGCCGCCAGCGCCCGCCCGTCGTCGCCGAAGCGGGCGATCACCTGCACGCCGACCGGCAGGGCCTCGCCCGGCACCGGCAGGGTCACGCAGGGCACGCCCATCAGTGTCCAGAGGCGGTTGAAGCGCGGGTCCCCCGTCGTCTCCGGGCCCGGCGCGATGCCCGTCGCCGAGAAGGTCAGCAGGGCGTCGTACTCGGAGAAGAGGTCCTTGAGCGCGCGCCGCGCCCTGTGAGCGTGGCGGCGGGCGTCGTCGTACTCGGCCGCGCTCAGCGCCTGCGCCCGGTCGAGCTGCGCGCCGAGGACCGGCGGCAGGGCCGCGCGGCCGTTGGCGTACTCCCAGCCGAGCGCCTGAAGGGCCTCGAAATCCTGGATCACCCCGTGCCGGCGGAAGGCCTCGGGCAGCGGATCGGGCAGGGTGAGCGCCGTGACGCGGGCGCCCCCGCGCTCGGCCGCCCGCACGGCCCGCTCGAGGGTGCGTTCGGCCTCCGGCTGCGCCTCCCCGGCGAATTCCTGGCGTACGAGGCCGATGCGCGGCGCGCCCGGCGGCGTGCCGCCGAGGTCGATCCCCTCGCGTCCCGAGAGCAGCGCCAGGGCGTGGGCGACGTCGCGCACCCCGGCCCCGAACAGCCCGAGCGTGTCCAGCGCCCAGGAGAAGGTCTTGACCCCGACCATCGGCAGCAGCCGGAAGGAGGGCTTGATCGCCGCGACCCCGCAGAAGGAGGCCGGGCGGATCACCGAGCCGCCGGTCTGGGTGCCGAGCGCCAGGGGCAGCATCCCGGCGGCGACGGCGGCCGCCGAGCCCGCCGAGGAGCCCCCCGGCGTGCGGGCGGGGTCGTGCGGGTTCCTGGTCGGCGACGGGTCGAGCCCGGCGAAGGCGCAGGTGACGGTCTTGGCGAGCGCCACGCCGCCGAGGCCTTTCAGCCGGGCGACGATCGCCGCATCCGCCCGCGGCCGCCAGCCCGCGTAGAGGGGCGAGCCCATCTGCGTGGGCATCTCCGCGGTGTCGATGATGTCCTTGACCCCGACCGCGATGCCCGCGAGCGGCCCCGTCTCCGGCACCGCCACGTCCTCGGCGAGATGCGCGATCGCCCCGATCCGCGGCTCCCGCTCCGCGATCGCCGCCCGGGCTTCGGCGATGGCGGCGGCGGGCGTGAGCGTGCCGCCCTCGATGCGGGCGCGGATGTCGACGAGGGAGAGCATGGGGAACCGGGGTTCGGGGAGGGGTTCGCCGGCGGACCAGCGTTGACGAAGCCTTTACGCGCTCGGGCGCATCTTAGGCGTCATGTGGCGTGGCGTCATTGCGTTCTCTGCCCTGGCGCTGTTCGGCGCGGGGCTCACCGGCTGTGCGCTCAACAAGTTCGAGCGCCGCGACCCCTGGCGCGACCAGGCGGAGCAGAGCTGCCTGTCGAAGGGGCTGGTGCAGACGACCGAGTTCGTCACCCCCGCCAAGGAGATCGACGGCCCCGACGCCTGCGGCATGCGCCAGCCCTTCCGGGTGACGCGGCTCGGCGGCGGCAGCGTCGCTCTGAAGCAGCGCATGACGCTCGCCTGCCCGGCGCTCTCGGAGGCCGAGGCCTGGCTCGCCGACACCATCCAGCCCGCGGCGAACCTCTATTTCGGCCAGCCGGTCGCCGAGATCAACGCCGGCTCCTATGCCTGCCGCGGCCGCAACAACCAGGCCGGCGCCAAGCTCTCCGAGCACAGCTTCGGCAACGCCGTCGACATCATGTCCTTCACCCTCGCCGACGGGCACGTCATCACCGTGAAGGGCGGCTGGCGGGGCACGGAGGCCGAGCAGGGCTTCCTGCGGGAGGTCTTCCTCGGGGCCTGCGCGCGCTTCACCACGGTGCTGGCGCCGGGCTCGAACGTCTTCCACTACGACCACATCCATGTCGACCTCGCCCGGCACGACCCGCGGGGCCTGCGCCGCATCTGCCAGCCGCTGATCAAGTACGTGCCGCAGCTCGGTGCTGACGGCGGCCGCGCCCTCTCGCGCCCGCGCCCGCCGGAGCGCCAGCCCGCCCCGCCGCAGGCGCCCGTCGACGTCGAGGAGGACGATCCCTACGGCCTGACGCCGATGTCGAAGCACCAGCCCGCCGGGCAGCCGGCGACGCGCCTCGCGACCCAGCCCACCCGTGCACCCTCCGCCTACGCCTCGGCGCCCGCTCCGCAGCGGCCGGCCCCGCGGCCCGCCTACGCGCAGCCCTTCGAGGAGCCGGCCCCCGGCTTCGAGGAGCCGCTGCCGCTCAGCGGCACGGTCGGGTCGAGCCCGATCTACTGAGCGGCCGATCCGCCGGCCGGTGTGCTCCGGGCACGTCACCGGCCCCGAAAGCGGCGCGGGCGGCCCTCCCGATCCGGTCTCCGGCTTGACAGGGGAGGGGGCGCGATCCTCCATCCCGCGGGAATGGACCCCCGCGGAAAGACCGTAGGCATGCGCCCGAACTCCTTCCTTGCCGCTCTGGCCGCCGGCCTCGTCGCCGCGGCCAGCCTGTCCCCGGCGCTCGCCCGCTCCGCCCGCGAGGAGATCGAGCCCGCCGAGGAGCGCCTCTTCCCCTTCGACGCCAACATCCCCGGCTGCCAGGACACCTCCGTGCTCGAGGAGGTCGCCACCCAGTTCGCGGAGAAGGAGGCGAAGTTCTGGAACTCGACGCTGACCATCGTCGGCATCGACACGGTCGAGCGCACCGCCTGGCGGCCCTGGGGGCTCGACTTCATTCCCCGCCGCTTCTGCACGGCGGTCGCCACCACCTCGGACGGGGTGCGCCGCAAAGTCGACTATTCGGTCCGCGAGAGCACCGGCATGATCGGCGCGAGCTGGGGCGTCGAGTTTTGCGTGCAGGGCCTCGACCGCAACCTCGCATACGCCTACGCCACCGCCTGCCGGATGGCCCGCCCCTGAGTCGGCCGTGAGCCTGCGCCTGACGCTCCTGGCGGCGCTCCTCGTCGGGCTCGCCGCCCCTGCCCTGGCGCAGGAGGACGACGAGGGCGGCTTCGGCCGGGGCACGCCGGGCGCGTTCGATTTCTACGTCCTCGCTTTGTCCTGGTCGCCGAGCTACTGCGAGAGCGCGGGCGAGCGGCGCGACCCGCGCCAGTGCGCGCCGGGCCGGGGCCTCGGCTTCGTCGTCCACGGGCTCTGGCCGCAGTACCGGCGGGGCTTCCCCACGAACTGCTCGGCCTTCGAGCGCGCCCCCACCCGCCAAGCCATGGAGACCGCGGGACAGGTGTTTCCGAGCGAGGGCCTCGCCCGCTACCAGTGGCGCAAGCACGGCACCTGCTCGGGCCTCGACCCGGCCGCCTACTTCGCCGCCGCCCGCGAGGCGCGGGCGAAGGTGACCATCCCCGATGCCCTGAAGAGCCCGGGCCGGGACGAGCGCCTCGCGCCGATCGAGATCGCCCGGCAGTTCGTGGCGGCCAATCCCGGCCTGCGCCCGGACATGATGGCGGTGGCCTGCACCCGCGACCGGCTGCAGGAGGTCCGCGTCTGCTTCACGAAGGACCTGCGCGGCTTCACGCCCTGCCCGGAGCTCGCCCGCCGCAACTGCCGAGCCCCCGAGATCGGCGTCGACGCACCTCGCTAGAGCATTGTCCGCCGAAGTGGTTGCCGGTTCGGCGCGAGAAAATGCGTCACACCAATAAGATAGAGCGTTTTCTGCGATCCGGTGATTGCAGGAAGCGCTCGAGGAGCGGTATCGGCGCGGGGTCATGAACTACCGCCACGCCTTCCACGCCGGCAACCACGCCGACGTCCTCAAGCACCTCGTGCTGGCCCGCGTGCTCGCGCATCTTCTCGCCAAGCCGACCCCGTTCCGCGCCATCGATGCCTTCGCCGGCATCGGCCTCTACGACCTCGCCGGCGACGAGGCCGGCCGCACGGGCGAGTGGGAGGCGGGCGTCGGCCGCCTCGACGCGCCCTTCTCAGACGCGGTCGAGGCGCTGCTCGCCCCTTACCGTGCTCTCCTCGCCGAGACCCGCGCGCTCCACGGCCCCGCCGCCTATCCCGGCTCCCCCGAGATTGTTTCGGGGATGCTGCGCGCCGAGGACCGCGCGGTGTTCGTCGAGCTGCACCCGGAGGACCACGCGACGCTCGCCAGCCGCTTTCGGCGGGACCGGCGGGTGAAGACGCTGCATCTCGACGGCTGGACCGGCCTCAACGCCCTGATCCCGCCGCCCGAGCGCCGCGGCCTCGTGCTCATCGACCCGCCCTTCGAGGCCGGCGGCGAGATCGACCGCCTCGGCGCCAGCCTCCTCAAGGCGGTGGCGAAGTGGCCGACCGGCGTCTTCCTCGCCTGGTATCCGCTCAAGGACCACGCCGGCATCGAGCGCCTGATCGCCGCCCTCGACCGGGGCCTCCCCCGCCCGGGCTTGCGCCTCGACCTCCTCATCGACCGCCCCGACCAGCCCGACCGTCTCGCCGGCAGCGGCCTCGTCGTCGTCAACCCCCCCTGGCGCCTCGCCGAGGAGGCCGGGATGTTCCTCCCCGCCCTCGCCGAGCGGCTGGCGCGGGAGGCGTATGGGGCGTTTCGGTGCGAGGCGATCGGGCGGGCGGGGTGAGGATTTGGGGGATCACAGGATGCTGTGATCCCTTGATGAGGTTTGTCAGATTATCGGTGAAAGATCGAAGTGAATCTCGGCTGAGGGTGGCAAACGGGCATTAGCCTTCCATCAAGAAGCGGACGTGCGTGTTTCCGACCTAACTTGGTCGCACGAGCCGCTGTCGACGGTGCGCGGTAGCAGAGCTAAGTTCTGCGCCTTGTGGTTGGCGAAAGTTGGATGAGAGCTACAGCCACGCCTCTGCATTCGTCGTGGCGGATGAGATCAGGCCTGCGAGGAGCCGCCGAGAAGATCGCTGAGCAGTGACAGCGCCCCAAAGCCGGCCCCGGCGGCGCAGACGAGGGGCCAACCGCCCTGCGTCCAGGCATAGCCCGCCACACCTGAGCCGGCCGCGCCGCCGAGAAAGAAGATGCCGACGAACAGCGCGTTGACCCGGCCGCGCGCCTCTTGTGCCAGAAGGTTGACGGCGCGGCGCCCGAGCGTCTGGTCACCGATCACGCCGATATCCACGACGACCGCGGCGAGCACCAGCAGAGCCAAGGCTGGTGCCAGGCTACCGCTCGCGCGATCTGCAAGCCAAGCAAGGCCAAAGGCCAGGATCGTCATGAGGTGGGCGGCGACGAGGAGCCCGCGGCTCCAGCCACGGTCGCCAGCCCGGCCCGCGAAGGGTGCCACCACTGCGCCGCTCGCACCAGCAAGGGCGAATAGGGCGACGTGGCGTTGGTCAAAACCGAATGGTGCCGCTGCGAGGCGCAAGGCCACCGCCGTCCAGAAGACGCTGAAGGCGGCCATCCCGAAGGCCGCAGTCAGTGCGCGGCGCCGGAGCACGGGCTCGCGGCGCAGCAGCGTTGCGAGCGAGGCAATCAGGGCTGGATAGCGCGTATGTGCTTCCGGCCGACGCATTGGCAGGCGCAGCCGCATCAATGGGATCAGCGCGGCCATGCTCGCCCCGGAGAGCAGGTAGAAGGCCCGCCAGCCGAAGAGATCGGTGACGAGGCTGGCGAGGGGACGCGAGAGCAGGATGCCCACCATCAAACCGCTCATCACATCGCCGACTACGCGACCACGTTCCGACACACGTGCCATCGCCGCGGCGATCGGCACGAGCACCTGGATCGCTGAGCAGGCCGCACCGAGGACGAAGAGCATAGCGAGGAAGGGCACGGCCGCGCGTGTCGTTGCCGCCGCGAGTGCCGCCAGCACCGCAGCCCCGAGCATGACGATCGTCAGGCGCCGGTTCTCGACGAGGTCGGAGAGCGGGACGACAAAGAACAGGCCGGCGGCGTAGCCGAGCAGGCTTGCCGTACCGACGAGGCCGGCCTGAGCCGGCAGCATGCCAAGATCCGCAGCGATCGGGCCAACTAGCGTCTGCGGTGCCGTCAGATTGACGATGATGACCCCGACTGAGAGGGCTAGGAACCACACCGTACCGCGCGCGATCCCCTGTTCCGCCGCGATCGTGGCCTCGCCCTCGGTGGCAACGAGGTCCGCCCTGTCTGTGCCTGATGCCAAAGCTTCCTCCCATATCGCTCCAGTGGGGATGTGCCGCGGTTCGCATCATGATACAAATCAATGATTATCCATTGGAATATGCGAGGTTCGCATGAACACGCGCGATCTCGAAGCCTTCCTCGCCGTAGTCGAGACCGGCTCGATTATGGCGGCGGCTGCCCGGCTCAACCTGACCCAGCCCGGCGTGACGCGCCGCGTGCAGAACCTGGAGGAGCAGCTCGGCACCACTCTGTTCGAACGGCCGGCAAAGCCGCTGCGGCCGACGCTCGCGGGCCGCGAGGCCTATGAGCACGGCCGCCGGGTGATCCAGTCGATCGAGGAGCTGCGCGGCAGTGCGGCGCCGAATGGTTCGATCCGTGGCGAGCTTCGCGTTGGCGTCAGCCCCGACCTGTCGGAGGCGGCGCTGGCCGGTCCTATCGATGAGTTGCGCGAGACCTTCCCGGATCTATCGGTGCGTATCACGACCGGATGGCCGACCAGCCTGTTAGAGGAAGTGCTGCGCAACCAGATCGACGCAGCGGCGCTGAGCCTGCCGGACGGCACACGCCCGCCGGAGGAGCTGACCGCAGAGGCGGTCGCCGAACAGCCGCTGATCGTGGTCGGCGCGCGCGATCTCGATCTGCCGGCGGCGGTAACCCTGCGCGACCTTGCCAGCCACGCCTGGATAGTTGGGCAGACGGGCTGCGGCTTCCGCACGACCTTGCGCCGCCGCTTTGAGGCGGAGGGCCTGAGCTTCGTTGTCGGCGTCGAAGCACCGAGCACGGATCTGCGCCTGTCGCTCGCCGCACGCGGCATCGGCTTGGCCCTGATGACGCCGGCACACCTTATTCGCAGCCCCTTGTGCGAACAGGTCCGTCCGATCGACCTACCGAACTTCGCACCGATGATCCGCTCCTGGCTGGTACATCGGCCGAGCGCCGGCCGCCTGCGCCGACCAATCGCGCTGTTTCGCAACGCGCTGATCCGCGAGGTGGGAGGCGATTGCGCAGTGTCTGGAGATCGAGGGTAGATATCCGCTCAGGTTGACCACGAGAATGACGGCTGGGGGTGCGAAGCAGGCAGCCTACGTCGGCTAGACGAAAGCCCGCTTACTGGTCCCGTTTCTCGAGAGCGGACCGGCAACAATTCACCCGTACCGGCCGTAGATTGCGGCCCTGCCGAGCAGCCCCCAAGCGGACGTTGCCGGTGTCGGCAAAGGGTCGCAAGCAGGCAATCGCCGATCATCAAAGTCAGGGTCGCCATTCACCCCCATTCGCGTTCCCGCCCAAATTCCCCTATATCGGACCCATCCCAACCCAGAAGAATCCGACTGAGATCAGCATGGCGACGGCGTCGCTCGACACCGCCCCCCGTGAGGGCGGCGCGTTTTCCGCAATCGAGAAGCGGCCCGAGTTCGGGACCGAGGCCGCCGCCGTGCCCGGCGTGCGAGGTTCGCTCGTCGGGCTCTCCCGCGCGGCGCTGAAGGAGCGGCTGCTCGGCATCGGCGTGCCGGAGCGCGAGACGCGGATGCGCGTCGGCCAGATCTGGCACTGGCTCAACGTGCGCGGCGCCCGCGATTTTGCCGAGATGACCAATGTCGGCAAGGGGCTGAAGGCGCAGCTCAGCCAGCATTTCAGCCTCGACCGGCCGGAGATCGTCAGCGCCCAGGTCTCCCGCGACGGCACCCGCAAGTGGCTGCTGCGCATGGCGCCGACGGGGAAGCACGACCACAACCGCGGCGCCGAGATCGAGTGCGTCTACATCCCCGGTCCCGACCGGGGCACGCTCTGCGTGTCGAGCCAAGTCGGCTGCACGCTGACCTGCTCGTTCTGCCACACCGGCACGCAGCGCCTGGTGCGCAACCTCTCGGCCGCCGAGATCGTGGCGCAGCTCGTCGTCGCCCGCGACGAGCTCGGCGACTGGGTCGGCCAGATGCCCTCGCGGGACGCCACCGGCACCGGCGAGGCGGGCCGCCTCGTCACCAACATCGTGTTCATGGGCATGGGCGAGCCCCTCTACAACCTCGACAACGTGGTCGAGGCGGTGGGCGTGATGTCCGACCCCGAGGGCATGGGCCTGTCGCGGCGCCGGATCACCGTCTCGACCTCCGGCGTGGTGCCTGGGATGCAGCGCCTCGGCGAGGAGGCGCACGCCATGCTCGCGATCTCGCTCCACGCCGTGCGGGACGAGTTGCGCGACACCCTGGTGCCGCTGAACCGCAAGTACCCGATCGACGCGCTTCTCGACGCCTGCCGGCGCTATCCGGGGCTCAACAACGCAAGGCGCATCACCTTCGAGTACGTGATGCTGAAGGGTGTCAACGATTCGGATTCTGATGCCCGCGAGCTGGTGCGGCTCCTCAAGGGCATCCCGGCCAAGATCAACCTGATCCCGTTCAACCCCTGGCCCGGCAGCGCCTACGAGTGCTCGGACTGGGCGCGCATCGAGCGCTTCTCGGAGATCGTATTCGACGCGGGCTACGCCTCGCCGGTGCGCACGCCCCGGGGCCGCGACATCCTCGCCGCCTGCGGCCAGCTCAAGAGCGAGACCGAGAAGCTGCGTGCCCGCGCCCGGATGATGCTGGAGGACGGCCTCGGCGAGCGGCACTACGCCGACGCCGAGGATTGAGCGAGCGCCCCGGCCCGGAGCCCGGGACGGGAGCGGCTAGAGCTGCTTCGCGGATCGTCGGATCACCGAAGCAGCTCTAGCCTTTTGTCGTGCCGCATTTTCTGACGCCGAACCGGAAACCACTTCGGCGGAAAATGCTCTAGAACAGCCCGTCGATCTGGCCGTTGGCGTCGAGGCGGATCGTGTCCGCGGCGGGGACCTTGGGCAGGCCCGGCATGGTCATGATCTCCCCGCAGATCGCCACGACGAAGCCGGCGCCCGCCGAGAGGCGCACGTCGCGCACCGCGATGACATGGCCCGTCGGCGCGCCCATCAGGCTCGGGTCGGTCGAGAACGAGTACTGGGTCTTGGCCATGCAGATCGGCAGCGATCCGTAGCCGTCCTTCTCGAAGGTCGCGAGCTTTCCGGCGGCCTTCGACTCGATCTGCACGTCGCCGGCCCCGTAGAGCTTGGTGGCGATGGCGCGGATCTTGTCGGAGAGCTTGGCCTCGGTCTCATAGGCGTGAACGAGGGGCTTCTGCTCGCCCTCGGCGAGCTTCACGACTGCCTGCGCCAGGCCCTCGGCGCCGGCGCCGCCCTCCGCCCAGTGCTTGCAGGTGATGGCCTCGACGCCGAGGCGGCTCTGGCAGAGCTCCTTGAGCTTGGCGTGCTCGGCGTCGGTGTCGGCGTAGAAGTGGTTCACGCCGACTACCACCGGCAGGCCGAAGTTGCGCACGTTGGTGACGTGGCGCTCGAGGTTGGCAAAACCCTTCTCCAGGGCTTCGACGTTCTCCGAGCCGAGCGACTTCTTGTCGACGCCGCCATGCATCTTCAGCGCGCGGACGGTCGCGACGATGACGACCGCCGAGGGCTTCAGCCCGGCCTGCCGGCACTTGATGTCCAGGAACTTCTCGGCGCCGAGATCGGCGCCGAAGCCGGCCTCCGTCACCGTGTACTCGCCGAGCTTGAGGGCCGAGCGGGTGGCGATCACCGAGTTGCAGCCATGGGCGATGTTGGCGAAGGGGCCGCCGTGGATGAGGGCGGGATTGCCCTCCAGCGTCTGCACGAGGTTCGGCTGCAGCGCGTCCTTGAGGAGAACGGTCATGGCGCCGGTGGCCTTCACGTCCTTCAGGGTCACGAGCTTGCGGTCGCGGGTCTCGGCGATGACGATCTTGCCCAGCCGCTCCTCGAGATCCGCGAGGTCGCGCGCGAGGCAGAACACCGCCATCACCTCGGAGGCCACCGTGATGTCGAAGCCGTCCTCGCGGGGGAAGCCGTTGGCGACGCCGCCGAGCGACTGGTTGATGGCGCGCAGCGCCCGGTCGTTCATGTCGACGACCCGGCGCCAGTGGATGCGGCGCACGTCGATGTTGAGCTCGTTCGCCCAGTAGACGTGATTGTCGATGAGCGCCGCGGCCAGCGAGTGCGCCGAGGTGATGGCGTGGAAGTCGCCCGTGAAGTGCAGGTTGATCTGCTCCATCGGCACGACCTGGGACCTGCCGCCGCCGGCCGCCCCGCCCTTCATGCCGAAGCAGGGGCCGAGGGACGGCTCGCGCAGGGCGATGACCGCCTTCTTGCCGATGCGGTTCAGCGCATCGCCGAGGCCGACCGTGGTCGTGGTCTTGCCCTCGCCGGCGGGCGTCGGGGAGATCGCGGTGACGAGGATCAGCTTGCCGTCCGGCCGGCTCTCCAGGGACTGGATGAAGCCGTGGTCGATCTTGGCGATGTACTTGCCGTAGTTGTGCAGCGCCTCGTCGGGGATGCCGACCCGCTCGGCGACCTGGGCGATGGGCTTGAGGGTCGCCGCGCGGGCGATCTCGATATCGGAGGGCATGGCTTCCTCACCTGCAAGGGCACGACGCGGGGTCGCGCGGGCATCGGATCAGGCTCTTTGCGGTTCCGATCCTCTCGCGTTGGCGCGCGAGCCGAACCTCGGCCTTGAAAGGGTCTTTTGTGCCAAGAGTGGCGGAAAAGCGCCTCTGTTTTTTTGAGAACCCCTACAAATTTTTCATTCGCTACACGCTCTCACGCCACCGCCCGGATCGCGTCTCCCGTGATCCCCACCATCCGTCCGATCTCGTCCTCGCTCGCGATCAGCGGCGGGGTCAGGGCCAGGGTGTCGCCGGCGGCGCGCAGGACGAGGCCGGCGTCGAAGGCGCGGTCCATGGCCTCGAACCCGCGCAGGCCCGGCGCGCCGGGCTTCGGCGCGAGGTCGATGCCGGCGGCGAGGCCCACGGTGCGGATGTCGAGGACGTTCGGCAGGCCCTTCAGCGACATCACCGCCTGCCCGAAGCCGACCTCCAGGGCACGGGCGCGGGTGAAGAGGTCCTCGTCCCGGTAGAGGTCGAGGGTGGCGAGCGCCGCCGCGCAGGCGAGCGGGTGGCCGGAGTAGGTGTAGCCGTGGAACAGCTCCACGACGTGGGTCGGCCCCTGCATCAGGGCGGCGTGGATCGGCTCGCGGACGAGGACGCCGCCCATCGGCACGGTGCCCGAGGTGACGCCCTTGGCGAAGCAGATCATGTCGGGGACGACGCCGTAGCGCTCCGCGGCGAAGGCGTGGCCGAGGCGGCCGAAGCCGGTGATGACCTCGTCGAAGACCAGGAGCAGACCGTGCCGGTCGCAGATCGCCCGGAGGCGCTCCAGGTAGCCCTTCGGCGGGGGCAGCACCCCGGTCGAGCCCGCCATCGGCTCGACGATGACCGCGGCGATGGTCGAGGCGTCGTGGAGCGCCACGATCCGTTCCAGCTCGTCGGCGCGCTCGGCGCCCCAGTCTGGCTCACCGAGGGTGAAGGCCTGGCGCTCGCGGTCGTAGGTGTGGGGCAGGTGGTCGACGCCCGGCAGCAGGCTTCCGAATGCCTTGCGGTTCGCGGAGAGACCGCCGACCGAGATGCCCCCGAAGCCGACCCCGTGATAGCCGCGCTCGCGGCCGATCAGCCGGGTGCGCCGACCCTCGCCGCGGGCCTGCCAGTACGCGAGCGCGATCTTGAGGGCGGTGTCGACGGCCTCCGAGCCGGAGCCGCACAGGAACACCCGGTCGAGGTCCCCCGGCGCGAGATGGGCGAGCCGGGAGGCGAGCGCGAAGGCGCCCGGATGGCCGAACTGGAAGGGCGGCGCGTAGTCGAGGGCGCCGGCCTGCGCCCGGATCGCCGCGACGATCGGCGCCCGGTTGTGGCCGGCGTTGCAGCACCACAGCCCCGCGATCCCGTCGAGGACGCGGCGGCCGTCGGGCGTCGTGTAGTGCATGCCCTCGGCGCCCGCGAGCAGCCGGGGCTTGGCCCGAAAGGCGCGGTTGGCCGTGAAGGGCATCCACCAGGCGCCGAGGTCGTTCGGCTCCGGCGAGGGGGAGGGGCCGTCCACCGGGCTCAGCCCGTCATCGCGCTGGCGGGGTAGCCGGCCTTCGTCAACGCCTCGGCTACGGAGAGCGCCTGGGCGCCGGTCGCGATCCTGACCCGGCCCCGCTCCAGGTCGACGTCGACCTGCGCCTCCGGGTCGAGGCGGCGGATCGCGCGTCCCACGGCCTCCGCGCAGCCCCCGCAGGTCATGCCGTCGACCTTGAGGATGAGGTCGGCCTGCGTGTCGTCCAAAGGATGGTCCAGGGAAGCGGCCATGGCGGTCTCCGGGCTTGCGTCGTCCCGATGTCGGGCGCGGCAGGCGGGCCGGCAAGCGCCGGGGCGGTCGTAGGACGGTCACATGACGGTGGAATCCCGCTCCGCGCGCCCGCCCTCGCCTTGCCTTGGCGGGCCCGCCTCGGCGAGAAAGCGGGGAGGGCGCTCGGGATCGGACGGGGCGCCCCCGATCCATCCACCGGCCGGGACCCCGGCCCTCCCGAACGACGAGCCCTCCGATGGCCCGGACAGTCGGCAGCCGCATCCCGGCTCCCGGTCTCCTCGCCCCGGCCGCCGCCCTCGTGGTGCTGGCGCCGCTGGCGGTGCTGTGGCCGCTGCCGGCCGCGCTCGGGCTCGCCGCGGTCTCGGGGCTCGCCGCGCTGGTCGCCCATCGCCGGGCCTCCGGGCTCGCCGCGCGCTGCGACAAGCTCTCCGGCGAGATCGACATCCTCTCCGAGCGCCTGCTCAAGGTCGAGGCGCGGGGCGCCGCCGCCGCGACCCCGGAGGCGGCGCCGCCCGGCGAGGCGGGCGTCGAGGAGCTCAGCGTCGAGATCGGCCTCCTCAGCGGCATCGTGCGCGACCTCGCCGCGGTCGTCTCCGCGCAGGACGGCGAGATCGCCGGCCTCAAGGATGCGCAGGCCCGGGCTCAGGCCGAGGCGGGCGAGCGGGCCCAGGCGCAGGCGCAATCCCACGCCGCCCTCCACGCCGCCGTGCAGGCGGAGCTGCGCGCCCGGCCCGCCGCCGTGCCGCCGCCCGTCCCGGCCGCGCCCCGCGCCGCCGCGCCGCCGCCCCCGCCGTCCGAGACTCCGGCGCCCCGGCCTCTGCCGCCGATCGGGCGGCGCCCGGCGCCCGTCGAGCCGGCGGAGAGACCGGATGCCCGCGCCCGCGAGCGCGCCATCGTCGAGGCCTTCGACCGCGACGGGGTCTCCGTCTACCTCCAGCCGATCGTGACCCTGCCCCAGCGCAAGGTCGTCGCCTACGAGGCCTCGGCGCGGCTGCGGCTCGGCGAGGCGGTGCTCGCGCCGGCGGAGTTCCTGCCCGTCCTCGAGCGGCACGGCCGCTCCACCGATCTCGACCGGCGGATGCTCCAGCGCGTCGCCGTCATCGGCCGCCACCTCGCCGGCCGGGGCAGCGAGGCGGCGGTCTCCTACGCGCTCTCGCCGCTCTCGCTGTTCGAGCCGGGCTTCCTGCGCGACCTCGCCCGCGACCCCGCCGATCCGGCGCTCGCCGGCCGGCTGGTGCTCGCCCTGTCCCAGGCGTGCTGGCGCGGTCTCGACCGGGAGCAGGCCGCCGCCCTCGCCGCGCTGCGCGAGCGCTTCGGCTTCGGCCTCGACCGGGCGAGCGACCTGCGCTTCGATGCGGCGGCGCTCGCCGCCCGCGGCGTCGTCCAGGTGAAGGCCCCCGCCGAGCTGCTCGTGCGGGCGGCCTCGGGCGGGCGGGACCTCACGGACATCGCCGTCGAGGACCTCGTCGCCCTGGTCGCCCGCGCGGGGCTGCGCCTCGTGGCCGAGGGTGTCGAGCGCGAGGCCGACGTGCCCGACCTCCTCGATCTCGACGTGCCCTTCGCGCAGGGACCCGTGTTCGCTGAGCCCCGCGCCGTGCGGGCCGACGTGCTCGGCGCGCCGCCCGCCGCGCCGGAGCCGGAGGAGACGGGCCCGCCGCCGCCGCGCCGGGGATTTCGCGATTTCCTGCGCCGGGCCGGGTGAGGCTCTCCGCTTCAGCGGGTATCTTCGCGGGTGCGAAAGGCTGTAGAGGGGCCTCCTCCCCTCCAGGCTCTCCGCGAGAAGAGCCCAGCCCGGATTCCCGATGCCCCTGACACCGCCCGGCGCGGACGGCCCCGTGATCCTCGCCGGCCTGGGCGAGGTCGCGCAGCGCTACGACCTGATCCTCTGCGACGTCTGGGGCGTGCTCCATGACGGGCGCGTCGGCCACGCGGCGGCGGGCGAGGCGCTGATCCGCTTCCGGGGGCTCGCGGGTTCGGAGCGGGCGCGGCGGGTGATCCTGGTCTCGAACGCGCCCCGCCCCTGGGCCGGCGTCCAGAAGATCCTCGACGGCTACGGCGTGCCGCGGGAGGCCTACGACGCCGTCCTCACCTCCGGTGACCTCACCCGCGACATGATCGGCGAGGCGGTGGCGGGCGGCGCGGCCCGCGTCCACCATCTCGGGCCGGAGCGGGACGCCGGCATCTTCGAGGGCCTGCCCATCGCCATGGTGCCCGGCGCGGAGGCCGATCTCGTCGTCTGCACGGGGCTGTTCGACGACGACACCGAGACCGCCGAGGATTACGCCGAGCCGCTCGCCGCCTTCCGGGCGCGCGACGTCCCGATGATCTGCGCGAATCCCGATCTCGTGGTCGAGCGCGGCGGCGTGCTCGTGCCCTGCGCCGGGCTGATCGCGGCAGCCTATGCGGAGATCGGCGGACGGGTCGCCTATGCGGGCAAGCCGCATCGGCCGGTCTACGAGGCGGCGCTGGCCATGGCCGGGCGCCTCGCGGGCGGCGCGGCGCCGGAGCCGTCGCGGGTGCTGGCGGTGGGCGACGCGCTCGCCACCGACATCGCCGGCGCCGCTTCCTTCGGGCTGCCGAACCTGCTCGTCGCCCGCGGCATCCACGGGGCCGAGCTCGGCTACACGGAGGGTGCCGAGCCGCTCTCCGACCTCGCCGGCTGGCTGTCGCGCCAGAGCGTGCGGCCGGACGCGCTCATCGAGCGGCTGGTCTGGTAGCGCCGGTCACAGAGCATCGTCAGCCGAAGTGGCTGCCGGTTCGGCGTCAGACAATGCGGCAGGACAAGGACCTGAAGCGGCTTTCGTGACGCTGCTTCAGGCGAAGAGGGCGTCGATGTCGTCCTGCGAGGTTTCGGGCCCCTTGAGGGCCGGGCCGTTGAGGATCAGCTTCTCGGCCCGCGCCTTGCGCTCCGCCTCGGCCGCGTCGAGACCGGCCTCGTCGCGGGCCCGCACCGCGGAGGCGAAGCGGACGAGCCGCAGCTCCAGGTGGCGCAGTGCCTCGACGACCTTGCCGATGCGCTGGCCGGTGATGTCCTGGAAGGCGCAGGCCTCGAAGATCTCGTAGATCTTCTCCTCGACGTTGGCGCGGTAGTTCGCGTCGTCGGGCAGGCCGAGCATCGCCTCCGCCGAGGCCATGATCGTGTTCGTGGCGCCGGCCGTGGCCTCGAGCACGCTCCCCAGCTCCTCGTGGGCCATGGGGATGCGGTCGCGGGTGATCTCGTTGGCGCGCAGCGCCGCGATCTCCTGCCGGAGATGGCTGATGTAGTCGGCGATCTCGACGAGCTCGTGCACCATGTCCCGCTGGGGCGCGGTGCGGGGGGCGGCTTGGCGTGGAGCGGATTGGACGGCTTGAGGCATGGCAGCGGCGGTCCCGTCGTCGGGTTCGTGCGAGGGACGCCGATGCGGTCTCGGACCGCCACCGGGGCCGGCCCGGCAGCGGCATCCCCGGCGGCTCGGCGCGCTCAGGCGCCGCAGACCGCCTCGATCTTGCTCTTCAGCGTCGCGGCGTTGAAGGGCTTGACGATGTAGTTGTTCACGCCGGCCTTCTTGGCGGCGATGACGTTCTCCGTCTTCGACTCCGCCGTCACCATGATGAAGGGCGTGGTGCGCAGGGCCTCGTCGGC
>NZ_BPQR01000060.1 GCF_022179345.1 Methylobacterium jeotgali | reverse complement strand
GGCGATCCGGATCGCCGCGCCCGGCGGTCTCGGCGAGGCCGATCGCCACGACGTCGCCGGCCCCGCGCCGCCCCTGCGCGAGGCCATGGCGGAAGCGGCCTCCCGCGACAGCATCGCCCGCGCCTACACCAGCGATTATGCGGACCTGCGCCGCATCGGCCTCCCGGCGCTGGCGAGCGCGCGCGAAAAGGGCCTCGCCGCGCCCTGGGCGACGGCCGCCGTCCACCTCGCCTTCCTCACCGGGCTGCCCGACAGCCACATCGCCCGCAAGCACGGGACGGAGCGCGCGGAATCGGTCCGCCGGGAGGCGCTCGAGGCTGTCGGCAGCCTCGACCTCGCGCAGGCGCCGGTGGACCTTCTCCTCGCCTACGACAGGCGGTTAAAGGCGGCCGGGCTGAACCCCGGCACCAGCGCCGATCTCACCGTCGCGACGCTGTTCCTCGACGCGCTGGCGCACGCGGGCGCCTCCCTCTGAGCCGGCCCCGCCCGTCCGGGAGCCAGGCCCTTCGCCGGCTCCGGAAGAGGCGCGATCATTTATCGATTCCAGCACCTTGAGCGGGTTGTTCGGGGAAGGTCGCCGCTGTAGGGTCCGCGCCGCTATCCGGGCTAACCGGTTCGGCCACCCTGCCGGACGTCGCAAACAAGGATGGCCCTCGGCCGTGCCTGTCCCATGGGGCGGCCGTCACTTTCCAGCAGCAGGGAGAGACCCCGAATGGCGAAGATCACCAAGGTTCAGGTCGGCGAAGCGCTCGTCGGCGACGGCAACGAGGTCGCCCACATCGACCTCATCATCGGACCGCGCGGCTCGCCGGCCGAGACCGCCTTCTGCAACGGCCTCGTGAACAACAAGCACGGCTTCACCAGCCTGCTCGCGGTCATCGCGCCGAACCTGCCGTGCAAGCCCAACACGCTGATGTTCAACAAGGTCACCATCAACGACGCCCGTCAGGCCGTCCAGATGTTCGGCCCCGCCCAGCACGGCGTCGCCAAGGCCGTGCAGGACGCCGTCGCCGAGGGCATCATCCCGGCCGACGAGGCCGACGACCTCTACGTGCTGGTCGGCGTGTTCATCCACTGGGAAGCGGCCGACGACGCCAAGATCCAGCAGTACAACTACGAGGCCACCAAGCTGTCGATCCAGCGCGCCGTGAACGGCGAGCCGAAGGCCGCGACCGTGACCGAGCAGCGCAACTCCGCGCAGCACCCCTTCGCCGCCAATTAGATCGGGGACAGTCCTGGGCAGAGCGCGCCTCCGCCCGCACCGCGGGGCCTGCTCCAGCGACTGGCCTCCATCTTCCTTGGACGATAGGGACTTCTGGACGGGGCGGCATCAGTCGCCCCGTTCGTTTTTGCGCGCTCGCTCAGGCCGCCCCGAAGGGCCACGCGCCGCGCAGGCTCCCGTCGTGGATCGCCGAGGCGACGAGGGCGCCGGCCGCCCCCGCATCTCTTGAAGCGATGAGATCGCCGGGACCGCGCACCCCGCCCGCCGCGTAGAACCGCCGCCCGCCGCCGCCCGTCCCGGCCGACAGCGCCCGCGCCGCCCGGAGCGCCGCGAGGTCCGGCCCCGCTCCGGCGCCGACGCGGGCGAGCGTCATCACGATCACGTCCTCCGGCCAGCGCGCCGCGCGCTCGTGGATCGCGGGCGGTCCGAGGCGCTCGCCCCCCCGGCTGTCGAGGGAGAGCACGATCCCGTCCCGGCCGAGGAGCGCCGCGTCCGCCTGGCTCTCGCTGCCGATCACCGGCCGCCCGAGGCCCTCGGCGAGGAAGGCGTCGAGCCCGGCCGCGTCGCGAAAGCCCGCATCGACCCAGAGCTCGAGGCCGGGGCAGGCGCGCAACACCGATTCCAGCGCGGCGCGATCGGGCGGGACGCCCCGCATGATCGCGTCGAGGTCGGCGACATAGAGGGTTCGGGCGGGCAGGACCGCGAGGAGCCCGCGGGCGATGTCGGCCGGGCGCGATCCCTTTGCCAAGGGTGTCTCGATCGGTGCATAGGCGTGACGCAGGCCGGCGCGGGCGCGCACCACCTGCCCGCCCATCAGGTCGATGACCGGGATGACCGCGAAGCCCCCCGCACCACCCCCGTTTCCGCCATCCCCGGAGGTTCGATTGTCCGCCACGTCGACCTCCGCGAAGGGCCGCCGACCATGAGCGGCGCGATCATCGGCTGGGACCTCGGCGGCGTGCATGTCAAGGCGGCCCTCGTCGTGGAGGGCCGCGTGGCCGAGGCCGTGCAGGCGCCCTGTCCGCTCTGGCGCGGGCTGCCGGCGCTCGACGCGACGCTCGCCAAGCTGCCGGACTGGGCGCGGGCGCAAGCCCGGCACGCCGTGACCATGACCGGCGAGCTGACCGATTGCTTCAGCGACCGGCGGGACGGCGTCGCGCAGCTCGCGGGTTGGGCGGCAGGCAACCTCGCGGGCAGCGTGCGGATCTATGCCGGCCGCGCCGGCTTCGTCGCCCCGGGCGCGGCGGCGGAGCACGCGCCGGACATCGCCTCGGCGAACTGGCACGCCACTGCCGCCCTCGTCGGGCGCCACCTCGACGCGGCGCTCCTCGTCGACATCGGCTCGACCACCGCCGACCTGATCCCCGTGGTCGGGGGCCGCCCCGCCGCCACCGGCTACAGCGATGCCGAGCGCCTGGAGACGGGTGAGCTCGTCTATACCGGCGTGGTGCGCACGCCGCTCCTGGCGCTGGCCTCCGCCGCCCCCTTCCGCGGCCGGCGCACGGCGCTGATGGCGGAGACCTTCGCTTCGACCGCCGACATCTACCGCCTGACCGGCGCCCTGCCCGACGGCGCCGACCAGCAGCACAGCGCGGACCTCAAGGGAAAGTCCCTCGACGAGACCCGCACCCGCCTCGCCCGGATGATCGGCCGCGACCGCTCCGAGGGCACCGACCGGGAGTGGCGGGCGCTCGCCGCCCACTTCGCCGAGGCGCAGGCCCGCGTGCTCCACGACGCCGCCGTGATCCTGCTGTCCCGGCCCGATCTGCCGGAGGAGGCGCCTCTCGTGACCTGCGGCGCCGGCGCCTTCCTCGGCGAGAGCCTGGCGCGGCGCCTCGGCCGTCCCGCGCGCCCCTTCACCGCCGTCATCGCCGGGCTCCTCGGGGGCTCGGGCGAGGCGGCCTCCACCTGCGGGCCGGCGGCCGCCGTCGGCCTCCTCGCCTCCCTCGACCACCACTACGGAACCGACGCATGAGCGCCCAACGGCTCGTCCGCATCCTCACGACCCGCTCGGGTCCCGATATCGAGATCGCGCTGGCGCTGGAGAACGGCCAGACGCTGCGGGTCGTCGCCACGCCCGATCAGGCCGACCGGTTGGTGGACGAATTGGAGGACATCCTCAACGCGCCCGAGGAGCCGGACGAGACGCCCCCGGCCGCCTGAACGGAACCTCCCACGATCCTCGCGTCCCCGGACCATGCCGTTCGGGGACGCGAGGCAAGCCCGAACGGGCGCCCGCGCTCGTGCGCGGAACGCCCTCCGGCCCGATGTCATCGGGCCGGAGGGCCACGGCGATCAGCGGATGAAGTCGCCGAAGGCCCTCGGGCCGTCGCCGAGCTTGATCTCGCCGGTGACGGCGAGGCTCTTCGCGTCGATCACCGAGAGCGTGTTCGAGCCCCAGTTCGCCGCGTAAAGCTTCGTGCCGTCCGGCGAGGCGGCGATGCCCTCCGGGTGGTCGCCGACCTCGATCGTCTTCACGACCTTCAGGGCGTCGAGGTCGAACACCGTGACCGTGCCGGAATACTGGTCGGTCACGAAGCCGCGCCCGCCCGCGAGCGCCAGCACGTAGGGCCGCTCGCCGGTCTTGATCCGGCCGATCTCGCGGCCCTCGGCGAGGTCCACGACGGAGACGTCGTTCGATTCGACGTTGGCGGTGTAGGCGCGTCCCTTCCCGGCATCGAGGACGAGGCCGAACGGGTGGGTGCCGACCGGAATCACCTTGGTCTCGCGGCGCGCGGCGGCGTCGACCACGGAGACCGTGTCGCCCTCGCGGTTGGCGACGAGGAGGGTGGCGCCGTCCGGGCTCACGACGATGCCGGAGGGCGAGGCGCCGACCTTGATCTCCCCGTCGAGCCTGAGCCCGCCCTCGCCGGGCACGAGCACCAGCACCCGGCGCGCGTACCAGTCGGCCACGTAGACCGCGCCGGAGCGCGGGTTGCAGGCGATGCCGAGCGGGCCGCCGGGGAGCGGCAGGCTGGCCGTCAGCGTGCGGGCGGCGAGGTCGACGATCCCGAGCCCCGGCGCGTCGGGGCGGGTGACGTAGGCGGTGCGGCGGTCCGGCGAGAGGGCGATGCCGGCGGGCGAGCCCGGCACGGGAATCGTCGCCACGACCTTGCCCGCGTCGAGGTCGACGATCTCGACGCGGTTGTCGAGCTGGACCGTCACCACCGCCTCGGCGGCGTCCGCACGAGGGGCCGCCGCGAGGATCGCCGCCAGCAGCGCGCAAGCGCGGAGGCCGGCGCGCGGCCGGCCCCCCGTCACGAATGCGGCCACTACGAGCCCTTCTCGACCTTCGCCTTCAGGGCGTCGAGACCGGTGCGGTAGAGGCCCTTCACCGCCTTCTCGGCGGCCTCGTCGTTCAGCTCGGGCGGCGGATCGTTGTTCATGTAGCCGCGGTAGAAGGCGCCGCTCCAGGTGACGGTGGTCTTGTCGCCGTTCGGCTCGACCTCGATCGTCGAGGAGTAGTTGTTGACCGGCAGCACCTTCACGTCGACCTTGTCGATCCGGTACGAATAGCTCTTGCCGTCGACGTACTTGGACAGCTCCTCCTCGACGGTGGCGCCGCCCTTCAGCGTCAGGACGCGGGTGGCCTTGTCGCCGTTGCCGCCCTTGCCTTCGGTTTTCTCGACGGGGGGGAGCCAGCTCATGTCCTGGAAGTTGCCGACCACGGCCCAGACCTTGGCGGCGGGCGCGTTGATCTCGACCGTCTCCTTGACCTTGCGCCGCGTCGGCCCGTGGGCGTCGGCGGAGAACGACACGACGGCGAGAACGGCCGCCGTCGCGAGTGCGAGCATCTTCATGGGCTTTCGGTCTCCTTCGCGCGTCGCCCGGTTTCAGGCGGCGCCGGGTTTGTCGAGGACGCGGGCGCCGGGGCCGATGGCGGCGGCGACCTTGTCCTCGATCCAGTTCCAGGCCTCCCGCTCGCGGGGGCCTGCGGTCTTCGAGACGGCGATGGCGAGGTAGCGCATCTCCGAGAGAATTTTTTCGGGCTCCAGCATGTGCAGCCGCGTGGAGAGGATCGCCGCCTCCAGCACCGCTCCTTGCGCCCGGTTATAGCCGAGGAAGGGGGCGTGGGCGGCCTCGTGGACGAGGCGCCCCCGGTAGCGCGGGCGCGTCGCATCGTCCTCCACCGCCTCGACCTCGAACTCGGCATGGCCGAAGCTGTCGGCGAGCCGCGCCCCGTCGATCCGCGCGCAGGGCAGCACCGGCCAGTCGCGCCGGCCAGTCACGGCGCCGGCGATGACCCGCACGTCCCGGGGGCTCGAGACCGCGAAGACGGGATTGACCGCGAGGTTCTGGATGGTCGGCGACGGCCGGAACGGGGCGAGCACGGTGGCGCCGTCATCCTCGCGGATCAGCCCGAAGGGCACGAGGTGCAGGCGGCCCTCGGCCGAGCGCGTGGTCACGATGGTCTCGAGGATCAGCGGCACCGGATCAGGCCTCGTCCCGCACCAGCCGGCCGCAGACGATGCGCCCGCCGGGCTCCCGCGTGTCCCCACCGGCGGACGGGCCCTCGACGGTCTCCGGCGGCGATGCATCCGCCTCCGGGTCCGTCCGCGCCTCGCGTGTGCCGGGAGGCGGGGCGTCGGGGCCGGAGTGCTTCGTATGCCCAGCCTTTTTGAACGCGGTGGTGTCCTCGACCTCGGCGTCGGCGGAGGCGCCCCAGGCCAGCGCCTCGTCCTGCACGTAGCGCTTGCCGAGGCGCCAGGCGGTCTCGGCCTTGGTCAGCTCGCCACCGAGGTAGAAGGCGTGCGCGCCGTCGCTCGCGACGTTCAGGTCGGGGAAGAAGGCCATGGCGTCCGTGCCGACCCGGTGGATGTCGCGGTTGTAGACGTGGATGCCGTCCTCGGCCACCGCGACGCGGTAGTTCGGATCGCGCACCTGCGAGGCGAGCTCCGCGATCTCGTCGGGCGTCTGCGCGAAGGGGCGCTTGTCGTGGAGCGAGAGCAGCTCCCGCCCGTAGCCCTTCGGCAGGGCGGCGTCGGCCTTGGCGGCGTACATCACGCGCCGGGCCGCGTCGTGCTCCTCGATGGTCCGGCGGGTGTGGTTCGAGACCTGCACGATCAGCACGTTGCGGATCGACAGCTCCGAGCACATGCCCACCAGCAGCGCGGTGACGCCGAGGCTGTCGGCCTCGGTCAGCTCCGTGAGGTTGCCCGTGCCCATCATCATCTCGATCTCGGGATGGCGGGCGCGCACCTCCCGGTAGCGGGCGATCGAGTCGACGAAGCCGAAATGGATCGGCTCCAGGATCGGGTCGGCGAGGAAGGGCTTGCCGGCCCGCGCCAGCCGCTCGATCGCCCGGTCGAGGGAGGGCAGGTCGTCGGGCCGCATCGGCACGAGAACCGGCACCGCGTCCGTCTCGAAGGCGAGGTCCAGGGTCTCCTCGTTGAGGCTCAAGAGGTAGTCGGCCCCCGCCGCCGCGCCCCGCCGCAGCTCGTCGCGGGAGAAGGAATCGACGCTGACCTTCAGGCCCGCGCCCTTGAGGAGGCGCACGCTCTCCTCGAGATGCGGGAACGCCGTGTCGGGAAGCCCGCCGAGGTCGATCACGTCGGCGCCGCGCCGGGCGAGCTCCAGCCCCTTGGCCAGGATCTGCTCGGGGCTCATGCGCGAGGCGTCGACGATCTCGGAGAAGATGCGCAGGTCGTGGCGCGACAGGTCGAGGCTGCGCCCGGCGAGCCCGAGGAAGGCCGGCAGGTCGACGATCTCGTCGGGGCCCCGCTCCACCGGCACGCCGAAGTGGCGGGCGAGCTCCTCCGGGTCGGCCCGGCAGCGGCCGGGCAGGATGATCCGGTCGGCGCCCGCGGGGATCGTGACCCGGCGGCGGATGATCTCGATCGTCATCAGCGCGGCGACCTTCACGCCGGCATCGGCGATGCTCCAGGCGAAGCGCTCGGGCGGCAGGGTCCGCGCGACCTTCTCCAGGCGCGCATGGGCGAGCTTGCCGGTGATGAAGACGATGTGCTCGGGCGCGCTCACGCGGCCTCGCTCACGGAGGACAGGACGGTCTCGCGGCCGGGACCGCGGAGCGCGATCGTGCCGGGGAAGCGTGCGGCGAAGCCCGGGAAGGCGGCGTCCACGAGCCCGTCCCGGACGAGCCGGCCGGCCTCCGCGCCGGGGGGAGCATCGGCGGATTTCACCAGGGTGCAGCGGGCGGCATCGAGCCGGGCCGCGAGCCAGAGGGCAAGGCTGTCCGAGGTCACGTCCCAGCTCTCCGCGACGCCGGGATGCCCGTCGCGCAGCGCCGAGGGGTCCCAGACCGTGCCGGGCCGCAGGCGCCCGAGCCGGGTCTCCACGCACAGGCGAGGCTCCAGCGCTCCGAGGATCTCGGCCATCCGCCCCATGGCGTCGAGGGCGAGGCGATGGGCGAGGGCGTCGGGGAAGCGCAGGCGGAGCTGCACGTCCCGCACGGCATCGGCGAAGGGGCCACCGCCAGGCACCACGACGCAAGGCCCCTCACGGCCGTCCGCGATGCCGGCGAGGAGGGCGCGCAGGCGCGCCTCGTCCCGCGCGAGGCTGCCGCCGATCTTCACGATGTGGAGAGCGCTCACGCAGCGTCCGATCGGGCCGGCGCCCGCAAGCGCTCGGCCGCCTCCCGGACCCGCTCCGGATCGAGGCCGCCGCGGCGGTCGCTCCCGAAGCAGAGGCCGCCGCGGAACCCGAGATAGTCCGGGCCGAGGGCCGTGAGAGTCGGGATGTCGGAGAGGGCGAGCGAGCCCGCCAGCCCGCAGAGCAGGCGGGCCTCCCGGCAGGCGGCGACGAAGCCCGTCAGCTCGGCCCGGCCGAGGAGATCGGTCAGGCGGCGTCCCGCCTTGCCGCGCGTGTCCAGCATGGCGCCGGTGCAGCCCGCTGCCGCGACCGCGACGACGGCGCCCGGTGGGATCCCGTCCTCGGCGAACAGCACCGCGACGAGGCGTCCTCGCGCCGCCGAGGCGGCGTCCGCAAGGCCGCCCTCGCGGAGCAGCGGACCGGCCGCAACCTTCACGTAGTCCGCGCCGGTGCCGGCCATCGCCGCGACGGCCTGCGGCTCCGCCACCGCGCTGGTGAGGGCGCGGCCGGCGACCGCCGCGAGGATGGCGGAGACGTGTTCCGGGGGCAGGGCGCCGAGGGGGCCGTCCTCTGGGTCCTTGGCGTCCACGAGGTCGGCGCCGGCCTCCGCCGCGAGCCGCGCCTCGGCGGCGTCGCGCACGCTGACGAGGAGGCGGGGAACGGAACAGGCGTCGTGGGGAGTCGCGGCCATCGGGCCATCCGGTACAGCATCCGACCCGCCGGGGCGAGGCCGGGGCCAAGGGTCTCAGCCGCGGTTCGGCAGGGGCTCGGCGAGGAGGCGGTTCTTGACCACCCAACGCATGGCGTGGGCCCAGGTGTCGTCGGTGTCGGCGCGGATCACCACCTGGCCCGCCCGCACGCGCGCGCCGCTGCCGGCATCGGTCACGAAGACGTAGAGGTTGAAGATCTGGTTCGAGCCCTTCTCGACGTAGCCGTTGACGGCGAGGTCCGCGCCGAGGCTCTTGCCGATCGCGCCGGCGCACTCGCACTTGTAGAGCGGGCCCTGCCTGGCGACCTCCGCCGCCTGGGGCGCCGTATCGAGCGTCTCGACGCCGGCAGCGGTGAGGGCCTTCTTCAATTCCTCCGTGACGAGGCCGAGGCGGCGCTGCTCGTCGGGCCGGGCCTTGCGGCCGCCGACGATTCCAGGATCGAGAAGCTCGACGGGAAACACCGCCGCCTTGCCGGGCCCGGCCTGCGCCGGCTGGATCGCGGAGAGCGCCGCGAGCAGCGCAGCGGCCGCGACGGACCCGGTCTTGACGCGCACCATGCCGCCTCTCCTCCCGACGCGGCGCCGGGCCTTCGGGCCCGAGGCGGCGCAGTCTTCGTTGCCGGGCTACCTCGTGCGGCGGGAGGCTTTTGCAAGCCGCCGCCCGTCGAGGCGGGATGCTGCGCCGTTTCCGCCGTTGAGCCCGAGGCCGGCCTCTTCTAGCCTGCGGCCCGCATGCGCCCGCTCCTCCTCCGCCTCCTCGCCGCCTCCGGCCTCCTCGCCCTGACGGCGCTGCCCGCCCTCGCGCAGGAGCCGGCGGCCAGGACCGACGGCGCGGCTCCCGCGCGGGACGAGGCCCCGAAGCCGGCCCAGGCGCCCGCGCTCGAGACCCGGATCGGGCTGATCTACCGGCCCCAGCCGGTGCCCTCCTCCTACGACGCGGAAGCCGCGCCGGAGGACGAGGCGGTGGCCGGGGCCCGTATGGGCATCACGGACAACAACACCACCGGCCGCTTCACCCGCCAGACCTACGTCCTCGACGAGGTCGCCCTGGGCGAGGGCGGCCCCGGCGCCGTCGAGGCCGCCAAGGGCCTCGTCGGAAAGGGCGTGCGCTTCCTGGTCCTGGCGCTGCCCGCCGACGAGTTGCTCGCGGTCGCCGACGCCGTGAAGGGGCAGGGCGTCGTGCTCCTCAACGCCGCCGCCCCCGACGACCGGCTGCGCGGCGCCGACTGCCGCAAGGACGTCTTCCACGTCGCCCCGAGCCGGGCGATGCAGACCGACGCGCTCGCCCAGTTCTTCACCTTCATGCGCTGGCGCAAGCTGTTCCTGATCGTCGGCCCGAACCCCGGCGACCGGCTCTACGCCGACGCCTGGAAGCGCTCGGCGACGAAGTTCGGCCTCAAGATCACCGCCGAGAAGCCCTGGACCTTCGGCCCGCTCGCCCGCGCCCGCGGCGACACGCCGACCCGCGCCGAGGCGATGATCTTCACCCGCGGGGTCGACTACGACATCGCCATCGTCGCCGACGAGGCCGCCGACTGGGGCGACTACGTCCCCTTCCGCACCGTCGACCCGCGCCCCGTCGCCGGCACGCAGGGGCTGATCGCCACCACCTGGCACCCGACGCTGGAGACCTGGGGCGCGGCGCAGGCGCAGAACCGCTTCCGCCGCCAGTCCGGCCGGCTGATGCGGCCCCTCGACTACCAGGCCTGGGCCTCCGTGCGGGCGGTCGGCGACGCCGTCACCGCCCGCAAGACCGGCGATGCCCGCGAGATCGCCGCCTTCTTCGAGGATCCGGCCTTCGGGCTGCCCGCCTACAAGGGCGTCTCGCTGAGCTTCCGGCCCTGGGATCACCAGCTCCGCCAGCCCCTGGTGATCGCCCAGCCCAAGGCCCTGGTGAGCGTGGCGCCGGAGCAGGGCTACCTGCACCAGCGCACGCCGCTCGACACGCTCGGCTTCGACCTGCCGGAGACCGCCTGCAAGTTCGGGGGCTGAAACCGCGCTGAAAATCGTCCCGCGACGGCGCGACACTCTCGCAACCGGCGGAGCACGCGCTACACTCCGCGCCATCAGACCCGCGTCGGCCCCTGTGCCGCGAGAGGCGGGCGCCAGGGAGGAACATCGGAATGAGCGGCAGCGCGCGACCGCGCCCGACATACGCCTGCGCAGCGACCGCCGTCGGTGCGCTCGCCGGGCTGATGGGACTCGTGGGACTCTGCACCCCGGCGGTCGCCTTCACCGCCTACGTCTCGAACGAGAAGGGCAACACGGTCAGCGTCATCGACCTGAACACCCAGGCCGTCACCGCGACCTGGAAGGTCGGGCGGCGCCCCCGCGGCATCACCGTGAGCAAGGACGGCAAGGAGCTCTACGTCTGCGCGAGCGACGACGACCGCATCGACGTGCTCGACACCGCCACCGGCAAGATCCTGCGCTCGCTCCGCTCGGGGCCGGACCCGGAGCAGTTCATCCTCGACGCCTCCGGCAACCCCCTCTACGTGGCCAACGAGGACGACAGCCAGGTCACGGTCATCGACATCGAGAAGAACAAGGTCCTGGCCGAGGTGCCCGTCGGCGTCGAGCCCGAGGGCATGGGCCTGTCGCCGGACGGAAAGATTCTCGTCAACACGTCCGAGACGACGAACATGGCCCATTTCATCGACACCAAGACCTTCCAGGTGATCGACAACGTGCTCGTGGATGCCCGTCCCCGCTTCGCCGAGTTCACCGCGGACGGCAAGTTCCTCTGGGTCTCGGCCGAGGTCGGCGGCACGGTGAGCGTCATCGACACGGCGACCCGCCGGGTCGTGAAGAAGATCACCTTCAAGATTCCCGGCGTGAACGACGAGGCGATCCAGCCCGTCGGCGTGCGCATCACCAGGGACGGGACCAAGGCCTTCGTGGCGCTCGGCCCCGCCAACCGCGTGGCGGTGATCGACGCGAAGACCTACGAGGTCGGCAAGTACCTGCCCGTCGGCCAGCGGGTCTGGCAGCTCGCCTTCACCCCGGACCAGAAGACGCTGCTCACCACCAACGGCACCTCGAACGACGTCTCGATCATCGACGTCGCCGCCGAGAAGGTGGTCAAGAGCGTGCCCGTGGGGCTGCTGCCCTGGGGCGTGACGGTCTCCCCGCAATGAGCCCTAAAACCGCGCCCGCAGGAGGCAGGATGCATCGGATCGCACGGCTCGCCGCGCTCGGCCTCGCCGGACTTCTCGCCGCCGGCAGCGCCCAGGCGCTCGACCTGACGAAGAAGCGCGAGAACCTGCCCGACCTCGTCCTCGGCAACGACGAAGGCAACGACTTCGCCGTCGAGAACCGGGACATCACGCTGGAATCGGGCAAGGCCTACCGGCTGCGCATCGTCGCCAAGGGCCGGCAGGAGTACAAATTCTACGCGCCGGAGTTCTTCCGCTACATCTGGCTCAACCAGATCGTCATCAACCACCTCGAGATCCACGGCGGCGGCCCGCCCGACCATCTCGAGTTCGACGACCCCGGCGAGATCGCCATCGAGTTCGTGGCGATCAAGCCCGGCGCTTACAAGTGGGAGGCGCGGGGCCTGGAGGCCAAGGGCATGACCGGCACCCTGACGGTGAAGTGATGCGTCGCTCTCGTATCGAACGCGCGCCCGCTCCCTTCCCCCTCCGCGGGGGAGGGTGGCCCTCGCGTCAGCGAGGGTCGGGAGCCGCCCTCTCGCGCAGGGGGAAGAAGGCTGCCGTGGCGCTCGCCACGCTCCTCCTGGCGACGCCCGCGCTCGCCGACGACAAGGCCGCCTGCGCCGAGGGCATCGGCATGATCAAGGCCGAGATCGCCAGGGCGCCCGCCGAGCCGGCGCTGGGCAAGCTGAAGAAGGCGCTCCGGGTCGCCGAGCGCGAGCAGGGCGAGGCCGAGTACGACGAGTGCCTCGACGCGGTCGGCGACGCCAAGCGAGCGCTGCCCAAGTGAGCGTTGTCCCAGGAAGGGAGGGCGCCGCTCCGGCTCTCGAGGTCGCCGGCGTCGGGCATCGCTTCGGCGCCCGCGCCGCGCTCTCCGACGTGTCGATCACCGTGGAGCGGGGGCGCTTCATGGCGCTGCTCGGGCCGAACGGCGCCGGCAAGACGACCCTGTTCTCGGTGATCACCCGCCTCTACAATAACCAGGAGGGGCGGGTCGCGATCTTCGGCCACGGCCTCGACCGGGAGCCGTCCCGGGCGCTGGCCCGCCTCGGCGTCGTGTTCCAGGCGCGCACGCTCGATACCGACCTCACCGTCGAGCAGAATCTTCTCTACCACGCCAGCCTGCACGGCATCGCCCGGGGACCGGCCAAGGCGCGGATCGCCGCGCTCCTCGACCGGGTCGGGCTCGCGGAGCGGCGGGGCGACAAGGTCCGCACCCTGTCCGGCGGCCAGTCCCGGCGCATCGAGATCGCCCGCTCCCTCGTCCACGAGCCGCGCCTCCTCCTCCTCGACGAGCCGACCGTCGGCCTCGACCTCGAGTCGCGCGCCGGCATCGTGCGCATCGTGCGCGACCTCGTGCGGGACGAGGGGCTTTCGGTGCTCTGGGCGACCCACATCTTCGAGGAGATCGAGCCCGGCGACGACGCCGTCATCCTCCACAAGGGCCGCATTGTCGCGCGCGGACGGGCGGGCGAGATCGGCGCGCCGGGCGAGGGGCTGGAGACGGCCTTCCGCCGCCTCGTCGCCGAGCCGGGGAGGCAGGCGGCGTGATGACGACACCTGCCCCCGCCCGCGTGCCCCATCTCGGACGGCTCGACGCCGTCGGCTACCTGATCTGCCTCGGCGGCATCGTGCGCCGGGAGCTCCTGCGCTTCTTCAACCAGAAGGAGCGCTTCCTGTCCGCGCTGGTGCGGCCGCTGGTGTGGCTGTTCATCTTCGCGGCGGGCTTCCGCAACACGCTCGGCGTCTCGATCGAGCCGCCCTACCAGACCTACGTGCTCTACGAGGTCTATGTGGTGCCCGGCCTCGCCGTGATGATCCAGCTCTTCAACGGCATGCAGTCGTCGCTCTCGATGGTCTACGACCGCGAGGTCGGCTCGATGAAGGTGCTGCTCACGAGCCCCTACCCCCGCTGGCTGCTGCTGCTCGCCAAGCTCGTCGCGGGGGTCAGCGTCTCGATCGTGCAGGCCTACGCGTTCCTGGCCGTCGCCTGGTTCTGGGAAACCGACATCACGCCGGCGGGCTACCTCGCGGCGCTGCCGGCCTTCCTCGCCACGGGGCTGATGCTCGGGGCGATCGGCCTGTTCCTGTCCTCCCTGGTGCGCCAGCTCGAGAACTTCGCCAGCGTGATGAACTTCGTGATCTTCCCGATGTTCTTCGCCTCCTCGGCGCTCTACCCGCTCTGGCGCATCCGCGAGGCCAGCGAGACGCTCTACTGGATCTGCGAGGCCAACCCCTTCACCCACGCCGTGCAGCTCGTGCGCTTCGCGCTCTACGGGCAGTTCGAGCCCCTGGCCTTCGCCGTCGTGACGGGCACCACGCTCGCCTTCTTCGCGATGGCCGTCATCGCCTACGACCCCGGCCGCGGCCTCATGGCCCGGCGCGGGGGCCCCGCCGGAGACACGCCATGAGGCACGCAACGCTCTCTCTCGTCATGCTCCTCGGCGCCGCGACGACGGCCACCGCCCAGCCGAGGACCGATCCCGACTGGCCCTGCGTCCAGCGCAAGGTCACGAATCTCAGCCCCGGCCAGTTCTGGAACGGCCCCGACCTCGCGCAGGCCGGCGAGTGGGGCGACGATTCCGCCGCCGCGCAGCTCGCCCGCAAGCTCGCCTCCCGGCGCACGGAGATGTCGGAGGTCGACGGGCTCCTCGACGCCTTCGCCGCCGAGGCGGGACCGGACAAGGACCAGCGGCTCGCCCGCGTCTTCTCCGGCGTCTTCGAGGTGATCGGCGGCGAGCGCGACAAGGTGATGGGCGGCATCGGCCGCTACGCGCAAGGCCAGCGCCGCATGGCCGAGCGCATCCGCGAGGAGGCCGACAAGATCAGCCAGACCAAGGATGCGCCGAGCGCCGAGGACGCCCGCGAGATGCCCAAGGACCAGTCCGAGCTTGAGACGCGCTTCGCCTGGGACCGGCGCATCTTCCAGGAGCGCAGCCAGTCGCTCCAGTACGTCTGCGAGGTGCCCCAGCTCCTGGAGCAGCGCCTCGGCGAGATCGCCCGGCGCATCCAGGCACGGCTGACGACCAAGATGTGAGATTTCGGCCCGCGGGGACGGGGTGCCGCGAATCTGTCGGAGGCCCCCGCCGACGGAGGACCATGGCGTCCGCGAGGGTTGCCGAAAAGTCCCGTCCAGATTGCTGGAACATCCCGTAAGTCGTTGTTCTCAAACCAAAAAGCTGTGACAGGACCGCAACGGCGCCCACGATTGTCACTGTGCCGGTCCCAGACCGGCCGAATTCGCGCCGACGGACCCCGGCGGGCCATTGCGAGGACCCCGGGCGCCCCTCAGAAAGCTCTCATCAAGGCCCCGTCGAACAGGGGCCGGCCTTGGGCTCGGACGAGGGGTGGGAAATGGGTTTGCGTGCGCTGCGCGGCGGTCTCGTCGCTTCGGTCGCCCTCTGGCCCTGCGCGGTGCTCGCGCAGCAGGCCGTCGTGGTTCCCACCGTCACCCTCGACCAGCTCGACGTCGTCGCCACCACGCCGGTGCTCGCGAGCGGCGGCAGCGCGCTTCAGCTCAACCGGATCCCGAGCAACGTCGAGACCGTCTCGGCCCGCGAATTCGAGCAGGACCGCGCCACCCTCGACCCGACCTTCACGCTGGCCCGGCGCACGCCGGGCGTGAGCCTGTCGGACGGGCAGGGCAACTCGAACCGCCAGACCCTGACCTATCGCGGCTTCGACGCCTCGCCCCTCCAGGGCAACCCGCAGGGCCTGACCGTCTACCAGAACGGCGTGCGCATTAACGAGGCCTTCGGCGACGTCGTGAACTGGGACCTGATCCCGTCCGTCGCCATCAACCGCATCGACATCTTCACCGGCAACCCGGTCTTCGGCCTCAACGCGCTCGGCGGCGCGGTCAACATCGAGATGAAGAACGGCTTCACCTGGCAGGGCAAGGAAGTGACCGTGCTCGGCGGCTCGGACGGGCGCATCGCCGGCTCGCTCCAGTACGGCCAGCAGATCGGCAACTGGGCCTTCTACTTCGCCGGCGAGGGCCTGCGCGACGCCGGCTGGCGCTTCCAGTCGCCGAGCGAGATCGGCCGCGTCTACGCCGACCTCGGCTACCGCACGCCGGATTCCGAGTTCCACCTCGTCGCGTCCGGCGCCAAGACCTTCTTCGGAGCGGCCGCCGCCACGCCCGTCGACTTCTCCCGCGCCGACCCGCGGGCGATCTTCACCTACCCGCAGACCACCAGCAACGAGGTCGGCCAGATCCAGCTCAACGGCAAGGTCAACGTCTCGCCGACCTGGGACCTCGCCGGCAACGCCTATTACCGCCGCTACAGCTCGGTCTACGTCGACGGCAACGACGGCAACTTCGAGCAGTGCAGCACGCGCTCGTCGAACCGCGGCTTCCTCTGCTTCGAGGATGACGGCTTCGTGCGCGCGCCCGGCCAGTCGGAGCTCGCCTTCCGCAACCAGTTCACGATCCTCGGGGCTCAGAACCAGCGCGTCCCGTTCACGGCGGGCGTGCCCTACGGCACCATCGACGTCACCAAGACCGAGGCGACGGGCTACGGCGGCACGCTGCAGGCGACGAACCGCGACACCCTCGCCGGCCACAACAACACCTTCATCGTCGGCGGCAGCATCGACGTGGCCGACTACACCTACAAGTCGTCCTCGACGCTCGGCGCCATCAACCCCGACCTCAGCGTCACCACGAACCCGGCGAACCCGAACTACGGCTTCATCCCCGGCCTCGGCACCACCCAGCTGCGCACGGCCGCCGCCCTTGGCATAGCCCCGAGCGCGGTGTTCGGCTCGAACCTCTACATGGGCCTCTACGCCGTCGACACCTTCGACGTGACCGACGCCCTCTCGCTCACCGCCGGCGCGCGGCTCAACTTCGCGCGCATCACCACGACCGACACCACGGGCTTCTCGCCGGACGTGAACGGCACTCACTACTTCAACAAGATCAACCCGGTGGCGGGCCTCGCCTACCGCTTCCTGCCGGAGCTGACCCTCTACGGCGGCTACTCGGAGTCGAACCGCGCGCCGACGCCGCTGGAGCTCGCCTGCGCCAATCCCGACCGGCCCTGCCTGCTGCCGAACTCCCTCGTCGCCGACCCGCCGCTGAAGCAGGTCACCGGCCGCACCTACGAGGTCGGCATCCGCGGCACCGTGCCGAAGTTCTACGAGAACGCCATTCTCAACTACAAGCTCGGCCTCTTCCGCACCGACCTGACCAACGACATCCTCCAGCTCGCCACCCCCGGCAACGCGGCGCGCGGCTACTTCGTCAACGTTCCGGCCACCCAGCGCCAGGGCATCGAGGTTGCCGGCGAGTACGTCAGCGAGCGCCTGAGCCTCTACGCCAACTACGCCCTCGTCGACGCCACCTTCCAGTTCAACGGCGACCTGTCCTCGCCCAACAACCCGCTGAGCAACAACGGCCTCATCACCGTGACGCGCGGCAACAAGGTCCCGCTCGTCCCCGACCATCAGGTCAAGGTCGGCTTCGACTACTACATCACCCCGATCTGGCGCTTCGGCATGAACATGCAGGCCTTCTCCTCGTCCTACTACCGGGGCGACGAGTCGAACCTCAACCGGAAGCTGCCGGCCTACTTCGTGGCCAACCTCAACACCAGCGTTCAGGTGACGGAGAACGTTCAGGTCTTCGCCCTGGTGACGAACCTCTTCAACCACCGCTACACGACCTTCGGCACCTTCGCCGAGACCGGCCCGGTGGCGGGCAACTACACGATCAACGACCCCCGCACGACGACGCTCGCCCAGCCGCTCTCGGCCTATGGCGGCCTCAAGGTGACCTGGTAGGGCGGAGGCTCCGGCGGCTCCCCGGGGCCGCCTTCTCGCGGACGGCGCGCGGGCGGCGGGGACATCCCCGCCGCCCGCTTCCGTTTCGGGGCCCTCAGAGCATCGGCAGGGTGCGCGGGCGGCGCCCGAGGGGGAACTGCGCCTCGATCGCGGCGACGTCGCCCTCGCTCAACGCGATCGCGTCGGCGGCGGCGTTCTCGAGCGCCCGCTCCGGCCGCCCCGTCTTCGGGATCGCGAAGCTGCCCTCGAGACGCGTCAGGTAGGCGAGCGCCACGCCGTGCGGCGTCGCGCCGTGGCGGCCGGCGACCTCGGCGAGCACCCGCCCACCGGGGCTCGCGGGCGAGGGGAAGTCGCCGCTACCGAAGGGCGAGTAGCCGACGAGGGCGACGCCGTTGTGCCGGCACCAGGGCAGCACCGCGTGCTCGATGGCCCGCTCGCCGAGATGATAGAGCACCTGGTTGCAGGCGATGCGGTAGGGGCCGGCAATGGCGAGCGCCCGGTCGAGCGCGGGCACGTCGAAGTTGCTCAGGCCCCAGGACAGGATCTTGCCGTCCCGGCGCAGGTCCTCGAAGCCGGCGATCGTGTCCTCCAGGGGATGGCTGCCCGGCCAGTGCAGCAGGAAGCAGTCGAGCCGGTCGGTGCCGAGGCGCTTCAGGGAGGCCTCGCAGGCGCGGGCGACGCCCCGGCGGGTGGCGTTGCCGGGCATCACCTTCGAGACGAGGAACACCTCCTCCCGCAGGCCGCGGATCGCCTCCCCGACGATGGCCTCGGCCTCGCCGTACATCTCGGCGGTGTCGACATGGGTGAGGCCGGCATCGACGCCGGCCCGCAGGGCGGCGACGGCCTGGCCCCGGTCGGAATCGTCGAGCCGCCAGGTGCCCTGTCCGATCGCGGGGACCCGCACGCCCGTGGCCCCGAAGCCGCGCATCCTCATGGCTGTCTCCCTTCGCCCGTCTCGCGCAGGCATGCGCCTTATTGACGCCATCATACGGGACTGACCAGAACCTGCGGCGTCCCGCGCCGCTCCGAACCGCACGCGAACCCAGGAGCAGGCCGTGTTCACCGTCGCTCCGACGCCTGCCGACGCGCAACGCGCCGGCGCGCTCCTCCGGCGGAGCTGACGCGATGCTGCCCCAGCACCGCTGGTTCTGGGCCGCGCTGATCGCATTCTGCGGCGGTGCGGGCCTTCTCTACAACATGCTCTTCGCCGGCGGTGCGACGCCGCTCGCCGGGCTCGTCTACGGCATCGCGGTGGGCGGGGTTGGCCTCGCCTTCGACCGCGGCCTGATCCTCGCCGGCCTCCAGACCCGGATGCGGCGGCTGCCGGCGATGATCTACGTGCCGGCGGCGGAGCTCGCCTACGTGCTGATGATCGCGCTCGGCATCGCCGTCGGCGGCTTCGTGGTCTGGGCGCTGGGCCTGACCACGGATTCCCTGCGCGACGCCGTCCGCATCACGCCGCGGGTGCTCGCCTACTCGCTCGCCGTCTCGGCGCTCCTCGTCTTCGTGGTGCGCATGCGCGACCTGATCGGGGGCGAGGTCTTCGTGAACTTCCTCGTCGGGCGCTACCACCAGCCGGTGATGGAGGAGCGCATCTTCCTGTTCCTCGACGTGGTCGGCTCCACGGCCTTCGCGGAGACCCACGGCGACCTGCGCGCGCAGGCCTATCTCGGGGCGGTGTTCGCGACGCTGGCCGAGCCTGTGCGCCGCAACGCCGGCTCGACGGACGACTACATCGGCGACATGGCGATGATCACCTGGCCGATGGAGCGCGGCCTCAAGAACGCCCGCTGCGTGGCCTGCGTCTTCGACGTGCTCGACCGCATCGAGGCGGAGGCGGAGGCCTGGAAGGCCCGCTTCGGCACGGTGCCGCGCCTGCGGGCGGCGCTCCACGGCGGCTCGGTGGTGACGGCCGAGGTCGGGGTCGACCGGCACAAGATCGCCTATTTCGGCGACGCGGTGAACGCCACCTCCCGCATCGAGGCCCTGTGCCGGCCGCTGGGCGCCTCGGTGCTGATCTCGCAGGACCTGCTCTCGCGGCTGGAGAGCCTGCCGCCGGGGATCGAGGCCCGCTCCATGGGCACCCACAGCGTGCGCGGCCGCGGCCAGCCGATCTCGGTGTCGAGCCTGGAGCGTGTCGCCCCGGGCGATGCGGCGCCCGACGTCGCGGCCCATCAGGTCGCGGCGGCGCAGTGATCCGGCCGTGAGCGCGCCCGCCCCGCTCACCTGGCGCACGCCGCTCCGCCTCGCCCTGCGCTTCGGGCCGCCGCTGGCCGGCATCATCGTGCTCGCCGCGGCGGGCGTCGCGGCGATCGGCGGCGACATCCGGCCGCTGCGCTTCGCCCTCGGGCTCGGGCTGATCCTTCTCGGCCTGGCCGGCGGCCTCGTGAAGGGCCGCTGACCGCGCCCCGGCCTTACGTATCGGCCGCGCTGAACGCGGTTACCGCCCCGTAAAACACCGCCGATGAAAGCTGGAGGCTGCCCGCCCTGGTTGCCGGATCGTGCGGTATTCATGGACGACACGACCGATATCGGCGGCAGATCATGCCTTGCTGGGTCGCTCCTCGGAAGGCGGCCGTTTCGGCGCCGCCTTGTCCACGGGAAACATCTTGACACGCAAAATGTTCTTGCGGGCCTGCTTGCGTTCTGCTGCAACTTGACTAAGCGTCTCTCACGTCATCCCAAGAGGAACTGAGAATGTCCGAGACGGAGCCGATGGTGCAGGACGACCACGTAGAACTCGCGGCCGATATCGTGTCGGCTTACGTCTCCAACAACTCCATTCCGGTCGCCGACCTCGCGAGCCTCATCGCCAGCGTCCACGCCGCCCTGGTCGGCCTGCGCCAGGCGCCCGCCACCGTCGAGGAGCCGGAGAAGACCCGCGCCACCCCCGCCCAGATCCGCAAGTCCGTCACCCCGGACGCGCTGATCTCCTTCATCGACGGCAAGCCCTACAAGAGCCTCAAGCGGCACCTGACCCGCCACGGCCTCGACGCGCACGGCTACCGCGAGCGCTTCGGCCTGCCCACCGACTATCCGATGGTCTCCGCGAGCTACTCCGCCGCCCGCTCGGCGCTCGCGAAGAACCTCGGCCTCGGCCAGCAGCGCCGCCGCCCCGCCGAGGAGCCCGCCCCCGCCGAGGAGCCCGCACCGGCCGCCGAGAAGAAGCCCCGCGGCCGCCGCAAGGCCGTGGCCGCCTGATCCACACGTCGAGGATCGGGGCGCCCGATAAGAGTTGGTCCGGGAGAAGTGGAGGCCGGTTCTCCGTCCGGGCCGACGACCCGACGAAAGCACCGGGATCGTCAGGCGCGTCCATGAGCGCCTGACGATCCTGGGCGCCCAACCGTCACAGGAACAGGCGATAGCGGCGGAAGTCGTCGGCCTGCGTGAAGCCGTCGTAGAGGCGGCGCGCCGCTTCGTTGTCCTCGCGGGTGTGCCAGTAGAGCCGCGACAGGCCCCGCACCCGGCAGAGCGCCAGAACGTCCTCGATGAGGGCGCGCCCGAGGCCGGCCCCGCGCCGATCCGCGCGCACGAACAGGTCTTCCAGGTAGCAGACCGGCGCGATCGTCCAGCTGCCCTCGTGGAGCACGCTGAGGCTGAAGCCCGCGGCGCTCCCATCGCTCTCCGCGAGGCGCCCGATCATCGGCACGGCCGGGTCGATCAGGCGCGCCCAGGTCGCCCGCGTCACCGCCTCCGGCAGGCTTTGGCCGTAGAAGGCGAGGTAGCCCTCCCACAGCCCCCGCCAGGCCGCCTCGTCGCCGGGGCCGATGTCGCGGATCGTCGTGCTCACGGCGAACGCCTCCGGAAGCGGCCCTCGGCGATGACGATGCCGCCGAGCACCAGAACCAGCGCCAGCGCGTCGTTCCAGCGGAAGGGCTCGCCGACGAGCAGCACGGCGAGGATCGCCCCGAACACCGGCACGAGATTGACGAACACGCCCGCCCGGTTCGGCCCGATCAGCTCGACGCCGCGCATGAAGGAGAGCTGCGAGACGAGGGAGGGCCCGATCGCCACGAAGGCGACGATCGCCCAGCCCTTCGCGGTCGGCCACACGGCGTGGCCCGTCGCCCACTCGACCAGCAGCGGCGGCAGCGAGGTCAGGAAGGCCGCCACGGCGAGCGCCGTGAAGAAGGCGAGCCCCGAGACCTTCGGGCGGCTGCGCAGGGCGACCGTGTAGCCGGCGTAGAGCAGGCAGGCGGCGAGCATCAGCAGGTCGCCCCGGTTGAAGCCGAAATGGGTGAGGATCGCGAGGTCGCCATGGGTCGCCGCGATCCCGGCCCCCAGCAGCGTCACCGCGACGCCGAGCGCCTGGCCGAGGCTGACGCCCCCTCCGCCGAGGGCCACGTTGATGAGGATGACGAAGACCGGGACCGCCCCCTGGAGAAGCGCCAGGTTGACGGCGCTCGTGTAGGCGCCGGCCGCGTAGAACAGGCTCGCGAAGGCCGTGAAGCCGCAGCCACCCATCAGCAGGATCCGGGGCCAGTGGCGAATCAGAACCGGCCACTCGGCGGCGACCCGTCCGCGGGCGGTCGCTGCCAGCGCCACGCAGACGATCGCCCAGCGCAGGCAGGTCAGCACCTGCGGCGAGACCTCCCCCGGCGCCCAGCGCCCGGCCACGGCGTTTCCGGCCCAGAGCAGCGCCGTGCCGACGAGCAGCGGGTAGGCCTGGAGGGCCGCACCCGGGGCAGGGGCAGCCGCTTGCGCCGGACTTGGCATCGGCGTGTCGGAAGCGTGGGACGGAGATGGCATCGCGCGGGGCGTTCCTCGGCGTCGTGTCCTGTCCCACCGGCCCGCGAGAGGCCCGGCGTGAGCGCTCTCAGATGGCGCGGCCCGCGACCCTCCGACAGGCGGGCCCGCGCAGGCGCGGGGCCCGGCCAGCGCATGGCGGCTCAGTCGCCGTCGGCCTCGGTCGCCGCGGCCTCCCGCGCGAGGAGGGCGCGCTTGCGCTCGAGGCCCCAGCGATAGCCCGAGAGCGCGCCCCCGGCCCCGACCACCCGGTGGCAGGGCACGGCCACCGCGAGCGGATTGGCGCCGCAGGCACGGGCCACAGCCCGGGCCGAGGTCGGCGCGCCGATGGCGCGGGCGATGCCGGTATAGGTCGCGGTCTCGCCCGACGGGATCGCCCGCAGCGCCTGCCAGACCCGCTCCTGGAAGGCGGTTCCGGCGATGTCGAGGGGCAGCGCGGCATCCGCCTCCGGGCGCTCGACCAACCCGACGACGCGGGCGACGAGCCCCTCGAAGTCGCCCGCGCCCGCGACGAGCTCGGCCCGGGGGAAGCGGGCCTCGAGGTCCCGCCGCAGCGCCTCCGGGTCGTCGCCGAGCAGGATGGCGCAGACGCCCCGCTCCGTCGCCGCGACGAGCACCCGGCCGAGGGAGCAGGGCGCCACCGCGAAGCGGATCGCCGCGCCGGGGCCGCCCTTGCGGTAGGCGAGGGGGCTCATGCCGAGCCGGTCCTCGGCCTCGGCGTAGAAGCGGCTCGCGGCGTTGAAGCCGGCCTCGTGCAGGGCGCGGGTAACGCTCGCCCCCTCCCGCAGACCCTTGCCGGCGCGGGCCGCGCGGACGGCGCGGGCATAGGCCCGCGGGCTGACACCAGTCGCGCCCTTGAACAGGCGGTGGAGATGCGAGGGGCTCACCCCCGAGGCCCGGCCGAGGGCGGCGAGGTCCGGCGGCGTCTCCGCCTCCTCGATGGCCCGGCAGGCGAGGGCGACCGCCCGGACGCCGCGCTCCGCCCGGCCGGCCTCGTTCGGCCGGCAGCGCAGGCAGGGCCGGAAGCCCGCCGCCTCCGCCGCCTCGGGGCTCGCATGGAAGCCGACATTCTCCGGCAGCGCCGCCCGCGACGGGCAGCTCGGGCGGCAATACACGCCGGTGGAGCGCACCGCGTAGACGAAGTGCCCGTCCGCGCGTCCGTCCCGCTCGGCGACGGCGCGGCGGCGCTCGGCCTCGGTGGCGAAGGCGGCGGGCGGATCGGCGAGAAGGGCGAGCGTCATGGGAGGTTTCCCGTGTTCGAAGGTCGGGGGTATCCTGGCAGGGTCGCGGGGCCGCTTCATCCCGCCGCCTGCTCCACAATCCCGACTTCGAGCGAATCCTGCGTCCAGAGATGGAGCGCGGCATAGGCCCGCCAGGGGCTCCACGGCGCCGAGCGCGCGGCGAGCATCGCCGCGCCGGCCCGGCCGCGCCCGGCGCCGAGGGCGCGCATCAGCCCGACATCGCCCGCCGGCCAGGCGTCGGGCTCCTTCAGGGCCCGGAGCGCGACGTAGCGGGCCGTCCACTCGCCGATGCCCCGGAGGCCGCGCAGGCGCGCCACCGCCTCCTCCAGCGGCGTGCCGGGCCGCAGGAGATCGGGATCGGAGAGGACCGCGACGGCGAGCCCGCGGATCGCGGCGGCGCGGGCGCCGGGCATCCGCAGCACCGGCGCGAGGTCGGCCTCGGCCAGGGCCTCGGGCCCGGGAAACAGCCGCACGAGCCCCGTCCCGCCGGGATCCTCCAGGGGCTCGCCGAAGCAAGCGACGAGGCGGCCGGCCAGGATCGTCGCCGCCCCGACCGAGACCTGCTGGCCGAGGATGGCGCGCACGGCCATCTCGAACCCGTCCCAAGCGCCGGGCACCCGCAGGCCCGGCCGCCGGGCGACGTGGGGCGCGAGACCGGGATCGCGGGACAGATGTGCGCCGATGACGGCCGGATCGGCGCGCGTGTCGAACAGCGCCTCGATCCGCGGCCGGGCGAGGAGAAGCGCGTCCGGGTCCGGATGCTCCAGCGCGACCGCGAGACACGTGCAGGCACCCGCGTCGTCGGGCTCGACGGTCAGCCGGCCCGGCCGGCCGGCGAGGCGCACCGTGCGCGCGTAGCGGCCCGGCGTCACGGCCTCGACGCCGGGGATCGCGCGGGCGCCGAGGAAGCCGGCGAGAAAGGTCCAGTCGTAGGGCGCCGCGACGGGGATTCTCATGCTGCCTCGCGCCCCGGCGCGCGCTTCATCGCCGCCGGGGAGGAGGGTTGGAGCACGGGCCGGCCGGTGCGTCGAGCGGGCCCGATCAAGGCAGAGCGGCGGCGGCCGATGCCCGGTCCGTATTAATTTCGCCACACTGTTGTGGCCCTGCATCAGCCATGAATCCACAGGGTCGGGACGCCGGTGAGACGGGGGCCGAGGCCGGCGCGAGCCGGCCGGCGGACGCGCCCGCCGTCGAGCAGGGCGCAGGCGTCGAGGCCATCGTCCATCCCGGCCCGGGCGGGCCCGGCTGGATCGGCGCGGCGGTCGTCGGCACGGCGCTGGTCTCGGCGATCAGCACCTTCCTGATCCTCGCCGGCGTCATCCGGGTGACGCCGACCCCGACGATCGGCGTGACGCTGCTCGCCATCAACGTGCTGCTGGTCCTCGGGCTCGTGGTGATCATCGCCTGGGAGGCGCGGGTCTTCCTGCACGCGCGGCGGGCGAACGCGGCGGTGGCCCGCCTCCATACCCGCATCGTCGGCCTGTTCAGCCTCATCGCGATCCTGCCGACGATCCTGCTCGCGGTGGTCGCCTCCGTGACCCTCGACCGGGGCCTGTCGCTCGGCTTCACCGACCGGGTCCGGGACGTGACGCTCAAATCCGTCGAGGTGGCCGACGCCTATCTCGAGAACCAGTGCCAGAGCCTCGCCCGCGAGATCCGCATCCTCGGCGACGACCTCACCCGGGCGCGGCCGAACTTCGACGCCAACAGGGAGTGGTTCGAGACCTTCCTGACGACGCGGGCGACCAATCTCGGCCTGCCCGTCGCGCAGATCATGCGCGGGCCCGATCAGGTGGCCGCGCGCGCCAAGATCGACGTCCTCAAGCAGACGCGGGTCCCCCCCGCCGCCGCCTTCGAGGAGGCCAAGACCACCGCCGACCCGATCTGCCTGCTGCCGACGGAGGGCCGCGTCTTCGCCGCGCTGCTGCGGCTGCCCGCCTACGACGACGCGACGCTGCTGGTGCAGCGGGAGGTCAGCCAGCTCGCCATCGAGTTCCCCGCCGTGTCGCGGGCGGCGGCGGCCGAGTACCTCGCCTACGATGCGCTGCGCCGGAACATCCAGATCGCCTTCGCCTCGGTGTTCGTGCTGATCTCGCTGATCGCGCTGCTCTCGGCGGTCTGGTTCGGGCTCAACTTCGCCAACCGCTTCGTGGCGCCGATCCGCCGGCTCATCAACGCCGCCGATCAGGTCGCCTCCGGCAACTTCTACGCGCAGGTGCCGGCCCGCAAATCCGACGGCGACCTCGCCCATCTCGGCGCCAGCTTCAACAAGATGACCCAGGAGCTGCGCCGCCAGCACGACGGGCTCACCGCCGCGAGCGACCTCATCGACCGCCGCCGCCGCTTCACCGAGGCCGTGCTCTCGGGCGTCTCGCCCGGCGTCATCGGCGTCGACTCATCGGGCACCATCACCATCGCCAACCCCGGCGCCTGCCGGATGCTGGCGCTGCCGAACGACGCCATCGTCGGCATGCCGCTGACCCAGGCCGTGCCGGAGCTCGCGCCGCTGCTGCCCGAGGGCGAGGGCCGCCAGCGCGCCCTCCAGCAGCAGATCCAGCTCACCCGCGACGGGCGCGAGCGCACGGTAACCGTACGGATCACCAGCGAGCAGGCGCAAGGCGCCGCCCGCGGCTTCGTGGTGACGCTCGACGACATCACCGACCTCGTCTCGGCGCAGCGCACCTCCGCCTGGGCGGACGTGGCGCGGCGCATCGCCCACGAGATCAAGAACCCGCTGACCCCGATCCAGCTCTCCGCCGAGCGCATCCGGCGCAAGTACGGCAAGGTCATCACCGTGGACCGGGAGGTGTTCGACCAGTGCACGGCGACGATCGTGCGCCAGGTCGACGAGATCAAGCGCATGGTCGACGAGTTCTCCTCCTTCGCGCGGATGCCCAAGCCAGCCATCGCCGAGCAGGACCTCACCGAGATCGCCAAGCAGAACCTGTTCATGATGCGCGTCGCCCATCCCGACCTCGATTTCGGGTTCCAGGCGAAGGGCATCGGCGGCGACGAGCGGGTGACGGCGGCCTTCGACATCCGCCTCCTGTCCCAGGCGCTCACCAACATCCTCAAGAACGCCGTCGAGGCGGTGGCCGCGGTGCCGGAGGAGGAGATGGCCGGGGGCAAGGGCCGCGTCGACCTCACGCTCTCCCTCGAGGAGGGCTTCGCGGTGATCGATGTCACCGACAACGGCAAGGGCTTCCCCCAGGAAGGGCGCCAGCGCCTGCTCGAGCCCTATATGACGACCCGCGAGGGAGGCACCGGCCTCGGCCTCGCCATCGTCAGCAAGGTGCTCGAAGAGCATGGCGGGGTAATCGAGCTGAACGACAATCCGGCCGGCCGCGGCGGGAGCGTGCGCATGCGCGTGCCCCGCGCCCTCCAGACGGACGGCCCCGCGCCGGGCGGGAGCCGGGACGCGCCGCGCCGCGAGGGCGCCGCCGTTCCGAACGCAGACACCACCGGAGCCGCCGCGGCGGGCTCCGGGAGCGCCGACACCAGCGCGGAGAAGATCGCGGAGATGCAGCAATGAGCGCCGATATCCTGATCGTCGACGACGAGGCCGACATCCGCGACCTCGTCGCCGGGATCCTGGACGACGAGGGGCACCGCACCCGCACGGCGGGCAGCTCCGACGAGGCGCTCGCGGCGATCGAGAGCCGGCGCCCGCACCTCGTCTTCCTCGACATCTGGCTGCAGGGCTCGCGCCTCGACGGTCTGCAGGTGCTCGACCTCATCAAGGCAGGCCACCCGGACCTGCCGGTGGTGATGATCTCGGGCCACGGCAACATCGAGACCGCGGTCTCGGCCATCAAGGCCGGCGCCTACGACTTCATCGAGAAGCCCTTCAAGGCCGACCGGCTGATCCTCGTGGCCGAGCGGGCGCTGGAGGCCTCCCGTCTCAAGCGCGAGGTCCGCGACCTCAAGGCGCGCTCCGGCCAGGCGAGCCGGCTCGTCGGCGGGTCGGTCGCCGTCAACCAGCTCCGCCAGACCCTGGAGCGCGTGGCGCCGACGAATGCCCGCGTGATGATCTCCGGCGCGCCGGGCTCGGGCAAGGAGCTCTCGGCGCGCACGCTGCACGCGGCCTCAGGGCGCGCCAACGGGCCCTTCGTCGTCATCAACGCGGCCACGATCACGCCGGAGACGATGGAGGCGGAGCTGTTCGGCGTCGAGGCCGGGGAGGGCCGGGCACGGCGGGTCGGCGCCCTGGAGGAGGCCCATGGCGGCTCCCTCTACATCGACGAGGTCGCGGACATGCCCCGAGAGACGCAGAATCGCATCCTGCGCGTGCTCGTCGACCAGAACTTCCAGCGGGTCGGCGGCACGGCCCGCGTCCATGTCGACGTGCGCATCATCTCCTCCTCGTCCCGCGACCTCGCCGAGGAGATCGCCGGGGGCCGCTTCCGCGAGGACCTGTTCCACCGCCTCTCGGTGGTGCCGATCCGGGTGCCGGCGCTGGCCGAGCGGCGGGAGGACGTGCCGGAGCTGATCTCCTTCTTCATGGACCAGATCTCGGCCTCGACGGGCCTGCCCCGGCGGCGCATCGCCGAGGACGCCATGGCGGTGCTCCAGTCCCACGACTGGCCGGGCAACATCCGCCAGCTGCGCAACAACGTCGAGCGGCTGATGATCCTCACCTCGACGGACCCCGACCTCGAGGTGACCTCGGAGATGCTGCCCACCGAGATCGGCACCCTCGTGCCCACGACCCCGCAGGGGGCGGGCGGCGAGAAGCTGATGAGCCTGGCGCTGCGCGAGGCTCGCGAGATCTTCGAGCGCGAGTACCTCGTGGCGCAGATCGCGCGCTTCTCCGGCAACATCTCCCGCACCGCCGAGTTCATCGGCATGGAGCGCTCGGCCCTGCACAGGAAACTGAAGTCGCTCGGCATCGGCCCGTGACGGCGGACGCGGTTTGAACGCGCCAACCCCTTGCATCGGCGTGGGTTTGGGCCCGTAATAAGGGCGGGCGCGCGGAAAGGGCCGCGCCGTCGCGGCCGCGCGCCGGAGCGGGACGGCGTTAAGAAGGATAAGAAGAAATGGCGGGCGAGCGCGCGCAGAACCTTCAGGACACGTTCCTCAACCACGTCCGCAAGAACAAGATTCCGCTCACCATCTTCCTCGTCAACGGCGTCAAGCTGCAGGGCGTGGTGACGTGGTTCGACAATTTCTGCGTGCTGCTGCGCCGGGACGGGCACTCGCAGCTCGTCTACAAGCACGCCATCTCGACGATCATGCCGGGCCACCCCGTGCAGCTCTTCGAGCCGGACGAGACGCCCGAGAAGGCCTGAGGCCGTTCGGAAGACCGCATGCGCTCTCTCCCCCTGCGAGAGACGGTGGCCCCGAAGGGGCTCGGGAGAGGGGAGCGGCGGTGCCGTAAGAGGTCAGCCCGTCATGAAGGCCGCGCCCGTGCCTGAAGCCGGCGCCCCCTCTCCCGCCCCTCGCTGACGCGAGGGCCATCCTCCCCCGCAGAGGGGGAGGGAGAGCGCGGGGCGCGGACCGACATCCAGACCAGCCGTGCGCGAGCGCTTTTCCCTCCCCGCCACCGCTGCAAAGCGGGGTCGTCCTCTCCAGATAGGACGGGGCGCAACGAGGACGGAATGACGGATCTGATCACCCCCGGCGAGGCGAGGCTCCAGGCGATGGCGGCGCCCGAAGGCGAGATCGCCGCCTCGACCAAGACCCTCGTCGTCGGCCCCTATCTCGCCGTCCGGGCGGGGCAGGGCGCCTCCGCGAGCGCGCGCTCGGTGGAGGCTCGCCTCGACGAGGCGGTGGGCCTCGCCGGTGCCATCGAGCTCGACGTCACTCAATCCTTTGCCGTCGCGCTGCCGCGCATCCGGCCCTCGACCTATCTCGGCAAGGGCCGCGTCGAGGAGATCGCCGGTCTGGTGAAGGCCGAGGAGATCGGCCTCGTCGTCATGGACTGCGCCCTCTCGCCGGTGCAGCAGCGCAACCTCGAGAAGGCCTGGGGCGCCAAGGTCATCGACCGCACCGGGCTGATCCTGGAGATCTTCGGCCGCCGGGCCTCGACCCGGGAAGGCACGCTCCAAGTCGAGCACGCGCATCTCGCCTACCAGAAGTCCCGCCTCGTGCGCTCCTGGACCCACCTGGAGCGCCAGCGGGGCGGCTTCGGCTTCCTCGGCGGCCCCGGCGAGACACAGATCGAGGCCGATCGGCGCATGATCCAGGAGCGGATGACCCGCATCGAGCGGGACCTCGACTCGGTCTCGCGCACCCGCGGCCTGCACCGGCAGAGCCGGGCGCGGGTGCCGTACCCGATCGTGGCGCTCGTCGGCTACACCAACGCCGGCAAGTCGACCCTCTTCAACACCCTGACCAAGGCGCAGGTGCTCGCGCAGGACATGCTGTTCGCGACCCTCGACCCCACGGCCCGGGCGACGAAGCTGCCCCACGGCGAGACCGTGATCCTCTCCGACACCGTGGGCTTCATCTCGGATCTGCCGACCTCGCTCATCGCCGCCTTCCGGGCGACGCTGGAGGACGTGATCGAGGCCGACATCCTGCTCCACGTCCGCGACGTCTCTCACGGGGACACCGAGGCGCAGGCGGAGGATGTCGGCGAGGTGCTGCGCGAGCTCGGCGTCGGCACGGATGCCGAGCGCATCATCGAGGTCTGGAACAAGGCGGACCTCCTCGACGAGGCCGAGCGCACGCGGCTTTCCAATCTCAGCCGGCAAGGGAAGGGCGGCGAGGCGCCGGTCCTCGTCTCGGCGCTGACGGGGGAGGGGCTCGACCGGCTCAGCGCCCGGATCGAGCAGCGCATCGCCCGCGCCCGCTCGACCTTCGCCGTCGTGCTGCCCCCCGAGGACGGGGCCGCCCTGCACTGGCTCTACGAGAACGCCGAAGTGCTCGACCGGCGCATGGAGGAGGGCGGCACGCTCCACCTCGCGATCCGCATCGCGCCGGAGAAGGAGCCGCGCTTCCTCAACCGCTTCCCGAGGGCCCGCCACATCGGCGGCCGCTAGGCGGCCGCTCACGGATTCTGTGCGCCGCCGCACCTCGCGGCGGGACGGGCACGCATGGCTGAGTCGCGGGTGTGCGACATGGTCCGGAAAGGATTGCGGGCCCACCTTAGGGAGGTGCTGGCCCGAAGGTCGTTTTCCGGGCCCGCGATCCGCAGGACCGTCACGCCATGGAAAGCCTCGCCCCCGACCTCCTCACCGCCAGGACTCTCGTCTCCGCCCTCGTGGTGCTGGCGGTGACCGTGTTCTCGCTGTCGGTCTTCGAGGAGGGCATCCGCCACATGCTGCGCGATCTGCGCGGCGCCGGGCGGAAGCGGCCGGACGCGCTCGCCCCCGAGCTGGTGCCGGTCCGCAGCGAGCGGTCGCGCTGAGGCCTCAGCGCCCGGCGTCGCCGTTGTTGCGCTGCCGGCAGCGATAGCCGGCGAAGCACATCGGATCGTCGCCGGTCGGCACGAAGGCCGGCGCCGCCGTCACCTCGTCGGTGCAGACGCCCCCTGCCGCATAGACGCGCTCGTAGACATCCGGAGCGAGGCTCGTGGCGAGGACCACATCGCGAGCCTCTGCGACGATGCCGCGCACGGCCGAGCAGCTGAGCGCCGGGGTGAACACCCGCTCGGCGGCCGGACCCAGCCGGCGCTGCGCCAGGGCCGGCGTGACGAGGAGCGTCGTCGCGGCGAGGGCGACGAAAGTGCGGGAAAGGCGGTTCGGCATGGGCGGGATCCTGTCGCGGATACCGGTCAGATAGGGCGCTCGTGTTGCTGGCGCGTGGCCGAGCCGGAGCGCCGCCGCGAAATGTGAAGCCCTGCCGGGCTCAGCGGCCGTCCGGGGTGCGCAGCCCGTACCAGAGGTCCTTGACCTGGTCGTAATGCGTCTTCGGGCTGTAGGCCGCGACCTTCAGCTCGGTATAGCGGATCGTCAGCCGCCCGATCGCCTGGACGACGCCGTAGGAGAAGATCACCCGGTCCCGCTGGGCGGTGATCAGCGCGACGCGGGCGTTCAGGAGCTCCTGCTGCGCGTTCAGCACGTCGAGCGTCGTGCGCTGGCCGACATAGGCCTCCTCGCGCACGCCGTTCAGCGCGACCTCGTTGGCCTGCACCTGCGCCTGCGAGGCGATCACCCGCGCCTTCGCCGATTCCAGCTGCCCCCAGGCCGAGACGATCGCCGCCCGGATCTGGTCCCGGCTCTGCTCCACCTGGA
>NZ_BPQR01000059.1 GCF_022179345.1 Methylobacterium jeotgali | reverse complement strand
TCGCCGCGCAGCTCCTCGGCGTGCCGACCCTCATCCACGAGCAGAACGCGGTGATGGGCCGCGCCAACGGCTTCCTCGCCCCTCGCGCCCGGGCTATCGCGACGGGTTTCCGGGAGGTGCGGGGCGTGCCGTCGCGGGCGAGCGCGAAGCCCGTCCACACCGGCAACCCCCTGCGCCCGGCGGTGATTGAGGCCGCCGCCACGCCCTATCCGGCGCTCGGCGAGGGCGATCCCTTCCGCCTTCTCGTGTTCGGCGGCAGCCAGGGCGCGCGGATCATGTCCGAGATCGTACCGCCGGCCGTGACCCTGCTCCCCGAAGCCCTGCGGGCGCGCCTCGCCATCGTCCAGCAGGCCCGCGCCGAGGACCTCACCACCGTCCAGAACGCCTATCTCGCCATGGGGCTGGCCGGCATCGAGGCCGCGCCCTTCTTCCGTGACCTGCCCGGCCGCATGGCCGCCGCGCATCTCGTCGTGTCGCGCTCCGGCGCCTCGACGGTCTCGGAGCTTTCCGCCATCGGCCGCCCGGCGATCCTGGTGCCGCTGCCCGGGGCCCTGGATCAGGATCAGGCCGCCAACGCCGCGACCCTGGCCTCGGCCGGCGCCGCGCTCGCTCTGCCGCAGGCCGAGTTCACCCCGGAGCGGCTCGCGGCGGAGCTGTCGGCGTATCTCGGCGCACCCGAAAAATTGACCGCGGCGGCCGCAGCGGCCAAAAGCGCCGGTCTCACGGACGCCGCCGAGCGCCTCGCCGATCTCGTGATCGAGACCGCGGCCCGCACCTGACCCCATCCCCGCCGCGCGATCGCGGCGGGCAAGACCAAGCGGTTCGGATCATGAAGCTGCCCGAGAAACTCGGCCCCATCCATTTCATCGGCATCGGTGGCATCGGCATGTCCGGCATCGCCGAGGTCATGGCCAATCTCGGCTACACGGTGCAGGGCTCGGACGCCTCGGACAACGCCAACGTCCGCCGCCTCGCGGAGAAGGGCATCCGCACCTTCGTCGGCCACGCCGCGGAGAATGTCGCGGAGGCCGCCCTCGTCGTGGTCTCGACCGCGATCCGCCGGGACAACCCGGAGCTCCAGGCCGCCCGCGAAGCGAGGCTGCCGGTGGTGCGCCGCGCCGAGATGCTCGCGGAGCTGATGCGCTTCAAGTCCTGCGTCGCGGTGGCCGGCACCCACGGCAAGACCACGACGACCTCCCTCGTGGCGACGCTCCTCGATGCCGGCACCCTCGACCCGACGGTCATCAATGGCGGCATCATCAACGCCTACGGTACCAACGCCCGTATGGGCGAGGGCGAGTGGATGGTGGTGGAGGCCGACGAATCCGACGGCACCTTCCTGAAGCTGCCGGCGGACGTCGCCATCGTCACCAACATCGACCCCGAGCACCTCGACCATTTCGGTTCGTTCGAGGCGGTGAAAGACGCCTTCCGGCGCTTCATCGACAACATCCCCTTCTACGGCTTCGCGGTGATGTGCATCGATCACCCAGTCGTGCAGGACCTCGTCGGCCATATCGAGGACCGGCGCATCATCACCTACGGCGAGAACCCGCAGGCCGACGTGCGCCTCATCGACGTGGACCTGAAGGGCGGCCAGAGCCGCTTCCGGGTGATGATCCGCGACCGCCGCCCCGGCTTCCGCATGGAGATCGAGGACCTCGTGCTGCCGATGCCGGGCAAGCACAACGCCTTGAACGCCACCGCGGCGCTCGCGGTCGCCAACGAACTCGGCGTCGGCCACGACGAGATCCGCCGGGCGCTCGCCGGCTTCGGCGGCGTCAAGCGCCGCTTCACCCGCACGGGCGAGTGGAACGGCGCGGCGATCTTCGACGACTACGGACACCATCCCGTGGAGATCAAGGCGGTGCTGAAAGCCGCCCGCGCCTCGACGGACGGCAAGGTGATCGCCGTCGTCCAGCCGCATCGCTACTCGCGCCTGCAATCGCTGTTCGACGATTTCTGCACCTGCTTCAACGACGCCGACACGGTGATCGTCGCCCCCGTCTACGCGGCGGGCGAGGCGCCGATCGAGGGCATCGACCGGGACGGGCTCGTCGCCGGCCTCACCTCCCGCGGCCACCGCGACGCCCGTGCGCTCGAGCGCCCCGAGGACCTCGCCGGCATCGTCGCGGGCCTCGCCAAGCCCAGCGACTACGTCGTGTGCCTAGGGGCCGGCACCATCACCCAGTGGGCCTACGCCCTGCCGGGCGAGCTCGCGGCTCGGAAGGGGTGATGCGCTCGGCTGCATCAGAGCCGCCCCCTCACCCCCGGCTGCCGCCTCGCTCCGGCGACGACAGGGTCGCCGAAGCCCTCTCCCCGCCCGCGGGGAGAGGAGGAGCACGACCATGACCGCCTCCCTCCACGACTCCATCCGCGCCGCCGCGCCGGGCCTTCGCGGACGCCTGCTGGCGAACCAGCCGCTCTCGGAGCTGACCTGGTTCCGGGTCGGCGGTCCGGCCGAGGTGCTGTTCACGCCGGCCGACGAGGAGGACCTCGCGGCCCTGCTCGCGGCCCTCGACCCGGAAACCCCGGTGACGGTGATCGGCCTCGGCTCGAACCTGATCGTCCGCGACGGCGGCATCCCCGGCGTGACGGTCCGGCTCGGCGGCAAGGCCTTCGGCGGGATCGGGATCGACGGCGACACGATCCGCGCCGGCACGGCGGTGCCCGACATGCGCCTCGCCAAGGCCGCCGCCGAGGCCGGGCTCGACGGGCTCGCCTTCTACCGGGGCATCCCCGGCTCGGTCGGCGGGGCGCTGCGCATGAACGCCGGCGCCCATGGCGGCGAGACCACCGACGTGCTCGTCGAGACCCGCGGGATCGACCGGCGGGGGAGCTTGCGTACCTTCGGCCACGCCGAGATGGGCTTCTCCTACCGCCACTGCTCCGCGCCGGAGGACGTGATCTTCACGAGCGCCCTCTACCGGGGCCGGCCCGGCGAGCGCGCGGCGATCGAGGCGGAGATGGAGCGCGTCACCGCCGCCCGCGAGGCGGCCCAACCGATCCGCGAGCGCACCGGCGGCTCGACGTTCCGCAACCCGGAGGGCGGCAAGGCTTGGCAGCTCATCGACGCCGCCGGCTGCCGGGGGCTGACGCTCGGCGGTGCCCAGGTCTCGCCGATGCATTGCAACTTCCTGATCAACCGCGACGGCGCCACCGCCGCCGACATCGAGGCGCTCGGCGAGGAGGTCCGCCACCGGGTCCGCGAGACCTCCGGGGTCGACCTGCACTGGGAGATCAAGCGGATCGGGGTGGCGGTCGAAGCCGCCTGATCGTCGCGCGGCCTTCGCGTTTCGCGGCCGCTTAGAAATCGGAGCCTTCCCATGTCCAAGCACGTCGCCGTCCTGATGGGGGGCTGGTCCTCCGAGCGGGAGATCTCGCTGAAGTCCGGCACGGCCTGCGCGGCGGCGCTGGAGGGCGAAGGCTACCGGGTGACGCGGGTCGATGTCGGGCCCGACATCGCCACCGTGCTCACGGAGCTGAGGCCCGACACGGCGCTCAACGCCCTCCACGGACCTGCCGGCGAGGACGGCACCATCCAGGGGCTGCTCGAGATCCTGCGCATCCCCTACACCCACTCGGGCGTGCTCGCCTCGGCGCTCGCCATGCACAAGGAGCGTGCCAAAACGGTGCTGGCCGCGGCCGGCGTGCCGGTGCCGGAGGGCCGCGTCGTTAACCGTCATGATGCGGCGAAGTCACACCCGCTGCCCCCGCCCTACGTGGTCAAGCCGGTCGCCGAGGGCTCCTCCATGGGGGTCCTCATCGTGCGCGACGGGCGCTCGCACCCGCCCCAGATCCTGGCCTCGGACGAATGGGTCTACGGGGACGAAGTCCTTGCGGAGACTTACGTTGCCGGCCGCGAGCTCACCTGCGCGGTGATGGGCGACCGGGCGCTCGGTGTGATCGAGATCAAGCCCGCATCGGGCGAGTGGTACGACTTCGACGCGAAGTACGCCGAGGGGGGGTCGATCCACGTCCTTCCGGCGGTTCTTAAACCAAATGTTTACCAGCGTATCCAAGAGTTGGCGTTAACGGCGCATCAAGCACTGGGGTGCCGGGGCATCAGCCGTGCGGACCTGCGATTCGACGACACGCCGGGGGGAACCGGAGCGCTCGTCGTCCTCGAGGTCAACACGCAACCCGGCATGACCCAGACGAGCCTTGTGCCGGAGATGGCAGCCCACGCGGGCCTGAGTTTCGGTGAGCTCGTCCGATGGATGGTGGAGGACGCAACTTTGGGCCGCTGAGCCCCGCGACTGCTCCACAAGGGGCAGGGCTGGCTGCGCGCCTCGGCCGTCTCCTCGCTCGCCGCCCAGGCTCGACCCGGCGCCTGCGCCCTGCGTTGCCCCTCCAGGCGCGCTTTCCCCGCGGCACCGGCACCGCCGCCTTCTCCGTGGCGCTCGCCGGCATCGCCCTGACGGGCTTCGTGGCGAGCGGCCGCTACGACCGCTTCATCCTCGAGAACGGCCGCCCCCTCGACATCCTCGCCCGCGTCGCCGGCTTCGGCGTCGAGCGCGTGACGATCTCCGGCATCTCCCGCATGTACGAGCGCGAGGTGCTGGAGGCCGCCGGCATCGACGGGCGCTCCTCCGTGCCCTTCCTCGACGTGGCCGAGGTCCGCGAGCGCCTGCTGCGGGTGCCGCTCATCGCCTCGGCTTCCGTGCGCAAGCTCTACCCCAACGAGGTCGTCATCACCCAGGTCGAGCGTGAGCCCGCCGCCCTCTGGCAGAAGGACGGCGAGATCAACGTCATCGCCGCCGACGGCACCGTGATCGATTCGATGCGCGACGACCGCTACGCGAGCCTGCCGCTCGTCGTCGGCGAGAACGCCAACACGCATCTCGGGGACTACCTCGCCCTGATCAGCGCCGCCGGCCCGCTCGCCGAGCGGGTCCGGGCGGGCACCTACGTCTCGGGCCGGCGCTGGACGCTCAAGCTCGACGGCATCGACATCCGCCTGCCCGAGACCGGCGCCGCGGAGGCGCTGGCCCGCCTCGCCCGCCTCGACCGGGAGAAGGGCCTGCTCGCCAAGGACATCATCGCCGTCGACCTCCGCATGGCCGACCGCGTGGTGGTGCGCCTGACGGAAGAGGCCGCGGCCGCGAGGGCCGAGTCCCAGAAGCCGAAGAAGAAGGGGGCGGCCACGTGATCTGCTCCCTTCTCGTCCTGTCTTCCACCGTCACCTCAGTCCGGTAGCGTCCGATGCACAGCCACCACGGCCTGACGCCCCGCCTGAAGCCGCTCTCCGCGCGCCGGAGCACGACGCTCTCCGTGCTCGACATCGGCACGAGCAAGGTCGTCTGCCTCATCGCCGAGCTGCAGCCGGCCGAGGCGCTGACGACCTTGAAGGGCCGCACGCATCTCGCCCGCATCATCGGCATCGGCCACCACCGCTCGCAGGGGCTCAAAGGCGGCGCCATCGTCGACCTGGAGATGGCCGAGAACGCCATCCGCCAGGCGGTCCACGCCGCCGAGCGCATGGCCAAGGTCGAGGTGCAGTCGGTCATCGTGAACATGTCCGGCGGGCGCCTCGCCTCGCAGCACTACGAGGCCCATGTCGGCGTCCGCACGGGCACCGTCACCGGCGCCGACGTGGAGCGGGCGCTGGAGACGGCGAGCGCCCACGGCGTCGGCCCCGGCCGCACCGTGCTCCACGCCCTCCCGACCGGCTACGCGCTGGACGGCCAGGGCGCCGTCATCGACCCCTCGGGGATGGTGGGTGATTCGCTCGGCGTCGACCTGCACGTCGTCACCAGCGAGGCGGCCGCCGCCCGCAACCTGATGCTCGCCGTCGAGCACTGCCATCTCGGCGTCGAGGCGGTGATCGCCACCCCCTACGCCGCCGGCCTCTCGGCGCTCGTCGACGACGAGGCGGAGATGGGCGTCGCCGTCGTCGACATGGGTGGGGGCACGACGAGCGTCGGCGTCTTCTCCGGCGGCCACCTCGTGCATGTCGACGCGGTCGCCGTCGGCGGCCACCACGTCACCATGGACATCGCCCGCGGGCTCTCGACCCGGGTCGCGGCGGCCGAGCGCCTCAAGACCCTCTACGGCTCGGCCATCGCCACCCCGTCCGACGAGCGGGACATGATCGCGGTCCAGGGCCTCAGCGAGGACGAGGGCGAGGCGCCGGCCCACGTGCCGCGCTCGCAGCTCGTGCGCATCATCAAGCCCCGGGTCGAGGAGGTGGTCGAGCTGGTGCGCGACCGCCTGCGCGAGGCGGGATTCAGCGCCCAGGCCGGGCGCCGGGTGGTGCTGACGGGGGGCGCCAGCCAGCTCGTCGGCCTGCCCGAGGTCACCCGCCGGGTCATGCAGGGGCAGGTCAGGATCGGCCGGCCGCTCGGCATCCGCGGCCTGCCGGAAGCCGCCAAGGGACCCGCCTTCTCCGCCGCGGTCGGCCTGCTGGTCTACCCGCAGGTGGCGCATGCCGAGCATTTCGAGCCCCGCGGGCAGGGGGTGTTCGCGGGCACCGGAACGGACGGTTACCTCTCGCGCGTCGGACGCTGGATCCGCGAGAGCTTCTAGAGACTGGGCGGGCCTCTCCGGAGGTCCGCTCGACGAAACCGGGCGCCCCGAGGGGCGCCATACGATGAGCGAAAGTCAAAGGGGCTCGACACCATGGCCATCTCTCTCCAGGCGCCTGACATCCGCGAACTGAAGCCCCGCATCACCGTGTTCGGTGTCGGCGGCGCCGGCGGCAACGCCGTCAACAACATGATCGAGTCGGGCCTGCTCGGTTGCGAGTTCGTCGTGGCCAACACCGACGCCCAGGCGCTGACCTCCTCGAAGGCCGAGCGGGTCATCCAGATGGGTCTCGGCGTCACGCAGGGCCTCGGGGCCGGCTCGCACCCGGAGGTCGGCTCGGCGGCGGCCGAGGAGGTTATCGACGAGATCCGCGACCAGCTCTCCGGCGCGCACATGTGCTTCATCACCGCCGGCATGGGCGGCGGCACCGGCACCGGCGCCGCTCCGGTCATCGCCCGCGCGGCCCGCGACATGGGCATCCTGACGGTCGGCGTCGTCACGAAGCCCTTCCAGTTCGAGGGCGTGCGCCGGATGCGCACCGCCGAGGCCGGCATCCAGGAGCTCCAGGCCGCCGTCGACACCCTCATCGTCATCCCGAACCAGAACCTGTTCCGGGTCGCCAACGAGAAGACGACCTTCGCCGACGCCTTCGCGATGGCCGACCAGGTGCTCTACTCGGGCGTCGCCTGCATCACCGACCTGATGGTGAAGGAGGGTCTCATCAACCTCGACTTCGCCGACGTGCGCGCGATCATGCGCGGCATGGGCAAGGCGATGATGGGCACCGGCGAGGCGTCGGGCGAGAAGCGCGCCAACCGCGCCGCGGAGGCGGCCATCGCCAACCCGCTCCTCGACGACGTCTCGATGAAGGGCGCCCGCGGCCTGCTGATCTCGATCACGGGCGGCGCCGACCTCACCCTCTACGAGCTCGACGAGGCCGCCACCCGCATCCGCGAGGAGGTCGACGGCGACGCCAACATCATCCTCGGCGCCACCTTCGACGAGAGCCTCGACGGCATCATCCGCGTGTCGGTGGTCGCCACGGGCATCGAGCCGGCGCTGATCGCGGCGAACTCGCCGAACAACCCGGCGGTGGCCGAGACCGAGCAGCGCATCGCCGAGGTCGCCGAGCGGCTCCGCGCCGAGGCCCGCGCCCGCGCCGCCGCTCCTGCCGCCCCGGCGCAGGCGCCCCGCGCCGAGATCGCCCCGGCCCCGGCCTTCGCGGCGCCGGCGCCTGCACCGGTGGCCGTCGAGCCCCGCATCGAGCCCGCCCCGGCCCCGGTGGTGCGCGACGACGTGGTGCTGACCCAGGCTCCCCCGCGCGCGGCCGCCCCCTACGCGCCGCCGCCGGCCGCCCCCCAGCCGGAGCCGGCCCCCGTCCATGCCGGCGGTCCCTTCGTGCCCCCGCGGGCGGCCGCGCCCGCCGCCGCCCCGCTCGCCCGTGGTCCGCGCATGCCGCAGATCCACGAGCTGCCTCCGATCGCCCAGGCGCAGCTGCGCGCCCGTCCGGCGGAGGAGGCGGCCGAGCCGCAGGACTCGAAGCGCACCAGCCTGCTGCGCCGCCTCGCCTCGGTCGGCTTCGGCGGCCGCCGCGAGGAGCCGGAGGCGCCCGTCCATCGTGCTGCCGCCCCGCAGCCGCAGGCGCCGATGCACCACCAGCCCGCGATGCAGCAGGCTCCTCTGCCGCCCGCGCCCCGCGCTCCGGCCGCCCCCCAGGGCTACCGCCCGGCCCAGGGCAACCTGGATCCGCAGGGCCGCCTCGCCCCGCAGGCCCGGATGATGGACGACGACCACCTCGAGATCCCGGCCTTCCTGCGCCGCCAGGCCAACACCTGATCCGGCGCCCCGCGATCCCCGGATCGCGGGAGCAGGCTCGAACGTGATCGCGCGCCGGGGCGGACCACCGCTCCGGCGCATTTTTTACGAGGTCCCGCACGGGGGGCAGCGGATCGGCGGTCAGCCCTCGGCCAGGGCCCGGACGGCGGCGTGCGCCTCCGCCATCGAGGGGCGCGCGGCGGGGGCGCCGGTGCAGGCCGTGGCGAGCTCCCGCGCGGCGTCGAGCCAGCCCGGCGTGCCCCGGCAGCGCTCGATCAGCTCGTCGAGGAGCAGGCCGAAGGCCCGCACGTCGATCCGCGCCAGCGCCGCCCCCGTCCGACCTGCCGGAAGGCGCGAGGCCGCACCGAAATCGCTCAAGGCCGCCGCGCCGGTCTCCCCGTCCCAGAGGAGATTGTGGGCGTAGAGGTCGCCGTGACTGATCCCGCGCCCGTGCAGATGCTCCGCCGCGCCGGACGCCGTCCGGGCGAGGGCGAGCACCACCTCCGGCGCGAACGTCAGGCCCGGCGCGTAGACGTCCCGCGAGCAGGTCTCCAGGCTCGGCGGGCCGGCGAGCGCCTGCCAGCCCGCGGGCAGCAGCGGCATCGCCAGACCCTGCGTGCCTTCCGGATGGCCGATCAGCCGGCCGAGCCCGCCGACGAGGCCGGGATGCGCGCCCGCCGCGAGGCAGGCCGCCATCTCCCGGTCGGGCAGGCCGTCGCTGGTCATGACGCCCTTGAACAGCTTGAGCGCCACCGGCCGCCCCCGCCACAGCGCCGCGTGGACGTGGCCCGAGGCGCCCTCGCCGAGGCGCTCGCCCAGGGCGAGGTCGGCCCAGGCGACCGGTTCCGGCTCGGGGAGCGGCGCGCCGTCCTCGGCCGGGTTGCCGGCCCAGGCGAGCCAGGCCACCGCCGGCATCGCGCCGAGGAAGGCGGGCAGCCGCTCGAACCGGTTGGCGGAGAGGCGCAGCAGCTCCAGCTCGCCCGCGTCGGCGAGGCTCTCCGGCAGATCGCGCAGGCGGTTGCCGGCGAGCATGAGCTTGCGAAGCCTCGGCCGCTCGCCGAGGGCGCGGGGCAGGGTCTCGATGCGGTTGTCGGTCAGCGTCAGCCAGCGCAGGTTCGGTGGCAGCGACTCGGCCGGGACCTCCCGCAGCCCCACGCCGCGGAAGCCGACCTGGGTCAGCGCCGCGCAGCCGCCGAGGCTGGCGGGCAGCCGTTCGAAGCAGTTGCCGGAGCCGAACAGCACCCGCAGCCGGTGCAGGCGGCCGAGATCGTCGGGCAGGCGCGTGAGCGTGCCCCCGCCGAGATCGAGCACCTCCAGCGTATCGGCGAGCCCGAAGATCGCGTCCGGAAACGCGGACAGGCCCGGCAGGCGCAGCGCCCGCGCCCCGGCGAGGTCGCCACGGCGCAGGGCATCGAGGGTGGGATTCGTCATCGAGACGGGGCGGGCCGACGCATCCGCGTGGAACGCATCGCGGATGCGGGGCGGGCTGGTGCCGGTTGCGGGACTCGAACTCGCGACCTACCGCTTACAAGGCGGTTGCTCTACCAGCTGAGCTAAACCGGCATCCGGCCTGCGCTAGCAGCGCCCCGGCCGGTCCGCAACCCCCGCGAATTGCCTGCGGCCAAGCTTCGGCCAGCCTTCGGGAGTGCTCTCCCAGTTACATTTGGAAACGATATAGATATCGAATAGAAATATACTTGAAAATCTTGATCCTACATCAGTATATTACGGTCAAGTTCGCCTGTCTATAAGATGAACGACACTTTCAGATCGCATTAAATCCGGCGTTCCTAACACCCGCCTTCCTGGTCGACCCGGCGAATCGCACGAGACGGCCGATCCGAGAGGAGGGTGCCGGCGCGATGGCGAGCGGAGAGAAGACGGGCGGGACGGAAGGCGGCCGCGCGCCCATGGATCGCAGGCCCCGCCTCGACGCGGCCTCCCGCCGCCGGATCGGGCTGAACCTGCGGGCGCATTACGCGAGCCTGCTCGCGCAGCCACTGCCCGACCGCTTCGAGACCCTCGTCGCGCAGCTCGCCTCCCGCACCGAGCCGGAGGAGCCGACGCGATGATCGAGATGAGCCCAACGGCCGCGCTGCCCGGCGCCGTCGACACCGAGATGCGCGATCTCCTGCTCGGGGCGATCCCGGCGCTGCGCGCCTTCGCCTTCTCGCTGACCTACGACCTCGACCGCAGCGACGACCTCGTCCAGGACACCCTGGTGCGCGCCTGGACGAAGTCCGACAGCTTCACGCGGGGCACCAACCTCACGGCGTGGCTGTTCACGATCCTGCGCAACCTGTTCTACTCGCAGCAGCGCAAGCGCAAGCGCGAGGTGGAGGACGTGGACGGCGCCATCGCCGGGCGGCTCGCGAGCCCGCCCGAGCAGGAGGTGCGGGTCGAGATGCGCGCCTTCGAGACGGCGCTGAACCGCCTGCCGGCGCCCCAGCGCGAGGCGCTCATTCTCGTGGGCGCCCAGAACTTCACCTACGAGGAGGCCGCCGCGATCTGCGGGGTCGCCGTCGGCACGGTGAAGAGCCGGGTCAGCCGGGCCCGGCTGCGGCTGATCGAGGAGCTCGGCATGGCCGACAGCGGCGACATCGGCGGCGGCGGTCTCGCCCGCTCCGCCCTCGGCGCAAATTGAGGGACGCTCGCCGCCCCGGCTCAGTGCCGGGCGGCGAGCAGGGGGCCGAGGACGTCGACGACGCCGGCCACGGTGATCTGGGTGCCGACGCAGAGGAGCAGGAAGGCGGCGAGCCGCCCCAGCACCCGCGCGCCCACGGGGCCGATCAGGTTCACCACCCGGTCGGCGGAGCCGTAGGCGAAGCGCACCATGACGGCGATGGCGAGCGCCGCGAGGCTGGTGCCGAGGTAGAAGCCGAGCCGCTCGTCCATGCCCTCCGGCCGGTTCGATCCCAGCGCGATGGCGACCGCGATGGTGCCCGGCCCCGTGGTGAAGGGCAGGGTGAGGGGGAAGAACGCGATGTCGGCGACCTGCCCGGCTTCCGGCTGGCTCGCCTCCGCCTGCCTGCGGGCGTCCCGGGCCTCCGGCGCGTTGAGGAGCACCCAGGCTGAGGCCGCCACCACGAGGCCGCCGGCAATGCGCAGCGCCCCCAGCGACACGCCGAAGAAGTTGAGGATCGGCGCGCCGGCCCAGAGCGCCGAGAGCATGATCAGCGTCGCGTAGAAGCCGATCCGCTTCGAGAGCTCGACCCGCTGGGCGTGGGACTTGTCGGCGGTGACCTGCGCGAAGATCAGCGCCGAGCCGATCGGGTTGACGATCGAGAACAGCGCCGACAGCGCGAGCAGGAAGTGGCGCAGGGCCGATTCCGGATCCATGGCGCTCAACCCGGCGAGGGAGAGGGGGAAGGCGACGGCAGAAGCACCCGGGCCGGCGCGAGGCGGGCGGCGCGGCGCGCCTTCGCCACAGTGACCGGGCGATAGAGCTGCTTCGTCGCGTCGACGACGTGAAGCCCGGCGAAGGGCAAGGACAGGCCGGTGCCGACCCGCTCCCAGGCGCCCGCCGCCTGCAGCATCAGCCGCCCGCTCGTCGGGGGCATGTAGAGGGCCTCGGCCCAGCCCTCCGGGCTGAACAGCGTGTCGCGCATCAGGCGCCCGAGCTGCGAGCGGCTGTAGGGCTGGCCGTGGCCGAAGGGCGTCGCCTCCCAGCGCGCCCAGACGCCCCGGCGGTTCGGCACGACGAGGAGCATCCGGCCGCCCGGCGTCAGGATGCGCCAGACCTCCTGGAGCAGCTCGGTCGGGCTCTCCACGGATTCGAGCGCGTGCACGAGGATGGCCCGGTCCACCGCCGCGTCGGGCAGCGGCATCATGGTCGGGTCGGCGAGCGCCGAGCAGGAGCGGCCGCTGCCTGGCCAGTTCACCACCCCCTGCGTCGCCGGCATGAAGGCGAGCGTCCGCTCGGCGATGAAGTGCACCGGCGCGAGATAGGGCGTCGCGTAGCCGAGCCCGAGTACCCTGAGCCCCGAGACCGAGCCGAGGAAGCCGTGGATCGCCCGGCCGACGATGCGGTGGGTGACCGCGCCCAGCGGGCTGGCGTAGAAGGCGCGCAGGTCGGTGACTTCGAGGCGCATGGAACCCGCTGCGGTCGTCCGCTCGGCCGATTCAATGGGGGGCGCGGGCGCGCGCGGCAAGCGCTCGCCGTCCCGTCCTCCACTGCCGTGAGCGATCCGGCGCCGAGGATCCGGTGCGCAGGATCGCGACGCGGCCCGGCCGCCGCCCTACCTCTCGCCCATTCCGACAAGCGCCGCGCCCGCGGGCGCGCGAGCGATCCGAGACCGACCGAAGACCCGAGGAGAGACCCCGCATGCCGGCACGCACCCCCTGGATCCGCACCTTCCTCTGCCGCAGCGACAATATCGGCGTGCTGATGCGCGATCCCGAGACGGGCGCCTGCGCGGCGATCGACGTGCCGGAAGCCGCGCCCGTGCTGGCCGCCCTCAAGGAGACCGGCTGGACGCTGACCGACATCCTCGTCACCCACCGCCACGCCGACCACGTCGAGGGCATCCCCGAGGTGAAGCGGGCGACGGGCGCGAAGGTCACGGCGCCGGCCAAGGCCGGCGCGGCGGTGCCGGAGGTCGACGTCACCGTCTCCGAGGGCGACACCGTCAGCGTGGGCGCGCTCGCCGGCGAGGTCTGGGAGACGCCGGGCCACTGCGCCGACCACGTCTCCTACGTCTTCGCCGAGGCCGGGGTGGTGTTTGCCGGCGACACGCTCTTCACCCTCGGCTGCGGCCGGGTGCTGGAGGGCCCGCCGGAGACCCTGTGGCGCTCGCTCTCGCGCTTCCTGCCGCTGCCGGACGAGACCCAGATCTACAGCGGGCACGACTACGTAGGCTCGAACGCCCGCTTCGCGCTGGCCGCCGACCCCGACAACGCCCGGCTCAAGGCCAGGGCCGAGGAGGCGCAGCGCGCGGCCGCCGAGGGACGCTTCCTCATTCCCTCGAGCCTCGGAGAGGAGAAGGCGACGAACCCGTTCCTGCGGGCGGGCGATCCGGCGCTGGCCCAGGGCGTCGGGCTGGCGCCGGGGAGCGAGGCCGAACGCGTCTTCGTGGCGCTCCGGGCGTGGAAGAATCGATTCTGATCGCGTCCAACCAAGAAAAATTTGTTGCTTTGTCAAACTAATGTGAACATAGGCTCGCAAGTGTCATGTCCGGGCCTTGCAGTCCGGAGGTCGTGGATGGAGGGCGCCCGTCGCGCCCTCCCGGTCAGATGGGGGTCGGCCTCGCCTTACCACCTCACACCCCAGCGCCTGCCGCTGCCGTTCCGGCAGCCGGGCGACGAGCCGCGTATCGGGACAGGTGCGCATCCGGACGAGCCACGCGAGACGGGCATCAGCCAGGGGCCGGAGCGGGATGCGGAATCCGACGAGGCGGTGACGCTGCGCGTCGTCGGGCGTGGCCGCTCCGCTCCTCAGAAGGCCCGCCCGGCGCTGCCGTCGGCGGACGTGCGCCTCCTCAACATCGCCGCCGAGCATCTCGCCCGCCTCGGGCCGAAGCGGGTGACGGTGGTGGCGGTGGCCGCCGAGGCGGGGATGACCCACGCCAACGTCTACCGCTACTTCCCCTCGAAGGACGCGCTCCTCGACGCGGTCGCCGGCCGCTGGCTGCGGGATGTGGAGACCCGGCTCGCCGGCATCGCCGACGCGCCCGACCCCGCCGACGACAAGATCGAGCGCCTGCTCACCGCGCTCGCCACCGTGCAGCGGGACGCGCTCGCCGACGAGCCGCACCTGTTCGCGGTCCATCTCGACGCCACCGTCGCCGCCCGCCCCATCGCCCGCCGCCACCGGGTGCGCCTGCGCAGCCTCGTGGAGCGGGTGATCGAGGAGGGGATGGCGGCCGGCGCCTTCTCCGCCCGCGACCGCGAGCGGGCCATCGCCTACATCTTCGACGCCAGCTACCGCTTCACCCATCCGCTGGCGATCCAGCACGACGCCGAGGTGCCCCGCGACCTCGTCGAGGCCCGCCTCGGGGCGGTGATCTACGCGATCCAGCGGGTGCTGCGCGCCGGCATCCTCTAGCACCGGCCGCCTTCGGCGGCCGACGGGTGCGAGGGCGCCGGCCGGTGTCCTGCACGCCTGCGACCTGGGCCGCGCGGAGTCCGACGCCCGATTCCCGACGTCTTCGCGGCTTAAGCACCGGTTCGACGGACCGCGCGACGCCCCGCCGCACGCCATGTTGCAGTGCGGTATGGCTTCGGCATCGCGAGGATTTGGCTGGTCGACCAAGCCTAGGAACACGCCCTCTCGGGGGACGTGAAGCCTTTTGGTCACAGTTTCAAAGCCGGTTTGAAAGATTGTTAACCAATCTTTAACCTCTTGGGAGAGCATGGTTTTTCTGCACGCATCCGGCAAGCGTGTCTGTAACAGAGCGTAAGAAAGCGTGATTTGGCCGGCGCGGCGAGGCGCGGCTATACCAAATTCACCAACGACGAAGGCACCGCTTTCTTTCGGCGGTGCACGCACGAGGCTTCGAGCAGCGGACGGATCAGAGGGACCGGAGGCGAAAGCTTTCCACCCGATCACGGCCGAGGGCGAAAGAATGCGAACGCACCAACAGACGACCCTCAAGGGCTCCGTCGCGCTCAGCGGCATCGGCGTACACTCCGGCAACCCCGTCGAGATCACGCTCCGCCCGGCCCCCGCGAACCACGGCATCGCCTTCCTCCGCACCGGCGTCTCCACCGGCAACGACCGGATCATCAAGGCCCACCACGCCTGCGTCTCCGCCACCGAGCTCTGCACCGTCATCGGCGACGTCGAGACCGGAGCGGTGGCCACCATCGAGCACCTGATGTCGGCCTTCTACGGGCTCGGCGTCGACAACGCGCTGGTCGAGATCGACGGCCCCGAGATGCCGATCCTCGACGGCAGCGCCCGCCCCTTCGTCGAGGCGATCGACACGGTCGGCCTCGCGGCCTGCGGCGCCCCGAAGCGCTGGATCAAGGTGCTGCGGCCGGTGCGCATCGAGATCGGCCGGGCCTTCGCCGAGCTTCGCCCTATCGACCGGGGCTTCCGCCTCGACGTCGAGATCGATTTCGAGAGCCCGGTGATCGGCCGCTCCCGCAAGGCGATGGACCTGACGCCCGCCGCCTACCGCCGCGAGATCGCGGGTGCGCGCACCTTCGGCATGATGCGGGACGTGGAGCGCTACTGGAAGGCCGGCTTCGCGCTCGGTGCCTCCCTCGACAACACGGTCGCCGTCGGCGAGACCGCCGTCGTCAACCCCGAAGGCCTGCGCTTCCCGGACGAGTTCGTCCGTCACAAGTTCCTCGACGCCGTCGGCGACCTCGCGCTCGCCGGCCTGCCGATCCAGGGCGGCTACCGCTCCTACTGCGGCGGCCACCGCATGAATGTCGGCGTCCTCTCCGCCCTGTTCTCCGATCGCGCGAACTACGCGATCGTCGAGGCGCAGGCCCCCCGCCGCGAGGGCGCGCTGGCCGAGCTCGGCGCCAATCTCGGCCTCGCCGCCTTCGCCGGCGATCTCTGAGCGCCGCGCTTAACCCTTCTGTAACTTTCCGGCCACAGCGCCGCGATCTGCCGCCCGGCACCTGCGCGCCGCCGTTTTCGCGCCCGAATTGACCGCCACGGTGAATCGTCCCTGAACGGGGCCGCGCTCGACGCGGCCGGCGGTTCGGGGCGGTCGTTTGGGGCGGCGCGCGAGGATGGCGGGAGACACTGCCCGGCGCGCCTTCGAGGGATGAACCGAGAGATGTCTGTCAGCAATCCGACCCGCGGTGCGATGGCGGCCGTGATCCTGTCCGTCCTCGGGCTCGGTCTCGGCGGCTGCGACGCCCTCGATTCGATCAACCCCTTCGCCGAGAAGTACAAGCCCGAGGTGATCCCCACCGTCCCCGCGGACAAGCTCTACAGCGAGGGCTTGGCCAAGATGGAGGACAGCGACTACGAGGGCGCGGCCAAGAAGTTCGGCGACCTCGACAAGCAGTACACCTACTCGGACTGGTCCCGGAAGGCGCTGCTGATGACCGCCTTCGCCAACTACGAGGGCCAGAAGTACGACGACGCCATCAACGCCTCGAAGCGCTACCTGCAGCGGCACCCGGCGAGCAAGGACGCGGCCTACGCCCAGTACCTGATGGCGATGTCGCAGTATAAGCAGATCCCGGACGTGACCCGCGACCAGGAGCGCTCGGAGCGGGCCCTCGTCGCCCTCCAGGAGCTGGTGACGAAGTATCCGAAGTCGGAATACGTCGCCGACGCCAAGGCCAAGATCCAGATCACCCGCGACCAGCTCGCCGGAAAGGAGATGGAGATCGGCCGCTACTACCTGGAGCGCCGCAACTTCCCTGCCGCCATCAACCGCTTCCGCGACGTGGTGAGCAAGTACCAGACGACCCGCCACGCCGAGGAGGCCCTGATGCGCCTCACCGAGGCTTACATGGCGCTCGGCATTACCGCCGAGGCCCAGAACTCGGCGGCCGTGCTCGGCCACAACTTCCCCGACAGCCCCTGGTACAAGGACGCCTACGCCCTCCTCCAGAACGGCGGCCTCGAGCCCCGCGAGGAGAAGAGTTCCTTCCTGAGCCGGGCGTTCCGCTCGATCACCGGCCAGACCGCTTCCGCGAACTGAGCGGATCTTCGCGGCGCGTCCCACCGGGGCGCGCCGTTTTTGCGGGGTGAAGAGACGGCGCGCCCCGCCTATATCGGCACCCGGCGCGCCGCCCGCGTCCGCTCCGCGCGCCGCGGGACGGATGCTTCCCGGGCGCGGCCCGATCAGGGGGCTTCGAGACGCGGCATGCTCGTGCAGCTCGCGATCCGCGACATCGTTCTCATCGACAAGCTCGAGCTGAATTTTCGCGACGGGCTGAGCGTGCTCACCGGCGAGACGGGCGCCGGCAAGTCGATCCTGCTCGACGCCTTCTCCCTGGCGCTCGGTGGCCGCGGCGACGGCGGCCTGGTGCGCCACGGCGAGGCGCAGGGCGCCGTCACCGCCGTGTTCGACGTCGGGCTCGACCATCCCGCCCGGCGGATCGCTGGCGAGGCCGGCATCGACACCGAGGGCGACCTGATCCTGCGCCGCACGCAGATGGCGGACGGACGCACCCGCGCCTTCGTCAACGACCAGGCGATCGGCGTGCAGACCCTGCGGGCGATCGGCGCCGCGCTCGTCGAGATCCACGGCCAGCACGACGATCGGGCGCTGGCCGATGCCGGCGCCCACCGTGCGATCCTCGACGCCTTCGGCGGCCTGCACGGGCCGCTCGCCACCGTCGCGGAGGCCTCGCGCCGGGTGAAGGCGGCTCGCGCGAGCCTCGCCGCCCAGCGCGCCCAGGTCGAGGCGGCCCAGCGCGAGTCCGATTTCCTCCGCCATGCCGTCGACGAGCTCGGCACGCTCGCCCCCGAGGCCGGGGAGGAGGCGAGCCTCGCCGAGCGCCGCGCGATCATGCAGCAGAGCGAGAAGATCGCCCGCGAGTTGAACGACGCCCTGGAGGCTCTCGGGGGCCAGGGCTCGGCGGTGCCCCATCTCGCCTCGGCCGTGCGGCGCCTGGAGCGGCGGGCCGAGCAGCTTCCCGCCCTGGTCGAGCCCTGCGTGCGGGCGCTCGACGCCGCCCTCGTCGCCCTCGACGAGGCCCGCGGCGTGCTCGACGCGGCGGTGGCCGAGACCGAGTTCGACCCCCGCGAGCTGGAGCGAGCCGAGGAGCGCCTGTTCGCGCTGCGCGCCGCCTCGCGCAAGTACGATAAGCCCGCCGACGACCTCGCCGCGCTCCGCGAGCGCTTCGAGGGCGAGGTCGCTGCGATCGATGCCGGTGCCGAGCGGCTCGCGGGCCTGGAGGCCGACTTGGCCGGTGCCGAGGCCGCCTATGCGGCGGCCTCGGAGAAGCTCGCCGCCGGCCGGCGGCGCGCCGCCAAGGCGCTGGACGCCGCGGTGAAGGCCGAGCTGCCTCCGCTGAAGCTGGAGCGGGCCCGCTTCATTACCGAGATCGCCACCGATCCCGAATCGCGCGACCCCGCCGGCACCGAGCGGGTTGAGTTCTGGGCGCAGACCAATCCGGGCACCCGCGCCGGCCCGATGATGAAGGTCGCCTCCGGCGGCGAGCTGTCCCGCTTCCTCCTCGCACTCAAGGTTGTACTCGCCGATCGCGGCTCGGCCCCGACCCTGATCTTCGACGAGATCGACACCGGCGTCGGCGGCGCCGTGGCCGACGCCATCGGCGTGCGCCTCGGGCGCCTCTCCGAGACCGTGCAGGTCGTGGCCGTCACCCACGCCCCGCAGGTGGCGGCGCGGGCGGCGACGCATTTCCTCATCGCCAAGGACGGGGTGAAGGGCGCGGCGCGCGTCGCCACCCGCGTCACGCCCCTCGATCCCCCGGCGCGCCGCGAGGAGATCGCCCGCATGCTGGCCGGCGCCACCGTGACCGACGAGGCACGGGCCGCCGCAGCGCGACTTCTCGCCGCGACCGAAACACCTGCGCCGGTGCCCTGAGGGAACCTGTAGTTAACGGATTGTTAACCATAGCAACTGAGAATTGTGTCGAGGTGACGCGGCGAATCGCGTGGCCTTCAAGGCCCGGAACAGGACCATGGCCCAGGGATTCGACACGACCGACGCTCTGCACCCCGCACCGGCCGGCGAAACGGCGATGAATGCCGAGGCACGCCGCCGGATCGGCACGGTCCTGCGCTCCTTCTACGAGAGCCGCGTCGAGGCGCAGCCGCTGCCCGACAGCCAGATCGACCTGCTCCTGCGGCTGCGCCACAAGGAGCGCGACCGCCGCCGGGGGGATTAGCCCGCGGCTACCAGCGGCGCGCGCCCGGCCGGCGCCGGTACTCCTCCGCCCGGATCCGCGTGAGGACGAGATCGAGGTCCGCCAGCAGGCGCTCCTCCTCCTGCCGGGCGCTCTCGGCCTCCGTCCGGTCCGATACGAACCGCTGCCGTGCCTGACTGAGGGCCAGCGCCCGCTCCAGGGTCGAGCGCTCCGCGTGCAAGTCGAGGAAGCGCTGCTCGTCGGTGCCGGGTGCGGCCTCGGGCCTGGATTGCGTGTCGGTCTCGCCGGGACGCACGTCGTTCCGTCTCCTGCTCGCCGGCCCGCCGTCGCGCCGGGCCGAGGCGGATGGAACGCGCGAGACCGCACAATCGTGCCATGCTTGTGCGGAACCCTCGGAAGAACCGCCGCCGAGCGAGCCGTGGCCGGGGGATGTCATCGATCTGTCATCGCTTCGTCATAGAGGCGGCACCGTCGGGCCGGTATCGCCCCGGCGGGAGGTTCCTTGAGGAACCCGCCGGCCTCGACAGCGATGGAGAATCCTTTGAAGCCCTTCCGTTACGCGCTCGCCCTCGGCCTCGCGACGGCCCAGCTCACCGGCGCGGCGCTCGCCGCCGACATCACCGGCGCCGGTGCCACCTTCCCCTTCCCGGTCTACTCCAAGTGGGCGGAAGCCTACCGCAAGGAGACCGGCACCGGCCTCAACTACCAGTCGATCGGCTCCGGCGGCGGCATCAAGCAGATCCAGGCCAAGACCGTCGACTTCGGCGCCACCGACGCCCCGCTCAAGGGCGAGGCGCTGACCAAGGACGGCCTCGTGCAATTCCCGACCGTGATGGGCGGCGTCGTCACCGTGGTGAACATTCCCGGCCTCGAGCCCGGTAAGCTGAAGCTCACGGGCGAGCTGATCGCCGAGATCTACGCCGGCAAGATCACCAAGTGGTCGGACGCCAAGATCGCCAAGCTCAACGAGGGCCTGAAGCTCCCCGACGCCCCGATCACCCCGGTCTACCGCTCCGACGCCTCGGGCACGACGAACATCTTCACCACCTACCTCTCCTCGGCCTCCGAGGCCTGGAAGAAGGAGTTCGGCGCGGCGACGACGATCTCCTGGCCCGCCGGCCAGGGCGGCAAGGGCAACGAGGGCGTCACCGCCACCGTCAAGCAGGTCCCGAACGCCATCGGCTACGTCGAGTCAGCCTACGCCAAGCAGAACAAGCTCGCCTACGCCCTGATCCAGAACAAGGCCGGCAAGTTCCCGCAGCCCGACGACAAGGCCTTCCAGGCCGCCGCCGCCAGCGCCGACTGGAAGTCCGCGCCGGGCTTCGGCATCGCCCTGACCAACCAGGGTGGCGACGACGCCTGGCCGATCACGGCCGCGACGTTCATCCTCGTCCACAAGGAGGCCGCCGACCCGGCCAAGAGCGCCGCCGTGCTCAAGTTCTTCGACTGGGCCTACAAGAACGGCGACAAGCTCGCCACCGACCTCGACTACGTGCCGCTGCCCGACAGCGTCGTCGCGCTGGTCAAGGACGAGTGGAAGCAGATCAAGGACAAGGACGGCAAGCCGGTCCTGACCCAGTAAGCCGGCCCCATAGACCCGGCTTCTCCGGGACGGCTCGCCTCGGGCCGTCCCGGAGGCTACCAAGCGCTTGAGCGAAGAGAACGGCGGATGGCTGCCTTGACCGAGACGATCGCGTTGGCCCGAGAGGATCGGGTGCCGCGCACGACCCCGAGCCGGGGCGCCGACGCCCTGTTCAGGGCCGCGGCCTACGGCTGCGCCATCCTCGTGCTGCTGGTGCTGGTGGGCATCCTCGCCTCCATCGCCTATGGCGGCTGGCCCGCCTTCCGCGAGTTCGGCTTCGGCTTCCTGACCTCGCCGGCCTGGAACGTCGGAACCGAGCAGTACGGCGCCCTCGTCGCGGTGATCGGCACGCTCGCCTCCGCGCTCATCGCCCTCCTGATCGGCGTGCCGCTGTCGCTCGGCATCGCCGTCTACCTCACGCAGCTCTGCCCCGGCTGGGCGCGCCGGCCGGTGGCAATGACCATCGAGCTGCTCGCCGCCGTGCCGAGCATCATCTACGGCATGTGGGGCCTGTTCATCTTCGCGCCGCTCTTCGCCCGCTTCGTGCAGGTGCCGGTCTCGAACCTCGTCGAGGGCCTGCCGGTGGTCGGCACGCTGCTCTACGCCCGCGTCCCCTCCGGCGTCGGCATCCTCACCGCCGGCATCATCCTGGCGATCATGATCGTGCCCTTCGTGGCCTCGATCGCCCGCGACATGCTCGACCAGATCCCGACGATCCTGCGCGAGAGCGCCTACGGCATCGGCTGCACGACCTGGGAGGTGGTGCGCCACGTCCTCGTGCCGCAGGCCTCGGTCTCGATCATCGGCGCGATCATGCTCGGCCTTGGCCGGGCGCTCGGCGAGACCATGGCGGTCACCTTCGTGATCGGCAACGCCAACCGGCTCTCGGCCTCGATCTTCGATCCCGGCTCGACCATCGCCTCGCGCATCGCCAACGAGTTCAACGAGGCGGACGGAATGCAGCTCAACGCGCTGATGGCGCTCGGCTGCATCCTCTTCGTGATCACGTTCGTCGTCCTCATCATCGCGCGCCTGCTGACCCGGCGCGTCAAGGTCGCCTGAGGAGCCTCCGATGGACGCCACCACTCCCATGGCCGCGATGCACGCCGCCCCCGTCTCGCGCGTGCGATCCAGCCGGCGCGTCGCCGACCGCGTGCTGCGGGTCTCCTGCTTCGCCGCGACCCTGATCGGCGCCGTGGTGCTGGGCTCGATCCTGCTGATGCTGATCATCGAGGGCCTCCGCGGCATCACGCCGACGCTCCTCACCCAGCCGACCCCGGGGCCCGGCTCCGAGGGCGGCGGCATCGCCAACGCCGTGCTCGGCAGCCTCGTGCTCACCTTCATCGGCATCGTCGTGGCGACGCCGGTCGGCGTCATGGCGGGCACCTTCCTCGCCGAGTACGGCCGCGGCTCGAAGCTCGCCGAGCTGGTGCGCTTCCTCAACGACATCCTGCTCTCGGCGCCCTCGATCCTGATCGGCCTGTTCGTCTACACCCTGATGGTGCGGCCGATGGGGACCTATTCCGGCTGGGCCGGCGGCGTCGCGCTGGCCATCATCGCCACCCCCGTGATCGTGCGCACCACCGAGGACATGCTGCGCCTCGTGCCGGGCTCCATGCGCGAGGCCGGCGCGGCGCTCGGCGCGCCCGCCTCCACGGTGATCCGCCAGGTGACCTGGCGGGCGGCGTCCGCCGGCATCGTCACCGGCATCATCCTGGCGCTCGCCCGCATCGCCGGAGAGACCGCGCCGCTGCTCTTCACGGCGCTGAACAACAACTCCTGGTTCAGCCCCAACCTGATGGGCGGCATCGCGAACCTGCCGGTGATGATCTACCAGTTCGCCCTCTCGCCCTACCCGAACTGGCAGCAGCTCGCCTGGGCCGGCGCGCTGCTCATCACCGCGACCATCCTCGCGCTGTCGGTCGTCGCCCGCTTCGTGCTCTCGCCCAAGCGCCACTGAGCCGGACCGCCGCCCGCCGCGAACGAGCCCCTTCTCCCGAGATCATCCCCAGGACCGTCCCAAGGATCCCCCGATGAACGCCGCTCCCATCGACGCCGCCGAGCTCGGTGCCCGACCCCAGGCCGATACGAACGCGCCCGTGCGCATCGCGGTCAAGGACCTGAACTTCTACTACGGCGCCTTCCACGGCCTGAAGGACATCAACCTCAACTTCCACGACCGGCAGGTGACCGCGCTGATCGGTCCCTCGGGCTGCGGCAAGTCTACCCTGCTGCGCACCTTCAACCGCATCTACAGCCTCTACCCGGAGCAGCGGGCGGAGGGGCAGATCCTGCTCGACGGCAAGAACGTCCTCGACTCCAGCGTCGACCTCAACGAGCTGCGCTCGCGCGTCGGCATGGTCTTCCAGAAGCCGACTCCCTTTCCGATGTCGATCTACGACAACGTCGCCTTCGGCCTTCGCCTCTACGAGCGCCTGCCCAAGGCCGAGCTCGACAACCGGGTCGAGGAGTCGCTCCGCAAGGCCGCGCTCTGGGACGAGGTGAAGGACAAGCTCAAGCAGTCCGGCATGGGCCTCTCCGGCGGCCAGCAGCAGCGCCTGTGCATCGCCCGCACGGTCGCCCAGCGCCCGGAGGTGATCCTGTTCGACGAGCCGACCTCGGCGCTCGACCCGATCTCCACCGGCCGCATCGAGGAGCTGATCGAGCAGCTGCGCGACGAGTTCACGATCGTCATCGTCACCCACAACATGCAGCAGGCCGCCCGCATCTCGCAGTTCACCGCCTTCATGTATCTCGGCGAGCTCGTCGAGTTCGGGCCCACGACGCGCATCTTCATGAACCCGGAGAAGCGCCAGACCCAGGACTACATCACCGGCCGCTTCGGCTAGCGCATTCCCACGCCGCATTCTCGCGCGTCGAGCCGCCCGTCGCGCCCGACGCGGAATGCTCCAGAGCCCCGCGCCCGCGAGGACCGCCATGCCCGATCACATCGTCTCCTCTTACGACAACGACCTCGACCGGCTGCGCCGGCTCATCTCCGAGATGGGCGGCATCGCCGAGAAGATGACGGACGAGGCGAGCCTCGCCCTCGTCCGCCGCGACACCGGCCTCGCCCAGTCGGTAATCGTCGCCGACAAGCGACTCGACGCCCTCCAGCGGGAGATCGAGGAGAAGTCGGTGCTGCTCATCGCCCGGCGCCAGCCGCTGGCCATCGACCTGCGCGAGACGATCTCGTCGATCCGCGTCTCGGGCGATCTCGAGCGCATCGGCGATCTCGCCAAGAACATCGCCAAGCGCGTGCTCGCCATCAGCGACGAGGCCCAGCCGCAGAAGATCGTCCAGGGCGTCCAGCACATGAGCGATCTGGTGCAGGAGCAGCTCAAGGACGTGCTCGACGCCTATGCCGGCCGCGACACCAAGGCCGCGCACGACGTATGGGAGCGGGACGGGGCGATCGACGCCCTCTACAACTCGCTGTTCCGGGAGCTCCTCACCTACATGATGGAGGACCCGCGCAACATCTCCTTCTGCACGCACCTGCTGTTCTGCGCCAAGAACATCGAGCGCATCGGCGACCACACCACCAACATCGCCGAGACGATCCAGTACCTCGCCACCGGCGAGAATCCCACCGGCGAGCGCCCGAAGAACGACGCCTCGAACTATGCCACCGTCTCGCCGCAGGGCGCGGCCGCGGAGAGCGCCCCGCCCGGACCGTCGGCGGCCTGACGCGCCTCCGCACCGGTCCCGTGAGCCGCCGATGAGCACCCGTATCCTGATCGTCGAGGACGAGGAGGCCCTCACCCTGCTCCTGCGCTACAACCTCGAGGCCGAGGGCTTCGAGGTCGACAGCGCCGTGCGCGGGGACGAGGCGGAGATCCGCCTCCAGGAGCAGGTGCCCGACCTCGTCCTGCTCGACTGGATGCTGCCGGGCCTCTCGGGGATCGAGCTGTGCCGGCGCATCCGCGCCCGGCGCGAGACCGAGCGGCTGCCGGTGATCATGCTCACCGCCCGCGGCGAGGAGGGCGACCGCATCCGCGGCCTCGGCACGGGCGCCGACGACTACATCGTCAAGCCGTTCTCCGTGCCCGAGCTGCTGGCGCGGGTACGCTCGCTGCTGCGGCGGGCCAAGCCCGCCCACGTCGCCAGCCTCCTGGTGGCCGGCGACATCGAGCTCGACCGGCTCAGCCACCGCATCCGCCGCTCGGGCCGCGAGCTGCATCTCGGGCCGACGGAGTTCAAGCTCCTCGAGTTCCTGATGCAAAGCCCTGGCCGGGTCTTCTCCCGGGAGCAGCTCCTCGACGGCGTCTGGGGGCACGACGTCTACATCGACGAGCGCACCGTCGACGTGCATGTCGGGCGCCTGCGCAAGGCCCTTAACCGGCCCCGCCAGGCCGATCCGATCCGCACCGTGCGCGGTTCCGGCTACGCCTTCGACGAGATGTTCGAGGCGGTGGACTAGAGCGTTTTCCGCAATCGCCGGATCGCAGAAAACGCTCTATCTTATTGGTGTGACGCATTTTCTCGCGCCGAACCGGCAACCACTTCGGCGGGAAATGCTCTAAGTCGACCCGTGACATCCTCGAAACGAGAAAGGCC
>NZ_BPQR01000058.1 GCF_022179345.1 Methylobacterium jeotgali | reverse complement strand
GCCGGACGTCACGCGGGACGAGGCTTGGCTCGAAGCTCGAGACGACGCAGTGCGGCACGCCGAGCGCTACATGCGCGCCGGCTACCACAAGCAGATCTGCAACCGGCTCCTCGCCCCGTTCCTGCACATCGACGTGGTGCTGACCACGACGAACCTCTCGAACTGGGACGCGCTCCGCGACGACCCGGCGGCCGAGCCCCACATCCGCGACCTCGCGGTCGCGATGAAGGAAGCGCTGATCGAGCCTACGCAGCTGGAACGAGGCGAGTGGCACCTTCCGTACATTTCGGACGACGAGCGTGGCCCTGATCCCTCCGGCTTCGACTGGGCCGTGTTGAGGGCCTGCTCCGTCACCCGGTGCGCCCAGGTCAGCTACGTGCCGTTCCATGAGGCCCGGCTCACTATCGCCGAGGAAGTCGCCCGGCACGACGCGCTGATCGCCGCGCGCCCGATGCATGCCAGCCCGTGCGAGCACCAGGCCACGCCCGACACCAAGCTGCCGGACGGCAGCTGGGCTCACCCCGAGCTGGCGGGGAACCTCGGGCCGGGCTGGATCCAGTACCGCAAGACCCTACCCGGAGAGAGAGCATGACCACCGAAATCGACCGTGAAGCCGAGGAGGCCGACGTCGTGATGCCGACCGCGGAGAACGCCCCGCCGGCGCTCTTCCGCCCGCGCAACGGGATCACCACCACCGACGTGCTGGAGATCGCGCTGATGTACCTCCTCCAGCTCACCGGCAACCCGGGCACCTTCCCGCCCGGCGCCCTGCGGCACCAGCCGATGGATGCGGCTCGCGTCGCCATGCTTTCCCCCGAGGCTCAGCGTCACATGAGCCATATCCAGCAGGAGGCCACCAATGGCTGAGAAGAAGCTTACCCAACTCTCGGTGCCCAGTGTCGAGTACCTCCAGGGCGGCATGCCGATGTCGACCTTCACGAAGGGCGCCGATCTCTTCGAGAAGGTCCGCGTCGGCGAGCACGTCGAGGTCGTTCTCGACGACGGCACCAAGCGCCCGGCCCGGGTGCAGATGGTTCAGGTCGACGCCCTGATCAACCTCGTCACCGGCTACGGCGCCCAGGCCGCCATGAACCAGGGCCGTCCCTACTCGGCGCTCGCGGTCGTGCAGGGCCTCACCGACGCAGCGGCCGGCTCCGGCCCGCTCGACGTGACCAAGATCTACACGATGGTGCAGGTCCAGCTCGAGCCCGAGATCCCCACGATCGTCTGAGCCCCGAAAAAGAAGCCGCCGACTCTTGCTGTCGGCGGCTTCTCAAGGTACGAAACGTACCATGAAAAAGAACACCGGCAAGCCAACGGAGGCCCTGTTCGAGAGCAGCATCAACGCGCTCGGGAAACAGGGTTACTTCTACCGCATCAAGGACGCCGCCGCGATCAAGGGCCTCACGGGTTCGGTCGGTGCTGGCGTCGATGCAACGCCAGCCGACTACATCTGCGCCGTGCGCGGCAAGACGTTCTTCGCCGAGGTGAAGAGCACGCAGCACGACACGCTCTTCGAGTTCAAGCTCCTGAAGAAGGGGCAGAATGCCCACGGCGCTCAGATCGTAGCGGCCGGGGGCGCATACTGGGTGTTCATCCATCGAATGAGCACCGGCGACTGGTACTGCGTCTCGATGGCGTGGATCAGGCTGCACGAAAGCAAGACTGACCGGAAGTCCATGGCCTGGACTGAGATGGGAGAGTTCAAGTGTTCGACGGAGCTGACCCCCGCGGGAAGCCGCCCACAGTGGCCGTGACGGAGATCGTCCAAGTGGGTCCGCACGAGATCCCTGTCGAGACCGAACACCGGACGGCGTTCATGCCCCAGCCTGGCGCGCCGATGTTCGACTACATGATCGACGTCGAGACCACCGGGACGAACCCGGAGGAGAACGCGATCATTCAGATCGCCGCGGTTCGCTTCAACCGGCACACAAAGGAGATCGACCATCGGTTCTTCGATCGCGCCCTCACCGTGCCGGAGGGGCGCTACTGGTCGGAGAGCACCCGGGACTGGTGGATGGGCCAGCCGGACGTGCTGCGTGGCATCCTTTCGCGGGCCGAGCCGTCCGCGATCGTGATCAAGGCCTTCTGGGACTGGGTCGCCGAAGGTTCGAGCCTCTGCCCTCGAGCATTCTGGGGCAAGCCAACGACCTTCGACTATAACTTCATCGCGTCGTACTTCCGCCAGTACGGTCTGATGCAGCCGTTTCACTATCGCGAGGCGATCGACCTGAACAGCTATCTGCTGGGCCGTGGTCACGAGAACCGTCGCGACTTCTGGAAGACCATCGAGCCGGTCGGTGACGCGCACAACGCGCTGCACGACTGCCTCTATCAGATCCGGGCGATCTTCGCGTCATGAGCACCAAACCCGTCATTCTCGGTGACCCTCATCTCGGGCGCCGCTTCACCAAGGGCGTGCCGGTCGAGCGCCGGGGCCAACGCGAGCAGCTAGTGCGCGAGGACTTCGTCCGCCGCCTCGACCCGAAGGGAGCGTCCACGCACATCTGCCTCGGCGACCTCTTCGACAAGCCGCAGGTCGACTACGACACCCTGCTGTTCGCCGCCCAGGCCTACATGGCGGCGGCCTACGCGAACCCGCGCACCATCTTCTACCTCCTGCAGGGCAACCACGACGACAGCCGGGACCTCGCCGAGGTGACGGCCTGGGACGTGTTCGGGCAGTTGGTGCGCGGCGTCCAGAACGTGCGGTGCGTAATCGAGCCGGTCGCGGTGGCCGGCGTTGGCTTGCTGCTTCCCTGGCACCCGACCAAGAGCGCATCCGATCAGCTGGAGGTTGCCGCCAACATGGCGGGTGCCTTCAACAGGATGGGGATCAGTGTCGGGATCACCACCGCCTATGGTCACTGGGACGTCGATCCCCGGTCGCCCAGCCACAACCTGATCCCGACCAAGGAGCTGGCGGCCCTCGGTATCACCAAGGCCTACACCGGGCACGTCCATCTGCCCTCCACCTTCAAACGGGATGGTGTCGAGGTGGAGGTCGTGGGGAGCATGCAGCCCTACGCGCAGGGTGAGGACGGTGGCCAGTGTGCTGGCTCTGTCCAGTATCGGACATTCTGCATCAACGGCCTCGAGGACTTGCTGGTCGACGATCCGCAAGCGCTCAGCAATGTCTGCGTCCGCCTCCAGCTCCAGCCGGGCGAGCAGTTCGAGGGCGAAGTCCCGGACTGTCTATCTTTCGACATTCAGCGCGTGCGCCCGGTCGAGGAAGAGCCCGCCGGTGAGGTCTCCCTGGACGGCTTCGACACCACGGCCGCCGCGCGCGCCGCGCTCGACGAGCACGACATCATCCCGGAGGTCCGGGATCAGATCGACCAGCGCTGGAGGGAGACCTTCGGTGCAGAAGGGTAAGTTCTTCCTCACCGGGCTCGGACTTCTCATGCAAGGCGTGAAGTTCACGCCCGAAGAGAACGCTGTCCTCCATTGGCTCTGTGCAGCAGCCTCCGAGAGCGATGCTGTCTTCTGGGATCAGACCCGCGCTGTCGAGCCAGGGAGCCTCCGTTGGCATGCCCTGGAAGGACTGAAGAATACCTTCCGTCGTCTCGAAAAGCATCACATTCTGCAGGCCCACTATGATCGAGCAGCTCAGTTTCACGGTTAGGTTCCCGCCGACCGACCACTACCCGCTCGGCCGCGCGTTCGATCGCACCTTCGACTTCTCGAAGGGCATGACGGCGATCACCGGCCCGAACGAGAACGGCAAGACCCTCACGCTCGAGATGATCGAGTTCCTGCTGTTCGGCTCGGCCGCGCTGCGCGGCGCTGCCGCCGACTACAAGCACCTCAAGGCCTCCGGTCTGATTACCATCCGAGGGCACCGCTACTCGATCTCCCGCACGGTCAAGAACGCGGCGCTGGCGAGTGACCACAATGGCGAGACGCTCGCGGTCGGCACCAAGCCGGTGAACGCGCGCATCCTCCAGATCCTCGGCTATGGCCTCGACGTCTTTCGCGTCGCCAACGTCGCCAACCAGGGCGACGCCGAGCGGCTCTCGAAGATGAAGCCGACCGAACGCAAGGCGATGGTCGACCGCCTGATCGGCGCCGACGCGATCGAAGAGATCGCCCGTTGGTGCGGCGAGCAGGCGCTCGGTGTCTCGCGCGAGATCGCCGGCCTGGAGTCGGGCCTGGGCGCTGAGCCGGTGCGCCCTGTGAAGCCGGAGGGCTACCAGCCGGCGGACGAGCTGCGCAAGGAGATCGCGAACCTGCGCACGATGCGCGAGACCATCGTGCAAGGCGAGGCCTTCCTGGCCAATGAGCCGGTCGTGCCTGTAGTCGGCCCGGCGCTCACCGAGGTCCCGCTCGCGACGTTGGAGAAGGCCGACCAGATCCTCGGGCTGCGCACCTACGACTTCGACCTTGCCGAGGCCGAGGCCGGCTACGTCGCCTACGACCAGTGGTGTAGCCGGCAGCGGTTCGTCGAGCGCTACTTCCCCCAACCCACCGTGACGCAGGATCAGGTCGACCAGCAGAACCGGCGCAACGGCCTTGCGCGTGACCGCCAGCGGCTTCGGCAAAGCCCGGAGATCGTCTGCCCTTGTGGCAAGCCTTTCACGACGGCCGACGCCGAGATCGCTCGGATCGAGGCCGAGCTGGCCGGGATCCCGCAGCTCGAAGGCTACGCCCAGCCTGACCTCGACCGGGAGGAAAAAGCGATCCGTACCTGGAGCCTGGAGTCGGTGCGGGTCGAGTGGGAACGTCTGAAGGATGTTCCTGCTGTCCCCCGTCCGTCTCGCGAGCTGTCCGAGGCGAAGGGCGCCGTCCACGTCTCCGAGGTCGCTGCTGCGCTGAAAGAGCTGGGGCTCGCTGGCCGGAGTCGTGAGGACGTCCAGGCACTCGCCACGCAGGTTCGCCAGCGGGATGCCCTCCTGGCCGCTCAGGCCGAGGCACAGGCCCGGTTGACGACCTGGGCGGTGCAGGCCCGTGCGACGCGCGCCGCGCTCTCCCTGGCGCGCCGTGGAGCGCCTCCCGGCCGCCTCGAGGCGGCAGAGCAGCTCCTTACCGCCGTGAGCGTCTACGACACCCAGCAGGCCGCCTACGAGCGCGCCTTTACGGACTGGGCGCAGGGCCGTGATCGGCTCACCGATCTCCGGCGCGAGGAGGACAGCTGGCGCCAGGGCAAGATGGCTCTCAACGAGGTGCGCCAGGAGACCAAGACCTACCTCGCGCCTGCGCTCAGCCGGGTCGCCTCGCACATGCTCTCGCAGATGACGGGTGGTGCCCGCGGCCGGATCGCCGTGGACGAGGACTTCGAGATCCAAGTCGACGGCCAGCCGCTGAACACCCTGTCGGGATCCGGGAAGGTCTGCGCGAACCTCGCCGTCCGCCTGGGGCTCGGGCGCATTCTGACCAACGGCGTCTTCCCGGTCTTCATGGGCGACGAGATGGACGCGTCCATGGACGCCGACAGGGCAGGGCACCTCCACGACGCGCTCACTGCGCTCGACGGCAAGCTCCATCAGATCCTGGTCATCACCCACAAGACCCCGGTCTGCCCGCGGGTCATCAAGCTGGAGAACTGACGTGGTCGAGCAGCAGCTGCGCAGCCTTGGGCTGCGCCTCCGGGCGCCGGAGCGCCCACCAGAACTGCCGGACGATGTCCGAACGCCAACCGGGCGCCCGCCGGCCGCGCGGGTGGGGTGGGAAGGCCGCCTGATGGCCCAGAAGCCGGTGGGCGAGCCCTGGGAGGCCAAGCACCGCGCCGCCGTCAGCCTCGCGCGCCAGCGCTACGACGCCGGCACCCACTACATGGCGACCCACGTCACCAAGGACGGGTGGCAGCAGCTCTATTCCTGGCCCCGGCAGACCCCCGCCGCGCCCCAGGCGTACTTCAATCGCCCGGGGGTCGCGTGATGATGCACCGGTCTCCCCCGATCGCCGCGTGCCCGTATCCCGGCCCGCAGGTCTATTTCGGCTCCGGCCGGCGCATCGACGCCTATCACTTCGAGGCCAGCGACCTGCCGCCGCCGCTGATCGGGCGCGGCCTCGCACGCCTGGCCCGCTTCGGGGGCGCCGGCGAGCGCTCGGTGAGCGTCGCGCAGCACAGCCTGCTCCTCTCCCACGTCGTCGGCTCGTGCCGACACCGGCAGCGCGCGGCTCTGATGCACGACGTGCCTGAGCTGTGGACCGGCGAGATCCCTCGCCCCATCAAGAACCTCTGCCCGGGCATCCAGGCGGCCGACGCCTGCTCGATGCACCGGCTCGGTGAGGTCTTCGGCATCCCGTCCTGGGCCTTCGAGGCCATCAAGGACTTCGACAGCCGCATCTCCTACGACGAGCGGCTCTTCATGTTCGAGCACCTGGATGCGGCCGACCGCGCGGTCGCCGAGGAGAACAAGCTCGGCATCCACATCGTCCCGGTCACCGACGACGTGGCCGCGGCGTCGTGGGTGCGCCGCTTCTACCAACTCTTCAGGGAGGGTTTCACTGATGCCGCGCCCACGGCCAATTAGTCCGCTTTCGCCCGACTACTTATAGAAGGATACTTCTATGACTGAAGACTGGATCACGCGAGAACGGCCACCCAAAGCCGTGCCCGAAGCCACTGGTACGGAACGTACCACGCTGGCGCAGGATGGCGGGATGCTCCGCTTCAATAGCGGCAAGCTGCGCATGTCGCTCGTGCCGGCGAGCCTCGGTCGCTACACCGCCGCCGCCCTCGGCTACGGCGCAATCAAGTATTCCGCGAACAACTGGCGCCGCGGCGGCAGTTGGACCTCCGGCTACGAGAGCCTTCAAAGGCATCTCGATGCGTGGAGAGAAGGCGAAGACATCGATGACGAAAGCGGTCTTCCTCACCTAGCCCAGATCGCTTTCGGCGTGATGCTTCTAATCGAGTTCTACGACAAGGGAATTGGCACCGATGACCGCTTCCGATACCAAGGACAGCCTGAAGGATCACTGCAGCCCGGCCGGGTACTCGCATTTCGTGAGCCGCCTCGCCGCGAACAAGCCGGACACGACGTTGGTGCCGGCGAGGGTGATGCGGGCGGTGCTGACCCGAGCGCTGGCTGACGCCAAGCTGATCGATGACGCCAAGAAGGCCCTGATGTACGGCAAGGACCGGCCAGTCATCGCCGGCTTTCGGGCCGAGGTCGAGCGCACCCGGGAGCTGCATGCCGGTTCGGACTACTCGCAGGCGGACCTCGAGACCGGCCTCGCTCGCATCCACGCCGCCCTCGGCATGCGGACCGAGGCCGACGAGATCCTTCAGCAGGAGCTGGACATCCTCTGTGGCAAGCCCGTGAAGCCGGCCGACCAGGCCGACGAGCTGGGCGACCTGCTCTGGTACGGCCAACTCTACCTGAACGCGACCGGCTGGTCGCTGCTCGGAGTGGTGCAGCGGAACGTCGCGAAGCTGATCGAGCGCTTCAAGGGCCTCTCCTACACCACGGAGGGGGCCGTGAACCGGGACAAGTCGGCCGAGGCGCAGGCGCAGGAGGCGGTGTCGTGAAGCTCTCGAACCAACAGAGGGTCAAGGAGCTGATCTTCGAGCGTACCCGATTGCGGGAGAGCATCCAGGATGCTCTTTCCGACGAGGACATCAAGATCGAGATCCGGGGCCGCCCGGCGCAGGGGGTCCTACGAGAGCGCATTCGCGCTGCCCTCACCGAGATGTGGCAGGAGGACCTCCGCGAGAACACCGAGCGCTTGAAATCGCTTGGTGTCGAGGCGGATGACGGTCCCGTTCACAAGCCGAACAAGACCCGGCTCCCGTCCCTGGACGAGTGAGCGAGGCCCCGGTTATCCGTGCGTGATGAACCTCGTCATCTTCTTCGCGGTGCTGGGCGCTTGGTGGGGTGTCTGCCTCTACACCGAAGGGCAGTCCTGGGCCTTCGGCGGCCTGAGCTGGCTGCTGACGATCCCCGTCTTCATGATCGCAGGCTTCACGCTCGGACGCCAAGGCCTACCCTCGATCTTGGGGCTCTACGCGGCCGGCTGCGTGCTCAGTGCTTTGGTGCTCCTGCGGGGCAGGGACACGACCTGGACGCTTCGGGAGGTCCTGATCTGCGCGGCGCCCAACCTGGCGTTCGCGGCGCTGATGGACGGCGCCGTGACAGGTTGACCCGCGCCTAGAGGTCGGCGAGGTTGCCGGCCATGAGCGAACAATCTGAACAGCCTGAACAGACCCGCGAGGAGTGGCGAGCTTGGTTCCAACCGCTTTATGACGACATCAAGGAGCGGGCGGAGCGCGAAGGTCGGACCCCGGAAGAGGTCGCTCCCGAGGCTGTCACTCACATGATGCTTCATGCGGCGAAACCGATCGCCGTCGTCCACGGCCTGATCATCCTCGGCATGCTGCCGATCAAGCTGCCGGACGACTTCAAGCGATGAGCACCGCCGACGTCATCCCGTTCCGGGGCAGCAAGCCGCTGCCTGTCCGCCCCGGAGTCGACGCGCATCCGCTGCCCTGGGTCTACAGCAACGGCTTCATCTGGGACGCGAACCGACGCGTCGTCGGCTCGACGGTTCAGAAGGAGATGGCCGAGTGGATCGTGCGGAGCGTCAACGCCTCACACGGCCACGACACGCCTAGCCCAGAGCCTGGTTCAGGACCGGCTTGAGAACGCCGGCGCAGGCGTCCCACCCAGCGTCCTTCAGGTGAAGCCCGTCGCCGCTGTCGAAGATCGACTTGATCGAGGGCGGCGACCCGCCGTCTGAGATCAGGAGGTCGAAGTCCGCGATCAGCACGCCGTTGTCCCGGAGACCGCGTAGCTGGTTGTTCAGCCACTGCCGGGGTGCATCCTGGAGAGCTGTCCGCCCGTTGATGGGGAACGAGGTCCAGACGATCGGGATCGCGCCGGCTTCACGGCAGGCCTGCAGTAGCCGAAGGCAGTTCGCCCAGCCGTTGCGGGCCAGATCCATGGTGGTCGGGGCGTCGTTCGGGCTGAAGGCCGGGAACACGACCACCGAGGGATTGAAACGGCGGATGTCCCCGATCCCGCGATCGACGAACTGCTGCGTCGTCTGGGCGGAATAGCCCGAGTTGATGTGCGCGACAGGGCGATTGGCCCGGCTCAGCGCCGCCGTCGCGATGTGCAGGAAGTTCTTGCGCCCCGAAGTCGACTGGTTGCCTTCTGTCTCGCTGTCGCCGATCCCGAGCACGACCTGAACCATCTTGGGGCCGAGAAACTCGACACCCGCGATGTAGCAGCGGATGACCTCGGACATCGTAGCGGTCGGGTTCGCGGCCCCCGTCTGGTCGTTACCGCCGTCAAAGAGATCGATGATGCGACCGAGGTTGACGGCCGGATCATCCCAGACATCTTTGTCGACTTCGTTGTAGAGCGTCGTCGTGCCGGCGATGTAGGTACGAACCTGCAGCAATGGTCGAAAGGCGCCGTCTGCTCGAGGGCGCGACGCGACCTTCACCCAGTCCGTCCAGGCCTTGGTATCGTTGGCGGCCGTGCCCGCCGGGATCACCAGCGGAAGCGCGGTGCCCGTCAGCTCGCCGGGCTTGCTGTCCGCGCCGCCCGCGTTGGCGTAGGCCGGGAGCATCGGCAGGTTGGCGCCGGCCTCGTCCACGCAGGCCAGCGTCGCCATGCTGGCCGAGGCCTGGAGCGTGGTCTTGTCGATGGTGATCGAGGCACCGGTCTGGTTGGCGTAGAGGACGCGCGCCCAGGCGAAATCACTCTCGGCCGCCACCCAGGTCAGCCCGGTGCGGGGGCCGGTGAAGCCCGAACCACCACGGTTCAGGATGCGCTGGCCGAAGCGGCTGCGTGCAGGGGCGAAGTTGCGGATCTGCCGAGCGGTGATCGGGACGAGCTTGGCCATCTCAGGCTCCGGTCTTGACGATCACCGCGGCGCCGCTCGCCGAGCGCGCGTAGATGTCTCCGAGAGGGAGGCCGGCGGGGAAGTCCTCGCCACCGAGAATGGCCTCTCCGTAGGGGAGGGAGTTGCTCGGCGCCGGATCGCCGGCCGGGACGGAGACCCACTCGACGTCAAAGACGCTGGCGCTGCCGGGCATGCCGATCCGCAGGGCGCGCGTCGACTTGGTGACCGTGGCGACCTTGGTCCAGTTCGGCATGAGGACGTCTGCGTAGACCGTGGTGAGGGCGACCGGGTCGCGCAGGATGACGACGGCGTCGGCCCAAGAGCCGTCATCCAGGCGAACACCGGCCTGAACACGATCGAGACCCATCCCGGCGCTTCCAGAGAAGAGCCCCTTGTCGTACTTCGTCAGGCTCATCGCTGGCTCCACGAGTAGAGATCCGCCACATATAGCGACGAATGCTGTCGGATTAAGATCGAACTACTTCTTGCCAACGCTGGCGGATTTGACGCCGATCCGCGCGAAGGTCTCGGGCGGATCTTCTCGCACCGTGTCTTCAGCGAAGCTGAAGTTGAGCGTCCAGCTCTCGGCCTCAGACGGCTGGATGTAGTCGAGCCACGAGCACCAGCTGTAGGCCTTCGAGTACATGACTGCCGGCCCGAGCGTGGCGGCGGGATCGGTGGGGATGGGAAGCAGGTACTTGTCGCCGCCCAAGGGTCCGAAATCCTCCTCGAACGTTTGCTTGACCGGCATCCGTTGTCCGCTCGAGGTACGAATGACGCGCTTGACGACGACGTCGCACTGGTCCTTTCGATCGGCGTGTTGAGCCAGCATGATCGCCTCACCAGGCTTGACCACCGGAGTGAGGTTCACGCGCTCGATGATCGAGAGAGGATAGCCCTTGTTCTGGATCTTCGACCCGAGCCAGCCGCCGCAACCACCCACGGTCAAGATGAAGGTGGCGACAGCGAACTTGGTGATCCAGTGCTTCATGACTTGAACACCTTGAGAGCATTTGTGACCCAACCCCAGATCTTCTGAAGTTGATCGCCGGCAACAACGACTGCTGCGAGCCCCGCGAAGAAGGACGCCACCGACCATTTCAGCACCCTCCATAGAACCGCGATGACGCTGACAGCTTTGAGTGCAGCGCGAACCCGGGCAAAGTCTTCCGGCTCAAGGCGGACGAGGATATGAAGGCCGGTCTTCAAATTCTCGACTTGAGCCTCATCCATTCGGTACAGGATCTCTTGAAGATCCATGTGTAGATCCGAGAACTCGATGATGCGGGGTTGATTGCCCCGGGCATCGAAGGCGCCGTGTGACAGCAGCTCGCTGTCCCGATCACGCTGATGAAGCGGGACATCAGGCATGCTGCCGCGCCGAAAGCGCAGCTGCTTCACCGGCCTGCTCCTACTTCTTGATGACCTTTCCGGGGACCAAGACGGCCGGCGGCGGGCGCTGAACGACCCCAGCGAGCTTCTCCTTGGTCTGCTGCCAGGCAGTGACGCCGGCCACAGCGCCAGCCGGGATCAGCACGCCCGTAAGGGCGCCGCCGACGCTCACCAGGTGGGTGAGGGCGGTGGGGTCCTTCGTGACGATCGTGTTGACCGCGGCGGCCACGCAGCAAAGCCCGTAGCTCAGCGTGACGGCACCGACGCAGTACATGTTGAAGGGCCGCGCCCAGCGCTGGAACCGATCGCCCGCCGTGACCTCGGCGCGCAGCGACAGGTTCGCCTGCTCGATCTGAACCTGACGGGTCTTCTCGGCCAGCTCCTCGAGGCGCTCCCGATTATCCTGCTCGAAGGTGCGCGCTGCTTCCTGCGCACCCGGCTCCTGCAGCTTGGAGGACACGCTCTCAGGCGTCGGGTCCGCACCGATGGCATCGGCCAGCGATCCGATCAGCTGGCCGGCGAGCGCGCCCGGCAGACCGCCGATGACGGTACCGAGGACCGGTGCGCCGATCTTCATGAGCTGGCCGGCGACCGGCCCCCAATTCACCGAAGAGAAGTCGAGGTTCATGGCTCAGACCTTCAGTGCCTCGGCCTGGAAGGCCTGAGCGCGCTCCCCGTGGGCGCGGATGAAATGGAGGGCGATCAGCACCGCCACGGCGACGACGGCCACGGCGAGCCCGATCTGCAGCCAGTCGGTGCCCTGCGAGGCGACGGCGCCACCCGTGGCGGTCGTACCGGTCGCAGCGACGGTGCCCTGCTTGACCTTGGTCTGGGACAGCCCGGCCTCGGCCTGCAGCTGCTTGGCGACGAGCACCGGACTCGCGCCGGCGGCAGCGAGCGCCATCTTGATCGCGGCGGCCTCGATCTTCGAGACGCGAGCGAGCCAGCCCTTGCCGAACGTCTTGAACGTCGACAGCCCCTGGTAGAAGGCGCGGCGCTTGCCCGAGATCGCCTTGATGCGGGCGACAGCCTCGATCACGGCCTCGGTGGCCTTGCGAAAGGTGTTCGCCCGCCCGGGGCCGGAGTTCACCGAGACGTCGAAGATCGGCAGGTCCACGCCATCGGGCAGGAGCTGACACCCGGCCTGGTCCCAGTAGCGAGACCGATAGATCTCCGCGGCCTGGGCCTTGGTCAGGTTCTTGATGTCGAGGTCCGGGAAGGAGTTGGCCGCGATGCCGAACTTGGTACCCTTCAGGGTCCCCTTGCCGACCTTGCCCCCGGTCCAGTTGCCCGGATCCTTCGGGTTCGCCGTGTAGCCGCCTTCGCCCTCGAAGATGTAGGGGAGACAGCGCTCGAGGCGCTCAGCACTGGACGCGGGCATCGAGCTTCTCCGGGGGCGTCTCGCCGTAGACGGCGCGGTAGTCGTCCCGGATAAACTGAAGAAGATACTCGCTGATCGAGAGCTTCTTCAGCTTCGCCATAGCCGCAACACGCAGTCGATCCGACTGCGTGCCGTAGGTCATGATGGCTTTCCCGCGGGGCATGCCCAGATATAGGCGCCCCTACTAGCAGCCGATAGACTTCCCCTATCTCTTATGGGAAGAGTTCTGGCACTGGATCAGTCCGACGCTACGAACCGATCCTCGATCTGTTCTTCCGTTGTGATCGTGTTGTTCAGGATGTCGGACTTGACATCCTTGAAGACCGCGAAGGCGGCTGCGACGTGCGCGCCGAGGGCGCGGCCCAGCGCAACGATCTCAGCCGCTCCCAGCTCTTGCGAGGTCCCATCGCGGAACTGCCAGGTGGTCCGGTAGGTCGGGTCGAGCTGCGCGCTCATCACCGAGCCCATGATGAGGGTTTTTGCCCGATCGTCGGTGTAGACCGGGTGTCCGTCCCAAACCGTGCCGCCCGTCTCGCGGCGCCAGCGAAGATCCTCGGCGATTGCGATGAGCCGGGCCTGCTCGTCCTCGGGCGTATGAACCTCGACGGCATAGCGCGCGTCGTGGAACCCTGGTGCCCGAACCACCACCGCGTGCAGCCCAGAGCCGAGCACGGTGCCGGCGGCGGGCTCGCAGACGGCACCGGCAGGGGCGCCGGCCGGCAGGGCCACAGTGTAGGGGGCGGCGAGCGCCAGGTCGGCCGGCACCGGGAAGGGCATCGGCTCGCGCAGGGCGAGCCCGCCGCCGGGCGTCACCCACAGCCGCTCGATGGTGTCCGGCAGAGCACCCTGCCACTCCAGGTGAGGAACCCCCCGCTGCGTGAGAACAGTCTTGAGTCCCTCGACGTTGACGGTCTCGGCAGTGCCAACGATGGCTCGGGTCACGTTGTCATAGGATACGATCATCTTAGATGTCCATCACGAGCAAGTAGGCCGTACCGGTGAAGCCGTTCACAACAACAGTCATGTTGCTTGTCCCGGTCACAATGTAGAAGCCGTAGTTGACGACGCGACCCGCACCGAAGCGATTGTATTGCCCGAAGCAGGGTGCCGCGATGATCTCTCCGGTGTTGAAGAGGGTCTTTCCGTCCTGCACGACGCTCTGGGTGAGCCGGAGCGCCGCGAACACGATGGGGGTGACGCCAAACGTCGTGCCGTAGGATACGGTGTAGCTGTTCGTCGACAGACCGGGTGCGCTGACGGCCTGCTCGAAGTACAGCCCCTGTCCGTCGTCATAGACGCCGGAGAACATCACGTCCGGGTCGAGGACGTCGCTGATGCGGCCCGTGTTGGCCCCCTTCTGGACGCGGAAGAAGTCGGGGCCGTTCATGTCGAGGAACATCAGCCGGACAGCCTCTTGCGAAAGATCAGGTATGGTACTGTGGTCAGTGTGGCACTCACGACCTTGACCTCTACGAATAGATGGTCAGTATAGGAGACGACGGTGTATGTTGTTCCATCGTTTGTCACCACGCTGGTCGTGATCCCGAACCAGAAATCCGGGGCTGTTGCCTGCGTAGGGAACCAGACATTACTCTGGTAGGTGTTGATGGCGCCGGCCTGATTGACCAGAGTCATCGTCGCCTGACCACGCTGGATGATCTGGTTGTTGCGTGCTCCGAGCGACAGCAGGAGGTCTCGTTCCGAGGCTGTGTCGACATCATAGCCCGGCCGCGAGACCCGGATGAAGCCGGGCCGTATGATGACGCGCTTGGCCATCAGAGAAGCAGGACCATGTAGCGGAGCAGGAAGCCCGTCGAGGAGGGCGTCTGGCTGTTCAGGATCAGGAACTGAGCCGGGTTGCCGTCGACGAAGCGGTTGAAGAACTCGGTGTAGGCGAAGGCGTTGCCGGCGCCGTCGTTTTGCGTCCCGTAGAGGTTGTTCTGCCGCTCCTGCGTCGCGTTGTTCATCGGTCGATAGACGAGGGCCGGCGTGCCTCCGAGGCTGGCGAGGGACCCCGGCAGGTAGATCGGCGTGTTCGACGCGGTCTGCCCGCTGGCGAGCGTGCGGAACGGCCGGCGGCCCGCGAAGCTGGAGGAGAACAGGAACTTGGTGCGATCGGTGCGATCGTCGTTGACGCAGTCGTAGCCTGGCTTCGCAATCCAGAAGCCGGTCTCACCCGTCGCCGGGTGCCGCCCGCAGAGAAGACGCATCGTCATGGCGTCAGTCCCAGATGGCGAGGTAGCGGGCGTTGAAGTCGATCACGAACTTGCTATCACCCGAGCGCGCCCGACCCGCCGTGACCTCACCGAGGTCGACGGTGAAGGCCGAGAGCTGATTGACCGAGATCTTGTTCGCCGAGAGCGTGCCGACCTGCGCGTCGCCAATGGTCGCGGCCGCCATATAGACGCCGATGTTGCCAGAGTTGAGCTTCGCCATCTGGCCGCCGCCCGGCGACCAGGGGCTCAGCTCGGCCTGGTTCGGCAGCGCGACGCCGAGGTGGGGCTGGGTGAAGAAAAGATAGGGACTTCCCTGTCCATTGGCGTAGGCCTCTATCTGGATGCGAACGAACACCGTGCCGCCGGGCGCCAGAGCGAAGCAGCCCACACGCTTGTAGCCTGTCAGGTCGCTGCCGTTACTGTCATTGTTGACGACGTTGCTCGACGCCACCGTCGTGAGAGCGTTTCCGTTACCGTCCATGAACGCGATGACGACGCGAGCGCTGCAGCGATGAGGGTTCAGCCAGGCAGAAGCTTCCCAACGTTGGTTCGGCGTGGCCGGGTAGTAAATCCGACCATCGGCCCGGTTGGCATAAACGATGTAGACGGCGCCGTTGTCGCCGTTGGCGCCCCCGAGCCAGTAGGTGTGCCCGTTCGAGAGCGCGTAGGACGCACTCAGGTCGATGCCATAACCTGCGATGGTCGTGTTCGAGTAGTTCAGCCAGCCGGCCGTGCCGAGGTCGAACGTGGCGTTGTCGAGGACATTGGCGCTGCCGCCCGAGGCCAGCAGACCCGTGCCGGGAACGCCGATGCCCGCACCCCCGAGGCCCGTCGTGTCCATCACGATCTGGTTCTGCGCATTGCGGAAAATTGCGCCGTAGACGTTGCTTCCGTTGCCGCTCAACTCGCCCATCGCCACCCGGTTCACACCGTTGGTGTCGTAGACCATCAGGCGAGGACCGTTGGAGTTCTGAAGGTACATCCGGTCGTTGCCAATGTAGACGATCGCAGCCGTGATGGTGCCCGATGCGATCTTCTCGGCAACCAGGGAGCCGGCTGCGATCCGGTCGCCCTGGATCGAGTTCGCCTGCATGTGCTGCGTCTGGATCTGGTTCGCGGCAATCTGCGCAGCCGTGATCGACAAAGTCGTGATCTTGGTACCATCGATCACCGTGCCGCCGTAGAAGACGGCAAGACCCGTCGCACTCCCGGTGCTGGCCATGAGGACGAGGTCGGGGTTGGACAGGTAGCTCGGGTAGCTGTTAGTGTCGGCGGCAATGAAGACGCCTGCACCCTTCTGCCAGAAAATGTAGTAGAACCCGCCGCCCGTAGGCACACTACCAGCGCTAATCTGCGAGCTGGCGACCACACCACTATCGTTTATGTAGAGAACGTACCCAGCGGTCCACTGGATAGTGTTGGTCAGGTTCCCGTTGCCATCTCGTCCCATCTGGAACTCGATGCCGACGACGCTAATACCCCGAGCGCCAATCTGGATACTGTTGGTCCGGATCGAGTTCGCCTCGATAGCGCCACCGTTGATCTTGGTCGTGTCCGTGCCACCAAGCCAGGAGGAAAGCCGCGTCGCGCCCGAAACCGTGATGTTGGCCGCGGTCAGCACGCTCGCGTCGAGCATGCCGACCTTGATCGAGCCAGCGACAATAATCGCAGCATCGATGGTCCCCGCCGTGAAGCGGTCGGTCGTCATGCTGCCCGCGATGATGCGGTTGGCGTTGAGCGAGCCGGTGAAGAGGTTGGCGCCGTCGATCGCTGTGACGGTGGGGTCGACGTAGGGGCTCAGCTCGGTTTGGCCGGTACGAGCCCCCGCCCACATGATCGCCGAGACGAAGACGATGGGATTGACTGTTCCGTCCGCGATCAGGCGGAAGCTCGGCTTCGCGTAGACAGCGTTGGAGGGCGCAACAGCGATCAGGCCGACGCGCTGGAACGTCGAGATAGGGCCGCCCGTCGACTGATTATTGTAGACCGTCGCGCTGGCGGGCTGCGAGATGAAGTTCTGGCTGGCGTCAAGCCAAGAGATGTAGCAGAGCGCAGAGGACCGATGCGCGGAGACGGCGGCCGAGAACTCGTAGGTCTGGCCTCCCGTAACGCTGTAGAAGGTGTTGTTGCCGTTCCCGTCGATGCGATAGCAGTCCGCATCCATCACCTGACCGGAGGACGGTGTGCCAGTCGCATAGAGCTGCAGCTGCTTCGGGAGACCATCAGGCCCCCAGACGGACGGGCCAACCTGGACCCCGGTCGGGATCGTGATTGTCTTGTAGGCCACGGCGAAGCCGCGCATGCCCTGCGCGAGGTCACCGTTGAAGAACTGGTTGGCCGACTGGATGGCGAGCTTGGAAGCGGTGACTGCGCCCGCATCGAGCTGAGCGGCCTTGACGGCTCCGGCGGCGATAGCTCCCGCGAGGATTGAGTTTGCCCTGAGGTCGGCGCCGTCGACCTCTCTCGTCCAACCTAAGGTGCTGAAGCGGTAGAGCTTGCTGTCCGCGGTCAGGTAGGCCTGCCGACCGACGAAGTTGCCTGTCGTGGGGAGCACAGACACCGTCTCGACGAGCGCCAGGCTCGATGCGACCTTCGTCTGATCGATGATCCCGGCGCCGATCTGAGCGCCGACCAAGGCCACCGAGGTGGCGCTGACGGGTCCCGTGATAGAGGTCGAGCCGACCTTCGAGCTGTTGAACGGACGGACCCAGTAGAACTTGGTCCCGGTCGTCGACAGCGGATCCTGATAGGTCGTGTCGCGCGGGCTGAGCGTCGCGATCCGCGTCGCGTTGGCGAACACGTTCGAGGTGCCGGCGTAGACCTCGAGATAGCTCAGGTCGTTGTCCGTGGGATTGCTCCAGGACAGGTAGGCACGCTCGAAGCCCCCGACCGCCACGAGCCCCGTGATTGCTCCGGGCGGGGCCGTGTTGGCGGCCGAGGTGATCTCCGCGGTTGCCGACCACCCGGAGGCAGCGAAGCCGTCCTGGTTCACGGCACGCAGCTGAGCCTGGTAGACCGTACCCGGCAGAAGGTTGCGCTTCGTGATCGCCAGGCCGGCGCCCACGTTCTCGGCAGGCCCCCAGTTGCCGGTTGCCGTCTCTCGGAAGCGGACCTCGAAACGTCCGAAGTTCGTCGAGGGGCTTGCTGCCCAGGTCGCCGTGACCGAGGCCGAGACTTTGCCATCCACGCTCTTGTCGAGCGTGGTGCTGAGGCTCGGTGCGTCTGGAATGATGGGCGCGACGGTATCGATCAGGTCCGTGCCAATGCTGATCGACTTCTCGGCCGAGATATTGAGCCCTGACTTGCCGTAGCTGTCGTAAAGGGCCACCCGGACGTAGTAGGTCTTGCCCTTCTCGCCCTTGATGAAGACCGGGTTCAGCTCGCCGTCATAGGCAGGCACCTTCTGGAGCGGGTCGTAGCCGGAGGCCTGCTCCATCCAGACCAGGGCGCCTGCGATGTCGGTGGTCAGGGCAGGGCGCTCGTAGGAGACCACGACACTGAGCCCAGCCGGCTGGAGGTCGGGCACGACGGCAGGGGGAGCCGGCTTATTGACCGCGAGGGTGACCGGCTCGGAGAACGAGCCCGTCATGTCGATCGAGCGAACGCGAACCGTGAACGCGCGCAGGGCGACGCCGCCGTTCGAGGCCTTGTTCTGGGCGAGGGTGTAGGAGAAGACGAGCTGCCCCTCGACGCGCTCGGTGTAGAGCACGGCGCCGGCGCCGTTCAGCACCTCGACGATGTACTTGATGACGAGCGGGTCTTCCGCTGCCTCCCAGGTGAACTGGGGGTTGATGGCGTAGAAGAGCGGTGCAGCCGGCTCGTTCACGAGCCGAAGGTTCTTCGGCGGCGCGACCGATCGGATCGAAGTCGTGCTGGCGACGACGTAGCTCACCGTGACCGGCGGGCTCTCGGTCACGTTATCGAGGCCGACTGCGACGATGGACAAGATGTAGGTGCCGGCGGCCGGAGACTCGATCCGGTAGAGCGTGTCGCTGGGCTCGGCGACGAGGCTCATCGGCCCCTGATTGAAGGACTGGTAGACCCGGTAACCGCGGTTGAGCTTGGTCTCGGTCGGGTTCCAGGTGGCGAGCAGGTTGTAGCGTCCGTCCGCAGTGATCTCCGGCACGATCTGGGCGCCGGTGACCGGGTAGACATAGCGGGAGAGGGGGCCGGTCTGGAGCGCTACGAGATCGCGCAGCTCCACCGTTCCGTCCACGAAGGCCCACTTCAGGCGATTGACCTCGATCGCCGTGATCTCGATCTGGTCGGGCTCGTCCTTGTCCTGCGTGATGGAGACGATGCGGAACGGCTTGGGGGCACCGATCGAGAAGACGGCGTACTCGGGCAGCGGCTCCGAGAGGGCCTGCGAGAGCTGCAGCTGGCTCTGCAGGCCAGGGGTCGCCACCGTGAGCGGGTATGTGACGACCTTCAGACCCCCATTCCCGTTCGAGAGGGTGAACTGGATCGAGTAGGAAACCCCCGCCTCGAGATAGATCTGGTCGCGCAGCGGCAGGACCGAGGTCCCGGTTGGCAGCGCCGCCGAGTTCTTGACCCGGCCGGAGATGACGTTGGTCGACTGATCGTCGGCGATGAGGATGACTTGGAAGGGCAGCAGGTAGCGGCCCATCCGGTTCGTCTTGAAGGAGACGATGATCTTTTCGGTCAGCGACGTGGCGAGCCGCAGCCGGCCGCGCTTCACGGCCTCCTCGGGATCGCGACAGCCGACCGCGACGAACTCCTCGGCGTTGCGGCCGTTCACATCGATCGTGTTCTGGTCGTAGACCCGGACACGATCCTCTCGGTAGTTCAGGCCCGGGTTTTTGAACGAGACCTTGAAATCGTTCTTCCGCTCGGCCGCGTCGGTGAAGGAGTAGGAGAACGACCCCTCGACTGTGTTCTCGGGCGCGAAGATCGCCTGCGCGACCTGGTCATCCGCGTCCCAGATCACAGTCGAGTATCCGTCGCCGCGGTCGACGTATCGACCGCCGGCGATGCCGACGATGTAGTTGATCAGCTCGTTGGTGGAACGAGGGTCCTGGATATACTCGTTGAACCGAAAGCCGTGGGCCGAGCAGTGCTTGCCGAACTCATAGAAGTCCCACTGATCGGGGACCTCGGGGTAGTAGGCGTTCTTCCCGTACCGAGAGTTCTTGATGAAGTTGTAGGCGTGCCAGGAGGGGTTGTTGGTGTAGGCGATCTTGAATGTGCCGTCCCAGATCCCCGGGAACTCCGAGAGGTTCGTCGTCTCGTTGAAGACGTGGTTCGACGGCACCGGGACACGGATACCCCGATAGACGCCGGTGAAGTCGGGGACCTGCGTGAAGGTGTCGGTGGCCTTGATCGTCAACCAGGCAAGGGCGAGATCCGGGAACGACACGACGTCTCGCTTCACCTCCTGGATGCTCTCGAAGGTGATGTTGCGGACGACGGTCTTGTCCGAGACCGGGCTGATGCGGGTCAGGCGGACGTCATAGGGCTCGTTGATCCGCGCGACCGGGATCCGATAGTCTTTGGGGTAGGGCGACCGAGTCAGACCGGCGATCTGGATCACGCCCGGGGCCGCGATGGCCGGCGTGTCGAACTGCTTGGTCGAGACCCACGACGTGTCGTTGAAGGCGTAGACCTGCTCGCCGGACTGCGGCGTGAGCAGGAAGTCGCCCACGCCTAAGGTTCCCGGCGGCGGCGCGGTGCCGCTGGGGCTATACCAAGCGGTCCGCGAAGCGCCGTCGTAGTCGGTCCAGGTCCAGATCGCGTACCCGCTGCGGCTCCCGGAGGCCAAACCGTTCGGGACCTGCCAGGACGTGCCGTTCCAGATGCGCGGGCTCCAGGGCGTGAGGTCCGACAGGAACCACATCGCACCGGTTGCCTTGGGCACGGGCTGCGTGGCGGTACCAGGCGAGACGTAGGTCTCCCGGTAGCTGTCGTTGATCACCGTGCCCGGGGTCGACGCACCCGGACGATAGTTCGAGGCACCCGACGTGTTCTCGACGGGGGGAGGGGGCTGGTTGTCGAAGGGGATCTGCCAGGTCGAGGCCGAGCGCGGCTTGATCTCGATCTTGAACTCGACACCGGTCGGGAACTCGCCGCCTTCCGCCGAGAGCGACAGCAGCTGCTGCACGACGATGCGAATGTCGATGTAGTCGATCTGGGTCTTGTCGCCCTGCGTGACGATCGCCTGCCCAGCGGTGCGCAGCTCCAAGCCGACGTTCTTCGACGACGACAATCCGCCGAGGTTGAGCCGGATGCTGTCGGCCGGGTTCGTGCCGCGCAGCATGCGCAGCTCGAAGTTCGAGATGTTCGGGGTGTTGCTGCCCTTGTCGAGCAGAGGGACGTCGCCGACGTAGAAGCTCGCCGCCCCATCCACGAAGCCGTCGATCGGCCCCTCCGAGATCGCGAGCAACAGCTCGACGGTGTCGGTCGCGAACAGGGTGTCGTCGTGCCGCGTCGCCTTTCGGCTCGTCGTGGTCGAGCCCTTGCGCCCCTTCAAGCCGAGAGCCATCAGACGACTCCGGTGTCGACGGCGTCGATCTGGAAGGACAAGTAGTGGCCACCCACACGGTCCTGGCCACAGAGGATCGGAATACGCGTGCCGATCTCGACCGTGTTCTTGGGAGCGCCGAGATAGTGGTTCTTCTTCTCGGGGGCGTCCTTGTTGTCGCGCTTCGGCGTGTTGAACATCTGCAGGATGCCCCCCAGCACCATCAAGATACCGAGCTTCAAGAGGATCGGACCGAGCACGGGGCCGGTCACGAAGCTCGCCGCCACGAGCACAGCCCCGATGATGATCTGAAAGAAGCCACCGTTCTTGCCGCCGTTGAGCTGCGGGAAGATGTGGAGGTCCTGCGGACCGCCGGGCGAGATCAGCTCCTCGACGGTCTCGAGCCCCGCGACCTTGACCCGAAGGGGGCCGGTGATCGCGTTCCCGCCGAAGCCCGGGATCTGACGAGAGATCGCCTTCAGGGCTTCGGCGGGGGTGGCAGCATGGATCTCAAGGATCCCCGGATGAATGCTCTTCAGCGCGCCGTGAAGGTGGATACGTCGCAGCACGAAGCACTCGCCCTTGCTCTACGACGTAGCAAGCAACGCCGTCCGAGCCGACGATATAGTGCTGCAGGTGGGGGTAATTCAAGAATGAGACAAGATCATCCCGGGTGAGATTACAGTCTGTCCCGGTATGGGTGTGCCAGGATGCAGTCACAACATCTTCGTACTTCATAAGATCTTCGCCGGAGATGTCGAAACCATCGGCCGGCTCGTGGCACATGTTCTTCACCTCGACGATCTTGTCGTCCACGACGAAGCCGCAGCGCTCCGGGGCCAGTAGATCGTCCTCGTAGAGCACGAGAAGGTCCGCGATCAGGTCAGACATCGAGAGTCCCCTGTCTCGCGTCCTCGATCATGTCCCGGATCCGCTGAGGGACCAGTTCCATGGCGTCGATCTCGGTCTCCTGCAGGAACTTGGTGCCGTCGACCTGCGGGTGCCGCAGGACAGCAACCGTCGTGTCTCGCCACAGCGGCCGGCTGTACGGCTCGATCTGCGAGAGCGCACCCAGGAAGTGATGGAGGATCTGGCCGCGCGGCAGTAGGATGGCGCCATGGTTCGCCACCTCGGACCGGATGGCCATCAGGATCACGTCGCCGGGGAGCCAGTCCTGCGGGCGGCCATGGACAAGGCCGAAGCCGGCCCAGGCGTAGTGGTCGAGATAGAGATTGAGGCTCTTGCCGTGCGCGTCCTTGTCCCACCAGCTGTCCGGCCGGGCGAGGTCAGGCACGTCGATGCCGAAGTTCATTGCGTAGAAGCGGCGCATCAGCGAGTAGCAGTCGTTGACGCCGTGCTCGAACTCGAGCCCGAGAAGACCATCCGTCTTGATCATGGCAGGGATGTAGGTACGAAACGTACCGCTTCACAGGGTCACGAACGGGAAGCCGTCGCCGGGCGTGAACATGCGGGCCGGGATGAGCTGGTCAGGGACATCCGAGAGGGCACGCAGCTCGAAGCTGATCGACTGCCCGGAGATGAGGTCCATGACGCGGCCGATGAACCAGATCTCGTTGTTGGCGATCGGAAGCCCTCGCTCGACGTGATCGCGCAGGACCGTAAACTTCTGCAGGATCGCGCTATCGAAGCGGCCGGCGAAGGCAGCGTCGTTGAAGATGCCCAGCGGGTTGACGAGCTGAAGGGTCGGTCGATTACGCTCTTCCTCGGACGAGCGGGTGAAGCCCGACATCTGGCAGGGCAGGTGGTCCCACACCTTCCCGTTCCAGGTCGTCGTCTGTCCCTGCGGTCCATCGCGAAAGCGGATCACCGCCGTCGCGCCGTTCGGCACGTTCTTGAGGGCGATCTCGAAGAAGACGACCTCGCCGTCCGCTGTGAGCTTGAGGCCCTCGTCGACATGGGAGCTGGGAACGGGCATGTCAGGCGTCCAAGTACATCAGCTCGAGATCGAAGGGTTCGACTTGGTGCAGGCGGTAAGAGGTGCCGGCGACGGTCATGCCGCCAATCTCTCCCGGCGACGTCTTGATGGTCTTCGGCATGATCAGTGGCTTCGTGAACCGAACGATGACGTTCCCCTTCGTGGCGTGGGGATAGGTGAACGGCTCGTACATCCTCACCTTCTTGTAGAAGGTCTCCAGGGCATAGATGTTGAGCTGTGGGAAGACGGTCTTGTTGGGACCATCGCCGGCATTGAGCTGCCACACGAACATGCTGGGAAAGTTCAGGTGAACGAGGACCTCGTCCGGTCCAGGGGGCTTCGCCGCGAAGCGGTAGCCGCGCCCGAGCTTCAACGACGAGCTACCCGGGTACTCGTCGTTGGGGGTGTGGTAGGGGAAGTCGAAAATGTCGGAGACAGCCATTTCAGCCTCGCGTGGCCACGCTCTTGACCAGCTCCTTCAGAGCCCCGCCCTTGCGGATGTTGTTGCCGACCATGTGGACGATGTCCTTCTCGCTCGGCGGCGGGACCTGCTCGGGGGGAACGACGTAGACATTGGCGCTCGCCGAGGCGCCGCCCAGGCGCCTTGAGGTGTCGATCGGCGGCGCCCGGCTCACCATGGTGTTGCCCAGGGCATTCATCTGCTCGAGTTTGTCGCGGCCGATCGCGTCGACCGCCGACTTCCGCAGCATGAACTCGCCGGGCATGGCGTAGACCATCTTGCTGTCTCGGTTCGCCAGCGCGGCGTCGGAGACCGGCACCGTGCCGCCGCCGGCGCGCCGGATCACGCCACCGAGGGCGGCGGCCTGGGTGCCTCCGAAGAGCGACGAGAAGAAGCTCGTGATGCTGCCGCCGCTGCCTCCGCTCAACCCCTCGCCGCCGAAAATCGAGCGGAAGATGCTGTTCGTCAGGCTCTTCGAGATCGACGACATCAGGCCGCCGAGAATGTCGGTCGCAAACTTCTTCAGCGCATCGCCGGCCTTCATCGATCCGTTGAACAGGTTCGTCCAGAGGTTGTCGAAGGAGTTGCCGATGACCGTCAGGCTCTCTTCGATGCGCTTCTGAGCCTCGACCATAGGGTCGACGAGCCGACCCTGAAAATCGACGATCCCACGGCTCTTCATGAAGGAGTCGACGGCGCCGGTGCCCGCCTCGCCGAGCGTGCGCTCGGTGCGCGCCTGCTGACGAGCGAGGTTGTTGGTGGGCTCGAGCCGCTTCTGCTGCTCGGTGACGTCGCGCAGGCGCTCCCGGATCGCGAGGGTGTCGCGATCGGTGTCAAGGCCGACCGCCTTCATTTGCTTGAGGGTCTCCTCAAGCGCGATGATCTTGGCCTGGTTGGCGGCGTACTCGCCCTCCAGCTCCTTGCGCTTCTGGAGGGTGTTGATCTCGTCGTTGAGCTGGTTGATGCGCTCCGTGTTACCGGCACGAGCGATGTTCTCGGGGCGCTCGAACTCCTTGCGAGCAGCGATGAGCTGCTCGAGCCGGTCCGTGATCTCCTTCAAGCTCGCCTTGCCGGCGGTCTCGGCCTGGTTCAGGCCCTGCTGGGAGTAGAGGTCGGCGAAGCGTCGGCGCGTCGCGGCACGAGCCGTCTCGCGGTCCTCGTCGCTGCCGCGATCCGGCTGGTTCTCGTCGCGCTGGCGGGCATTCTGAAAGAGCTGGCCCAGGGTCGTGAAGGCGTCGCGGTTCGCGTCGATGACACGGGCGGGATCCTGGACCCGCTTCGCCAGGGTCAGCTGGGTGTCGTACTGCTCGCTCAGCGCCCGATCCTGCTTGCGCAGGTCCGCCAGCATGCGCTCGCGGTTCGCCTTCTCCTCGGCGCGCGCGTTGGCCTGCCGGCGGTTCTCGAAGTCCTCCGCGGTCCGGTCATCGGCCGTCTGCTGCCGGCGGGCAGTCTCCGTCGCCCGGCTCGTGGGGGAGGGGTTCCCGACAGTGGTCTCGGCGTTTCGGTACTTGCGCAGGATGTACTGGACGAACTCTTCCGCGGTGATGTCGGAGCGGAAGTCCTTGCCCATGTTCCCCCGGACGGCATCGAGCCCACGGATGTCCGTGGCCAACCGATCGCCGCCGCGCAGCAGGCTCAGGGCGCCGCCGGCGCCCTGCTGATGCATGAGGTAGAGCTCCTCGTTCGTCGCCTCCCTGCCCATGTTCGAGCGGAAGGTCCCGGCGTTGCGCTGAGTGAACTCCTGGAAGGCGCGCATCTGCGCCTCGAAGCCGACATCCACATTGCGGGTGCCGTACATACGCTCCCAGGTCGAGGGCAGGAACTGGAAGAGCCCGGTGGCGCCGGCCGATGAGCGGCGCTCGCCCGAGATCACCCGAGGATCATAGCCGCCGGTCTCGATCTGCCCATTCGCTAGGGCATAGCGGATGCGCTCCTCGCTGACGCCCTGCCCCCGGAGGGTGTCGACGATCCGCTGCTGGGTCGAGCCGCCCCGATAGGTCGTGCCGGGGACGACGTCCGGGATGCGGATGTCGCCCTTCTGAACCTGGAGAGCGTTGATGCTTTTGCCGATCGCAGCGACCTCGCCGAGGAGACGGTTGATCTCCTGCACGGCCGCGCGCATCTGCTCTGGGGTCGAGCGAACGTCGTCCCGAACCTTCTCCAAGCCCTTGATCTGGTTCTCGATCAGGCTCTTCCGGTCCTGCTCGCCCTCGATCTTGTAGTTGAGGATCTGGTCCTGGAGCCGCTTGTGGATCTCGCCGTAGGTGACCGTCAGCTGGTCGAGCTTCGCCTTGCCCTCACGCTGGATCTCGTCACGCCGGGCGCGTAGCTCGGGGTTCTTGTTGACGATCTCCTCGGGCGTGTTGCCCTGCTCGATCTGGAAGATCTGCTCGCGGGCCGCATTGATCTCGCGCTGGATCTGCTCGGCCATCGCGCGAAAGCCGGCCACCCGGGTGGGGTCGCCGGACGCTGCAGTCTGACGCTGGATGAGCGCGAGCTGCGCCTCGTCCGAGCGGATGCGCGCGTTCAGGACGGCCTTCTGCTCCGGCGCGCTCGCCGAGAAGCGATCCCGCACCTCCTTGCTCTGCCCACGGACGATGGCCTCGAGCCCCGTGGTGACCTCGCGATAGGCATCGTCGGCCGCCTTGCGGAGTTGCTCGCGCTCCTCGTCGCTGCCTCCACGAGCGACGATGGCGTCCTTCAGGACCTTGATCTGGTCCAAGACGCCCTGCGCCTCTCCCGAGACGACGCGGGCGGCGGCGCGCATGTCCTGGAGGCCACCGAAGCCGGCGCGACGGCTGGCCTCGGTGACGCCAGCGAGCTGCTGGCCCGAGAGGCGGTCGCGGGCCGAGCGGACCGCGGCGAACTCTGAGGTATCCTGCAGGCTGGCCGCGCGTTCGGCGGCTTGCGCCGTCCGGCGCTGCTGCTCGGTAGCCTGGATGTCGGTCGCCGTCGCCACGACCTCGTTGAAACGAGCGAGCGCCGCCTCGACCGCCTTGACCCGGGCATCCAGACGGTCGGCCCCTGACTTGTATCCGGCGATGAGCGCACGCGTGGCCTGGGTCCGCAGCTCATCGACCTCACGGAGCGCGGCCGTTCGGTAGGGGGCCGCGCCGCCGAGCGGGTTCTCGCCGAGGAGGCGCGGGTCACGGATGACCTGAGCCATGGTCGAGTAGATACCCGGGCCGTTCCGGTCGAGCCGCTGGATGTCGGCCAGCGGATCGACGTCGATGAGGGCGCCCATCCCAGCCACGTCGCCGGAGGCTGTCCCGACCGTGACCTGCGATCCCCGGGCGCGAGCGGCCTGAAGTCGGTTCAGCTCCTCGATCTTCTTGCTCAGGACCGAGATCTGCTCGGACAGCAGAGTGGGGAGCTGCGTGTTCAGCTCGACGCGCAACCCCTGCAGGCTCTTGATCAGCTCGTCGACCGAGGTACGGGCCGGGTCGGCGGCAAGACCGATGTCCCCGAACGCCTTCTGGGCCTCGATCACCGCCGTCTCACGCATCAGCGGATCGCTGTTGAGCTTCTCCCGGCGGTCGATCAGGGTCTGGATCGTGCGGTCCAGGTCGGTCGAGCGCTGCTGGAGCGTCGACTGCCGGGACGTCAGCTCGTTCTCGGACCGCTTCAGGATGTCGAGGGCGACCTGCGCCTTCTCGGCCTCCGACTGGAGCGTGGTGAGGTAGTAGATCAGCCCACCGGCGCCCGCCACCGCACCGGCCGCCAGGCCGACCGGCCCAGAGAGCAGCGCCAGAGCACCGCCCGCCCCGAGCATAGAGGTAAAGCCGGCCACGAGCTGGCCGATCTTCACGGCGGCGATGGCTGTGGCGATGGAGCCGAAGCCAGCGGCGATCACAGGCAGGATCGGGCCGAGCTGGTTCAGCTTCTCCAGCATCGTGCCGGTGCCGCCGGCCGCCGCGGTCAGGACCTTCACCAGCGGGGCAAAGGCGGTGTCCACGAGACCGAACACGATGTTCGTGAGACGCTGGCCGGCGGACGACAGGCTCTCGTTGGCCTTGGCCGCCCCTTCCGTCGCTGCGGAGGTGAGCAGAAACTCCTTCTGGAGGGTGCTGAGCTTGTCGGCCTGCCCGACGAGAGCCGAGAAGGCCGCCGCGGCGCGCAGATCCATGGAGCGAAGCGCCTCGGCGGTGCCGAAACCGGCCTTCTGCAGGTTCTGGAGGACGCCGGAGAAGCCCTGGGTCCGTAGGTCGACATCCGCGAGGTCGATCCCGACCTCCTTCAGGACGCTCCGCAGCTTGTCGGACGGTGCGGCTAGTTCCGTGATGAGCTGGCGCATGCCGGTGCCGATCGTCGACCCCGACTTCACGCCGGCCTGGGCAATGGCGCCGATCGAGGCGGTCAGCTCCGTGAAGCTCACGTCGCTGTCGCGCGCGATGTTCGCGGCGTACTGGATGCCCAGCTGGAGCTGGTCCATCGTCAGCTTGGTGCGGTTCAGCGCAGCGACGAAGACGTCGGCGACCTCGGCCGCGCGCCCGGCCTCCATGTTGTAGGCACCGAGCACGCCAGTGATGGCGGACACGCTCTCCTGCAGGGTCGAGCCCGACGCAGCCGCGAGATCCACGACGGGTTTGAGCGCCTTCGTGACCTCGCTGGCGGCAAGACCGGTCTGGCCGAGGGAGATGGCGACCTGCGTGAGATCGTTGACCGAGAACTTGCTGGTCGCGGCCACCTCGAGGAGGTTGGCGCGGAAGCCAGCCATCTCCGAGTTGGCCGCGCCGGTGATCGCTTGGAACTTGACCAGGTTCTCGTCGAAGGCGACGAGCGCTGCCATCGCCCCAGTGATCGCGCTCGTCAGCAGGCCGAAGGTCGCGTAGTTCGCGGCGAGCTGCGCCTGGAACGCGAACTGCTGAGCCCCACCGTCCAGATCGAAGGCAGCTCGACGCGCCCGGAAGCCCTCCCGGGCGCCGAACTGAAGCTGCTCGTCCGTCTTCGGTGTCGCGGCGCCTACCGCCGCGCGACGCTCGGACGCCCAGGTGCGCAGCAACGCCTTCTGGTCATTGATCGACAGGTTCTCCTGCGCGATCATGCGCTGGAACTCGCCCCGCTCGACCCCGTAGCGGTTCACGAAAGCGGTATCGCGCGAGACCTGCCGAAGAGCGGTCTCCCCTGTCAGCCGGCGGTCACGATCCTTGTTCTCGGTCTCGGCGTTGGCGCGCTCGCGCACAGCCTGCAGCCGGCGGATCCGATCCACCTCTTTGTTCTCGGCTTCCGCGGTCTCACGCTCCCGGCGCGCGCGCAGCCGATCGGTGGCGTCACGGTCCTTGTTCTCGGCCTCGGCCGTCGCCCGCTCCCGCAGGGCCTGGACACGAGCGATGGCCTGCCGATCAGCGAAGGCGTCGCGCTCTGCGAGCGTGCTGCCTTCGCCCAGCCGCCGGACGGCGCGCTCCGTAGAGATGCGCGCATCAGCGATAGCCGCGTCGGCCGAACCAGGCACGGCCTGCCGGACAGCTCGGATCTGGACCCGCTGCTGGGCCGCGACCAGGGCACCCTCGACGGCCTGGCTGGTCGACGTCAGCAGGCGCTCCATCGCCTTGCCTGTCGCCAGGGCGAGCCGCGCGGTGAGCTGATCGGTGGTGGTATTGATGCCGGTGAGGGCATCCTTCAGAGCGTTCTCGGCAGCACGAGCCTGCCCGACCGTGCGGCCATCGGCGACCCGGCCCTCGGAACGGACCCGATCCACGGCGCCGCGGGCTACGCTCAGCTCCCGCTGAAGCTGAACCTCCTTCGCGAGGCTGTCGTTGTACTTGGCCTGCTCGGCGTTGAGCTTCTCGATCCGGCCGAAGGCGCGGGTCTCCGCGGCCGACCCGGGCGCCGCCTTCTCGGCGGCCTTCTGCGCTGCGACGAGGTTGTCCTTGTAGTCGGCCGAGGCCTTGACGGCCTTCTCCATCGTGGTCCGCATCGCCTCCGCGGCGCGCAGACCAGCCGTCATCGCCTCGAAGGTGCGCCGGAGAGAGGCCTCCAGCTCGTTCGAGCCGACGTCGAGGTCGACATTCAGATGGTCTTCACCCGCCATTGACCATGCGCGCGAACGCCATCATGTCGTCCACGCTCTCCAGCTGCTTGGGCTCGGACTTGGAGCCGCTGAACATGCGGCCCACGACGAAGAGCAAGCTCTCAGTCGTGGACATGGCCTTGACCATCTCGAACCGGATGAACAAACCGGACACACGACGAAGATCATCGAGTGTCTTTGACCAGTACAGTTTGGTCAGGTCGCTCGGGTGACATCTGAAAGCGAGGATCAGGCTGTCTTCCCAGCTGAGTTCCCCGAAGAAGTCAGAGATGATGCGACAGCCTGTAGCTTCGCCGCGTTGCTCGCCAGGAGAGTCGCGCTCTTGTCGAACCGGCGGACGAAAAAATCCAGCGCATGCGCCCCGATCCAGTCCAGGATCTGCTCGGCGACCTCGGGCTGGATGTGATGAACCGAGATCGCGTCCGATCCGGCCTCCGAGGCCGACAGTACAGCGCCCCGCTCATCCCGCGGCGCGAGCACGATCTCCAGCGCCGTGAGCGCCGTCTGTGGGTCGAACGAGAGGTTCGGGACGCCCTCCACCCCTCCGACGAGCGCACTGATCTCGTTCAGAAGCCCGAAGCTCATGAACAGCTCGCGGCTCTCATCCTTGTCTGGGTCGAGCTTGATCTTCAGACGAGGCGGTGGCGCGGAAGTTGATACTGACACGATCAAGGCCTCATCTGCTGGCTTTCTCCAATGTGGGTGCGAGTGGTCAAAAGAAAAGGCCCCGTTTTCACGGGGCCTTTTCTCGACATGATCGATTTTGTTCTTACCGGTTGAAGATCTGCATCCGCTGCCGGAAGTCCGCATCGTAACCGGGGTCGGTCGCGACGGGGACCAGCGGCGTCCACTCGAACGGGAGGTTCGAGAAGTTGTCGGAGCTGAAGCCCATCGCGAAGCCCTTCGTGATCCGGCACTTGGGGAAGTGCAGCACGACGGGCGTCGAGAGATCGACGGCGATGCCGACGACACGAACGGCGAAGTAGTTGTTCGCCTTGGCCGGGTCGGCGTCGATCTTATTGAACTCGCCGACCCGGGCGTTGGTGGTAAAGGACAGACCGGTGGGGACCGGATAGCCGGTGAAGGTCACGGTGTTGGTCGAGATCGCCGACACCTTGAAGATGTGGATCTGGTCGTCCAGGGCCTCCTGGATATAGCCCCAGTCGCCGACAGCGAAGGTGTTCGCGGCGGCGGTCGTGAAGGACGTGGCACCAGCGGCCACCGCAGCGGTGATCGCCTGGGGCGGAGCCATGTCGACGAGGCCGGTCGGATCCTGCGACAGGCCGTAGGCGAGGTTCCGGGAGGTGTACTCGTACACCTCACCGGAGCCCGTGATCGGCATGCCGTTGTTCACGCTCGCGACAACATCGTTCATGATGCCCTGAGTCAGGTCCACTTTCGAGGGCGTAGCCTCGACGCGGACGTTCTTGACCAGGCCGACCGAGTGCGTGAGCGGGTTCATCGCCTTCTGCTGCGCCATGGGCGCGATGAGCAGCGAGGCGGTCGAAAAGTGGAAGCGACCCGTGAGGGCGGTGCCGGGTACCATGGAGAAATCTCCGTCTCAGGGTCTGAAAACTGTCGCTTGCAATATTGGCTCTGAGCCCCATTTTTCCAAAGCAGAGCCCCTAAAATCTATGGGAAGATCAAGATCTATGCCCAGGCAGAGCCAATCGAACGTCGAACGTCCTCTGACTGTCATGGTCAAACCCGATCTTGATGCTGTTCTTCGGGCACGCGCCGTCGCGAACCATCGGAGCGTCACGAAGGAGATCGTGTTTCTGATCGAGACGGCTCTCGGTTGTACCTCAGAGAGCGTCCGGGAGACCGTGCATCTGCTCTACAAGATGAATGCCGAGGTCACGTCTGAGCCGGTAGCGTCCCCGCTCGCGTGACGCGCGCGCTGACCTGGATGTCGAACGTCGGACGATAGTCCACGCGCGTCATCGGCGAGACGGAGGTTCCGTCGAAGATCACGGCCTCGAAACCGGTCCGTGATCCATCGTCGTTGAACATCGGGAACCGCTTCTGCGCCTGAAGACGCTGATAGAAGAGGTCCGCGTAGTTGGTCGCTCGGACAAGGCTGGGGTCGTCGATGACCATGATGCCGATCCCGAAGTTCAGGTCGTGGAACTTGTCGTTCTCCGTACAAGAGAAGCCAACAAGACCGACGAGATCCTTATTCGGAAGCTTGAAGTCTTCGGCATGACCATCCCACTCCGTGTACTGAACGTCGGAGCCGAACTGAGCTGCCGTGTCGATGATCATTCGGACCGTCGATAGGCGAGCGATCTTGAACATCTTAGGTCACCTTCTTGACACGCCGGCTCAAGGCCTTCCGCAGGGACTTGTCCAGGACTATGGGGAGTCGATTGCTGATCCAGAAGATCAGGGTGTTCTGGAAGAAGGGACGATGGGTGCCATGCGGGTTCTCGAGCTTGTAGAGCAGGGGATGCTTGGGATCGCGGTCCGGTGCGCCGACCTTCTTGAGGTATCGGACGAACAGGCTCTCGCTTCGAGCGCCCCCGTCACCATAGGCCCCCGGAAGCGATTGAGGGCTCACGCCGGCCTTCTCCTTGCCGGACGCCTGGGCAAGGATGGAGAGTGACACGGTGACCTTCCGAGGACCTCGTCGCACGATGATCTTCGGGTCGACGAGCGAAGCCAGGGCAGGGCCGAAGTAGTCGAGGAGGACCTTGCGCAGGTTGCCGGTGTCCACGAAGAAGGTGTCCGGCTGGCCGGCAGAGACCGCGCCCCGGCGCCGCCGGCTCGACACCATCCGGCGGCGCTTGTTTTCCAGCGTTCGCTTGGTGAGAGCTACCCACTCGACGGTCGTCTTCCCCTTAAGGCGTGAGGAGGCGCTATCGGTCGAGGAGACCGCCGATGCCCGGCTGATGCCGTCGAGCGCCGTCGTGATGGTGCCGCTCGCCGGTGACCGGATCTTGGTGAAGACGCGGGCGGCCTGCGAACCGAAGCGATCGGCGTCTTGAGCAATGTCCCGGACGATGTCATCTCGAGCGGCGAAGATGCCTTCGGCGGTCCGCTCGACGCCTTTCTTCTCCGCCTGAGCACGCAGCAGCTCTACGCTCTTCGCGGCTACGAAGCTGGGGTCTTGGTCGACTGTGTTGGCGCGCCTACCGCCGACCCTGAACAGGAGGGTGAAGTCAGGCACGGCATCACTCGATCTCGGCGATCGAGACCCCCAGCGCCGGGTTCAGCCGCTTCACGGTCTTGCCGTTCACGACGTCGCCAAGCTGCACGCGGGCGCCCGTGATCAGCCGCAGCCGGTCGGTGGGCACCCGCAGGCCCGGGTCCTCGTTGCCATGCGTGTAATTCTCGATCGACACCCAGATCGGTCCCAGCTCCACGAAAGCTCCCGCCGCCTGGGGGAGTCCGGTGACAGGGTTCATCGTGGCGCTAGCCCGCCGCTGCCAGGAGACCTCTGCGGTCATCTGGAACAGCACGAAGCAGCGCGACACGACATCGTCGTGGGCGAGAGGCAGCTCCCAATTACCGACGAGCATGATCCGGTTCGCTGGGTCCTGGAAAAGATCACGCGCCTTGACGGGCTCGCGCGGGCGCGTGCGCAGACCGAGCCGCGGTAGAACGAAGACGCTGGTCGGCAGGGCGGTCGGGTTGACCGGAAAAATGACGCCGCGAAAGCGGGTCGCCTTGCCGAGCTTCTTGAGCCAGATCTCATTCTGCGCCTGAAGACGCGACAGCAGCTTCGGCACGGGCTCAGCCCCCGATGCTGGTGGCGGGCGCGACGCCGGTGACCGGATCGGTCGTGACGATGCCGAGCTGCAGGGCCGGGATGGCTCCCACATCGGGTCCGACGTAGCCCATCTCGACGGCGATCCCGGTCAGCTCGTCGGCAGTCGCCGCCACCAGCGCATCGAAGGTGCCAGCCTCTTTTAACCGCTCGAACTTGAGGGTCCCGTCCGTCTTCGACTGCGCGATCCGGTATCGCAGGCCCGGGAAGAGCAGCTGAGCGGCCGACAGCACGACGGCGCGTGTGGCGCGCACCTCGGCCAACGTGCCAGACGTCAGCGCCGCCTCCAGGCGATCCTTCCCTACGAGGCCCTCGAGGACCAAGCCGGCCGCGAAAAGATCAACCTCGTCGTCGCGCAGCTCGTCCTCGTTGATGCCGAGGTAGGCTCGGACATCGTCCGGCACGACGCTGTGCAGGGGCAGCTCGACGACGCGGTAGGCGAGGCGCTTCTGGTAGCCACAGCCTTCGGCCGTGAAGGTCACCACGACCTGCCGGCGCTCGAAGCTACGATCCAACGCGATGGTCTGGTGAATGGCGAGGATGGGGATAGAGACCCCGGTGGCGTCCGCCTCCGGGGCCAGAGCCTGAGCGATGGTCAGTGGGGCACCCGCGCCATCATACAGGCTGTACTTGACCGAGCCGACGTCCGGGACCACCAGCCCCTGTGGCGCCTCGAAATCGACCCAGAGCGTCACGGGGGTTGAAGGTAGGACGTCCACAGGTCACTCCTGCTTCGACGCTGCGGGGCTGGCCTGACGGCCCTTCTTCGGCGCGTTGTGCTCGACCTGCTTGGTCGAGGGCGGGACGGGCTTGCTCTCGGGCCGCCGGGCGCTCTCGGCGTCCACGGGGTAGCGATCCAGGAAGCTCGCGAGAGCCAGCTCCTCGTCACCATCGCTGGCAGCGAGCGTCTCCAGCCATTCCGCATCCGTCGCCTCGTCGTTGACCTGAGCGTGAACCTCGACCTTCCCGAGCGAGATGAACTCGGACCAGTGCAGGGACTTCTCGACCACGGTGATGCCGTCAGCACGGACCAGCTCCTCGCGGGCCGAGTTCATGAGCTGGAACGGGCCGTTGGTACTGACTAGGATCTTCATAGGTGCGACCCTCCGCGAAATAGTCCCGCCGCACACAACTGCGCGGCGGGTGCTCGAGACAGCGCCTACAACTTACGCGTTGTAGTTGTAGATCTCGCGGGTGTCGCCGAAGACCAGGCGGAAGCCGGAGACCTCCGACTTGACGTAGGTGATCGACTGCTCCTGGATCGCGCGCTCGCTCTCGTTGATGAGCGAGCCCGCCTCCGTCAGCTGCTCCAGGGTCTCGGACCGGCGGATGCCGATGAGCTGTCCGGCCGGCGCCGTGGTGGAGAGCACGAAGTTGATCTGGCCGTTGAGCAGCGGCACACCACCGATGCGGAAGCCGGTCGCCGCGAGGTTCTCGGCGTCGGTCGTGGTCGCCGCGCCCGCGGTCGGCAGGGCGAACATGAACAGCCACTGGATGTAGCTGTCCCAGTTGCCGACGACCGTGTCGATCGGGACACCGGCCTTGGCCCGCGACACGAGCCACTGCAGGAGGTGCAGGTAGGAGATCCGTCCGGCGGTCGCGTTCGGGACACCGGGCGTGCCGTTGAAGGACGACTGGGTCTTGACGACGGCGGCCGGGTTGACGGTGTCGCCGTTGACGAGCAGCTCCGTGGCGAGGCCGACCTTCGACAGCTCCAGCTCACGCATCATGCGCGCCGCATAGGGCGTGAGCAGGTCGAGGCGGGAGCGCCGCTGGAACTCGTAGGAGGTCCGGTAGCCGCCGCCGATCTTGTACATCTTGACGCGCTTCTCGCTCGTCGAGATGGACCCGATGCGGAACCGGCCGAACTCGGTGACCGGCCCGATGACCTTGAAGTCGTCGGCGTTCTCGTCGTTGATGACCGTCGAGATCATCTCCACGCCGTTGATGGTCCGGCTGGAGCCGACGAGCGAGGGCAGGGTCTCGTAGTCGACCTGGCGCGAGGTCGAACGGATGAGGTCGTCCACGACCTCCGGGAACAGCGCCCGGGTGCCGGGGCTGTACTGGAAGGTGTCCGAGGCGAGGTCGAGGGTGACGCCGCTGTCGAAGTCGTCGCCGATCGGCAGGTTGAGGAACTTGAGCGCGGCCTCGTAGCCGTTCAGCTCCTCGTAGTTGTCGCGGTTCTCCGACTTCGTCGGGTCGATGGCGAGCCGCAGGTAGTCGCGCATCTCCAGGCCGTAGGAGCGGGCGCTGGAGATCAGCTGCTTGCCGGCCCGGATCGAGCCGTCCTCGTCGTTGCGCAGCGCCAGACCGGCCAGAAGGCCCTCAGGGGACTGGCGAGCCGCGGCAAGCTCATGCAGGGGGCGGATGGTCATTGTCCCGTACTCCTCGGGCTGTTCTTGGTACGGAACGTACCACTAGGGTTGAACACAGTTGTTGCGTTGGGCCGACCGAGTAACGACCCGGTCGGTATTGATCAGAGCTTGACGATGGACGCGTACTTCACGCCCTTGATCGTCAGAACCTCGGCGACGAAGACGCCGGGGCTGTTGCCCGCGACACCCTTCTTCACGAAGCCGTTACCGGCGCCGACCACGGGATCGCCCTGAGCGAGGGTGTCGTTGGCGAGGATCGGGACCAGCTCGGAGAACCGGAACTGGGCGGTGATCATGCCGCGATCCTCGTAGACGTCGATGCGAGCCACGCTGCCGTGGATCTGGGCACCGTCCGTCAGGAGCTTCATCCCGCAGGGGACCGCCGGGTCCGGCTCCACGAGGCGGCCCAGAACGTCGGTCTTGCTGATGCCGTTGGGCAGCGTGAAGACCATCGTGCGGTTGAAGGGCTCGTTCTTGATCGAGTGGACGTGAACGGTCTTGTGGAAGGGGGCGGACATGGCCGTTGGCTCCTGTCAGATCGTGTTGCGGGGCGGCGGGAGCCGGCGCTTACGAGGCGCGCCGCTTGAAGCCGGCGTTGCTGTTGGAGCGGGCGGGCGCCGAGCCGAGCTGAGCGAGGCCGCCGGACAGCCGGGCGCCGATCGCCTTGACGCCGTCGAGCGCCTCGCGAACCTGCGTCACGGCCTTGTCCGGGTCGGCATCGAGCGTCGCGCTCGTCTGGCCGAGCATGGTGAAGAGCGGGGCGACGAGCTTGCCGGGGAGGGCGAGCGCGGCGTCGAGCTTGGTCTGGAGGTCGGTCGCCTTGGCCTCGGCGGCGGTGAGCTTCGCGGCCTGGTCCGAGCCCTTCAGCTCGGTCAGCTCCGACTGCGCCGCGGTGAGCTGCGTCTGCAGCGCGTCGGCGCGCTCCTTCTCGGTCTTCGCCGCGGCCTCGGCGTTGGCCAGCTTGGTCGCGTTCTCGGCGATGATGCCGGCGAAATCCTTGGCGTCCATGTCGAATAGGTCCTTCTGCGGGTCGGTCTTGATCGGCGTCGGCGCCGCCGACCCGGTGGAAAGCTCGAGGGTCAGCTGGGGGACCTCCTGCCCTGAGGCCGAGAGCTGAAGCCGGTTGCCCTTGATGCGGGCACCCTGCGCGCCGCCCTGGCCGACCAGACTCATCTCAAACCAGCTGTCCAGTTCGTCGACAATCACATGCGCCCCGTCGTGGCCCATGCGGTTGCCCTTGTCGTCGACACCGCCCCAGATGTTCTCAATGTCAGCCTTCGGCCCCATGAAGTCGAAGCCGGTCTTGTTGGACTTCGCCGACTTGCCCAGGATCGCGACGCTCACCTGGTCGATGGTGCCCGAATTGACCTTCGCGATCAGATCCGAGTGGGTGTTGTCGATCCAGAACAGGGTCAGCAACTCGGTCGCGCCGTCGATCCCCGTTCCCTCGGAGATGTTGCCGGCGAAGACCCGCCCGATAGGGAGCTGATCTCCGTCCGAGCTGCCGTGCATGATCTGCAGCGGCCGGCTCTCCTTGGTCAGCTCGCCCAGCATCTGGGCGAGGAAATTCGTCGTGTGGACCGCACCCATGTAGACCGGGTGCTTCTTGCGGACGGGCGCCGTGGAAAGCGCCGCGGCCTCGAAAATCGCCACCTTCTCCGGGTCGACGTCCGGCGCCGCGGACTTGACGCGGGCCTTCAGTTCGTCGTTGAGGGTGAGCTGCTTCACAACAAGGGGTCCGTGTTGAGCTTGCAGCGAGATAGGAATAACCGCCTTATGCTTCAACACGACAGCAACGTACGTGCCCCTAACAATTAGGGGTCAGTACGTTGCTCCTCGATCATCTTGTAGGCTTGCCCGGTGAGACTTGCCATCGCCAGGCGTCGCGTCTGCCGGCGGTTGGCGGCCGTGGCGCGCGTGCGCGGCGGACTCGAGGCACGACCGACACTGTCCGTCTTCGGGCTGACGTCCTCGGGCTTCGCCTTGGTCGTGCCCGAGGTATCGCCGGCCGGCGCGCTCTCGATGGCCGACAAGAAACCGGTCCCTGAGAGCTGCGGAGCGCCCGGCGGCGGCAGTCGCTTGTAGACCCAGAGATGGTACTCGACGTCCGTGATGAGGCCGTCCGAGAGGTCCTGGCGCAGGCGCTGCGAGCGAAGCGTGAGCTGCGGCTCGAGTTCGGTCCATGGGCGCAGCTCGGCAGGATCGAACTCGACGCGAGCGAAGCCCTGGTAGCCGTCCTGGTGCAGGACGAAGGAGAACATCCGACCGTAGAAGTCGGCCAGGGGCTCGTTCAGCTGGTCGGCGTAGAGAGCGGCCAGGCGCGCCTCGACGGAGCCCGTGTTCACGCCCGAGCTGCCTCGACCTAGGATCGTGCTCATGGTCTTGAGTGCGGCCTGGTTCTGGGCGTTCAGCACCTCGATGATCGGCGTGATGTTGAGCGCCGTCCCCGGCGCCTTGTCATTGAGCATCTTCAGCTCGACGGCATCCGAGTGGACGAGGCTCTGGTCTACCGCGATGTTGTCGAAGGCGGACTGGATCTCGCCGTAGCGCGCATTCAGCCAGTCCTGCTTCTCCTGCTCCCTGCCAGGCTGGCGATAGGTCGCCGGCATGTTCTTGGTCAGGATCTCCTCGAGCACCTTGATCTCGATGCGCGGATACCCGGTCGCGCGCATGATGCGGTAGAGGTCGTTGATGACCTGCTGTCGCGCGGCGATGGTGTTGATCGCCGAGACGAACGGGGAGACGGTGTAGATCGCGGTGGGATCGCGCCGATAGAACGCCACCATGAAGGCGGGCGTGTCGATCGGGACAGGATCCGAGACGCCGGGCACGACCTGGCCCGGCTTGTAGTCGCCGGGCTTCTTCTCGACCCAGCGGATGCCGGCCATGTCGACATTGCGAATATGGTCGGGTGTCCCGGCCTTATCGAAGACCAGCTCGCCCCCGATCGCGCCCCGCATCAGGAGCATGTAGCGAAGCTCTTCAGCCTGACGGTAGATGCCCTGCCGAAGCTGAAAGCCGAGGGTATAGTCCGTCTGGTGAGAGAGCTTCGTCACGAGCTGCTGCAGCTCGCGGCTCTTCTCCTCGTCGACATTGCCGTCCAGATCCTCGGCGTAGACGATCATCTGGGTGTCGGCGAGCGTCAGGTAGCCGTTCACGGTCCCGGACATGTCCGGGTCGTTCTGCATCATCTTCTTGATGAGGCTCTGGCTGTTGTCCGCCAGACGGTCCTGAAAGAGATCGTCCTGGTGGTCACGGTACTGCGGCAGCGTCAGGACCTGATCCGCGTTCTGCGGATTGTAGGTCGGCGTGTTCGCAGTACCGCCGGCACGCGCCTTCTTCTTGAAGGGTACGATCGCCAGCAGCTTCGATGCAAGATTGTCGGCCACTAGCGTAGAACCCCGGCATGATCAGCGCCACGAAATATGGGTCGACCGACAGGCTGGAACAACCGTGAGCCGCCTCCTAAGAAAACAGAAGATCTTTGATCGGTCGAAAACTCGATGCCCGCACGCAGACGAACTGCCGTCTGCTGCAAAGCAGCGGCATGCAGAAAGTGATCATCTCCATTGATCTTGTTCCAGACCGGAGGCTCGTCGGGAGCCTCGATGCGGATCATGTCACGGAAGTGGGTCTTCACGAGCGAGGCGAAAGGACCGTATCCGGCCAGCTGCCAGGTGCGGAGCCGGCACTGCTTCGCGACCAGATCGAGAGCCTGCGTCCGGTTGATGGTGTAGTGGGTGATCACCTCGAACTCGTCGACCTGCTCCTTCACCGCCGGCGCGACCTTGGACGTCGAGTAGGCCATAGGCATGATCACGCCGTTCGTGACGTCGCGGATCGCCTCGGCGGTCGGGGTATAGGGGTACATGTCGATGCCCCCCTGGATGATGCCCAGCGTCTCCACGCGGCCCTTCACGAACTCGACGATGTCGTGCTGTGGAACCTGGTGGAACTCGAGGAGAGCGTTCGGCTTCCCGATGACGACGTGACAGGTCTGCCCGACGTCGCAGCCCAGGAAGAGGTCGCCCGATCCCAGCTCGCCGGCCTCGACCTGCCGAGGCGTCATGATGGCGATGAGGTCTTCCTCGCTGATCCGGGCGTTGCTGTCGTTGAAGGCCTCGCCGATGACGGTGTTGTGCCAGCCCTTCAGATTGTCCTTGCGCTGGTACTCCAGCAGCATGCGGAAGATGTAGGGGATCGTGATCGTGGTGATCGAGAAGGGCCGGACGCGATAGCCCCGGGCTCGCCGCGAAGGGAACTCCGGGATCCACTCGCGCCCGGGCGCGCCGAGATCGAGCGGCCGGGAGCACTTCTCGCAGCGGACGTAGGTGCCGTCCATGTCGATGGCATCGACCTGCTCCTGAGAGAGCTTCGAGAGATCCTCATGGTCTCCTCGCAGCCCCGGCAGGCAGAGGAACCGAGGATGGAAGATCGGCACCTGATGGTGCCCGCAGGCACAGCGGATGAACCACTCGTGCTTGTCGGACGCCTGGTAGGCGGCGTCGATCCCGTAGCCGAGGTAGGTGGGCGTCGAGAAGCGCTGCGTGATCTTCCAGAGCGAGCCCTGGAGGCGCGACTGGAAGAGCGAGCGCATGGACTGGTCGGCCAGATCGACCTCGTCCTCCATGAGGATGTCGGCCGAGATTGAGGTCGCCTCGCCCTCGGTGGTGCCGGTGATGTACCCGAAGCTCTCGTCGACCTGATAAAGCCCCTTGTGACGCACGGGCTTGGCGACCATCGGCCCGTTGAAGATGGACTCGCCATCGATCAGGGTCTTGATCCGGGTCTGCGATAGGCGGTCGCGCATTGGAAGCGTGGGCATCGAGAAGATGCCGGACGTTCCGACGTTGCGCTTCAGGAAGCCGAAGAACTTCCGCATCTGGACCTCGGTGAGGCCGATCTGCGAGAGCTTCATGCACGTCAGGTCGGGATGCATGTCGTCCACGATCTGACGCTGGAACTCGAACCCCTTGAAGCTGAACGGCCGCTGCCGGAGCTTGGTGTTCGATCCGATCCACTCCGACATCGACATGGTCGTGCTGTCGTCGGGAAAGCGCTCGTCGAGCCCCGCGATGAAGGTCGTCAGGTGCGGGTTCACGGCCGAAGGCTCTCCTCGGCCAGCTCTCGCTGGAAGGCCTCGAGCAGATGGTCGGGCGGCGCGCTTTCGCTCCACAAGGCCGGAGCGGGGGCCACAGAGGGCTCGAAGATCCAGGGGATCTCAGGGATCAGGAAGGCCTGGGCGAACTGCCCCGCGTCACGCCGCCGCCCGAGGCCCTTCAGTTCGGGCGTCGGCGTGACGCGGGGCAGT
>NZ_BPQR01000057.1 GCF_022179345.1 Methylobacterium jeotgali | reverse complement strand
GCCCCGGCGCTCTCTTCGTTCCGGGCCTACTTCACGATCCGGTCGAGGCGGCCGTTGACGAAGAAGTACAGCTCCCGCGCGCCGGGCTCGGCGTAGAGCACCTGCACCTCGCGCCCCGCCCGGCCCTCGCCGACGAGCACGTCGGTCGGCGGCTTCGCCTTCAGGCGCACCAGCTCGCACTCGCCGATACCGGGCTCGATGGCCGTGGCGAGCGTCGGGGCGGGGCCCGTGCAGGTGCCGTCCGGCGCGAGGCTCGGGCCGGCGGGCGCCGCGGGTCTGGCGACCGGGGGCGGAGCGGGCGCGGGAGCCGCCACCCGGGGCGGCGGCTCGTCGCCGCGGCAGGCGCCGAGCATGGCGAGGCCGGCGAGCGTGGCGAGGCGGGCGGAAGGGGACAAGCTCAAGGCGTCGGTCTCTGCTGCGCGGGTTCGGCCGGGTTGCCCGTCGCGCGCCCGTCGGAGCGGGCGGCGAGCGCCGCGGCATACATCGCCTCGGCGTCCCGCTGGAAGGCCGCGCGGGAATCGGCCCGCGAGTAGAACATGTGCCCGCCCGGATAGACCGAGAGGGTCAGCCGCTTCTCGGCCCCGTAGGCGGGAAGCTGGTCGATCAGGAGCTTCGAGGCGAAGTAGGGCGTCACCAGGTCGGTGAAGCCGTGCGCCACCAGCACCCGCACCCGTCCGTCGAGGGCGAGCACGCCGCGCAGCGCGCCCACGGATTCCGGCGCACTGCGGCCGCCGCCCCAGGTCCAGCCGCGGTTGACCGCGCCGTTGAGGAGCTCGTAGCGCAGGTTCGGCACCCGCCAGTTGAGGCGCTTGGTGTAGAGCTCGATCATCGCGCTCGTCAGCGGCGCCTGGATCGCGGTGAGCAGCGGATCGTCGAAGCCGGACTGGTCGGCGGTCGGGTCCGGGTCCCAGCCGGTGATCCCGGTATCGTAGGCGCTCGCCACCCGTCCCGCGCTCCGGTCGGGTGCCCGCTGCACGCTGCGGGTCGAAAGGCGGCCCGCCTGCTCGCGCACCAGCGCCGGGTCGAGGCCGGCGAGCGCAGCGACCCGGCCCGTCAGCCGCTCGACGGCACCCCGGTCGGCGGGACCCTTCAGAAGATCGGCGAGGTAGTCGCCGGAGGCGTAAGCCTCCGTATCGGCCAGCAGCCCCCGCGTCGGGAGCGTGCCGGCGCGTTCCAAGGCGGCGGCGGCGAAGGAAGGCAGCCGCGTGACGTGCCCCCAGGGGTTGGTGCGCGGCGGCTGCAGCCAGCCGAAATCGAGCACCGGCGAGAGCAGGGTCAGCCCCGAGAGGCCGACGCCGATCTCCTCCTGGAGCTTGGCCGCGATCAGCGGGCCCCGGAAGCCGCCGTAGCTCTCGCCGATGAAGAACTTCGGCGCGCCCATGCGCTCGTTCTGGCGCAGATACCGGGCGATGGCCGAGGCCAGCACGCTCGCGTCGGAATCGATGTTCCAGTAGCGCTTGCCGTCGCCATCCGCCGCGCGGCTGTAGCCGGTCCCGACGGGGTCGAGGAACACCAGGTCGGTGAAGCCGAGCCAGGTGCCGTCGTTGGGCGTCAGCGCCGGGTCCTGCGAGGGGCTGATGCTAGCCCCGTCCGCCGGCAGCCGCCAGGGGCCGATCGCGCCGATGTTGAGATAGGCCGAGGCCGCGCCGGGGCCGCCGTTCACGGCAAACGTCACCGGGCGCTCGGGCCCGCCCGGCTCTGGGGCGCGGGTGTAGGCGATGAAGGCGATCTCCGCCTGGAGCTTGCCGTTCTCGTCGACGAGCGGCAGGCTGCCGGCCGTCGCCTTGAAGGCGAGGCTGCGGCCATCGGGCAGGGTGATCGCCTGCTCCGTGGTGACGTCGGCGGGGAGCTTTCGCCCCTCCGGCCCGCGCTGGGTCGCGGCGGCTTGCGCCGTCTGCCCGCGTCCGGCCTCTTCCGCCAGGGCCGGCGCGGCGGCGAGCACCGCCAGCAGGGACAGGGCCCGCGCGGCGGGCAAGAGGCGCGGGCGGAAGGCGGAACGCGGCATCGAGGCTCCTATCGGCGGATCGGCAGCGAGCGGGACGGTCCGCCGGAGATGGGGCGCCGCGGCCCGGTTCCCAGGCGTCGCGGTCGCCGCAGGGCTTGCGCGAGACCGGGGCTTGCGCGCCGGTGGACCGCCCTATCTCACGGCGCGGACCAGATCTCGCGGGTCGTCTCACCCGCGTCCTCCGCCGGAGCCGACATGCCCGTCGCCAAGAATCGCGTCGCAGGACCCCGCCTCGCCGCCCTCGCCCTTCTCGTCGCCCTGTCCGCCGTGCCGGGCACGGCCCGCGCGGCGGAGGATGCCGGCCCCCTCGGCATCGCCCTCGAAGGCTTCGCCTATCCCCACCCCGTCACCTATCTCGACCTGACGCGGGACGGGGAGGCCCAGCGCCTCGCCTACATGGACGTGGCGCCGACCGGGCAGGCCAACGGCCGCACGGTTCTGCTCCTGCACGGGCGCAACTTCCCGTCGAGCTACTGGGAGCCGGTGATCGCGGCGCTGACGGGCGCCGGCTACCGGGTGGTGGCGCCGGACCAGCTCGGCTTCGGCAAGTCCTCGAAGCCCGTGGGCCCCTACACCTTCGACCGGATGGCCGCGGACACCGTGGCGCTCCTCGACAGCCTCGGCCTGGAGCGGGTCGACGTGATCGCCCACTCCATGGGCGGGATGCTCGCCGTGCGGCTCGCCCGCAACGCGGCCTCACGCGTCAACAGCCTCGTGCTGGAGGCGCCGATCGGACTCGAGGACTACCGCTTCACGGTGCCGCCGGTCTCGAACGAGTTCCTGTTGAAGCGCGAGGGGGAGCTGACGGCGGACGCCTACCGCAAGCAACTCATGACGAGCTACGCACTCTCGCTGCCGGCCTCGGCGATCGAGCCCTTCGTGTCGATCCGCGAGCGGGTGAAGGGCTCGGGCGAGTATCGCCGCTGGCTCCAGTCCTTCGTGAACTCCTACCAGGCGATCTGGGGCCAGCCCGTCGTCCATGAGATTCCGCTCGTCACGGCGCCGACCCTGTTCGTGATGGGCGCCAACGACCGCAACGCGCCGGGCAAGCCCTACGCGCCGGAGGCCCTGCGCGCCGGCATGGGCGACAACGCCGGCCACGCGAGGGCGCTCGCGGCGCGGATGCAGAACGGGCGCGCCGAGGTGATCGAGGGCGTCGGCCACCTCGTCCACATGGAGGCGACGGAGCGCTTCAACGGCCTCGCGATCGACTTCCTCGACAGCCACTGACCGGGAGACGCGCATGGACGTCGGATTCATCGGGCTCGGCCGCATGGGCCGGGCCATGGCCGCAAACCTCGTCGAGGCCGGCCACACCGTCCGGGTCTGGAACCGCAGCGCGGGGCCGGAGATCGAGGGCGCGACGCGCGTCGCCAGCGCGGCGGAGGCGTTCCGGGGGGACGCGGCGATCACCATGCTCGCCGACGATGCGGCGCTCCGCGCGGTCATCGTCGAGGGCGGCCTCCTCGACGCGCCGGAGCGTCCGGCGGTGCATGTCGGCATGAGCACCGTCTCGGTGGCGCTGTCGCGCGACCTCGCCGCGATCCACGCGCGCGCCGGGGTCGGCTACGTGGCGGCACCCGTGTTCGGCCGTCCCGACGCCGCGGCGGCGGGCGCCCTCAACATCGTGGCCGCCGGCCCCGAGAGTGAGATCGGCCGAGTGCAGCCGCTCCTCGACGCCATGGGCGCCAAGACCTGGCGGTTCGGCGACGCACCGGAGCGTGCGAACGCCGTGAAGCTCGCCGGCAACTTCATGATCGTCTCGGCGATCGAGGCCATGGGCGAGGCGGCCGCCTTCGCCGAGGGGCACGGCGTGGCCGGGGCCGACCTCCTTGAGATGCTGACGGCGACGCTCTTCGCCTCGCCGGTCTACAAGAACTACGGCGGCCTCATCGCAGCCAAGCGCTACGAGCCGCCCGGCTTCACGCTGCGCCTCGGCCTCAAGGACGTGCGTCTGGCGCTCGCCGCCGCCGAGGAGGCGCAGGTGCCGATGCCCTTCGCGAGCGTGCTGCGCGACAACCTCCTCGACGCGCTCGCCCATAGGGCGGGCGACATCGATCTCGCGGGATTGGCGACCGTCGCCGCCCGCCGCAGCGGCCGCTGAAGGAGCCGGAGATGCACGCGAGCCACGCCCTCGACGCCCCGGCGGCTGCCGAGATCGGCTTCGACGCCTTCCTCGCCGTCGACATCCGGGTCGGCACCGTGGTTTCGGCCGAGCCTTTCCCGGAGGCGCGAAAGCCCGCCCTGAAGCTCACGATCGATTTCGGGCCGGCGATCGGCCGCAAGCGGTCGAGCGCGCAGATCACCGAGCACTACACGCCCGCCGATCTCGTCGGGCGGCAGGTGGCGGCGGTGGTCAACTTCCCGCCCCGGCAGATCGGGCGCTTCCTCTCCGAGGTGCTGACCCTCGGCTTCGCGGACGAGGCCGGCGCCGTGGTGCTGTTCCGGCCCGACAGGCCGGTGCCCGACGGCAGCCGCCTGTTCTGAGACGGCCGGCGCTCAGGCGCGGGCGCTCACCACTTGTAGCTCACGCTCGCCATGACGCGGCGGGCCTCGCCGTAGAAGCAGTTGTTCGGGTCCTGGCAGGCGCTGACGAAGCGCCGGTCGCCGATGTTGGCCGCGGTGATCGCCGCCCGCCAGCGGTCCCAGGTGTAGTGGACGGTGGCGTCGAACAGCACGTACTCGGGCACCCGCAGGGTGTTGAGCTGGTCGGCGAAGGAACTGCCGACGTAGCGCACGCCGCCGCCGAAGCCGAAGCCGCGCAACTCGCCCACCGGGATCGTGTAGTCGAGGAACGCGGAGGCGAAGGTCTGGGGCACGTTGGTCGGCGTCTTGCCGATCAGGACGGGCGCCTGGCTCTTCACGTATTCGAGGTCGTAGTGGGTGACGGCCGCGACGAGGTTGAGCCCGTCGAACAGGTTGCCCACGAACTGCGCCTCGACGCCCCGCGAGCGCACGCTGCCTTGCTGCGTCGTGTTGAAGGTGCCCGGGATCGAGAAGGGCGGGTTGTCGCGCACGAGGTCGAAGGCCGCGACCTGGAGCGAGTAGCCCGCGCCGACCGGCTCCAGCCGGGCGCCGACCTCGATCTGCTCGCCCCTGTCCGGCCGCAGCGACCGGAAGCCGTTGAGGGCGTCCTGGCCGATCTGCGGCTGGAACGAGGTCGAGTAGGCGACGTAGGGCGCGAAGCCGAAATCGAAGTTGTAGAGCAGCGCGATGCGGCCGGTGAGGGCCTGATCGTTGCGGCTGCTGCTGGTGTCGCCGAAGGCGCTGTAGCGGACGTTGGTATCGGTCGTCGCGAAGTCCTGCCGAAGCCCGCCGATCAGGCTCAGGCGGTCGGTGAGCTTGATCTGGTCCTGCGCATAGAGGCCGACCTGCGAGAAGGCGAAGTCGCGCACGATGTAGGGCGAGGGCCGCCCCTGCGCCGGGCCGAAGGTCGGGGCGAGCAGGTCGAGCGCCGGCCCGCCGGCGAAGGCTTGGTTGTCCTTGAGGAGATAGTTCTTGTAGTCGACGCCGAAGATGACGGTGTGGCCGAACAGGCCGTCGAAGAAGCGCGCCTCGGCCTGGTTGTCGACCTGGAACAGGCTGGCCTTGTCCTGGAACGCGAACTGGTTGCGGGCGAGCTGCGTCTGCGCCGCGTTCGCGTAGCCGATCTGGCCGATATACGAGTTCTGGTAGCCGTCGCTCAGCGAGTAGCGGAAGTTCTGGCGCACGGTCCAGACGTTGTCGACCGCGTGCTCGAACTCGTAGCCGGCATAGGCCTGCTCGCGCTGGAAGTTGTTGAAGGTCGGATCGCCGATGTTGAGCGAGCGCGGGATGCGGAAGCCGCTGGCGTTGGGGCGAGCCGTCCCGGAATAGGGCAGGAACAGCGAGGTGACGCCGGTGGAGTCGCGCTGGTAGCTCGTCAGCACGGTGAAGGAGGTGCCGCCGTCCGGCTTATAGGTGAGCGCGGGGGCGATGTAGTAGCGGTCGGCCGGGACCCCGTCGACCTGCGTGCCGCCGGTGCGGCCGATGCCCGTCAGCCGGTAGAACCAGTGGCCGGAATTGTCGGCCGGGCCGCCGATGTCGAAGGCGCCGTAGGCCTGGCCGAACGAGCCGCCGCCGACCTCGATGGAGCCGAAAGGCAGCGTGGTCGGACGCTTGGTGATCTGGTTGACGAGGCCGCCGGGATTGCCGGCGCCGAACAGCACCGCGGAGGGGCCGCGCAGCACCTCGATGCGCTCCAAGCCGAAGGTCTCGACCTTGTAGGTGCCGAAGCCGAAGTTGAGGAGCTGGAGGCCGTCCTTGTAGATGCCGTAGTCGCTCGCCGTGAAGCCGCGCAGGGTGAAGAAGTCGACCCGCTGGTCGGCGCCGAAGACGCCGGAATAGATGCCGGCGGTGTACTGGGTCGCCTGGGTGAGCGTTGTCGCGCCCTGCGCGTCGATCTGCTGGCGGCCGATCACGGTGATCGCCTGGGGCGTCTCGATGAGCGGCGTGTCGGTCTTGGTGGCGGTCGCCGAGCGGGTCGCGACGTAGCCGTCGACCGGCCCGCGCGGGTCCTCGCGGTCGAAGCGGCCGGCGGCGACGCCGCCGGGGCGGGCGGCGCGCACGGCGGTGCCCTCGACGGCGATCTCGGAGAGCGTCGCGGCGCCGGCCTGGGCCGGCGGGTTGGCGGTGCCTCGCTGCGGCGGGGTCGCGTCCTGGGCGGAGGCGGCGACGGCCATCGCGAGCAGCGACGCGCTGGAAAGCGCCGCCCGGCGGAGGAAACGGCGGAAACTCGGATCGGTCTGCATCTGCTTGCGGCTCGTGGTGTTGCCCGAGAACGTGCCAGATCGGATCGTTGCGCGGATGGGGACATCCGCACTTTAGAACTCTGCTAAACTATTGATCTGGCTCGTCTTTTGATGGAGCTTGGCTACGCCGGCCCCAACCCGCGATCAAGAGAGAGCAACTCGTTTGCGCGCGAGTGTGCCGCCCCGGCAACGCCCGGTTGATGGCAGGGGCCCAGGTGTCGGGAGACCGCGCCGCGCATGGACGCGCTTGAGCGATGAGCCGGCGAAGGATCGCGCCTCAGAGGGCGCCGTCGCGGATCGCGCCGGGGTCGGCGAGCGAGTGCAGGCGGGCGGCGGCGCTATGGGCGAAGCGTAGGGTGACGGCCTTGCGTCGGGCTCCGCTCAGGGGGTGCTCACCGGGCTCGCGCATCACCGCCGCGCCGAAGCCGTCGGCGACGATGAGCCCGGCCTCCTCGGGGATGATCCCTTCGAGCGTCGGCGGCACCGCGAAGTAGAAGCGGTCGCAGAACTCCCGGTAGTGGTGCCACTTCCGGTCGGCCCGGAAGTCGGCGGTGCTCGACTTGATCTCGATGATGGTCAGCCGGCCGCAGGCGGCGAGCGCCACGAGGTCGGCCCGGCGCCCGTTGGCGAGGGGAAACTCCGGGATCGTGACCTGGCCGAGCTCGGCCATCAGACGCCGCACGCCGCGCTGGACCATCAGCGCCGTCGGCGACTGGCGTCCGTCGGGGGGAAGCGAGAGGGCGAGCGCTGCGGACACGGGACCGGTCGGGGAGATTCGCGGGAAGCCCCGATCGAATCAGAGCGTCCCCGGCTTGTCGAGCGCGGCATCGCCGCGCGTCAGCTCCGCAGCCACTCGAGCAGACCGGCGCCGGGCGCCAGCATCAGGAACGCCCAGGCGATCGCCGAGACCACGTTGGCGACCTGGAAGGGCAGGCGCGGCACCCGGAAGATGCCCGCGAGCAGCGGCACCACGGCGCGGGCCGGTCCGATGAAGCGGCCGACCGCCACCGCCGCCGCCCCCCAGCGCTTCAGGAAGACCTCGCCGCGGGCGACCATCTCCGGGTAGCGGTTGAGCGGCCAGACGCCGTGGGCCCGCTCCTCGAAGTGCCGGCCGACCTCGTAGGAGACCCAGTCACCGAGGATGGCGCCGAGGCTCGCGGCCGCCACGATCGGCCAGAACGGCAGGTCCGTCGCGCCGATCACGGCGCCGATGCCGAGGAGGAGCACCGTCGCCGGCACCAGAAGCGACAGGAAGGCCAGGGACTCGCAGAAGGCGATCACCCCGACGATGAGCGGCGCCCAGCCCTTGTGCGTCTCGATGAAGGCGAGCGTCGCCGTGCGCAGGGCATCGAAATCCATGGGGCGCCTTGTCGGGGGAACGAGACCCGATCTGGCGCGGGTCGCCCGCCGGGCAAGGGCGGCGCGCGCGGGCGCCGGGAATGGCGGCCGCGCGTCGGCGCCGGATGCGCGCGCCGGCGCGAGGGGCTACAGCCGTCGAGGTCGCGCTCGCGGGAGGCGGGTTTGAAGGTCCTGTCGATCCAGTCACACGTCGCCTACGGGCATGTCGGCAACGCCTCGGCGGTGTTCCCGATGCAGCGCCTCGGCGTCGAGGTCTGGCCGGTGCACACGGTGCAGTTCTCGAACCACACCGGCTACGGCGCCTGGCGGGGCCGGGTCTTCGACGGGCCGGCGATCGAGGAGGTGGTGCAGGGCATCGGGGAGCGCGGCGTGCTCGGCCACTGCGACGGCGTGCTCTCGGGCTACATGGGCTCGGCCGACATCGGCACCGCGATCCTGCGGGCGGTCGCGCAGGTCAGGGCGGAGAACCCCGCCGCGCTCTACTGCTGCGACCCGGTGATGGGAGACGCCGGCTGCGGCTTCTACGTGCGTCCCGGCATCCCGGAGTTCATGCGCGACCGGGCGGTGCCGGCCGCCGACATCCTGACCCCGAACCATTTCGAGCTGACCTTCCTCACTGGCCTGCCGACTGGCACGCTGGAGGAGGCCAAGGCCGCCATCGCCGCGCTCCAGGCGCGGGGGCCGCGGGTGGTGCTCGTCACCTCCCTCGTCACGAGCGAGACGCCGGACGACGCGATCGACCTGCTGGCGGGGGAGGGCGGCCGCTTCTGGCGGGTGCGCACGCCGCGGCTCGCCCTCGACGTCAACGGCGCCGGCGACGCGATCGCGGCGCTGTTCTTCGTCCACTACCACCGCGAGGGCGGCGCCGAGGCGGCGCTGGGGCGGGCGGCGGCCTCCGTCTACGGGCTCCTGCGCCGGACGGTGGAGGCGGGCTCGCGGGAGATCCTGACGGTCGCCGCGCAGGACGAGTTCGTGAGCCCGAGCGAGACGTTTCCCGTCGAGCCGGTCTGAGGGGACTCGCTCAGGCCGGGCAGGCGAAGAACGTCGCGTAGGCCTCCTCGCAGACGCTGCCGAGATGCCTCCGGTATCCGGCATAGGCCGGCATGTCCGGGGTCACGCGCCCGTAGGCGAGGTCGTCGCCGCGCTCGGGAATCAGGGCGAGCGGGGCCGCGGCGGGGGTGAGCTGCGTGCCCCGGCCCGCATGGAGGGTCGTCAGCACCCCGAACATCTCGCCCCGGATCGTCGGCCGACAGAGCACCGCGAGCCGGCACTGCCCCTGCCAGTTGGTGAGGAGGTAGATCATCCCCGACTGGTTCGGCACGGCGACGCTGCCGGACTGGGCGAAGGGCGCGTCGAGCCGCTCGGCCTCCCGGAACACGAGGCGGGCGGTCTCCGCGTCCCAGGCGATCTCGGTGCGGTAGGCGAAGATCGCGTCGGCCGCCCCGAACGAGGGACGCAGCGTCAGGTAGCGGCCCTCGATCCAGGACACCGCCTCGCGGGAATAGGAGCCCAGCTCCTCCGGCGCGTGGCGCGCCGCCGCCGGGGCGGAGGAGGGCGCCTCTCCGCGCAGCGGCTGGCCGAGCGCCTCCTCCAGGCGGATGGTGGTGGCGAGCGTGAAGGGCCGCCGGCCGGCCAGCGCCTTCTCGAGCGTCGAGATGCTGATGCGGGCCTCGTCGGCCAGCGCCTGCCGGGAGATGCGCCGCCGGGCGAGCGCCTCGCGCACGGCCTTCGCGATGGCGCGGCTCTGCGCCTCCGGCAGCTCGGTCTCGTTCAAGAGGCAGTCTCGCGTCGGATCTCCCGCACAGATCCGCACGAATCCGCACTTCGGCGCAAGAGCCGCTCAGCTTGCCTCCCCGTCCATCTCCGCGTCGACGATGAGGCGCAGGCCCCCCGGTGCCGTGGCGTCGAGGGGCCAGCAGGTGACCAGGGCGAGGTGGCGTCCGGGCGCGGCCGGGTCGAGGCGGGAGGCGTCCCAGTGGGCGACGCGGGCGCCGGTGACGCGAAAGCGGAAGGTGCGCCCGTCGCGCCGGCTGACGGTGACGGCATCGCCGGGCCGCAATCCGCCGAGCCCGGCGAAATGCGTGTCGCGATGAGCGGCGTAGACGGCGGTGCCGGGCTCCCCCGGCTCCGGCGTGCCGTCGAGGTGTCCGGGGCCGAAGGCGAGCGCCTGGCCGCTGCCGCCGCGCAGCGCGATGCTGCCGTGGCCGAGGAAGCTCAGGCGGGCGACGGGCTCGGTGTCGGCCGAGGGCCAGGGCCGTACCGCCCGGCCCTCGGCGAGGCTGCGGGCGAAGGCGCGCTCCAGCAGGATCTGCGCGAGCACGGCCTTCGCCGGCATCCAGGCGGCCTCGGCGGCGAGCCCGAGGCCGGCGAGGGTGAGGAGAGCGCCGAGCGCCCTCCCCAGGGTGCGGGTCCGGCTCATCGGGCGGCCCGCGCCCGGCGGCTGAGGAGGCCGACCGCGAGACCCGCGAGCGCCAGTCCGAGGCCGAGCCAGAGCCGGGGCAGGAAGCCGATCCCGGTCTGCGGCAGCCGTATCTCCCGGGCCGGTGCCGGAGCGACGGCCGGGGTCAGTCCGGCGTGGCGCTCGCGGATCGGAGAGACCCCGCTCGGCCGCTCGCCGAACACCTTTTCGAAGTCCCAGCCCGCCGGCAGGTTGAGGGGCAGGTCCGTGGCCGCCAGCGGTGTGCCGGCGGCACGCCGGGGCGTGGCGTCCACGGCAACGAGGCTGGTGAGCCGCGTCGTCAGCCCGTGGGCGAGGGCGAGCTTGAGAATCGCCGCGTCCGCCGCCTCCGCGGTGAGACGGCCGGTGATGCGCCCCGTCTCCGCCTCGCCGATCCGGGCCCGCGCCCAGACCTTCGAGATGCCCGTGCCGGGCGCCGCCTCCGAGAGGGAGAGCGTACGGCTCCAGGGCCTGCCGTCGACGGTGCCGGAGACGGTGAGCCCTCCGGTTCCCTTCGCGAGGCGCGCGGCGAGCGTCAGGGGCTCGCCCCGGTAGAGGTCGGGCAGCGGGTCGGGCGTCACCTCGGCGCCCTCCTCCGTGAAGCTGGCCCTGAGGCCGGTCGCGGCGGGCTCCTCCAGCTTCGCGTAGAGGGCACGGGTGCGCTCGGCGACCTGATCGACGGTGTGGATCGCCGTGAAGCTGCCCCGGCCGATCTCGGCAGCGTGGCGCATCAGGTGGCCATTGGGGGCCGCGCCGATGCCGACCATGAACAGCCGCGAGCGGCCGAGCCCCCGTTGGATCGCCTCGAAGAGCTGCGCCTCGTTGCCCACCGCTCCGTCCGTGAGGAACACGATCTGGCGCAGGCGATTGCGGTCCTCCGGCGTCGGGTCGTTGAGCGCCGCCGTCAGGGGCGCGAGCATCTCGGTGCCGCCCCGCGCCTCGAGGGCGCCGACGAAGCGCTCGGCCCGGCGCAGCGTCTCGGGGCTCGCCGGCACCGGCTCGGGGAAGAGCGCATCCCAGGTGTTGTCGAAGCGGATGACGTTGACCCGGTCCTCCGGGTGGAGCCGCGCCAGCCCGGCCAGCAGCCCCGCCTTGGCCTGGCGCATCGAATCGCCCGCCATCGAGCCGGAATTGTCGATGACGAAGGTCACGTCCCGGGGCGGGCGCGTCCCCGCCGCGGCGGTGGGCGGGTTCAGGGTGGCGAGGACGTAGGTCTCCCCGCCGATCTCCTCGCGGAACAGGCCGAGGCTCGGCTCGGCGCCGGGCGCCGGCTCCCAGGTCAGCTCGAAGTCGCGGTCGGCGGGCACCACGCCCTCGCCGAGGGTGACGCGCCGCGCGGTCGGACCGGTCTCCTCGACGCGGATCGGGTGGGTGGCACTGCGGAGCGCCCCCACGGGGAAGCCCGCGTCGAGCCGCACGGTGATCGCCACCGGATTGATCGGCGCATGCCGGGCGGGGTCGAGGACCGGCGGCTCGATCCGGTCGCGGTCCGGCACCGGGTCGGCGCTCTCGCCGGTCTCCGAGATCAGCGTCGCGGCCGGCGGGGCGGGGTTGTAGCGGGGCGCGACGACGAGGGGCAGGCGCAGGGTGCGGATGCCGGCGGAGACCGACACCGCCTGCTGGATCTCGATCCGCACGACGACCGTCTCGCCGGGGCCGATATTGGCGACGGCGTTCGTGAAGACGTTCGGCCGCTCCTGCTCGGTGAGCGCGGCCGTCTTCCCCTCGGCGCGGGCGGCCTCGTAGACGCGGCGCGCCGCGGCCCGCTCCTTGATCCCGGCGACGATCACCCGCTCGCCGACGATCATGGTCATGGCGTCGACCGCGGCGTCCTCCGGCAGCGGGTAGACGTAGGTGCCCTCGACCCAGCGGTCGGTGGTGTTGCGGAAGGCCTGGGTGACGATGGTCCGCAGGGTCGGGCCGCTGACCGTGACGGCGAAGTCGGTGGCAAGGCGCGGCGCCTCGACGGGGACCGCCGCCTCGCTCCGCAGGACCAGCGCGCCGCTGCCCGGCGCCGGCATGGCCCGGGCCGAGACCAGGGTCAGCAGGAGGGCGAGGACCGCCAGGAACAGCGGCGAGAGGGCCGAGGCGGCGCCGTATCCCGGCTCGAGCGGGGATGCGGGAGAGGGAAAGGGGGATGGCTTGGGCATGGTGTGAGACCTCCGGGTCCGGCCGGCTCCGGGGCCGGCGACGCTCCGAAGGCTCGCCCGCCGGGGCCGCCCGCCGCCACGGGAAGCTTCGCCCTTTGTCCGGCCCGGTCCGGACGCCGCGGCCTGGCTTCGGCGGATCGGTGCGGAGCCTGTGCGGTCCGGTGCGCGGTCGGGCTCTCGCGTCCGCCACCCGCGGGACACGGTGCCGCAACGCTTCCGTGCACGCGCCGCGCTTCCTACATCCGGAGCACGGCCGTTCCCCTTACGATGAGCCTTCCCCGTGCTTCGGATCGCGATCCTCGCGTTCGTCTTGGTCTACCTCGTGCCTATTGCGGCCTCGGCGGCCCTGTACTGGCTGCGCAACGACGTCGCCGACTGGCGCACCGCCGACCGCACCAGCGCCGGCCTGCTGCCGCCGGCGGCGCAGAACCGCGAGGCGGTGGTGCGCGTGTTCTCGGCCCGCACGGTGAGCTGGCGGGGGATCGTGGCGAGCCACGCCTGGATCGTGATCAAGGACCCCGGCGCCCCGGCCTACCAGCGCTTCGACTACACCGCCTGGGGAATGCCGATCTGGATCGACCGCTTCGTGCCGGACGGGCGCTGGTTCGGCAGCGTGCCCGAGGTCGTGTTCGCCGCCGACGGCGCGGAGGCCGAGCGGATGCTGCCGCGCATCCGCGCTGCGATCGCCGGCTACCGCTACGCCCGCATCGGCGACTATCGCCTCTGGCCGGGGCCGAACTCGAACACCTTCGTCGCCACGGTGATGGGCGCCGTGCCGGAGATGCGGGCGAGCCTGCCCTCGACCGCCATCGGCAAGGACTTCCCCTACGACGGACGCTGGGTGGGGCTCACCCCCTCGGGCTCGGGCGTGCGGGTCAATCTCGGCGGCTATCTCGGGGTGACGGCGGGCTGGTTCGAGGGGCTCGAGCTCAACATCCTCGGCGCCGTCGCGGGGCTCGACCTGCGCCGCCCCGGTCTCAAGCTGCCGGGCCTCGGCCGCATCGGGGTCTGAGCGGCAAGCTCGGCCCTGCGCTCAGCCTTCTTGGCGCGGCTTCAGCGGGACGACGTTCTCGGGCAGGCCCGCGTCGGCGGTCCGCAGGGCCTCGGCCACGGCGACCGCGAGCTGCTCGCGCCGGAACGGCTTGCCGACGAGCGTCACCCCGTCGTCGAGCCGGCCGTGATGGACGATGCTGTTCTCGGTGTAGCCCGACATGAACACCACCCTGACCTCGGGCCGCACCGCCAGGATGCGCTCGGACAGCTCCCGCCCGCGGATCCGGCCGGGCAGGATCACGTCGGTGAGCAGAAGGTCGATGCCCGCGGCGTTCGCTCCGAAGACGCGCAGGCCCTCCTCGCCGTCCCCGGCCTCCAGCACCCGGTAGCCGAGCTCCCGCAGGATCGTGCAGGCGACCTCGCGCACGGCGGCCTCGTCCTCGACGACGAGGATCGTCGCAGAGCCCCGCGGCAGCTCCACCGGCGTGCTCGTGCGGGGCCCCGCCGTCGCGCCGCCGATGGCGCGGGGCAGGTAGAGCTTCACCGTCGTGCCTTCGCCGGGCTCGGAGTAGATCTTCACGTGGCCGCCCGACTGCTTGACGAAGCCGAACACCATCGCGAGGCCGAGGCCGGTGCCCTTCCCGTCGGGCTTCGTGGTGAAGAAGGGCTCGAACACCCGCGCCAGCACCTCCCGCGTCATGCCGTGGCCGGTGTCGGAGACCGCCACCATGGCGTAGTCGCCCGCCCGCACCTCCGCATGGGCGCGGGCATAGGCCGCGTCGATCACCTTGTTGCCGAGCTCGATCGTCAGGCGGCCGCCGCCGGGCATCGCGTCGCGGGCGTTCAGGGCGAGGTTGAGCACCGCACTCTCGAGCTGGGCGGGGTCGGCCATCGCCGGCCACAGGCTCGCGCTCTCGATGTAGCGGACCTCGATATGCTCGCCGAGCGTCCGGCGCAGGAGCGGTACGAGATCCGGCATCGCCGCCGAGAGGTCGATGGCCGCGGGGGCCAGCGGCTGCTTGCGGGCGAAGGCGAGGAGCTGGCTCGTCAGGGTCGCGCCGCGCTGGGCCGCCCAGGCGGCGCGCTCGACCCGCTCCTGCAGCCGGGGCTGCTCGCCGAGCTTGCCGCGGACGATCTCGAGATTGCCGAGGATGACCTGGAGCAGGTTGTTGAAGTCGTGGGCGATGCCGCCGGTGAGCTGGCCGATGGCCTGCATCTTCTGGACTTCCCGCAGCACGCCCTCGGCCTGGGCCCGCTTCGTCATGTCGGAGATGGTGAGCACGAAGCCGCCATCCGGCATCGGCGTGCGGCGCAGCTCGAGATGGTGGCCGTCGCCGCCCGTGCGCTCGAAGACGACCGCCTCGTCCGGCGCATGGCCGCCGTGAACGATCTGGTCCTCGCTCTCCAGGGCCGCGCGTCCGGGCTCCGCGCTGTGCTCGGCGAAGGTCGCGTAGGGGACGCCCGGCCGCAGCATGCCCCTGGGGAGATCGAGCAGAACCTGGAAGCAGTGGTTCCAGTGGCTCAGCCGCCGGTCGGCGCCGAACACGGCGACGCCCTGGCTCAGGCTGTCGAGGCAGGTCTGGAGCCGCAGCGCCAGGACCCGCTGCTCCTTCTCTGCGGAGTAGCTGCTCGCCCAGGCCCGGTTGAGAAGCCGCGTGGCGAGCAGGATGGCGAGCACGGCGAGCAGCGCCGTGCCGATCGCCAGCCAGCGCACCCAGGCCGCGCGCGCGTCGTTCTGCGCGAGACGCTCCGCCAGGATGCGCCGCTCCTCGCTCAGCATCGTCGCGAGGAGCGCGTCGGCTTGGCTCATGTACTCGCGGCCGGTGTCGGTGTTGACGATGCGCTGGGCCGCCTCGAAGCCGACGTCCCGGCGCAGCTGGAGCGTCTGGGCGAGCTCCTCCAGCTTGAGCTGGATCAGCGGGGCCAGCGTGCGCAGGCGCTCCTGCTGCCTCGGGTTGTCGGCCGTGTCGCGCTGAAGGTCGCCCTGGAGCAGGCCGATGCGGTCGCGGGCGGCGTTGTAGGGCGCGAGATACTCGTCCTTGCCGGTGAGGACGTAGCCCCGCTGCCCCGTCTCCGCCTCGGTCAGCGCGATCACGAGGTCCTTCAGGGTTCCGAGCACCCGGTAGCTGTGCTGCGCCCATTCCCGCGCGTCGCGCGCCGCATTGAGCCGCTCCAGGCTGATCCCGGCGACGAGCGCCAGGATGAGCAGCAGGACGCCCAGGAAGAGGATGTTCGCGCGCTTGACGAGGTGACGGGTCATGTCCGCCGATCCGGTGGCCTCCGCGCGGCAGGTCTCCGCGCGGAAGGCGGAGCGTCCGACTGCCGCGCCGCTCTCCGCCCCATAGCACGACGCGCTCCCGCATGCGCGCCGTGCGAAACACGCGTTTCAGGGTATTCGCCGGGCAACCGAGCGGGCTCGGGCTGCGTTATCGGGGCCCCAAAACGATTCCCCAAGAGGAACGATCCGCCATGATGACCCGCCTTCTGAGCGCCGCCGGTGCGCTCGCCCTGACCACGGGCCTCGCCTTCGCGCAGACCGGGACGACGGCTCCGAACCCGCCGGCCGCGGGCACCGCGGCTCCCGCCACGAACGCGGACAGCAGCCTCAAGGAGTGGCAGGTCGCCAAGACCGCCAAGGTCGGCCTCTCGCAGGCGATCACCACCGCCGAGGCCCAGGGCGAGGAGAAGGGCGGCCGGGCGATCGAGGCCGACTTCGAGAAGGCCGGCAGCAAGGACCCGGCCCACTACGCGGTCAAGGTCGTCTATCCGAGCGGCAAGCTCGTCGAGTACGGGATCAACGCCGACACCGGCGCCGTGTACAAGACCGAGAACCAGCCGATCGAGCGCTACTTCACCCGTCTGAAGCCCGCCGACTTCCAGAACGCCAAGACCTCGCTCAAAGACGCGCTCGCCATCGCCGAGCAGAAGGCCGGCGGCGGCAAGGCCTACGAGGCGGAGGTCTCGAAGGACGGCTCCTCGGTCCAGTACAAGATCGAGGTGGCCGGCGCCGACAAGGAGCACAAGGTCAAGGTCGGCGGCGACGGCAAGGTCGTCGACTGAGCCTGTGAACCGGCGGTCCCGGCTTCGAGGCCGGGGCCGCCCTCACGCCTTGTCGAGGGCGGCCGCGACCGCGCTGACGAGGCGCGGATCGGACGGCTCGACCCCGCTCGGGAAGGCGTTCGCCAGGGTGCCGTCCCGAGTGATCAGGTACTTGTGGAAGTTCCAGCGCGGCGTCTCGCCGGGCCGCTCCCCCGCCGCCCAGGCGTAGAAGGGATGGGCGCCGGGCATCTTCACCCGCGTCTTGGTCGCCAGCGGAAAGGCGACGCCGTGGTTGCGCCGCGCGGCTTCCGCGATGGCAGCCCCGTCGAGGGGCTCCTGATTGCCGAAATCCGCCGACGGAACCCCGATGACCGCGAGCCCCCGGGGCTCGAAGCGGGTCCAGAGCGCTTGGAGCCCGGACAGCTGCCCGGCATAGCCGCAGGCGGTCGCGGTGTTGACGACGAGGATCGGCCGCCCCGAATAGGCCGAGAGCGGAAGGGCCCCGCCCTCCGCCCGCTCGAACCCGAACGCGGTGGCGCGGCCCTCGGCGGCCGAAGCATGGCCGGCCCGCAGCGGGATGCAGATGCCGGTCCCGAGGAGCGCGAGGACCGAGCGGCGGTGGAGCGCGTGCGGCATGATGAGCGTCCTGGGCGTGGGGTGCCGGTTCCGCAGGCTATCCCTTGCGCCGTGCGGAGGGGAACGCCCGCCGTGCGCGGCTAATGGTCGTGGTGGCCGGCGGCCATGCGGTCGGTGAGCGCCATGAGCAGGCCCGACACGACGAAGACCATGTGGATGCCGACGAGCCAGCCGAGCTCGCGGTCGGTCGCGCCCTTCACGTCCATGAAGGCCTTGAGGAGCTGGATCGCCGAGATCGCCACGATCGAGGACATCAACTTCAGCTTGAGGCCTGTGAAGTCGATCGTGCCCATCCACTCGGGCCAGTCCTTGTGGTTCGAGTGGTCGAACTTGGAGACGAAGTTCTCGTAGCCGGAGAACATCACGATGATCAGCAGCGAGGCCGTGAAGGACAGGTCGACCAGGGTCAGAACCCCGAGGATCGTCTGCGACTCGTTCGATTCGAGCGCGTGCAGGGCGAAGTGCACGATCTCCTGGCAGAGCTTGACCAGGAGAACCACGAGGCCGATGGCCAGCGCCGCGTAGAAGGGCGCCAGCAGCCAGCGGCACGCGAAAAGGATCCGCTCGAAGCCCCGTTCCAGCATCGTCGACAGTCCCCGTCCTTTGTAGTCGCGCGGGGTTTGGCACGCGGGCCGAGGCGACGGCAAGCGCCGGAGCGCGGCACGCCTCCTGCAAATGGCCACTCCTGAAGCCGGGACCGGGCTCATGCGGTGGGGGCCGGGCAGCCCGCGCGCCGGGCATGCCTCCCGGCCGCCGGAAAGCTGCCCTAGTTCAACGGCCGAGCCCGCGGCACGATGGACGCCGCACGGCGGACTAGACAACCGGGAGTCGCCCTTGGCCACGATCATCCCCGTCGCCTCCTTCGACTGCGTCGTCTTCGGCGCCACCGGAGACCTCACCACCCGTAAGCTCCTGCCGGCGCTCTACTATCGCTTCCGGGACGGGCAGATCCCGAACACCAGCCGCATCATCGGCGCCTCCCGTTCGGAGTTGAGCGCCGAGGCCTTCCGGGAGCGGGCAAGGGACGCGCTCAAGCGCTTCGTGCCGGCCGCCGACCTCGCGGATGAGACGCTGTCGGCCTTCCTCGCGCATCTCGACTACGTGGCGGTGGACGGGGCTGGCGAGGACGGCTGGAGCGACCTCGCGGAAAAGCTCGCGGAGCGCCCCGACCAGGTGCGGCCCTACTATCTCGCGACCTCCCCGGACCTCTACGGCTCGATCTGCCGCAACCTCGCCCAGCACGGGCTGATCGGCGCGAAGTCCCGCGTCGTGCTGGAGAAGCCGATCGGCAAGGACCTGAAATCGGCCCGCGCCATCAACGACGCGGTCGGCGAGGTCTTCCCCGAGGAGCAGATTTTCCGCATCGACCACTACCTCGGCAAGGAGACCGTGCAGAACCTGCTGGCGCTGCGCTTCGCCAACACGATCTTCGAGCGGCTCTGGACGGCGGACGTGATCGACCACGTCCAGATCACGGTGGCCGAGACTGTCGGCGTCGAGAGCCGTGCGGGCTACTACGACACCTCCGGCGCGCTGCGCGACATGGTGCAGAACCACATCCTGCAGCTTCTCTGCCTCACCGCCATGGAGAGCCCGCTCAACCTCGAGGCCAACGCGGTGCGCGACGAAAAGCTGAAGGTGCTGCGCGCCCTCAAGCCGATCACCGCCGCGGACGTGCAGACGGTGACCGTGCGCGGGCAGTACGTGGCCGGCGCCGTCGACGGAAAGCCCGTCGAGGGCTACCTCGCCGACCTCGGCGGGCAGAGCCGCACCGAGACCTTCGTGGCGCTGAAGGTCGAGGTCCAGTCCTGGCGCTGGGCCGGGGTGCCGTTCTACCTGCGCACCGGCAAGCGCATGCCCGACAAGCTCTCCGAGATCGTGGTGCAGTTCCGCGCCTCGCCCTTCTCGATCTTCCCGAGCGAGGCCTTCGGGCGCGAGCCGAACCGGCTCGTGATCCGCCTCCAGCCCCAGGAGGGCATGAAGCTCGAGGTGATGACCAAGGACCCGGGCCCCGGCGGCATGCGGCTGCGGCCGACCAACCTCGACATCTCCTTCGAGGAGACCTTCAAGCAGCGCTATCCCGATGCCTACGAGCGGCTGCTCATGGACGTGGTGCGCGGCAACGCCACCCTGTTCATGCGCCGCGACGAGGTCGAGGCCGCCTGGGCCTGGGCCGACGGCCTGCTCAAGGCCTGGGCCGACCGTCCCGAGCCGCCCCGGCCCTACGCCTCGGGAAGCTGGGGGCCGACCGCCTCCATCGCCCTCATCGAGCGCGACGGTCGCACCTGGCACGAGAACTGGCAGGACGGCGCCGACTGAAGCCCTTCAAGCGATCTCCTCGGCGACGAGGGCGAAGGTGAGGAGGTCGACGGAGGCCGCCCCGCCCCGGAGGAGGGCGCGGGCGGCGGCGTTACCGGTGGCGCCCGTGGTCGAGACGTCGTCGACGAGGAGCACCCGCCGCCCCGCGAGCCGGGCCCGCGCCCGCTCCGGCACCCGGAAGGCGCCCTGAAGGTTGGCTGCCCGCCCGGCGCGGGTGAGGCCGACCTGGGGGCGCGTCGCCTTCACCCGTTCCAGTGCGCCGGTATCGAAGGGCTTGCCCGCGCTCGCGGCGACGGTGCGGGCGAGGAGCGCCGCCTGGTTGAAGCGCCGCCGCCACAGGCGCCAGCGGTGGAGCGGGACCGGCACCACGAGGTCCGCATCAGTGAGAAGCTGGCGGCCGCTCGCCGCCATCATCCGCCCCATCGGGCCCGCGAGGTCGAGGCGGTCGCCGTATTTCAGCCGGTGGACGAGATCGCGGGCGGCGCCCTCGTAGAGCGCGACGGCGCGGCCGCGGCCGAAGACCGGCGGGTCGGCGATGGCCCGGGCAGAGAGCAGGTCGCCGATCCCAAGATCGACGGCGAAGGGGGTGCCGTAGCGCGGGCAGCAGGGCGCCTCGATCAGGCGAAGCCCCGCCCAGCAACCGGGGCAGAGCGCGCCGGGATCGGCGGTGGCCGTGCCGCAGCCGGCGCAGGAGGGCGGATAGACGAGGCCGAGCGCCCCCGCGAGGAGGCGCGAGAGGCCGGCGCGCAGGATCTTCCGCGCGCCGGCGGCGGTGAGGTCGTTCAGCTTCAGTGGACGTCCTGGCCCTGCTGCGTCTGCGCGTCCTTGGCGGCCTTCTTGTTCGCCCGGTGGCGGCCGACGGCGCAGCCTGCCGCCGCGCCGACGACGCCGTGGCCGGCCATGTGCCCGGCGATGCCGCCGACGGCGGCGCCCTTCAGACAGCCCTTGGCCTCCGCCGCG
>NZ_BPQR01000056.1 GCF_022179345.1 Methylobacterium jeotgali | reverse complement strand
GCGCCAGGCGGCGGAAGGGCAGGATCGAGAGCCCGGAGATCAGCGCCACCGCCAGGAAGGCCGGCCCGAAGTCGGCGGCCTCGATCCCCGAGCAGCCGTGGAGGGCCGCCGTCGCCTCCAGCGCCATGGCGCCGATGGTGACGCCGAGGCTGAGGGAAAGCTGCTGGGCGACGCTCGCCAGGCTCGTGCCCGCGCTCATGTCGCGGGGCTCGAGATCGGCGTAGGCGATGGCGTTGACGCAGGTGAACTGCAGCGAGCGCAGGCAGCCGCCGAGGAACAGCACCCCGACGATGAGGGCGTGCGGGGTCGCAGCCGTATAGAGACCGTTCACGCCGAGGAAGGCGGCGGCCAGCAGCGCGTTCGTCACCATCACCCTTCGGAAGCCGTAGCGCCGCAGGATCGCCGGCCCGACCGTCTTCACGAAGAGCGCGCCGGCTGCCGCCGCGAAGGTGATCAGCCCCGAGTGCAGCGGGTCGAGGCCGAAGCCGACCTGCAGCATCAACGGCAGCAGGAAGGGGATCGCCCCGGTGCCGATCCGGAACAGGCTGCCGCCCGTCACCGCCGCCCGGAAGGTCGGGTAGCGCAGAAGGTCGAGGTGAAGGACCGGGTGCGCGGCCGAGCGGGAATGGCGAAGGTAGAGCGCGAGAAGAGCCGCGCCGCCGCCGAGGCAGCTCCAGGACAGCCAGTCCGGCAGCAGGTGGCGGCCGATGGAGGCGAGCCCGAGCATCAGCCCCCCGAGCCCGCCGGCGAGCAGCAGGAAGCCCGGCACGTCGAGGGGCGGGCGCTCCGCCTCGCGGACGTTCTCGAAATACAGGCTCGCAAGCAACAGCCCGGCAAGCCCGATCGGGATGTTGATCAGGAAGATCCAGCGCCAGTCGAGCCAAGTGGTGATCAGGCCCCCCAGCGGCGGCCCCAGGATCGGCCCGATCAGGGCGGGGATCGTCAGGTAGGCGAGCGCCGTGACGAGCTCGGCCTTCGGAACGCTGCGCAGGATGACGAGGCGCCCGACCGGGACCATCATCGCCCCGCCGATCCCCTGGAGGAAGCGGGCGGCGACGAATCCGAGGAGGCTGCCCGAGGCCGCGCAGGCCAGCGAGCCGGCCATGAACACGACGAGGGCGGCGCGGAACACCGTGCGCGCACCGTAGCGGTCCGCCATCCAGCCGCTGATCGGGATGAAGATCGCGAGGCTGACGAGGTAGGAGGTCAGCGCGAGCTTCAGGGCGATCGGGTCCTCGCCGAGGCTGCGGGCGATGGTCGGCAGCGCCGTGGCGATCACCGTCGAGTCGGTGTTCTCCATGAACAGGGCGGTGGCGACGGTGAGGGGGACGATGCGGGAGGCGCGCATGGAAGCTCGAAACCCTCTCGCACGCCCCGGGTTGCGGCGGAAGGCGCGCAAGCTTCCGCGATCGAGGCCGGATGAAACCCGCCTCTCCGACGTGGCGCTCTTTTCGTGTCTGACGGGACACAGGGGCCGCATGACGGCGCCGGCGAGGAGCGCTCAAGCTTTCGTGATCGGGCGCAGACGGCTACGTTTCCGGCCAAGAGCGCGCCGTCCGCGGCGCCCATCCGCAACCGACGAGGCAGAATGCACCCGCGGTCCTTCAAGGCCCCCTTCGTTCGCGCGGTACGGCCGGCGATCCTCGCCGCGACGGCGCTCGCCCTCACCGGCTGCGGATCGGCGATCCTGACCGACGGTTCGACCCTTTCCACCACGGGCAGCCTCTCCGTCAGCGACGAGGTCGCCTCCGCCGCCCGCCTGTTCATGGACCGGCCGTATGTCGCCGCGGCGCGCACGGTGCGCATCGTGCCGACCGCCTTCACGGAGGCGGTCTCGGGGCCCGGCCTGACGGCCGCCGAGCGCAAGCTCGTCGCCAACGCCGCCGACCGGGCGCTCTGCTACGAGCTGTCGCTCAAGTACGACGTCGTCTCCCACGGCAAGGCCGACCTCACCGTCCGCTCGACGGTCACGCGGGTCGATCTCACCAACGTGCCGGCCTCCGGCACCACGGTCGGCCTCTCGGCGGCGATCTCCATCGCCGGCCAGGTCGGCCTCGGGCTCGCGGATTCGATCGGAAAGGTGCCGATCCCGCGGGTGCCGATCGGGCTCGGCAGCCTCACCGTCGAGAGCGAGGCCCTCGACGGCCGCCGCCGCCAGCGCGCAGCGATGGTCTGGGCGGGCGCGGCGAACTCCTTCACCAACCAGGCCCGGATCTCGCCGGCGAGCGACGCCTACGACCTCGCCGGGGAGTTCGGCCAGGATTTCGGCTCCTACCTCGTCACCGGCCTCGACCCGTTCAAGGCGCCGATCGGCATCCCGAGCTACGACCGCGTGCGCATCACGACGCTCGGCGAGGCGCCCCTCGATCCGGATTGCGAGGCCTTCGGCCGGGCGCCTGGCGTCGACGGCATCATCGGCGACAGCCTCGGCCTGCCGCCGGACTGGACGGACAAGGGCCCCGCGGCGGCTGCCGCGCCCTGATGAGGCGCCCGCGCCGGACGCATGGCCGGCCCCCGGTTTTTCCCGTCGCGAGGCGTTCGCGCCGCCTTTGCGCGCCCCCTGGCCCATGATACTGGCACGTGCCAATCCGACCGCCGGCCGCGAGCGACGCGCCCGGTGCGCGAGCGTATAACCGGAGTTGGCACATGGCCCGTATCAGCGCGGATTCGATCATCGAGGGACTGACCTTCGACGACGTCCTGCTGCGCCCGGCGGCATCCTCGGTGATGCCGACGGAGGTCGACGTCGCCACGCGCCTCACCCGCAGCATCGCGCTGAACCTGCCGATCCTGGCCTCGGCCATGGACACCGTCACCGAGGCGCCCATGGCCATCGCCATGGCGCAGAACGGCGGCATGGGCGTCATCCACCGCAACCTGGAGCCGCCGGAGCAGGCCGAGCAGGTCCGCCTCGTCAAGAAGTACGAGTCGGGGATGGTGCTGAACCCCATCACCATCCACCCGGACGAGACGCTCGCCGACGCCTTCGAGGCGATGAAGGCCAACCGCATCTCCGGCATCCCGGTGGTGGAGCGCGGTCCGAACGGCTCGCGCGGCAAGCTCGTCGGCATCCTCACCAACCGCGACGTGCGCTTCGCGACCAACACTGGCCAGCCGGTCTCCGAGCTGATGACCCGCGACCGGCTCATCACCGTGCGCGAGGGCGTGACGCAGGAGGAGGCCAAGCACCTCCTCCACCAGTTCCGCATCGAGAAGCTGCTCGTCGTCGACGACCACTACCGCTGCATTGGCCTGATCACGGTCAAGGACATCGAGAAGCAGGTCACCTATCCGAAGGCGGTCAAGGATGAGCAGGGCCGGCTGCGGGTGGCGGCCGCCACCACCACCGGCGACCAGGGCTTCGAGCGCGCCGAGCGGCTGGTCGATGCCGGCTGCGACGTGATCGTCGTCGACACCGCCCACGGCCATTCGATCAAGGTGCTCGACGCGGTGCGCCGGGTGAAGCAGCTCTCCAACGCCGTGCAGGTGGTGGCCGGCAACGTCGCCACCCGCGAGGGCGCGCAGGCGCTGATCGACGCGGGCGCCGACGCCATCAAGGTCGGCATCGGCCCGGGCTCGATCTGCACGACCCGGATCGTCGCCGGCGTCGGCGTGCCCCAGCTCACCGCCCTGATGGAGGCGGTCGAAGCGGCCTACGACGCCGACGTGCCGGTGATCGCCGACGGCGGCATCAAGTATTCCGGCGACCTCGCCAAGGCGATCGCCGCCGGCGCCTCGGTTGCGATGCTCGGCTCGCTGCTCGCCGGCACCGACGAGGCGCCGGGCGACGTGTTCCTGTACCAGGGCCGCTCCTACAAGAGCTATCGCGGCATGGGCTCGGTGGGCGCCATGGCCCGGGGTTCCGCCGACCGCTACTTCCAGGCCGAGGTCAGCGACACCCACAAGCTCGTGCCCGAGGGCATCGAGGGGCAGGTGCCCTACAAGGGTCCCGTGGCCGCCGTGCTCCACCAGCTCGCCGGGGGGCTCCGCGCCGCCATGGGCTATGTCGGCGCGGCGACCGTGCCCGACTTCCAGGAGCGGGCCCAGTTCATCCGCATCACCAACGCGGGCCTGCGCGAGAGCCACGTCCACGACGTGACCATCACCCGCGAGAGCCCGAACTATCCCTCCCGGACCTGAGCGCCGTCCGAGCGAAGGCGTCTGGCATGCAGAATGCTGAATACAGCCTCGCTTCAAAGGGATTCTAGTTTAATTGACGGGATGGTCCAAGAAAGTTTGATTGTCGTGTTCGGGTCGATGCTTATGATCATCGCTCGGAGCAGCATCGCTGTAGGCTGACGCCCGCCGCGAGACCTGCCGCTCCGGCCGCCCTGTTCGGACAGTGCTGCGTAACCCCAGGGCCTTCCCCGGCTTTGATGCGCGGTCTCCCCTTCGGCGAGCGGCCGGGCCAGCCGAGGGACGCGCCGTGAAGAAGAACAAGGTCATCTCCGCCGAGGAGGCTCTCGCGCTCGTGCGCGACGGCGACGTGGTGACGACGACGGGCTTCGTGCAGAGCTGCATCCCCGAGGCGCTCCACGCGGCCCTCGAGGTCCGCTTCATGGAGACGGGCGCGCCCCGCGACCTGACCCTGATCATGACGGCGGGCGCCGGCGACAGCAAAGGGCTCGGCACCGGCCGCCTCCACCACGAGGGCCTGCTGCGCCGGGTCATCGCCGCGAATTTCGGGCGGATGCCCAAGGTCGCCGAGGCCGCCCGCCAGAACAAGATCCTCGGCTACAACCTGCCCCAGGGCGTGATCTCGCAGCTCTACCGGGCCTGCGCCGCGGGCCAGCCCGGGCTGTTCTCGAAGGTCGGCCTCAAGACCTACGTCGACCCGCGCCACGGCGGCGGACGCGTCAACACGCTCACCGAGGACGACATCGTCAAGCTCGTCGAGGTCGAGGGCGAGGAGTGGCTGTTCTACAAGGCCACCAAGATCGACGTGGCCTTCATCCGCGGCACCAGCGCCGACCCGTCGGGCAACATCAGCGTGGAGAAGGAGGCCCTGACCCTCGACTGCCTCGCCCAGGCCATGGCCGCCCGCAACAACGGCGGCATCGTCATCGCCCAGGTCGAGCGCATCGTCGACGACGGCTTCCTGCTGCCCAAGGACGTGCGCATCCCCGGCATCCTCGTCGACTGCGTGGTGGTGGCCGAGCCCGAGCTCCACCGCATGAACTACGGCGTGCAGCACGATCCCGCGCTCGCCGGGCAGATTCGCGTGCCGGTGAAGGGCATGCGCAAGATGCCGCTGGACGCCCGCAAGATCATCGCCCGCCGCGCCGCCTTCGAGCTGCCGCCGAACGGCGTCGTCAACCTCGGCGTCGGCGCGCCCGAGGGCATCTCGGCGGTGGCCAACGAGGAGGGCGTGACCCCCTACATCACGCTCACCACCGAGGCCGGCGCGGTCGGCGGGGTGCTGGCCTCGGGCTCGAGCTTCGGCTCGGCCACGAACGCCGACTGCATCATCGACCAGAACCAGATGTTCGACTTCTACGACGGCGGCGGCCTCGACATGACCTGCCTCGGCATGGCCGAGTGCGACGTGCACGGCAACGTCAACACCTCCTCCTTCGGCGGCCGGCTCAACGGCTGCGGCGGCTTCATCAACATCAGCCAGAACGCCCGAAGCGTCGTCTTCGCTGGCACCTTCACGGTCGGCGGCCTCAGCGTCGCCATCGAGGACGGCGCCCTGCGCATCCTGAAGGAAGGCGCCTCGCGCAAGTTCATCCAGGCCGTGGAGCAGGTGACCTTCTCGGGCGCCTACGCGCAGGAGCGCGAGCAGCCGGTGCTCTACGTGACGGAGCGTTGCGTCTTCCAGCTCACCGCCGCCGGGCTCGAGCTGATCGAGGTGGCGCCGGGCATCGACATCGAGCGCGACATCCTCGCCCACATGGACTTCAAGCCGATCGTCAACGCCCCGATCACCATGGACCGGCGCATCTTCGTCGATGAGCCGATGGAACTGCTCTCGGACCTCCTGAACCTCAACCTCTGTGAGCGGGTGAGCTACGACGAGGGCCGCAACATCCTGTTCCTCAACCTCGAGGGCTGGCACGCCCGCACGAAGGGCGATATCGCGGATCTGCGCAAGGTGCTGGTCGAGGCCTGCGAGGCGACGGGCCGGCGGGTGAACTCGATCGTCAACCATGACGGCTTCCGCATGAGCGACAGCCTCTATGACGACTACGCGGAGATGATCGAGCATCTCTGCGCGCACCATTACCTGACCACGACCCGCTACACGACGAACGCCTTCCTGCGCGTGAAGATGCAGGAGGCCCTGAGCCGTCGCGGCATCGCTCCGCACGTCTTCGAGCGCCGGGACGAGGCCCACGCCTTCCTCGACGCGGCCGAGCGGGAGCGCGGAAAGGGACGTCCGGTCGCCTCCGCGGCCTGACGGACGGCATCGCGCCGGGGCGCATCGTCCCGGTTCTTTCCCGGCCGTGTCGCACCTGCGGAACGTCCCCGGCCGGAGACGGCCGGGGACGTTCGCATTCGTCGGCCGACCGTTCCTTGGTCGGCTAAGGGGCGGGCTGACCTACTTGTTGACGCCCACGCTGCCGGTGACGCCGCCCAGGGCGCCCAGCAGGCCGCCCACGATGCCGCCCACCAGACCGCCGACCTGATCGATCACACCGGACACGGCGCCGAGCTCCTGGCTGGCATCGACGTTGAGGCCGACACCGAGACCCACGCCGAGGCCGCCGCCGACCTCGTCGAGTTCCGAGGCGTTCAGCTCGCGGATCGTATCGACGTTCTGCTGCATGTAATATTCTCCTTGAATGTGAGGCTATAGGATAAAACATCCGTATAGCCATGCGTCGCTGCGCAAGGATCACGCGGCGACAGGCCAAGGTGACCACGGTTCGGACTGGCTATCAACCCGGGACGTTGCCTTATATGTGACGATATGAATTCATTTTGCGCTGCAAAATGTGATGACTGTCTGAAATATTGCGGATAGATAACTGAAGGATAAAGTTTTTTTCTGGTCGGTTAGCCGCATGGCGGCCTGCGGTTGTGGAGGTTGATCTCATTCAACCCCCATCCCGGCAAAGCTTTTGAGAACCATGATTTTCGGAGGTTGCTGCGGCAGGACGCCGCAGTTGGGCAGGCCGGCGGTGCGAGCCCGCCGGCCTGCCGGGCTCAGCGCCCGTTCAACCCGCCGAGCAGGCCGCCGACCGAGCCGAGCAGGCCGCCGGCGAGGTTCTCGACGAGGCCGCGCACGTTCGAGACCGCGCCCGCCGGGATGGAATGCACGGTGTCGATCAGCTCGTTCAGGCCGCCGATGCTGACGGACAGCTCCGACTGGCCGCCGCCGACGCAGTCGAGCTCGGCCGCGCTCAACTCGCGGATGGTATCGTCGGTATCGCGCATGGATCGTCTCCTTGTCCGTCGTTGTCGGAGGTGCGGGGACCTTCCGTCGTCTGCAAACGAGGTCGTTTACGGACAATCCAAGTCAAACAGCGGGGATGACCAAGTGCAAATCGCCGATTGAATTCATTGTCTTCGTGATTTCAGGAAAAGATCGTTTCCACGGCCGACGAAAGCATCGCCTTGCCAACGTCTTCCTTCACATCGACCGACCCGGAAACGATCGCCGCGTCGGCTGCGGGCATGGCCGGGGCTTTCGTCGGAAAGGTTCGTTGATCCCGAAGCTTGGAGCTCTATCTCGGACAGGATGTCGCACCTGGGCAGACTGACCTGTCTCGGGGTGTGTTCTTTCATGTCGAGATTACGGAGAAGTTCCTGGTCGATGGACCTGAATACGTCTCGTTCGCATCTCTTCAGAAGAAAAAAGCCGTTCTTCCGGCTCCTCTCGGGAGGCCGTTCTTTCCACACCCTTGCCGTGTCTTGATCTGACAGGCCGCCTGCTGGCACAAGCGCTCCGATGACGTCGCAACTCTTTCGCCGCGAGGTCGCCGAGGCCCGCCGCGACGCGTGGCTCGGCGAGGCGCAGGTCGTGCAGCCCCTGCCGGTGCGGATCGTGGCCGGCGTCTGCGGCGTGCTCGCCGTGGCGCTGGTGCTCTATGCCGTGCTCGGCACCTACACCCGCCGCGTCCACGCGCAGGGCGCGCTGACGCCCAATGTCGGGCTCATCACCGTGGCGAGCCCGGTGGCCGGTCGCGTCAGCGCCTCGGGCGTCAAGGAGGGCGACCGGGTCGCGGCGGGCCAGCTCCTCTACACGATCGACATCGATGCGGTCTCGGCGCGAGGGCCGACCCAGGAGCGCGTCATCGACGAGCTCGCCCGGCAGAAGGAGAGCGTCGAGCGCCAGCGGGCGCTGCGCGCGGCGATGGCCGAGACCGAGAAGCGCTCGCTCGAGGAGCAGCGCGACAACCTCGCGGCGCAGCTCAAGCAGGTCGGCGAGCAGATCGAGCTTCAGGACAAGCTCGTTCCGCCCCTGAAGGCCCGCGCCGACGAGCTCGCCAAGGCGGTGTCCAGCGGCTACGCCCGCGCCGCCGATTTCCAGAGCCAGAACTACCTCTACATGCAGGCGAGCTCGCAGCTCGCGCAGTTCCGCCAGGGCGCGCTCCAGATTGACGGCCGCCTCGGCGACGTGCGCGGCCAGCTCGCCGCCTTCGACGACAAGCTCGCCCGCGACCTCGCGGAGATGGACCGCACCGCCGCCCAGCTCGAGCAACAGAAGGCGGAGAGCGAGGCCCGCCGCGCCATCGAGGTGCGTGCGCCCGAGCGCGGCATCCTCACCTCCATCCGCACCCAGGCCGGGCAGAGCGTGGCCGCGGGCGCGACGCTCCTCACGATCCTGCCGAGCGAGGGACGGCTCCAGGCGAATCTCTACGTCGAATCGTCCTCGATCGGCTTCATCGAGACCGGCGCTCCGGTGATGCTGCGCTACGCCGCCTTCCCCTTCCAGCGCTTCGGGCTCTACCGGGGCACGGTGGTCGAGGTGACGCGGGCGCCGGTCGACGCTGCCGACGCGCCGGACGCCTCCGGGCTCAAGGACAAGGCTGGCGCCGGCATCTACCGCATCGTCGTGCGTCCCGAGGAGGACGGCGTCATGGCCTACGGCGAGAAGCGGCGCCTGGAGGCGGGGATGCGCGTCGAGGCCGATATCGCTCTGGAGAAGCGCCCGCTCTACCGCTGGCTCCTCGATCCGCTCTTCCGCGTGAAGCGCAGCGTCGATCTCGTCACCGGAAGCTGAGCGTGGCCCGCGCCTCCCTCGACCTGTCGGGCCTGCTCGGCACGCTTCAGTTCGGCTTCGGCCGGCGGCTTCCCGTCGTGCTCCAGGCGGAGGCGGCCGAGTGCGGCATGGCCTGCCTCGCCATGGTGCTGGGCTACCACGGCCGCCACGTCGATCTCGGCTCGCTCCGCCGCCGCCACGCCCTGTCCCTGAAGGGCATGACGCTGCGCAACCTCGTCGACCTCGCCGGAGCGATGGGGCTCGCCACCCGCGCCCTGCGGATCGAGCTGAAGGATCTCGGCCGGCTCAAGCGGCCCTGCATCCTGCACTGGGGGCTCAACCACTTCGTCGTGCTGGCCGAGGTCCGCGCCCGCGGCATCGTCGTGCACGATCCCGCCCGCGGCCGGCGCGTCCTCACCTTCGCGGAGGCGTCCCGCGAGTTCACCGGCGTCGCCCTGGAGGCGAGCCCGGCGAGCGGCTTCGTGCGGGAAGCGGCCACCCCCGGCCTGCGGCTGCGCGACCTGTTCCGCAACCTCGCCGGCATGCGCCCGGCGCTCGCGCAGATCCTAGTGCTGTCGCTCGGCATCGAGCTCGTCGCGATCCTGATGCCGATCGCCGCGCAGATCGTCATCGACGAGGTCGTCGTGAACGGCGATCTCGACCTGCTCCTCGTCGTCGCCATCGGTCTCGGCCTGCTGCTCCTGGTGCAGCTCGTGCTCGCCGTGGCGCGGACCTGGGCGATCATGATCGCGGGCACGGCGCTGAACTACCAGTGGTCGGCGAGCCTGTTCGATCATCTCTCCCGGCTGCCCCTCGACTATTTCGAGAAGCGGTATGTCGGCGACGTGATCTCCCGCTTCGGCTCGCTCTCGACCATTCAGAAGGGGCTCACCACCGATCTCGTCCAGGCGGTGCTCGACGGCCTGATGTCGATCGGCATGCTGGTGATGCTGTTCGTCTACGGCGGCTGGCTCGGCTTCGTCGTCGTGCTCTCGACGCTGATCACCACCGCCTTCCGGGTCTTCGCCTACAACGCCTACCGCGAGGGCACCGAGGAATCGATCGTCGCCGAGGCCCGCCAGCAGACGCACTTCATCGAGACCGTGCGCGGCATGGCGAGCGTCAAGCTGCTGGGCCTGCGCGAGCGGCGGCGCGGCACCTGGCTGAACCAGTTCGTGGTGGCGCTGAACGCCCGCCTTCGCCTCCAGCGGCTCGACCTCGTGTTCGGCCGCGCCAACGAGCTCCTGTTCGGCGCCGACCGGCTGATCCTGCTCGTGCTCGGCGCGCGCGCCGTCATCGACCAGTCGATGAGCCTCGGCATGCTGGTGGCCTTCCTCGCCTACCGCGACCAGTTCTCGGGCCGCATCGGCAGCCTGATCGAGTCGGGCTTCAAGCTGCGCATGCTCAACGTGCAGACCGACCGGCTCTCGGACATCGTGCTCACCGAGCCCGAGGAGCAGCCCGCCGGACCCTCCCCGGCGCCGCCCCCGGCCGCTCCCGAGGCGACCGATGGTGGGCAGGCCGCGTCCCGCGCCGGGGCGGTGAGCGCGCGCGATCTCGCGCTCCGCTATGGCGACGACGAGCCCTGGGTGTTCCGCGGCCTGTCCTTCGACGTGCCCGCCGGAAGCAGCTTTGCCATCACCGGCCCCTCCGGCTGCGGCAAGACTACCATGATGAAGATCATGATGGGGCTGATCCCGCCGAGCGAGGGCGCGGTGCTCGTCGACGGGCGCGACATCCGCAGCCTCGGGGCCGCGGCCTACCGCTCGCGCATCGCCGGCGTCATGCAAAACGACGGCTTGTTCGCCGGCTCCATCGCCGAGAACATCTCCTGTTTCGATGAGCGGCCGGACCCGGCCTGGATCGAGGAATGCGCGGCACGCGCGGCGATCCTCGAAGACATCCGCCGCACGCCGATGGGCTTCGAGACGCTCGTCGGCGACATGGGCTCGACCCTGTCGGGCGGGCAGAAGCAGCGCGTCATCCTCGCCCGCGCCCTCTACCGCCGCCCGGACATCCTGTTCCTCGACGAGGCCACGAGCCATCTCGATGAGCCGACCGAGGCCGCCATCGCCGAGGCTCTGCGGAGTCTCGCCATGACGCGGATCATCGTGGCGCATCGCCCGGCCACCATCGCCCATGCCGACCAGGTTCTCGGCTTCGATGCGCCGCGCCGGACGCAGGCCCGGCTTCCGGGCGCGGTGCCGACGGGCTGAGGCGATCCCGGTTCGAGGACGGTTCGTCTCAGGCGGGCTGGCCGGCCTCGTAGACGATCGGACCGAGCGCCGACAGCGTCCGCGCGTGGGCGAGCACCCGGCGGGCGGCCGTGCGGGCGTTGCAGGCCCGCATCCCGGCGTGGGGGGCGCCGTCGCGGAGCGCGACGCAGGCGAGGGCGCGCAGGCGGTTGGCGTCGGCGAGGGCACGGGCGCGCAGCACGGCGACGGGATGCCCGTCCGTCGTCACGTCATCGAGTGTGGGGGCGGCCATGGCCGTTACTCCGGGACGACCGTGGCGGCTGTCCCATTTCAGGACGCAGACTGCCACGGTTTCCCGATTGTGGCAAGAATCGGGCGCGCACGCCCGATCCGTTTCTGCACCGTTTCCGAACGATCGCCCGCCCTATCGGCAGGCCTCCTCGATGGTCTGCGAGAAGTCGAGGTTGTGCGGCCGCGACTGACGTCCCGTCCGGGCGGGAAGCGCGACCGGCGCCGGCTCCTCGTCCCCTTCGAGTGCGGTCACCGTGAAGCCGGCGGCCCAGACCGAGCCCGTGCCCTTCAGGAAGAAGCCGTAGTGGAGCGAGACCGCGTCCTCCGGCACCGGCAGGACGACCCGGCGGGTCACCCAGTCGGAGTCGCCGAGAAGCCAGCCCGCCTCCGGATGGCTCTTGAGGTTGTCGAAGGCGAGCACCATGCCCGGTGCGCCGTCGACCCGCGCCCAGATCGTCGCCCCGTGGCTGACGGCCCGCGTCGCCAGGCGCGCGGCGATCGCGACGCGGCGCCCGAGATAGGGCTCCGCCGACGACTCCTGGAGGTAGGTGCCGAAGGCCTGGCCCGGCTCGCCGTAAAGGCCGCCCCGCGCCGGGTGGACGTAGCGGATCAGCGCAGCATCGCCGCCGTGTCCCGGTGCGTCGCGGTCGATGCCGTGGTCGAACTCGCCGGGATAGGTCGCCAGGAAGCCCCAGGACGAGGGCGGCCGGGCGCGGCGGCCTTCGGCGGCCTCAGCCGCCTTGAGCCGCGCGGAGAGGGTGTTCCAGTCGGAAAGGCCGGCCTGTCTCGCCACGATGTCGAGGCTCTCGCCGTGGCTGAGGGTGATGTGCTTGGCCTCCAGGGCGGCCTTGAGGGCCCTGGCCATGGTCTTCGCGTCGCGGATGGTGCGCATGCTGATGCCCGTCGCGGGTCGGCAGCGATGGCAGCGCTCGCGTTGCTAACCGGCCGACCCTCGAGAAGGGTGCAGGGTACGGTGCGCGATGCGTTCACCACACCTCGGAGGGCGCGAGCGGCCGGCCGCATTAGCCTTGGACGTCAGAGCAGCATCCCGGCGACGATTCTGTCAATCCGGGATGCTTGCGGCTCCGGTCAGGCCGCGGCGAGGGCGTGGGACATCGACTCCTTGCGGATCAGCTCACGGTAGAAGCCCTCGACATGGGTGAGCCGCTCCGGCGAACCGTCCTGCACGATGCGGCCGCCGTCGAGCACGACGATCCGGTCGAAGTCCTTCAGGGTCGACAGGCGGTGGGCGATGGCGATGACGGTGCGGCCCTTCATGAGGTTGGCGAGCGCCACGCGGATCGCCTCCTCCGACTCGGCGTCGAGCGCCGAGGTCGCCTCATCGAGGAGCAGGATCGGCGAGTCCTTGAGGATCGCGCGGGCGATGGCGATGCGCTGCCGCTGGCCGCCCGACAGCTTGAGGCCGCGGTCGCCGATCATCGTGTCGAAGCCGTCGGGCAGCTCCTTGATGAAGTCCGTGCAGCGGGCGGCCTCGGCGGCCTTCCAGACCTCGTCGTCGGTGGCGTCGGGCCGTCCGTAGCGGATGTTCTCGCGTAGGGAGCGGTGGAACATCGAGACGTCCTGCGGGACCACGGTGATCGCCTCGCGCAGGGACTGCTGCGTGACGAGGGCCACGTCCTGGCCGTTGATGAGGATCTTGCCGGCCTCGAGGTCGTAGAAGCGCTGAATCAGCGAGAACAGGGTCGACTTGCCCCCGCCGGAGCGGCCGACGAGGCCGACCCGCTGGCCCGGCTCGATGGCGAGGTCGAAGTCGGCGAACACGGTGCGGCCGTCGGGATAGCTGAAGGCGACGTGCTCGAACTCGATGCGCGCGCCGTGGCCGGCAAGGTCCTTGGCCTCCGGGTGGTCGACGAGGTCGTGGGGCTGGAGCAGCGTGTGCAGCGCCTCCGAGAGACGGGCCGTGTGCTGCGTGGCGTCGACGAGCGCCACCGCGAGGTCGCGGGTCGCGGCGAGGATGCGGATGCCAAGGGTGCAGACGAGCACGACCTGGCCGTTCGTGGCCTGCCCCGCCTCCCACATGATGATCGCCCAGTAGAGCAGTCCGAATATCGCGAGCACGGTGAGCACCGCATGCACGATGCGCAGCTTCTCGAGGTAGAGGAGCGAGGAGCGCCGGGCCCGCATCTCGGTGCCGACGGTGTTCTCGAAGCGCTTGTACTCCCGCGAGAAGCCGGAGAAGGCACGCACCAGGGACATGTTGCCGACGAGATCGACCATCTCGCCGTCGACGCCCGCGGCCTTGGAGGCAAAGTCGTGGTGGAGCGGCTTGCCGGCCGCCGCCATCTTGAACATCAGCACCACGACCGCGAGGAACACGCCCGCCAGGATGCCGGCCATCGCGAGGTTGACGGTCGCGATGTAGGCGATCGACCCGAAGGCGGCGACGCAGGGCGGCATCACGTTGAACACGAACATGTTCTCGACCGTGAAGATCGCGTTCGAGGTCGCGGTGATGCGCGAGGCCAGCGTGCCGGGCTGGCGGTCGGCGAAGTAGGTCGGCGAGTGGCCGGTGAGGTGGCGGAAGAGGTCGCGGCGGATGTCGCCGGTCACGCCGACGAAGGTGAAGGCGCCGACGAGGCTCGCCACCCGCCAGAGCATGTTGTCGATGGCGATGAAGGCGATGAGCACGGCGAGCGCGCTCCAGACCAGACCGGAGCTCGGGCCCTTGCTCAGCGCGTCGACCACGCCCTTCAGGGCATAGTCCGTGCTCACCGAGAAGCCGACCGCGCCGAGGACGGCGAGCAGGATGACGACGTGCGGGATCGCGCGGCGCCGGAGATAGCGCATCACGAAGGCGAAGGGCCGGTCTGCGTAGGCGGATAGGGCTTCCATCGGCATGGACATCCAGCTCTGGCAAACGAACACACGCGCAGGCCGAGGCCGACACGGCGCGGACGCAAATTTCGGGCACCGAGACGGCAACGCTACCGCTTCGTCATACGTTGCAGGAGCCCGCCCTCACAGTCCGCTTTTATCGCGCCGACCTGAACGTTTGTTGAGCGGCGGGCATCCCGGCAACACCCCGGCCCTCGGACGGGCCGGCCCGATGCCCCGGGATCAGCCGGCGCGCCGGCGCGTCTCGGGCATGATCGCGGCCACGAGCATCAGCCCCGCGACGCCGACGACCGCGAGGCCGAGGAAGGCGACGTGGGTGCCGAGCCTGTCGGCCATCACGCCGGCAAACGAAGTCGACATCGCCGCCCCGATGCCCATCGCTGTGCCGACCGCACCGAGCGCCAGGTTGAAGCGTCCGGTGCCGCGGGTGAGGTCGGAGACGATCAGCGGCACGAGCACGCCGAACACCGCCGCCGAGATGCCGTCGAAGACCTGGATGGCCACGAGCCAGTGCGGATCGGTGACGGTGGCGAAGAGCAGCCCGCGCACCGGCAGCGCCGCGAAGCCCACGAGCAGGAGCGGACGCCGGCCGAACCGCTCCGCCGCCCGGCCGACGGCGGGCGCGAGCACCGCGAGCACCACCTGCGGGACCATGATGCAGGCGGCGACGAGCGCCGTCGCGGTGTCGCCCGCCCGCAGGGTCAGGACGCTGCCGGCGAGCGGCAGCAGCGCGGCGTTGGCGAGGAAGAACAGCGCCATGCAGGCGGCGAAGCACATCAGCCCGCGATTGCCGAGCAGCACCTTGAGGACGCCCGTCTCCTGCGCGCCGGGCGCCGGCCGGGCGGGCGGGGCGATCTCGTCGGCGCGGATGAAGGAGATCGCGATCAGCGTCGGCACGACCAGGGCGGCGGTGAGGTAGAAGACGGCATCGTTGGTGAAGTAGTATCCGCAGGCGCCCATGCCTGCGGCGGCGACGCCGTTGCCGGCGGCCTGGAAGCTGGCATTGCGGCCGAGGCGCTCGCCCGCCCGGGCATGGCCGACGAGGCCGATGCTGATCGCGGCGATGGCCGGCGTCAGGATGCAGCTTGCCGCCGAGTGCACGGCCATGGCGAGGAGCACGATCAGGAACTGCGGCCAGAGCGCCAGCGCCAGCGCGCTCGCCGCGATGCCGACGACGGAGAGGCCGGCCGCGAAGCGCTTGGAGCGGGCGGCGTCGACGAAGGCGCCGCCGGGGACCTGCCCAAGCAGGCTGACGAGGCTGCCGACCGTCAGCGCAAAGCCGATGTCGGACTGCGTCCACTTGGCCTGGGTGAAGTAGACGGCCAGGAACGGCCCGAACCCGGTCTGGAGGTTGGCGACGAAGAAAGCGAAGGCGTCGAGGCCGCGGCGGCTGGCGCGGGAGACGCCGTCGGTCACCGGCGTCGCCTCGGGCATCGCCGCGGGGCCGGCCTCCGCCGCGCCCGCCGGCACGAGGCGCACGGGGCGGGCCCGAAGCTCCTGGCGCGGCACGTCGCGCTCGCGGGCGGCAATGGCGCGCCGCTCTCTCGGCCGGGCGACACTCACTTGTCGGGCGCCTGCTCGACCGGCTTGTCGGCGGGCTTCTCGGGCACGGGCTGAGCGGCGGGCGCCGCCGGGGCCGGCTGCGCGGGCGCGGCGGCCGCCGGAGCGGTCTGGGGCGCGGCCGCCGCCGGGTCGCCCTCGGGCGCCCCGCCGGGGCTCGCCGGGCCGAGCACGACGATCGGATCGCCGGCCTTGTACTCGGGCGAGACGCGAACCTGGTTGCGGCTGAGCATCAGGGTGACGCGGCCGACCTTGCCCTCGGTCGCGAAGCGCAGGGAGCGCCAGTCGACGGCGATCTTGCGGGAGCCAACGCCGAGGAAGCCGCCGAAATCGATGATCGCGGCGCGCGGGCGGCCGTCCTTGTCGATGACGACGTCGATCACCCGGCCGAGCTCGTCGCCGTTCATGCCGCGCACGCCCTTGCCGAGCAGGCTCTCGTAGTCCTGTGTGTCGAGGACCGTGGCCGGCGTGCCCTGCGGGGGCGGCGCGGCGGGCGCAGCCGGGGCAGGCGCCGGTGAGGGCGTGGCCGGCGAGCCGGTGCTCGCGGGCTTCTCCTTGTCGGGGCCGGCGGGCGGGCTCTGGGCGAAGGCCGCCGCGGACCAGAGGGCGAGGGCCGCGGTGAGGAGCGGCCGAACGGGAGAGGTCACGCGTTGTCCTTCGAGATCGTCTGGCAGAGCCGGCTGCGGGCACAACAGGAAGCGGCCGAGCCGGTTCCGACGCGGTGCATCATGAGCGCCGACCTGGGCGAAGTTGTGGATGAGGCGGGCCGCCGCGATGGCTTGGGCATCCCGCGCCGGCAGGCCCGGAGCCGGCTGGCCTTCGAACAGCCATCGTCGTAGGTAACTCGCGGGATGACGGCGCCCCGAAGCGAAAGGGCTGCGCCGCATCGAAGGAACCGTCTCATGTCGCCAGTCTCGCGAGCCGGCGCGCTCGTCCTGATCGCCCTCTCTGCAGCCGGCTGCCAGTTGCTCGGCGGCGCCCTCGGAGGCGGCGGTGGCGTGATGCCGGCAAGCGATATCGGTCCGCCGCCCTCGCTCCGCGGCAGCCTTCCGAACCGCGAGACCCGCTCCGCCGCCGTCGACCCGGACGGTCAGCCGCTCCAGACCACGCCGACCCGCCAGCTCGCCCTGCCGAAGAACGTACGCGGCGAGGTCCGCTCGGCGGATGCCGGCCCCCGCAAGATCAGTCGCGACGAGATCGAGGGCGACACCACGTCCCGGTCGAGCGGCGGCGGCATGGCGCCGGCCCTTACGCCGGGCGGCGGCGTCGGCCTCGGCGGGAAGTTTTAAAACTCTCGCTCCGGCGCGCGGCCGGATCAGGCCGGCTGCGGCCTGCGGTCTCCGTAATGGTCGTCGATGCGGCCCGGATAGGCCGGGTCGGCGAAGGGGTCGTCCCCGGCCCCGTGGCGCGGGGCCCGCTCCAGGGTGTCCCGGTCGATGTCGATGACGTAGCCACCGAGGCTCACGTCGTAGCGCAGCGCCCGCCAGGGTAGGGGATGATACGCCTCCCCGAGACCGAGGAAGCCGCCGACCGCGAGCACCGCGTAGGCGACCTGGCCGCTGACCTTGTCGACCATGAAGTTGTGCACCGAGCCGAGATGCTGGCCGGAGGCGTCGTAGACCGCGGTGCCCTCGACCTTGTCGGACGCGATGAGGCGGAGGGTCTCGTCGGTGGCCACGCCCTCGGCGCTCGGATCGAGCTGCAGGGAGCCGGCGGGTCGGATCGGACGCTCTTGGGGCAGGTCGGTAGGCATCGCTTCTCCCGTGCAGGTGACTCGTGTCTGCGGGGAGAAAGCGCCGCCCGGCGCCGGGTTCCGGATGGCCAGCGCGGCCGGTCACGCGATCGTGAGAAAGCCTGTTCGATCGCGGACCGAACGCTCAGACGAGGCCGCCGCGCGACGGCTCCGCCTCCTCCTCCGTTTCCCACGACACGGACAGGCAGAGGCCGCCGAGAAGCAGGCCGGCGGAGCAGAGGGCGGCGAGGGTGGCGGCGATCATGGCCGCCACTCTTCGTTGGAACCGGTTAAGCCGGAGTTTCGCGAGTCCGGACAAGCGGTTCCCGCACTGCGACAGGCGCCGTCTTCAGCCCTGCGGCCAGGAGCGGATGTCCACGAAGTGCCCGGCCACCGCCGCCGCCGCTGCCATGGCGGGGGAGACGAGGTGGGTGCGCCCGCGCGGACCCTGCCGGCCCTCGAAGTTGCGGTTCGAGGTCGAGGCGCAGCGCTCGTCGGGGCGCAGCTTGTCCGGGTTCATGCCGAGGCACATCGAGCAGCCGGGTTCGCGCCAGTCGAAGCCCGCCTCCTTGAGGATGCGGTCGAGCCCTTCCGCCTCCGCCTGCGCCTTCACGAGGCCCGAACCCGGCACCACCATCGCCGAGACGCCCTCGTGGATGCGGCGGCCCTCGACCATGCGGGCGACGATCCGCAGATCCTCGATGCGCCCGTTGGTGCAGGAGCCGATGAACACCCGGTCGATCGGGATGTCCGTCATGCGCGTGCCCGGCGTCAGGCCCATGTAGGCCAGCGCCTTCTCCTTCGACTCCCGCTTGTTCTCGTCCGTGATCGCGGACGGGTCCGGCACGGCGCCGAGGATCGAGACCACGTCCTCGGGGCTGGTGCCCCAGCTCACGATGGGCGGCAGGTTCGAGGCGTCGAGGCGGACCTCCCGGTCGAAATGCGCGCCCTCGTCGGTGGCGAGGCTCTCCCAGTAGCGGCGGGCCGCGTCGTAGGCGGCGCCCTTCGGCGCCTTCGGCCGGTCCTTGACGTAGGCGTAGGTGGTCTCGTCGGGGGCGACCATGCCGGCCCGCGCCCCGCCCTCGATCGTCATGTTGCAGATCGTCATCCGCCCTTCCATCGAAAGGGAGCGGATCGCCTCGCCGGCATACTCGATGACGTGGCCGGTGCCCCCGGCGGTGCCGATCTCGCCGATGATGGCGAGCACGATGTCCTTGGCGCTGACGCCGGCCGGCAGGGTGCCGTCGACGGTCACGCGCATGTTGCGCGCCTTGCGCTGCAGGAGCGTCTGCGTGGCCAGCACGTGCTCGACCTCGGAGGTGCCGATGCCGTGGGCGAGCGCCCCGAAGGCGCCGTGGGTCGAGGTGTGGCTGTCGCCGCAGACGATGGTCTGCCCCGGCAGGGTGAAGCCCTGCTCCGGCCCGATGATGTGGACGATGCCCTGGCGGCGGTCGAGGGCGTCGTAGAACTCGATGCCGAAGTCGCGCACGTTCTGGGCGAGCGCCTCGAGCTGCGTGCGGCTCTCCGGGTCCTCGATGCCCTTGGAGCGGTCCGAGGTCTGGACGTTGTGGTCGACGACCGCGAGGGTCTTCTCCGGGTGGCGGACCCGGCGGCCGGCCACGCGCAGGCCTTCGAAGGCCTGGGGGCTCGTGACCTCGTGGACGAGGTGGCGGTCGATGTAGAGAAGGGCCGTGCCGTCCGGTCCGACATCGACGACGTGGTCGTCCCAGATCTTGTCGTAGAGCGTGCGGGGGGCCGTCATGGGTCTGCTTCGCCTGTGGGCGCCGGATGCGCCGTCTCCTCTGGAGGGGCATCTTGTGTAATGTCGCCGGCTCGATTGCGAAAGTGGCCGGCGGCACGTAGCTGGTACGCAATCGACCTCGCGTCCGATGCGTGCCCTTTCGCACGCGAGGCGCGACGGGGGTCGAACGGCCCGCCGGAGCCTTCAAAGAACCGTGTCCGAGACCGCCCCCCGCTCCCCGTTCTTCCGCGCGCTCGGGATCGGCCTGACGCTCGCGCTGCTCGCCGGCCCGGGCGCCTCCGCGCAGGAGCCCGTGGCTCCGGCGCCCGCGCCCGAGACGTCCGCGCCGCAGGCGCCCCCTGTCGAGACGCTGGCCGCGCCCCCCGCCGCGCCCTTCCTGCCGAGCCTGCCGGAGAAGCTCGCGGGCGTGCCGGGGACCTGGGACCTCTCCCTCGACGGCACGCGGCGGCGCTGCGTGATGACCCTGGCGCCGGAGAACGGCGACGCCGGCCGGCGCGTGCGCTTCCCCGCCGGCTGCCGCCGGGCCCTGCCGATCCTCGCCGGGGTCGCGGGCTGGCTGTTCACCGATGCCGGCCTGCGCCTCGTGGATCGCAACGTCCGCCCCATCCTGCTGTTCACCGCACGGGCCGACCGGCGCAGCCTTGCGGCCAGCGTCGAGAGCGGCGAGGTCTACAGCCTCGTGCCTTTGCAGATCGCCGCCATGGAGCCGGGCAAGCCCGAGGCGGCCGGTCTCGCTCCGCCGGAGCCCGCTCCCGCCGCGCCGGTCCCCGCCAACGCGCCGGAGGCTCCGGCCCCGACGCTCGCCGGGGCGGCGCTTCCGGGTACCTACGCCCTCGACCGCTTCCACGCGAAGGATGTCTGCCGGGTCGCGCTTCTGCCCGGTCCGGCCGCGGCGGCGCCGGTGAGGGTTCTCGACGGCTGCCGCGACAGCGGGCTCTCGGTGTTCGATCCCGTCACCTGGACCTCGCGGCCGGGCCATCTCGATCTCGTCGCCCGCCGCGGCCACGCCGTCGGCCTGGTGCCGTCGGGGGAGGGCACCTGGCGGCGGGAGCCCGAAACCGGCGCGATGTTCGTGCTGCGCCGGGTCGAGTAGGCGCTCAGATCGCCGCGGCTGGATCGCCTCCGAGCGGGTTGCCGTCGTCCTCGTTGCGGGTGTTCCGTCGCGGCCGGCGCTCCGTGGCGGCGCGGGCCAGCGCTCGCAGGGGCGCGGTGAGGCGCCGGACATCCTCGGCCCGCTCCATCACGCGCTCGCCGTTGCGGATCTCTTTGTCGAGCCGCGCCATGGTGCGGGCGAGCGAGGGGTCGTCGTCCCCGAGCCAGACGTCGACCACGCGGGCGAAGGCGACGACGCTGCCCTGGAGCTTGAGGCGGCCGAGCGGCCCCTCGGTATCGATGCCAGCGGCGGCCAGCATGTAGCGATGGGAGTTCAGGGCGACGCCGTTCAGCGCCAGCATCGCGAGTGGGTCGCCGCGCAGCGCGTAGGAAATGCGCCGGAGCGCCGGCTTGTAGGGCGTCATCGCGTCGAGCCGGCGCATCAGCACGTCGAACAGGCGCTCGCGGGCCGGCTCCTCGGCAAGGTCCGAGCTGTCGCCCTCCAGCACCTTGCGGTCGATGATCCGGGCGAGGCCGCCGAGGATCGCGCCCTTCGACGGGTAGAGGTCGCGCAGCTCCGCGAGGCTGAGGCCGCTCTCGCGGGCGATGTCGCCGATCTCGATGTCGTTCCAGGGCTGCTCGGCGGCGAGCCGCATCAGCGCCTCGACGGCGGCCTCGCGGGGGTTCGGCTTCCCGGCGGCATCCTGCGGGGCGGCGGGTTTGTCCATGGGACGCTCCGATACGAAATCCGTGGTCGCGGTCCTCGTATGTAAGGCGGGTGCGCCGTTCCGGCAGGTGCGGCGCGTCAGCCCGCGAGCTCGGCCGCCCGCTTGCGGGCCGCATTCATGGCCTCGTCCAGCAGTGCGGGGAGGCCATTCTCGCGCATCAGCACCGCGAGCGCCGCCGCCGTGGTGCCCCCCGGCGAGGTGACGTTCCGGCGAAGCGTCTCGGCGGGCTCGGAACCGGCATCGAGGAGCGCGCCGGCGCCCGCGACGGTGGCGCGGGCGAGCCGCTCGGCGGTCTCGGGCGGGAGGCCGGAGCGGATGCCCGCCTGCGCCATCGCCTCGGCGAGCAGGAACACGTAGGCCGGTCCCGAACCCGACAGGGCCGTGACGGCATCGATGAGCGCCTCGTCGGCGACCCATTCGACGAGGCCTGTGGCGGAGAGCAGCGCCTCGGCAGCCGCGCGCTGGCGCCCGGTCACGGTCTCGCCGGCGAAGGCGCCGGTGGCGCCCCGGCCGATGCTCGCCGGCAGGTTCGGCATGGCGCGCACGACGGCGCCGGCCTCGGGCAAGCGCTGCTGGAGGTTCGCGACGGTCTTGCCGGCCAGCACCGAGACGACGAGGGTCCCGCTCCCCGCGAGGGGCGCGAGGGCGGGCGCGGCCGCCTCCAGGCCCTGCGGCTTGATCGCCAGGACGAGCGCTTCGGGAGCCGACGGCGAGGCCGGGTTCAGGGCGACGCCGCGCTCCGCGCAGAGCCGCTCGATCTCGGCGGAGGGGGCAGGATCAATCACCCCGGTCCGGGACGGATCGAGCCCGCCGGCGAGCCAGCCCGAGAGCATGGCGCCGCCCATCTTGCCGGCGCCGACGAGGATCAGCGAGGCGGGAAGGCCCGCATCCGTCGAGCCGGACATCGGCTCAGGCTTCGCCTTCCGTCTCGAACAGCACCGCGTCGAGGGCCTCGCGGGCGGGCTTGCCGGCCCAGAGCACGAACTGGAACGCCTGGTAGTAGCGCTCGCAGGCCTCGACCGCGGACTTCAGCAGCATCGCGCATTGCGGGTCGGTCGGCGCGGCGCCGCCGGCCAGCACCAAGGAGTGGCGGAACATCACGACGCTCTCGGTCGACCACAGGTCGAAATGCCCGATCCAGAGCTGCTCGTTGATCATTGAGACGAGCTTGAGCACCTCGCCCCGCAGGCGATCCGGCACCTTGATGTCGAAGGCGCAGGCGACGTGCAGCGCCTCGACGTCCTCGATCCAGGTGAAGGCGACCTGATAGTCCGCGAAGCGGCCCTCCATCGCCACCGACATCTCGTCGGTCTCGGCACGGTCGAACATCCAGTCGCGCAGGGAGGCGAGGCGCTCCACCACGTCGAGGGGGTGCTCGAGCCTGTCGTACGGGGCGATGTCGACCTGAAGTTGGGGCATGGCTATCCGGGCCGCCGGGCGCGAACGCCCGAGGCAGGTTGGAAACACAGTAAACGCAGCGTCGAGTCAGTCCGCGAAATGGACCCCGGCGATCCCGAAAGGTTCGGTATCCGGTGCGGAAAGCTTAGGCGTTGCGTGCTCCGTTGGGGTTGAGACGAATCAGTGCCTGACTGACTATAGACCGGCGTGGACTCGCGGTTCAAAGCGTTCCTTGCAACCGGTGAACAGGAAAGCGCCCATCCACCGCTGCTTCCTGTGCACAAGGGCTACGGCGGCCCGAGGGGCTTGCCAGGCGCTCGCCGCGGTCTCCTCAGGCCATCTCCGTGCTGCCGGCGGTCCCGCTCTCGGCGCCGAGCCGGGCCTCCAGCGCGGTGACGCGGGCGGCGAGCGCGTCGTTCTGGGTGCGCAGCGCCGTGACGAGATCGCGCAGCACGTCGACCTCCTCGCGGGTGGCGACGTCCATGTCGCGGATCAGGCGCTCGAACTGGCCCTTGACCACGCTGCCGGCCTCGCGGCGCACGCCCTGGGCGGCGCCGGCCGCGTCCGTGACGATGCGGGCGAACTCGTCGAGAAGGCGGTTCGAGGTCGACATGGGAACTCTCCGTGAGGCCGATCGGCGGGATCGGACCGAGATAGGAATCGGCCGAGTCGCCGGCAATCGGGCAGAGCCCGGAACCCCGCGCTTTCCCACACCTGCCTGGAGGTGTTTCGCGATGTTTCCGGAGCGGACCGGGATACGCTGCGTTACGATTTACCCGGAGCGCGTGCATCGACCTCGACGCGCGCTCCGGCGTAACCCTTCGGGAAAGGCAGGATGCCCAGAGGAACCGCATCCGGTGGCACGATGAGCACCCCCTCCACGCCGCACGTCCTCGTGGTCGAGGACGATCGCGAGATCAGCGCCCTGGTCGCCCGCTACCTGCGGGCCAACGACTGCCGGGTGACGCTGGCCGGCGACGGCCGCGAGATGGAGCGCGTGCTCTCCGATGCGGCGGTCGACCTCATCGTGCTCGACCTGATGCTGCCGGGCGAGGACGGCCTGAGCCTGTGCCGGCGCGTCCGGGCGGGCTCGGCCATCCCGATCCTGATGCTGACCGCGAAGGGAGAGGAGATCGACCGCATCGTCGGGCTGGAGATCGGCGCCGACGACTATCTGGCCAAGCCCTTCAACCCGCGCGAGCTCCTGGCCCGCATCCGGGCGATCCTGCGCCGGGCGAGCGCCGAGCCGCAGGCCGACGACGGCGCCCGGCGCCTGCACTTCGTCGGCTGGACCCTCGACGTGTCCCTGCGCCAGGTCCTGAGCCCGGAAGGCGCCCGCATCGCCATCACCGGCGCGGAGTTCGATCTCCTGCACGCGCTCTGCCTGCGTCCCGGACGGGTGCTCTCCCGCGACCAGCTCCTCGACCTCACTCAAGGGCGGGCGGCGGGGCCGTTCGAGCGCAGCATCGACGTCCTGATCAGCCGCATCCGGCAGAAGATCGAGCGGGACTCGCGAAACCCCGAGATCATCCGCACCATCCGCTCCGGCGGCTACCTGTTCACGCCGGAGGTGACGCGCTCGTGAGCCGCCCCCGCGCCATGGCCGGACCGTCGAGGCTGCTGGCGCGCCTGCGCCCGCGAAGCATCGCCGGGCAGATCGCGCTGCTCGTCGTCGCGGCGATCGTGGTGGCGCATGCGGTGGCGACGGTCGCGTTCGTCCTCCTTCGCGAGCCCTGGCGGCCGGACGATCATCCGGGCGTGGCGGCCAACCGCCTCGCGACGGTGCTGCGCCTCGCCGAGGCAGCGCCCCCGGCGGAGCGGCCGGCGCTGATCGCGCATGCGGGCGCGGCCCTGCCAAGCCTGCGCATCCGGCCCTGGCCCGCCGGCGAGGCCGGCGGCGAGCTCGAGGAGCATCCCGTCCTCCAGCGCCTGCGCGACGGGTTCGGATCGGCCTTGATCCTCTCCGATCTCGGTTCGGGGAGCGAGGGCGGCCGCGACTGGCTGCGGATCGGCGTGGCGACGCCCTCCGGCACCCGGCTCCAGGCGGTCCTTCCGGACGAGGCGCTGCGCTCGCCGCGCCAGGGGGCGGTGATCTTCACCGCGCTCGTCCTCGCCCTGACGCTGGCGCTGCTCTTCGTCTGGGCCGCGCGGGCTCTCACCGAGCCGCTCGCGCGCCTCGCCCGCTCGGCGGAATCCTTCGGTGTCTCCGGCCCCACGGTGCCGCCGCCCCAGCAGGGGCCGCGGGAGGTGCTCGCCGTCTCCGGTGCCCTGGAGCGGATGGGCGAGCGGGTGCGCCGGCTCATCGACGACCGCACCCAGATGCTCGCGGCCGTGAGCCACGACCTGCGCACCCCCATCACCCGGATGCGGCTGCGGGCGGAGTTCATCGAGGACGAGCACGCCCGCGCCGTCACCCTGCGGGACCTCGCCCAGATGAACGCGCTCGTCGAGGCGGCCCTCTCCTTCGTGCGCGACGGCCAGTCCGGGGGCTCGGGCGAGACGAGCCTGCTCGATCTCGCCTCGCTGGTGCAGACCGTCTGCGACGGCTTCTCGGACATGGGCGCCGAGGTGAGCGTCGCCGAGAGCCGCCACGTTCTCGTCCGCGGCCGGCCGGAGGAGCTGGAGCGGGCCGTCACCAACCTCGTGGACAACGCGGTGAAGTATGGCGGCCGGGCGGAGATCGCCGTCACCGGCACGCCCGAGCGCGTCGCCGTCGAGGTGCTCGACCGCGGCCCCGGCATCCCGGAGGCCGAGCGGGAGGCGATGCTGCAGCCCTTCGTGCGCGGGGACCGTTCCCGCAACCAGAACGCGCCGGGGGGCTTCGGCCTCGGCCTGTCGATCGTGCTCGCCATCGCCGAGACCCATGGCGGCCGCCTCGTCCTCGCGAATCGGCCCGGCGGCGGGCTGTGCGCCCGGCTGGAGCTGCCTGCCGCGGCCGGCCAGGGACGGCCGCCATCGGCGCGGTCCGAACCTGGCGGACCGCTCTCGCAGGCCGCGGAGTAGGGCGGTTTCGTCTCCGCGTGTTTCCGGGGACGGGACCAGCAACCGCGCGAAACCAGCACGCTCCTTCCTGGCAAGGCCCGGTTAACTGCGTGGGGCGCTTCGATCATGGCGGACCCGTTGCCGGGCGCGGCCGGCTCACCCGCATGCGAGCGTCGCCATGACCTCAGTCTCCGCCAGCAACTCCCTCTCGCAGCTCGTCTCCACGCAGCGCCCCCAGCATCACGGGGGCGGCAAGGCGCGCATCTCGGATGCGATCGACGCCGGCGAGTCCTCCGGGCAGATCAGCGCCACCGACGCCACCGCCCTCACGAGCGCGCTCGACTCGATCGATTCGAGCCTCTCGGCCGACCGTGCCTCGTCGAGCGGCGCCGGCTCCTCAGGTGCGCGCCTCGATCCGTCGCAGATGAAGGACCGGATCGACGGCCTCATCGCCGATCAGGTCTCCGCCGGCACGCTCACGAGCGACCAGGCCGCGACCCTGAAGCAGCTCTTCGCGCAAGGGCCCGGCGGTGGCCGGGACGGGGCGGTCTCGGGAGCCGGCGCAGGAGAGGCCGGCGGGATCGCAAGGAACCGGCCTCCGCCGCCCCCGCCGCCGGGCGACTCGGCGTCGTTGGACGCCTCCGGCCAGACAAGCTCGCCGGACGATCTTATCGGCTCGTCCTCCAGCACCGCGTCGCGTTCGGCGAACGACCTGCTGACGAGTTTCATCCAGCAGCTTCAGCAGAGCCAGCCGAGCGCCGCCGGCTACACGGGCAGCGGAAGCGGCGGCAGCCGAGTCTCGGCGGCGCTGCTCGTCGACTTCCGGAGCTAGGCGGCGTCTCGCGGGCGCGCTCGATTTCGAGGGAGCTTGGCCGCTGCCGAATGTGTTCGTCGGGAAGGAACCTCCTGCACGAACGAGGCGAGACACCATGATCGGCACCGCTCTCAGCCGCGGCCGCAAGGCCGCGCTGCTTTCCACATGCCTGCTCGCCCTGGCGACGGCGCCCGCCGCCGCGGCCGAGAACGCGCAACTCACCAAGGTCGCCGATTTCGAGCATCAGGTGACGGGCGTCACCGTCTCGAAGGACGGGCGCATCTTCGTGAACTTCCCCCGCTGGACGGAGGACACCGCCGTCTCCGTCGCCGAGCTGAAGGACGGCAAGCTCACGCCCTTCCCGGATTCCGAGTGGAACGCCTGGCGCAACGCCCGCAAGGACGATGTCTCGCCGAAGGACCACTGGGTCTGCGTGCAGAGCGTCGTCGCCGACCAGAAGGGCAATCTGTGGGTGCTCGATCCCGGCGCGCCGGCCATGGGCGCCGTCGTCAAGGACGCCCCGAAGCTCGTCGAGATCGACCTGACGACGAACAAGCCGGCGCGCACCATCCGCTTCGACGAGACGGTGGCGCTCCAGGCCTCCTACCTCAACGATGTGCGCTTCTCTCCCGACGGCAAGACCGCCTTCATCACCGATTCCGGCGCCCAGGGCGCGCTGATCGTGGTCGATCTCGACAGCGGCAAGTCGCGGCGCGTCCTCGACGGCGATCCGTCCACGCAGCCCGACAAGTCGGTCACCGTCGCCTATGACGGCAAGCCGCTGCGCCGGCCGGACGGACGCGGCGTCGAGTTCGCCTCGGACGGCATCGCCCTCACGCCGGACGGCAAGACGCTCTACTGGCAGGCGATCAAGGGCAAGACGCTCTACCGCATCCCGACCGACGCGCTCACCGGCTGGGCGACCTCTTCGCTGGTGCCGGACGCCCTCTCCGAGCGCAGCCTCGCCGGCAAGGTCGAGACGGTGGGCGAGAACGGCCCGGCGGACGGGCTCATCATCTCCCGGAAGGACGGGCGGATGTACGTGACCTCGCCCCAGGACAACGCCGTGAAGGTCCGCGACCTCTCCGGCGGGGCGCTCACCACGCTGGTGCAGGACGAGCGCCTGCGCTGGCCCGACACCTTCGCGGAGGGGCCGGACGGGACGATCTACGTGACGACCTCCCGCATCCAGGACTCGGCCTTCTACAAGCCCGACGCCCCGGCCGCCCTGCCGACGCAGCTCTGGAGCATCAGGACCGGCCAGCCCGACGCCACCGGCTCGACGGCGCCCGCGGCGCGGTGACCGATCAGCGCTCGGCATCCCGGCGGATGCCGAGCGCCCTGATCCGGGAGGCGAGCGTCGTCGGCCTCACGCCGAGGATGTCGGCGGCGCCCCCCGGCCCGGAGACACGGTTGCGGCTCAGGCGCAGGGCGGCCTCGATATCGGCCCGATCGCGGGCCCGCCGCTCCACCTCGTTCGGCGGGCGGCCCTCTGGCGCCGGCAAGAGGCTGCGCCGTTCCTGAGGCACCTCGGACGCCTCCGGCAGGTCGAGATGCAGGCGCCCGCGCACCGCCAGAATCGTGCCGCGCTCGATGACGTTCTCCAGCTCGCGGACGTTGCCGGGCCAGGGATAGCGGGTGAGACGGCGGACATCGCCCTCGCTCAGGCGAGGCTCGGGGACGCGCAGGCGCCGCGCCGCGCTCGCGACGAAGTGGCGGGCGAGCGAGGGGATGTCCTCCGGCCGCTCCCGCAGGGGCACGGCGGCGATCGGAAAGACGTTCAGGCGGAAGTAGAGGTCCTCCCGGAAACGGCCCCGACGCACCTCCTCGCGCAGGTCGCGGTTGGTGGCGGCCACCACCCGCACGTCGACGGAGCGCGTGCGCTCCTCGCCGACTCGCTCGAACTGCCGCTCCTGTAACACCCGGAGGAGCTTGCCCTGGAGGTCGAGGGGGATCTCGCCGACCTCGTCGAGGAACAGGGTGCCCCCGTCGGCGAGCTCGAAGCGGCCGACCCGGTCGCGAAGCGCTCCCGTGAAGGCACCCTTGGCGTGGCCGAAGAACTCGCTCTCGAACAGCTCGCGGGGCACGGCCGCACAGTTCACGCGGATCAGCGGCCGTTCGCGGCGCCGGCTCGCCTCGTGGATGGCGTGGGCGATCAGCTCCTTGCCCGTGCCCGACTCGCCGGTCACGAGGACGGTGGCGTCGGTGCCGGCCACCACGTCGATCTGGCGCAGCACGGCTTCGGTCGCGGGGGAGCGCCCGATGATGCCGGCATGGCGCGTCCCGGCCCTGATCTCCTCCTTCAGGTAGGCGTTCTCGAGCTCCAGCCGCTCGCGGAGCGAATCGACCTCGGCCAGCGCCCGGCGCAGCCGCTCGTCGGCCTCCCGCCGTCCGCTGACGTCGCGGAACACGATGACCGCGCCGAGCAGCACGCCCCGGTCGCGGATCGGCGTCGAGGTGTACTCGACGGGAAAGCCGGTGCCGTCCTTCCGCCAGAACACCTCGTCGTCGACCTGATGCACGGCGCCGTCGCGGAAGGCGGCGTAGATCGGGCAGTCCCGGTGCGGGTAGTGGCTGCCGTCCGGGTGCTTGTGGTGGACGGCGGCATGCATGTCGCGGCCGATGAGGTCGCTCGCCGCCCAGCCGAGCATCCGCTCCGCGGCCGGGTTGACAAAGGTCGTCAGCCCGTCCGCATCGACGCCGTAGATGCCCTCGCCGGCCGCGCTCAGGATCAGGCGGTTCTCGCGCTCGAGGTCCCGGAAGACGCGCTCCATCCGCTGCCACTCGCCGAGGCCGGCGCGCATGTGGGCCTCGGCGGCGCCGTCGACCTCCCGCCGGTGCCGCGCGTCGAGATCGCTCAGGGTCACGACGATCAGCGGCGGCGTGCCGTCGAGGCGGAAGCCGGCATATTCCAGCGGGGGTACCTCAACCCGGGCGCGGGGCGCGAGATCGCGCGTCCGCCATCGCCCCCGTTCGAGCACGCCTTCGGTGAAAGCGAGGAGGGCGGCGCGCTGCCCTGGATGAAGGGCGCTGACGGGGCTGCCGGCGAGCGTCGCCGGGTCCGTGCCCAGCAGGGCGGCCACAGAGGGATTGGCGGCGACGATCCGGTCGGCCATCGGATCGATGGCGAGCATCGCTTCCGGGTTGGCCTCGAAGGCCGGACCGAGATCGGACGGGTTACGAGATATCGTCGTCATGCCACGAGAAATCGTCGGTCACGAAATCTCGTATCAGGCATCGACCGGGCTATCCAGCGGAGATCACGAAGGAATCGGTGTTCGACCCTCCTGGCACGCTGCTTGAAGAGCGTCTCGGGCGAGGGGCGCCGTCCGGCGCCTCCAGTCCGATCCGGCGGAGACACCATGAAGCGCGAAGACCTCACCGAGAAGCTTCTCGACATCAAGCGCGAGAAGGGCTGGACCTGGAAGTTCATCCAGGAGGAGATCGGCGGCATCTCGCCGATCCTGATCACCGCCGCCTGCATGGGCCAGATGAAGCTGCCCAAGGCGCAGGCCGCGAAGGCGGCGGCGCTGTTCGGCCTGTCGGAGGCGGAGGAGCGGATGCTGAACGAAGCGCCCTATCGCGGCTCGATCCAGCAGATGCCCCCCACCGACCCGCTCATCTACCGCTTCTACGAGCTGGTGATGGTCTACGGCACCACTTGGAAGGAGCTGATCCAGGAGGAGTTCGGCGACGGCATCATGTCGGCGATCGATTTCAACATGGAGATGGCCCGCGAGGCCAACAACAAGGGCGACCGGGTGAAGCTCTCCATGTCGGGCAAGTTCCTGCCCTACAAGTACTACGGCGCCGAGGAGGGCGTGCCGGAATACGGCTTCAAGGAGCCGTGATGGAGGTCGGTCGCGCGCAATGGAACCCGAGCGGTCGCGCTCCGTTTGAGATCATCTTCATGACCACAGGAACCGATCTCATGCGTGTGCTCGCCGTCCTCGCCACCTGCGCCGCTCTCGCCGCCGGTCCGGCCCTCGCCGATCCCGCCACGAACGTCGACCAGCCCTCGCGCACCGTGCCCCAGACCGGGCAGATGTCCGGCGGACCGATCGACCAGATCCCCGGCGACGGCGGCGCCGGCGGCCCGGTTCTGACCACGGGCACCGTCGTCGTCCCGGCCGGCGAGCCGATGCTGGTGGGGCCGGGAATCGGCGCGGTTGATTCCGCGAAGGGCAGCAACGCCGGCCAGATCAACAAGCCGGCCGCCAACTATGGCGGCACCGCGGGCGGCCCCGGCTACTGAGCGGACCGTTCGTCGGATCAAAAGGGGCGCGGCGTCGCGGGACGCCGCGCCCTTCCGCGTTCAGGCGCCGTGGACAACGGGGAACAGGGCCTCGGCGATGGCGAGGTCTTCCGCCGTCTTGATGACGTGGCCGGCGAGCCGGTTGACCGGCGCGTAGCCGATGCGCCCGGCATAGGTGGCGCAGCCGCCCGAGCGCGCGGCCGCGAGGTACGGCTCCCGCCGCCAGCCGGTGATCGACCAACTGATGCGCCGCACCGGCTTCAGGTCCTGGGAGTTGGTCTTCTCGGCGAAGGTGAAGTTGACCGGCTCGCCCTCGTAGACGGCCTCCAGGGTCTCGTCGACGACGCTCAGCATCACGTCGTAGTCGCCGTCGATCATGGCCTGCGCGAAGTCGCGGGTCTCGCCGACGGTCAGCAGCGGCGCGATCGAGTGGACCTGGAACACCCGCTCGCAGGGGTGGGTCTCGAAGAACTCGGCCACGAACTGCTCGCTCGTCGCCTGGTTGTTGCCGAGATGCTCCGGCCGCTGGTGGAAGCGCACGCCCTCCCGCTCGGCGATCTCGCCGAAGGCCGGGTGCTCGGAGTTCACCCAGACCTCGTCGAACAGGCCCGCCGCCTTGCACTTGCGGATGGCGTGCACGATCAGCGGCTCGCCGGCGAGCGGCATCAGGTTCTTCTGCTTGAGGCGCTGGCTGCCCATCCGCGCCGGGATCATCGCGATGTTCATGGTGTCCGATCCTTAGTCGCGGGCCCAGTCGGGGATGTGGCTCAGGGGATCGACCGCGTTCGAGAGGCCGTCGATGGCCGCCCTTCCCATGGCGACGACCGCCTCGTCGGCGCTGCCGCCGATATGCGCGGTGGCGAGGAAGTTCGGGAGCGCGATGAGGCTCGGGCGCGTCGGCGGCTCGACCTCGAACACGTCGAAGCAGGCCGCGGCGATGTGGCCCTCGACCAGCAACGCCTCCAGCGCCTCCTCGTCCACGAGACCGCCGCGGGCGGTGTTCACGAGGATGGCGCCGCGCTTCATCGCCTTGAGGCGCGTGGCGTCGAGGACGTGGCGCGTGCGGGGCGTCAGCGGCACGTGCAGGGAGATCACGTCGGCGCGGGCGATCATCTCCTCGAGCGAGACCGGCTCGACGCCGCTGGCGGCGTAGAACTCCGGGAAGTCGCGGATGTCGTGGGCGACGACCTTCGTCCCGAAGGCGCGCAGGAGCGTCGCCAGCTCCTTGCCGACATGGCCGCAGCCGAGGAGCCCGACCGTCACGTCGGAGAGCTGGCGGCCCTGGAACTGGCGCCAGATGCCGGCCTCGATCTCCGCCTGCGAGACGGTGATGCCGCGCAGGCCCGTGATCATGAAGGCGATGGCGAGCTCGGCCACCGAGCGGCGGTTGACGCCCCCCGTCCAGCCGACCTTGACCCCGTGCCGGGCGGCCGCTGCGAGGTCGACATTGTCGAGGCCGACGCCGTACTTGCCGATGATGCGCAGGTCCTTGGCCTGGGCGAAGATGTCGGCGGTCATCTTCTCCAGCGCCACCACGGCCCCGTCATGACCCGCGAGGAAGCCGAGCAGCTCCTCGCCGGCGAGCGTGCGGCCGGTATCGTTGAAGGTCGCGTCCGGGTAGCGGGCCTGCAGCTCGGCGCGCAGCACCGGATGGCGCGAGAAGGACCGGGACAGCACGGCGACACGGTTCGGAGCGGACACGCGGGACGACCTCTCGAGAGTGCGAGTGGGTGAGGGATCTTGAGCGGGGGCTTTCAGGGGGCGAAGCGCAGGGACACGGAGCGGCCGAGCGCCTCGAAATGCGCGGCGATCGTCGGCCCCCGCGCCACGACCTCGTAGCCGGTGCAGGAGCCGGTGACGACGACCTCGCCCGCGCGCAGGGTGCGTCCGCGGGCGCGCGCCCGGTTGACGAAGGCGTGGATCGGCCCGAAGGCACCGCCGTCCATCACCGCGCCGGAACCCTCCGCGACGGTCGTCCCGTCGACCGACAGCCGCACGGGCGCGGCGCCGAGGGCGCGCGGGTCGAGCCCGGTCACGGGCTCGCCGACGACCAGCGCCCCGAGCGCGCCCGCGTCGGCCACGAGGGCGGCGCCACCGTACTCGGCAAGGCGCCCGTAGCGGGTGCCGGGAATCTCGATCGCTGGCAGGATCGCGTCGAAGGCCGCGGCGATCTCGTCCTCGCCGAGCGCGTCCGGGCCGGGGAGAAGGTCGCGGGCGAGACGGAAGGCGTACTCGCACTCGACGCCGGTCTGCCGGGCGATGGCCATTGGCACCGCGGCGCCGTCCCGGAAGAGGCGGTCGTCCGGCACGGGGGCGTAGAAGGACCGGGGCAGGTTCAGGGCCTCGCGCACGGCGGGGATCGTCGCACCGAGCTTGTACGCATGGCTCGTGCCGAGCGAGGCCATCCAGGCGTCCTGGATCGCCTCGGCCGCGTCGAGACTTTCGGGGACGTCGCCTGCGGCGAGCACGACGGTCGTGCCTGCGCGGTAGGCATCCGCGAGGCGCGTGGCGAGGGCGTGGTTGGGCAACGGCGGGACCCCGAGACGTCCCACCCCGCGAGGCGGCCCTTGCGATCGGCCCGGATTGCGCTACGGCACCGGGCTGCCGCGCAGCCATTCTCGAGCGGGACGACCATGGCCATATCCGACGCCGACCTCGAACGCTACCTCGCGCTTGCCTGCGAGGCGGCGCGGTCCACACGCGCGATCCTGGAGGCGGGGCAGCGCCACCGCCGGGCGCCGGCCTCGCAGATCGGGCGGGACATCAAGCTCCAGGAGGATGCCGAGTCCGAGGCGGTGATCCGCGCCCGGCTCGCCGCCGGGAGCCCGTTCCCGGTCCTCGGCGAGGAGGGCGGCTGGGGCGGGGGCGAGGCGGGCGCCGGAGACGCGCCGGCCTGGGTGGTCGACCCGCTCGACGGCTCGTTCAACTACTTCGCCGGCATCCCGATCTACGGCGTCGCGATCGCGCTCTGCGCCGGCCGCCGGCCGCTTCTCGGGGCGATCTACCACCCGGACCGGGACGAGATGTTCGCCGGCGGTCCCGGCCTCGGCCTGCGCATCGACGGGGAGCGCATCGAGCCGCCGGCCGCACGCGGCCAGATCGTCGCCACCGGCTTCCCCTCGCAGGCGGACGTGGCCAAGACCTCCGTCCACGTCGCCGAGCTGGCGCGCGACTGGAAGAAGCTGCGCATGCTGGGTTCCGCGGCGATCTCGCTGGCCTGGGTCGCGGCGGGCCGCCTCGACGCCTATTCCGAGCACAACATCATGTGGTGGGACGTGGCGGCGGGCCTCGCGCTCGCCGAGGCGGTCGGCGCCCGGCGCATCGAGGTCGAGAGCCTCGGCGGCCACGCGCTGAACGTCACCGTCGCCCGGTAGACCCTCACTCCGCCGCTGCCCTGGAGCGGCGTCCGCGCCCGGTCCGGGTCTCGGCCACGGGCGCGCGGCGCATCACCGAGACGCCGACGATGCGGGCGTCCGGCACGGGATGCCCGTCATCCTCGAACTCCAGGACGATCACCGTGCCGGCGCCCGTCCTCCGCGCCGGCAGCGGCGCGTCGAGGCGCTGGATGCCGGATTCCGGCAGCGCCAGCGCGAAGCCGGTGGCGACGCCGTCGACCTCGAGGAGCACCGGCACCTGCCGGGGGGCGCTCGCCCCCGCCGCATCCTCGATCACCAGGTCGAGGGCGAGGACGTGGTCCGCGCCGATCTCGGCGGGCAGGTCGAGACGCAGCGCGGCGGGGCTCGCGGTGAGCACGAGGCTTCCCGCCCCGTCCGGCGACAGTCCCGAGAGGAGATAGGGCGAGGCGGCGAGCGGGCCGGCGCCCTCCACCCTGCCGAGCGGAACCTGCGAAGGGCGGCTCGCGCGCACGAGACCGGCCCGGTCCGGCCGTCCGGTCCGCTCCAGGGCTCCGGCGAGTGCCTCCCGCAGGCCGTCGTGCCAGGGGGCGGCCAGAAGCCCCTGCTCGAAGCAGTCGCGGGCGGCGGGCTCCTGGCCGCAGCGCTCCAGGCCCTGCCCGCAGACGAGGTAGCCCTCGGGCTCGAGGGGCCTCTGCCCGATCACGACCGCGGCGTGTCGGGCGGCGGCCCAGGGGTCGCCGAGATCGAGGGCGAGGCGCGCGGCGAGGAAGGCGGCGCCGGCCTCGCCGGGCCGGTCGGCGGCGACGCGCTCGGCAAGCGCCCGGCCCTCCGCGTGCCCGCCATCGGCGATCAGGGTGATGGCGCGGGCCATGTCCGGCAGGCGGGTGGCCTCGGCCACGGCGTCGATGCCGCTCCGGTCGCGGTCGAGGGGGCTCGTCACCGCCTCCCAGCGGCGCTCCGGCGCGGCCGTGTCCCAGCCCATCGCCCGGTCGAGCGCCCGATAGACGGACCCGGCCGAGAAGCGCTCCTCCGAGAAGGCGATCGCGCTCTCTCGCAGCGCCCGCCAGCTCGCCTCGTCGGTGAGAAGCGCGACGCAGGCGGCGGCGAAGCCCGGCCCGTCCTCGACGGTGATCGAGAAGCGGTCGGCATCGGCCGCGAGCCCGTCGACCGCCTTCGGCAGGCAGACGCTCGGCAGCCCGAGGCAGGCGGCCTCGACCGTCTTGATCTTCAGCCCGGTGCCCGCCACGCAGGGATTGATGGCGATGCTCGCCCGGCCGCAGAGCGCGATCATCGCCGCGCGGTCGAGCTCGCCCAAGATCTCGACGTTCGGCAGACCGCCCGGGCGCCAGGTCTCGCCGATGCGGCCGCAGACGACGAGGCGCGCCGTCCCGACCTCGGCGAGGACCTCGGCCCAGCACTCGTCCACGAACCAGTCGAGGGCGGCGACGTTCATGGCGTTGCCGCTGCCGTTGAAGATCAGGGTGCGCGCACCGAACCCGGTCTCGGGCACCCGGTGGGCGCGCAGCTCCTCGGCGGCGTCGTACTCGCACAGGACGATCTCGTTGCCGACGCCGATCTCGCGGAAGTAGTCGGCCTCGTCGGAGGAGATGGCGACGACCACGCTCTTCACGGCGTCGAGGGCCGCGCGCTCGGCCTCGGGCGAGGCGAGGCGGTACATCGTGTCGATCGGCCGGCCGCGGAAGGCGGTCGGCAGGCGTGAGAGCGCGTCGTGGGTGACGATGCAGGAGGGCGGCAGGCGCTCGACGGCGGCGAGCTCCGCCAGCACCCGCGCCATGTGAGTGTAGTTGGCGACGATGCCCTCGTAGGCCTGCGTCGCCAGGAGCATCCGCGCGGTCGCCACGATCTCGTCGCGCACGATGAAGAACGGATGGTGGGTGCGCGCCGCCCGCGACACCGCCTCGGCGAGGACGGGATCGCCCGCCGCCTCGGCGAGCGGGCCGGCGGTGTCGAGGAGGCCGCGCCGCCGCTTGACGGTCTCCGTCCCCTCCCAGCCGGGGAAGGGCAGGGACAGGATCCGCACGCGCTCGCCGAAGGTGCGCAGCGCCGCCTCCGCCTCGATCCAGCCCTGGAGCAGGATGTCGACGTCGAAGCCGAGGTCGAGAAGGTGCGCCACGAGGTTGCGCGTCACCACCCGGTTGCCCTGGTTGGCCGGCGCCGGGGGGACGAGGGTCAGGAACAGGATGCGCGGCCGGCCTCCGGACGCGGGGCGCTCGGCCGGGGGAAGCACGCGCCCACGGCGCCGGGCGTCGCGCACCAGCCGGTCGTGGAGCGGGTCGCGGGGGCTGGTGCCGGGGTCGGGGGCGTGGAGGCGGGCCGGGCGGTGGCGCAGCAGGTCGACCCCGTCGAGGATGCGCACCTCGCCCGTCTCCGCGCCCACGGCCGGATCGAGGGCGGTGTCGAGGGTGATCTCGATGCCGTCCTCCGCCCGCGAGAGGCCGAGGATGCGGGCGGTCGCGCCGCTCGCGAAGGAGAGGGCCGTGCCCCGCCCGAGGCGCTTGGCCGCCTCTTCGTCGGCCGAGACCAGCACCATGGTGCCGCGCCGCGCCGCGTCCGTGTCGCGCTCCAGGATGCCGTCCGGCCATCCGGCCTCGTGGCGGGCGCGGCTCAGGGCGAGGCCGCCACCGCCATGGGGGGCCGCGGCGAGCACCGCGACCTCGCCGGGCGCGCCGTCCTCCAACGGCCGGATCTCGCCGTCGAGCCAGATGCGGGTGTCGGCGCCGGAGGTGGCGGTCTCGGCGATCCGGCGCAGGCCGCTGGCGGGGAAGCGCAGCAGCGTGCCCGGCGCGAGGCGCAGGCTCTCGACGGTCCGCGTCTTCAGGAAGAAGCCCCGGCGGCGGCGCGGATCGGGGCGGTTCCAGACCCCGCGCCACCAGTTCTCGTCGGTCCAGCCGATCAGGCTGAAGCGGCCGGGCCCGCCGCCCGCCTCGGCCTGGGGCAGGATCTCGACCTCGGCGGGCGCCCCGTCGAGATGGGCGTCGAGCGCGCCGTCGAGGACGAGGGCAACGCCGCCGGGCGCGCGCTCCACGCCGGTGATCCGCCGCGCGGTGCCGGAGGCGCCGAGCACCGCCATGCCGGGCAGGAAGCCCGGACCGTCGGTGGGCCGGGCGACGAGGATGGCGCCGGGGCGCTCCACCGAGCCGGTCCGGGCGACGCCCCGGTGCCAGCTCCCGTCGGAGACGTCGAGCAGGCCGAAGCGGCCCCGCGCCGAGAGCGGCGGGGCGGGGGCCGCCTTCTCCTCGGCGGGCGCCGGAGAGGGCGCGTCGCCGAACAGGGAGCGGGGCGCGGGCAGCCATCCGGCGAGGAACTCGACGGCCCCGTCCTCGCCGACGGCGACGAGGCGGGCGCTGCCAGGATCGGGGGCGAAGTCGCCGGGCAGGTCGAACACGAACTGGCAGCGGGGCGTCGGATAGCCGGGATACTTCTCGAAGATGTCGCGGCGGGTGCCCTCGACCGGCGCGGCGTGCCAGCGCCGCCCGTCGTTCGAGAGAAGCAGCGTGCGCAGGCGCCTCGCCGCGAGGATCCAGCCGCGGATGCGGTGGCGTCCCTCGACGATGCGGTCCTCGCTGATGCCGCAGAGCACCCGGCGCTCGGCGCGCTCCTCGACGCGCCGCAGCTCGATCTCGATCGGGTCGCGCGCGGCGCCGCCGGGCCCGCCATGGGTGATGCGCAGCCGCTCCCCGAGAGCGCTCGCGGGCGCCGCGACGTGGAAGGCGACCGTCGCGAACGGGCCGCTGCCCTCGCTCGTCCAGGCGACCGGCAGGGTCACGCCGTGGGCGTCGACCGCCTCGGCATGCGTCACGGGGGTGTCGAGGGGCAGGGCGACGCTCACCGCGATGTCGCCGCCCGTCGTTCGGCGCGCCGCGGTGACGAGGCTCGGGAGCGGCGGCAGGGCGGCGGTGCGGTCGACGCTCTCCGGCGGATGGGGCGTCGCGCGGTCGAAGGGGCCGAGCGCAGCGCTGAAGGGGCGGGCGCCGCGGGGGGCGACGGCGTCGGCGCTGCGCAGCAGGATGTCGGCGAGGCGCTCGGCGGCGGGTCCGAAGTCGGCGAAGGGGGCGACCGCCGCCCGCAGCGCGGCGCGCCGCTCGGGCCGGTCCAGAGCCTCGGCGAGCGCCCGCGAGAACGCCGCCATGTCGCCGACCGGCGCGAGATGCGCGATGCCGCCCACGGTCTCGCGGACGACGGGCAGGTCGAAGGCGACCGACTCGGTGCCCGCGAAGGCGGCCTCCACCGGCGGGTAGCCGAAGCCCTCGAAGCGGGAGGGGAACAGCACGGCCTGCGCGGCGGTCATCAGGCGGAACTTGTCCGCGTCCGAGATGCGCAGCAGCACCTCGAGCCGGCCGCCGGCTCCTTCGCAATGGGTGCGGAGCGCCGTCTCGAAGGGCTCCGGCAGGTCGCGGCCGGAGACGATGCGCAGGGTGCGCCCGGCGAGGCACGCGGGCGCGATCTCGGTGAGGCTGCCCGAGCCCTTGTGCCCGTCCTGCGGGCGTACGAAGGCGAGCAGGCTGCCGTCCTTCGCCGTGCCGTCGGCGGCAAGGGCGGCCGCCGCATTCACTGGCGGCGACCAGACCTCGAAGCGCAGCCGCGCGCCGGGACGCGCCGCGTAGAAGTCGCGGGCGAAGGCGTGGGACTCACGCGCGCTCGACAGGACGAGCCCGCCCTCCGCCACGAGGCGGCGCCAGCCGTCCCAGAGGCGCGGATCGCGGGGCTCGGGGGCCAGCGCGTTGAACCAGTTCGCCGACTCGAAATTGATCAGCGCGACGCGGGCGCCCGCATGGCCGGCGAAGTCGAGGCAGGCCTCGTAGAAGCCCGGCAGGAACACGCCGGTCGGCACCACGACGGCCCAGTCGAAGGGGCCCTCCGGCAGGTCCGCGACGAAATCCGCGGTGCGGTGGAACGTGACGGCGCCGGGCGCCAGCGGCTCGCAGTCGGCGGCGAAGCCCGGCACGTGGTCGGTGACGACATGCGCCTCGCCTCCCGCTGCGGCAACGGCGTAGGCGATCATCAGGCCATGGTAGCGGCCGCCCGAGTAGTTGCGCGGATCGTTGGTGCCGACGACCGCGACGCGCAGGCCCCGCACGCCCGTCTCTCCCCGCCTCACCGCCACGCCCCCGCCTTCCAGACCGGGCCGGATGCGGCCGGGGCCGCGCTCTCGGCGAGCGCCGCCTCGAAGGGCGTGCGCTCGAACATCTCCAGTGCGCCGCCCCGGCTGGCGTTGCGCACGAAGCCCCCCTCCCGCTCCATCATCCGCCGCGCCGCGAGGAAGCCGGCGCCGATGTCCTTGAGGCTCGGCGGGCACCAGGCCCGGCCCGACCGGTAGCCGGGGATGAAGTGGTTGCCGTCGCCGGTGGCGATGCGGAAGCGGTCGCGGGAGCGGGCCCGGTCGAAGGTGAAACGGAAGTCGGCGCCGTAGACGAAGAACCGCCGCACGCCCATCCGGTAGGCGATCTGCATGGCCATGTAGAGCGAGGAGCCGCCCGGCGAGACGACCTCCTCCGGCGCCAGGGAGAACAGGGGCGGGAAGATCGGCAGCATCCGCACGAACACGTAGTCGCCGAGGATGTCGGGCGGATGATCGTGAACGACGAAGACCGTGCCGCCGGCCCGGTCGACGATCTCCTGGCCGAAATCCTCGATCATCTGGGCGTCGCCCGTGACCGTGTAGGTCGGCCGGAACGCGGTCTGCCCGTAGGCGAGGTAGAGGCGATTGAAGCCGAAGGTCAGCCGGCCCTGCAACGCCTCGAGGTCCTCGATGCGCACGCTCGGGCCGTTGCCGATGAGCCAGGCGGTCTCGCCCCGGTGGCGGTCGGCGAGGCGCATCATGCGCAGCGACGAGGGCCGGCGCGGCTCCAGCCAGCCCGATGCCTGCGTGAAGCTCTGCCCGGTCCCGCTCTCGGGCATCACCGCGATCGGGCCGCCGCCGGGCCCGGACAGCACGATCTCGAAGCCGCCCCGCGCGTCGGGACGGACCGGAGCGGGCTCGTCTCCGGCCGCCTGCACCCGCGCCGGGCCGCGCGCCCAGCCGGTCGCCCGCAGACCCTCGCCGGTCCGCTCCAGCGTGAGGAGGCCCGCGTTCTCCTGCGGGATGTCCGGCGGCGGCCGGTGGCGCAGCACCTCGGCCCCCCAGGCGGAGAGGACGAGCGCCGCGGCGAAGGGCGGTACCTCCGCCGGCAGGACGCAGGCGCACTCCACGAGGACGAAGCCCTTCGGCCGCTCCCGCAGGGTCGCGAAGGCGTTCGGGACCTCGGATTCGGTGCCGAAGTCGAGCACGGCGGAGAGCGCCGCGATTCCGGCGGCGAGCCGCGTCTCGAAGCGCCAGAGCAGCAGGCGCGTGTCCGGGTTGAAGGTGATCTCCTCGTCCCGCACCTCGGCCCCGAGATTGTGCCCGAGGATCGCCGGCTCCGGCCTGCCCGACAGGCCGAGATCGGCGAGGCAGCCGCGCACGATCCCGAGCAGCGCCTCGCGCGAGTAGCGCTCGGCGACGAGGGCGTGGCCGCGCAGCGCCAGGGCCTGCGCCGCCCCGCGGTCGGCGAGAAGCCCAGCGATCCGCTCGGGAAAGGCGTCGAGATCGGGCTCGATCAGGGCGTGGACCCCGTCCTCGGCCTCGATCCCCTCGATGCCGATCGGCGTCGTCAGCACCGGCCGGCCGGCGGCCATGGCCTCGAGGATCTTCAGGCGGGTGCCGCCCCCGAGCGTCAGGGCGATCGGCACGAGGGCGGCCTCGTCCATGATCGGCTCGACGGCGGGAACCTCGCCGAGCACCTCGACGGAGGGCGCGCCGGCTGCCGCGAGGCGCACGCTCGCCGCCGCCCGGCCGACGAGGCGAAGGCGGTGGGAGACGCCGAGCGCGTCGAGGCGGCGGGAGATGGCGACGAGGCGTAAGCCTGCGTCCTCGTTCGGGTAGTAGCCGCCCTGGCCGACGAACACGAGGTCGCGGCTCTCGGGCAGCGGGCTCGGCGGTCCGACGTCCCAGACGTTCGGCACGACACGGATGAGCGCGGCCGGCACGAGATCCGAGAAGCGCCGCCGGTCGCCTTCCGAGCAGACCCAGAGCTGGTCGACATGGGGTGCCATGAAGCGCTCCGCCTCGTCGAAGGCGGCGCCCGCCGCCGTGTTCCAGCGGGCGACGGCCGGGTCCGGCGTCGCGAGAGCCATCGAGGCGTAGAGGGAGCTGTCATGGTTGTGCGGCCCGCAGACCACGGGGATGCCGAGGGCGCGGATCTCCGGGGCGAGCACGCCCATCGCCGTGTCGCAGAGCACGACGAGGTTCGGCGCCAGCGCCCGCACCCGGTCGAGGATGCGCTCGATGCGGCCGGCGTTCAGGCAGTGGCGCACCAGGGCGTCGGCCCCGGCGAGCTCCGCCTCGACCTCGGCGGGCAGGCTGCCGGCGCCCGTGACCTCCCACAGCCCCGGCTCCGCGAAGGGCTTGCCCGCGGCGAGCGCCTCGGCGAGGCGGGCCGCTTGGTAGCGCCGGCGGGGCAGGATGCGCGTGCGCGAACGGCGCAGCTGCGCCCGCTGCACGGCGGGCGGCGTGTCGCCGACGACGAGGGTGTGGACCTCGCCCAGCGCCGAGAGCGCCCGCCAGAGATGGTGCGAGCGCAGCCGCCCGCCGCGATTGGCCGGCAGCACCGCGTTCGGGGTGATGTAGACGATGCGCGGCGTCATGCGGCGGCTCTCAATCCAGCGCGCTGATCTAGAAGACCACCTTCTCGTCCGTGTCGAGCCAGTCGAGATCGGTGGCCACGGGATTGGGGACGTAGAGAGGGGCGACAGGTTTCGGCTTGCCCGCCGGCCTCGGTGCCGGATCGAGCGTCACCGCGGCCGGCGCGGCGCGCGGCATGTGCGCGCTGGAGAAGGCGGCCGCCACGGCGAGCTCCACGATCTTGACGTCCCGCGCCAGCCACGCGCCGATCCGCGGGCCCATCACCTCCGCCGGGGCGCCGGCCGCCACGAAGGCGAGCCCCGCCGGGGTGCGGATGGCGGACGACGCGCCGTCCTCGGCGCGCGGCCGGGCGATCCCGCCCTCGACCAGCGCGGCGCCGGCCGCCTCCAGCCGGGCGCGGGCCGCCTCGGCGCGGCCGAGCTGGGCGGCGACGTTCTCGGCCGGCCCGCTGAGGCGGCTGCCGTCGCTCGCCTCCGCCTCGAAGGGATACTCGCCGCCGATGCCGACGAAGGCCGGGTCGAGGGCGACGCTGAACGAGTTGCCCTCGCGCACGAAGGGATAGACCCGCAGCCAGAACGGCACGTAGGCGGCGGTCCAGCTCCCGTCCTCGGCGACGAAGCGGTTCGCCGTCCCCGCGGCGTCGCCGAGATAGGCGACCGGCTGCCAGGCCCCGTCCTCGTCCCGCTCCAGGGCGACGGGAAAGTCGCGGGCGACGCGCAGCACCTCGGTGTGGATCAGGGGGACGGTCAGCCGGCTGCGTGCGAAGCCGAAGCTCGTGGCGAAGGTCCAGTGCAGGTTGCGCAGCCGCGCGGGGCTGAGGGCGACGCGGGGGAGCGTCATGACGCGGCTCCTCCCGCCGCGACACGCTCGGCCCGGAACCGGTCCACGAGGCGCTGCATGTTGAAGAGCGAGAGGTCGTGCAGCGTCACGAACTCGGCGAGCGCGAAGCCGTACTCGGCGATGGCGGCCGGCAGCGCCGCCCGCTGCGCCTCCTCCTGGACCAGCACGCAGAGCCCGTCGATCTCCACGCCGTCGCCGCCGATTCGCAGCCGCAGGGGCCAATCGGCGAGCAGGCCCGCCGCGGCGAGGGTGCGGGTGAAGGCCCGGGTGCGGCCGATGTCGCTGCCGAAAACCCGCAGCGCGCCCATGCGGCGCGAGGCCGGCGCCGACAATGCGCCGCCTCTCAGGAAGACGGGGCTGGCGAGCGCGTCCGCCGGCCTCGGGACCTCGTCGATCATCACGACGCTGCGGCCGTCCTCCGAATCCGGGAACGCAAGTGCGAGAGGATAGGCCTCCACGAGCAGCGGCCTTGGCATGCCAGATTCGAGCTCGCGTCGAAACGACTCAAGATGAGGAACGCTAAGAGAGATGAAAGCGACGAGCTCGTAGTCGTCTCCGACACGTCTCCAGACGATCGGATAATGATGTGCGAGGGCGTTTGCTTCGATGGATGCGACGGGAACGACTAGCGCATTGCCTAGACTCGCATACTCGAGCGTCTCGAATAACGCGTAGTCCTCGCCCTGCTTCAAAGGCGCGATGGACTGATACATTCCAAATGCCCACCGTGTAACGCGCACCGCAGCGGAGTCGAGGTGCAGGCACGAAATTAACACATTGAAGTGTTGCGGCGGGAGCACGCTGGCGCCCCTGCGCGCAAATTTACGATTTTCAGTGTTCCCCCAGGGACAGGCCTAACAAAGCGCTAACGTGGCGCGAAATTGCTCTTGACGCAGTGCGGCGCATCCTGAATTAGATGTCCCCTGTTAAGAACCGGTTAACCGGTCTGGCAGCAGGGGGTTTTCAGAGGTGAGCAGCGTCGGGATGGCGCGCGGTCAGGTAACCGCGCGAGCGATGCCTGTCGCGCGCGGTCTTTTCGCGCTGCGCTACGTCGCGACATCAGTCACGGGTGAGTCCCCGCGGGTCGTGGTCTCCGCCGACCCCGATTGCGCGGCGCATGTCCGCCTCGTCTTCGGCCCCGGCGCGACCGAGGGACTGCTGCGGCGGCCCGGCGACCTCTGCGTGATCTCAGCCGAGCGCGACGCGACGCTGCTGCTCACCACCCTCGGCGAGGGTGCGGACCGCCCGGAGGCCGTCACCCTTCAGATCGACCGGCTCGACGGCGAAGGCGCTGCCCCGACCAAGTCGGCGCCGGCGCTCGCGGCGCCCCAGCCGATCTCGCCTCCGTCGATCTCGGCCGCCTCGATCGCGCCGATCGCCAGGGCGGAGGCCGACAGCCGCCTGATCCCCCTGCGCATCGCCGGCCATGTCGAGCGCCGCGGCGACTTGTTCGCGGGTCCTGGCGAATGGCTCGGGGATCCCAACGGCAGCTTCCGGATCGAGGGCTTCTCGGTGCAGTGGCCGCGCCGGCCCGCCGAGGTCGACATCTCCTACGGCTGCGCCCTGCTCGGCCTCGGTCGTATGCCCGACGGCGTGGTCGGCGAGTTCGTCGGCACGCGTATGCAGGCGCGGGCGATCAACGGCGTCGCCTTCCGCCTCATCGGCGAGCAGGCCGACGGCTTCGCCCTGATCGTCGAGGCGGTGTTCAGCGACGGGACCCGCTTCGGGCCGGCGCTTGCGCCCGTCGATCTGCGCGGCCCCACCGGACGGGAGTTCCTCGTCGCCCTGCGCCTGCAGCTTTCCGAGGTCGGTGCGAAGCCCCAGCGGCCGCCGGCCTCCCCCCATATCGCCGCCGCTCCCCCGCAGGAGACGGCGCGCCGCAAGCCGGCCCGGATCTTCCGGGCTCCCCGCTCAGTCGCGTCCGCATAACACAAATAAAAATAACATCTTCGAGGAGTCACACCGATGGCCGATATCTACAGTCAGAACTCAACGCAGACGCAAACAAACGTCGCGGCGACGAAGCCGAATGATTCAGCTTTTGCGAAGGCCCTTGCCGACGAGTTCGCGAAGGATACGTCCGGTCAAAGCAGCGGCGGTCAGCAGACGACCACGGTCTCGAACGCCGACACCGGTGAGCGCACGACGACCTTCTTCGCCAACATCGACACCACGCAAGGCAACGGCAACGTCTCCGGCGCCGGCGGGTCGGTCGTCCTGAACCTCGCCGGAAACGGCAACGTCAACGGCCTCCTAGACGGCAACAACGCCACCGGCAACTACGTGATCGCCGGCAGTGACGGCCAGAACACGCTCGGCTTCACCAATAGCGGCAACGTCTACTACTCGGGCGGTGCCGGCAACGCGAACCTCGGCTTCTACAACGGCGGCAACGCCTCGGTGAAGGCGGGCACCGGCGACACCGTGGTCGATCCCGGCAACACCAATCTCTTCGTCGACCTCACGGTGTCGCCCCGCGCGACCGTGCTCGGCGCCGGCGGCGACGACAGCGTGACCCTCGGCAACGGCCGCTACCAGATCGACCTGCACGGTGGCTTCAACGCCGTGAACGTCAACGGCGCCTCGACCGGCTACACCTTCAACCTCGACGCGACGAGCGGCATCGCCACGCTGACGAACGCGAGCGGCCTCAACGCCTCGATCGCCCACACCAACATCCTCAACTTCACCGATCACTCGGTGGTCATCGCCGGCACCCAGGCCGAGGCCACCGTCGCCCGCATGTACGAGGGCATCGCCAACCGCTCCGCCGATGCTGACGGCTTCCACGTCTGGATCGACCAGCTCAACGCCGGTCAGACCGTCTCGCAGGTCGCCGCGGGCTTCCTGGCCTCCGCCGAGGCCATCGCCAACGGTCTCGGCGCGAATGTCAGCAACACGGTCTTCCTGAACAACCTCTACCAGAACCTCCTCGAGCGGGCGCCGGACGCGGCCGGCCTCGCCACCTGGGGCGGCGGTCTCGCCAACGGCACCCTGTCGCGCGCCGACGTGCTCGCGGCCGTCGCAGGCTCCCGCGAGGCGGCGGTCGACGTCAACGCCCCCGTCTTCCTGTCGCCGGCGACCATCCGCGCCGGCGCGGCCGACCCGACGCCCCAGACCTTCGACATCACCCCGAGCGGCGTGCAGACGGTGTCGGCCGGCGGCGGCTTCGACGTGGTCAACTTCGCCGGCAACCGGTCGGACTTCCTGTCGAGCATCGACGGCGACCACGTGATGATCTTCAGCCCGACGACCGGCTCGACCACGAGCATCACCGGTGCCGAGTTCGTGCAGTTCGGCGACGGCGCCCTCATCCTCGCCTCCACCGAGGACGAGGCGGTCATCGCCCGCCTCTACGACGGCCTGCTCGGCCGCGACGCCGACTCCGCCGGCCTCCAGACCTGGTGGGACCGTCACGACGACGGCCAGAGCCTGTCGACGATCGCCAACAGCTTCCTCAACGCGGCCGAGTTCCAGGGCGCCCATTCGGGTGGCCTGACCAACAGCCAGTTCGTGGATCTGCTCTACAACAACATGCTCGGCCGCGACGCCGAGGCCGCGGGCCGCACCGTCTGGGAGTCGGCGCTCGCCTCCGGCACCAGCCGCGCCGACGTGGCGGTCCAGTTCGCCCGCAGCGTCGAGGCGACTGCCCACAACGCCGAGTCGATCCACGTCATCGATCACACCTGAGACCTCTGAGGTCTCGATCGGATCGGAAAGGGGCCGGGCGGCTTGCCCGGCCCCTTTCGCATGAATCGTGTGCTTCGCCGCGGGATGCGCCGGACGCCGAAACGTGATCAAAACCGGAGCCGGCGCAGAACGCCCCGGCGCCCGCCCGTCTCGCCCGTCGCCGGCCGCGGCGGGCAGGGCTGACGATACGACCTTGGGAACGATGGGTTTGAACCAGGCATCCGCGAAGGCCGCGCCCGTCCCGCCCCGCACCGTCCTTCACGTCGGCTGCGGCGTCTACGCGCCCGAGCGCCTGCACCCGATCTTCCGCGGCGCCGGCTGGCGGGAGATCCGCATCGATCTCGACCCACGGGTGCGGCCCGACATCGTCGGTACCGTGACCGACCTTTCCGTCTTCCCCGACGGGTCCGTCGACGGCGTCTGGTCCTCCCACAACATCGAGCACCTGCACGACCACGAGGTGCCCCTGGCGCTGGCCGAGTTCCGCCGCGTGCTCAAGCCGACCGGCGTCGCGCTCGTCACCACGCCGGACATCGAGGAGGTCGCCAAGCTCGTCGTCGACGGCAAGCTCGATCAGGTCGCCTACGTCTCGCCCGCCGGCCCGATCACGGCGCTCGACATGATCTTCGGCCACCGCGCCTCGATCCAGGGCGGCAACGGCTTCATGGCGCACAAGACCGCCTTCACGAGCGAGCGGATCGGCCGCCTGATGCTGGAGGCCGGTTTCGCGAAGGTCATCCTGCGCAAGGGCACCAATTTCGACCTCTGGGCCTGCGCGCTGATGCCCGAGGCGGCGGTGCCGGAGGCGCCCGCCGACGGCCGGGACGCGTAGCCGGCGATGCCGCTGAGCGTCCTGCTCGTCCACCAGACCTTTCCCTCGCAGCTCGCCGCCGTGCTCGAGGCGCTGGAGGCGCGCGGTGACGTCCGCCTCGCCGGCATCGGCACGAACCCGGTCTCGCGGCCGGGCCTGCGCTACCGCCGCTACAGCCCGGCCCCGGCGCAGCCGACCGGCGACATCGTGCTCGACGACCTCGCCGTGAAGACAGCCGCCGCCTCCGGCGCCGCGGCGGCGGCGCGCGCGCTGCGCTACGACGGCTTCGTGCCGGACGTCATCGTCGCCCATCCGGGCTGGGGCGAGGCCCTCTACCTCAAGGACCTGTTCCCGCGGGCCAAGCTTGTTTGCTACTGCGAGTTCTACCACGGCCGCAGCGGCGGCGAGATCGACTTCGACCCCGAGTTTCCCGTCGCCTCTCCGGAGATCCTGCATCGGATGCGGGGGCGCAACGCCATCACCCTGGCGTCGCTTGAGGATGCCGAGGTCTGCGTCGCTCCCACACCCTGGCAGCGCGCGACCTTCCCCGCCGCCTTCGCCGCCGACATGCGGATCATCCACGAGGGCATCCACGTCCCGCCGCCACCGCCGCGGGAGGGCGATCCGGAGGAGCCGCCGCGCTTCACCTTCGCCGCGCGCCATCTCGAGCCGCACCGGGGCTTCCACACCTTCATGCGGGCGCTGCCGCGCCTGCTCGCCCTGAGTCCTCGGGCGCAGGTCGACATCGTCGGCGCGGAGGCCGGCGGCTACGGGGCCGGTGCGCCGGACGGGCGGAGCTGGCGGGCCCGCCTGTCCGAGGAGGTCGGCGGGCTCGATCCGAGCCGCGTGCATTTCCTCGGCACCCTGGAGCCGCGCCGCTTCCACGAGACGATCGGGCGCGCGAGCGCCCACACCTACCTGACCTATCCCTTCGTGCTCTCCTGGTCTCTTCTGGGGGCGATGGCGCTGGAGCGCCCCCTCGTCCTCTCCGACACCGGCCCGGTCCGCGATTTCTTCGACGGCGAGGCGGGGGGTCTGCTGGTCGACTTCTTCGACGCGCAGGGCCTCGCGGAGCGCCTCGTCCATCTCGCCGGTCAGCCGGCCCAGCGCGAGCGCCTGGGGCGCCGGGCCCGCGAGCTTCTCTTCGCGCACGAGCTCACCCGCGAGCACGGCCGCCGGAAGTGGCTGGACCTGATCCTGTCGCTATAGGCGGTGTCGCGTCCGCGCAACGCCGGCCGGCGCGCGTCGCCGGCCCGGCCGATGCGCCCCGGTTTCGCCGCATCGGCCGGGAATGGCGGCCGCGTCTTCCGAGAAGCCGTCCGATGACCCCGATGCTCCGCGCCGCTCCGCTCGCCCTCGCCGCGACCCTCGCCGCCCTCTCGCTCGCCGGATGCGGTGCGCCGACGATCCTCGGCGGGGACGACGCGGTGACGAGCCCGGTGATCCTCGACGAGCAGGCGGCGGTGGCGGCGATCTCCCGCTACCGCGCCCAGCACGGCCTGCCGCCGCTGGTGCTCGATCCGGGGCTGACCAGGGCCGCCGCCTATCAGGCCGGCACCAACGCGAAGGCCGGCCGCCTCAGCCACGAGATCGGCGGCACCTTCACCTCGCGCATGTCGGAGGTCGGGCTCGCCCGCTCCTACGCCGCCGAGAACCTCAGCGCCGGCTCCGAGACCTTCGATCAGGTGCTCGTCCGTTGGAAGGCCTCGCCCGAGCACAACCGCAACATGCTGATGCCGCAGCTGCGCCGCGCCGGCATCGCCCGCGTCGACGCGCCGGGCACCCGCTACAAGCGCTACTGGGCGCTGGTCCTGGCGGGCGCCTGAGCGGCGGCCGAAGGCGCCGAGGGGCTGCCGAGCGTCCGCCAAGGGCTTGCATCGGTGGCAAATTCCGGAAATGACGGCCGCAACGGGCGGATGAGCGGGGACCGATGAGCGACACCACCAGCGAACTCGGTGCGGCGGATATCCAGAAGGTTCTGGAGCTTCTGCCGCACCGCTACCCGTTCCTGATGATCGACCGCATCGTCGAGATCGACCGGGACGAGAGCTGCGTCGGCGTCAAGAACGTCACCGTCAACGAGCCGCAGTTCACGGGCCACTTTCCCACCATGCCGGTGTTTCCCGGGGTGCTGCTGATCGAGGGCATGGCCCAGACCGCCGGCGCCATCTGCTGCCGCCATATCATGACGGACGACCTGCGCACCAAGCAGGTGTTCTTCATGACCATCGACAAGTGCAAGTTCCGCAAGCCCGTCGTGCCCGGCGACCAGGTCCGCTACCACATGCGCAAGCTCAACCAGCGGCGCACCATGTGGTGGTTCCGGGGCGAGGCCCGCGTGGATGGCACCCTCGTGGCCGAGGCCGAGATCGGCGCCATGCTGGTGACGGAGTGAGCGCCGCGATCCACCCGAGCGCCGTCGTCGAGGACGGGGCCCGGATCGGCGCGGGCGTCCGGATCGGACCCTTCTGCCATGTCGGGCCGGAGGTCGCGCTCGGCGAGGGCTGCGAGCTTGTCAGCCACGTCGTCCTGGCCGGCAAGACGACCGTCGGCCCGCGCACCCGCATCTTTCCTTTCGCCTCCCTCGGCCACCAGCCGCAGGACCTCAAGTTCAAGGGCGAGCCCTCGACCCTTCGGATCGGCGCGGACTGTCTGATCCGCGAGGGCGTGACCATGAACCCCGGCACCGAGGGCGGCGGCCTGGAGACCGTGGTCGGCGACCGCTGCGCCTTCCTCGCCAACTCCCATGTCGGGCACGACTGCCGGGTCGGCGACGGGGTGATCTTCTCCAACAACGTCATGCTCGCCGGCCATTGCACGGTGGGCAACTACGCCATCCTCGGCGGCGGGGCGGCGGTGATCCAGTTCGCCCGCGTCGGGGCGCACGCCTTCGTCGGCGGCCTCTCGGGCCTCGAGAACGACTGCATCCCCTACGGCATGGCGCTGGGCAACCGGGCCTACCTGTCGGGCCTCAACATCGTCGGCCTGCAGAGGCGGGGCTTCGCGCGGGAGGACATCCACGCCCTGCGCCGGGCCTACCGGGCGCTCTTCGCGCCGGAGGGCACGCTCCTGGAGCGCGTCGAGGACGTGGCCGCCGAGTTCGAGGCGCATCCGGCGGTCGAGGAGATCCTGGCCTTCATCCGTGAGGGCGGGAAGCGCTCGATCTGCACGCCGCGCGGGACCCCGCAGGCGGGCGCGCCCTGACCCTCATGGCCGAGGCCGCGCGCACGCCCGCGATCGCCGAGGCGCAGGAGACGCTCGTGCTCGTGGCGGGCGCCGGGCTGCTGCCGGAGCTGGTGGCGCGCTCCCTCGACCGGGCGGGCCGGCCCTTCAAGGTGCTGGCCCTGCGCGGCTTCACCGAGCGAGGCCTGCGGGGTCGGGCCGGCGCCACGGTCGATCTTCTCGACATCGCAGGCGCGCTCGCGATTCTGCGGGAGTGGGGGCCGGCCTGCGTGGTGCCGGCCGGCGCCGTCGGACGGCCGAGCCCCGCCGCGATCCTCAACGCCGCGGCGGCGCTGCGCAACCGCGAGGCCCTGCGCCGGATCACCGGCGGCGGCGACGACCGGCTGCTGCGGGCGGCCCTCGAACTCCTGGAGGAGAACGGCCACCGGGTGGCCGGCGTCCACGAGGTGGCGCCGGACCTTCTCGCCTCGCCCGGCCAGATGGGCACGCTCGCCCCCGACGAGGCGGCCCGCGCCACCATCGCCACCGGCCGGGCGCTGCTCGCCGCGCTCTCCCCCTACGATGTCGGGCAGGCGGCGGTCGTCGCCTCGGACCGGGTGCTCGCCGTCGAGGGCCCGGAGGGCACCGACCGGATGCTCGCCCGCGCCCGCGCCCTCGGGCGCAAGCCCTTCGGCTACGGCCGGCCGCATCCGGCCACCGTGCTCGTGAAGATGTCCAAGGAGGGCCAGGACATGCGCGTCGACCTGCCCGCCATCGGCGCCCGCACGGTGAAAGCGGCGGCCGCCGCCGGCTGCATCGGCATCGCCGTCGAGGCCGGGCGGACGCTCATCATCGACCGCGCCGCCACGGCGGAGGCGGCGGACCGGGCCGGGCTGTTCCTCGTCGGCCTGTCCTCCGGCGGCGAGGGCGCATGAGGATCTGGCTCGTCGCGGGCGAGGATTCGGGCGACCAGCTCGGCGGCCGGCTGATGCGGGCGCTCCGCGAGCTCTCCGAGGCTGCGCCGGAGTTCGGCGGCGTCGGCGGCGAGGCGATGGCGGCCCAGGGGCTCGCCTCCCTGTTCCCCCTCGATGACGTGGCGGTAATGGGCTACCTGCCGGTGCTCGCCCGCGCCCGCACCCTGCTGCGCCGCATCCGCGAGACCGTCGAGGCGGTGGTTGCGGCCCGGCCCGACGTGCTCGTCATCATCGACAGCCCCGGCTTCACCCACGCGGTGGCCAAGCGCGTGCGCAAGGCGACCCCGGGCATCCCGATCATCGACTACGTCTCGCCGAGCGTCTGGGCCTGGCGACCCTGGCGGGCGAAGGGCATGCGGCCCTTCATCGATCACGTCATGGCGCTGCTGCCCTTCGAGCCGGACGCCCACCGCCGCCTCGGCGGGCCCGAATGCACCTATGTCGGGCATCCGCTGATCGAGCGGATCGCGGACCTGCGCCCCAGCGCCGCCGAGGCCGCGATCCGCGAGGGCGAGCCGCCGCGGCTCGTGGTGCTGCCGGGCTCGCGTCGCTCCGAGATCGAGCGGCTGATGCCGGTCTTCGGTGAGACCCTGGCGCGGGTCGCCGCGACCCTCGGACCGATCGAGGTCGAGCTGCCGGCGGTGAGCCGGCACCGGGCGATGATCGAGCGTCTGGCGCTGGCCTGGGAGACGCCGGTCCGGCTCGTCCACGGAGAGGACGCGAAGTTCGCGGCCTTCCGCAGCGCGCGGGCGGCGCTCGCCGCCTCCGGCACGGTGACGCTGGAGCTGGCGCTCGCCGGCGTGCCCATGGTCGTCGCCTACAAGGTCTCGCGGATCGAGGAGGCGATCGCCCGGCGCCTGATCCAGGTGCCGAGCATCGTATTGCCGAACCTGATCCTCGCCGAGAACGCCATGCCCGAGTTCGTGCAGCGGGACTGTTCGCCGGAGACCCTCTCGGCGAGCCTCCTGCCGCTGCTCGCAGGCGGCCTCGAGCGCGAGCAGCAGGTCGCGTCCCTGCGTCGGCTCGACGACCTCATGCGCCTGCCCTGCGGCGGCGAGCCCAGCCGCTCGGCCGCCCGTCTGGTGCTCGACGTGGCGCGTCAGCGGACCGGCGGCAGCGGCGCGGCTCCGCTGAGCCGCGGCTCGGCGTAGCTCATGTCCCCGTGCCGCGGGCTCGGGTTGCGGACCTTCGAGACGCGCCCCTCCGCCCGCATCCGCCGCGTGGCCTCATTCCAGGCCGGCGCGGCGTCGGCCTCCGTCGGCCAGTGCACGACGGAGGCCTCGTCGCACCAGTGGACGAGTTTCGGCATCGCGAGGCGGTGGGCGCCCGAGAGCATGTAGGCACGCATCGCCGCCTCGTCGTCCCAGACCGTCAGGGTCCAGAAGGTCAGCCTGCGGTCCGACAGAGCCGAGCCCGAGCGGTAGCCCGGCGCCCGGCGGACCTGCGCCGAGGAGCGCAGGGCGTGGATGACGAAGCCGGGCAGGAAGCGGAGCGAGCGCAGCCGCAGGCGCGTGACGCTGACGAAGGCCATCGGGCGACTCTCTTCTCTCGATCAGCCATGCAGAGCCGATTTCGCCGGCGTTGGACAGCGCCGCGGGCCGCCTTTAAGCCTCGGGTCCGAGGGGCGGGCTCCCGCGGGAGCCTCTACGCGACAGGGCAGATGGCGGCATGACGGGTTTGATGGCGGGACGGCGCGGCCTCATCATGGGGGTCGCCAACGACCATTCCATCGCCTGGGGCATCGCCCGCACACTCCACGCCCATGGAGCGGAGCTCGCCTTCACCTACCAGGGCGAGGCGCTGGGCCGCCGGGTCGGGCCGCTGGCCGCCAAGCTCGGGTCGGACGTCGTGCTGCCCTGCGACGTCGAGGATCTCGCCTCGGTCGACGCCGCCTTCGCGAAGCTCGACGAGCGCTTCGACGGGCGGCTCGACTTCGTCGTCCACGCCATCGGCTTCTCGGACAAGGCGCAGCTCAAGGGCCGCTACGTCGACGTCACCACCCGCGAGAACTTTTCGCGCACGATGACGGTCTCCTGCTTCTCCTTCACGGAGATCGCGCAGCGGGCGGCCAGGCGCATGGGGCCGGGCGGCGCGCTCCTGACGCTCACCTATGGCGGCGCCACCCGCGTCATGCCGAACTACAACGTCATGGGCGTGGCCAAGGCGGCGCTGGAGGCCTCCGTGCGCTACCTTGCCGCCGACCTCGGCCCGGACGGCATCCGCGTGAACGCCCTCTCGGCGGGCCCCGTGCGCACGCTGGCGGGCGCGGGCATCGCCGACGCGCGGCTGATGTTCAACCACCAGAAGGCCCACGCGCCGCTCCGGCGCACGGTGAGTCTCGACGATGTCGGCGGCTCGGCCCTCTACCTGCTTTCCGACCTCTCCGGCGGCGTCACCGGCGAGATCCACTTCGTCGATTCCGGCTACAACATCATCTCGATGCCCCGGCCCGACGTGCTCCAGGCCCAGGATGCAGCCGGCGTCGTCGGCGACGACTGAGCAGGTCAGGCGGCGCAGGACGTCGTCGGCCGGTCCTCGAGCAGCACCACCACATCGTCCCAGCGCGACAGGAAGGCATCGACGCAGGCCGGGTCGAAATGGCTGCCCTTCTGGGCGATGAGGTGCTCGCGGGCCTTCTCCAGGGGCCAGGCCCGCTTGTAGGGCCGCTCGGAGACGAGGGCGTCGAACACGTCTGCCACGGCGACGATGCGGCCGGGCAGCGGTATCGCCTCGCCGGCCAATCCGCCAGGATAGCCGCCGCCGTCCCAGCGCTCGTGATGGCTCAGGGCGATCTGCGCGGCGAGTTGGAGCAGGTGCGACGAGCTTCCGTGCAGCATCCGGTGGCCGCGGGTCGTGTGCTCTTGGATCTCGAGGCGCTCCTCCGGCGTCAGCGGACCAGCCTTGAGGAGCACGCTGTCGGGGACGCCGATCTTGCCGAGGTCGTGCATGGTCGAGGCCAGCGCCAGCTCGTTCGCCTCCTTCTCGGAGAGGCCGAGCCCTTCGGCGTTGGCGATGGAGAAGCCGGCCACCCGCGTGAGGTGGTCGCCCGCCTGATCGTCCCGCGACTCGGCGGCGAGCATCAGCCGATGGATGATCTCCCGCTCACGCTCCCGCGCGGCGGCGCCGATGGCCGCCAGCCGCACCCGGAGCATCGAGGAGGAGATCTCGGCGTCGCAGCGCGCGAGCCACAGCTCGACCAGATTGCGGGCCCGCGTCAGAAGCTCCAGTGAATCGCCGCCCTCGGCCACCACATCGCTCGCCCCGGCGGTGACGGCGTTCCGATACAGGCGGGGTCCGGACGCGCCGCACAGGAGGATCGGCGTCTCGCCGAGGCCGGGCACCCCGCGCACGGAGCGGATCGTCGGGACCGGCTCGAGGCTCGTTCCGTCGATCACGACGAGCGCGCAGAGCGAGGCTTCGAGGCGGTGCAGCCCGGCCAGATCCACCACCTGGACGTCGCAGTTCAGGGAGCGCAGGCCGTAGACCAGCGAGTCCGCCGTCGCGCTCGAAAGGATGGCGATCTGGGACGATCTGTCCGCAGCGGGCATGAGCTTCGCATCTCGTATCCAGGCACAATTGCCGGATGAGCCGATCCTGACGTTTCACAAGTTAAGCGACACTGAACTCACGGCAGGAGGCGCCGATATCTCGCGATGCAGCATCGATCCTGCCGAGCGACGCCTCCGAATCTATCAGCCCGCTTCGGATTCGCGCGGTCAGATGTCGAACGCGGCCGGAAGCGGCGGGGGCGATTGCCCTCCGGCCTGCCGGCAGAGGTCCTCCACGCTGACTGCGTCGAGAGCGGCCAGGAAGGCGGCCTGGGCGGCGGCGAGCGTCGGCTCGGCGAGCGCCGAGAGGCCGGCCGCCTCGGGCGTCTCCGGCGCGGCATCGCCCGCCACGGCGCGGGCGGTGTCTCCCAGGCTGATCCGGCGGCGCTCCCGCGCGAGCTCGTAGCCGCCTCTCGGCCCGCGCACGCCCTTGAGCAGGCCGTGCCGGACGAGGGCCTGGAGCACGGTCTCCAGGTGGCGCGGCGGCAGCCCGTGCCGCTCGGCGAGGAGCCGGGCGTTGACCGGCTGCGGGCGCGCATGGAGCGCCACGTCGAGAAGCGCGGCGATGGCGAGCCGCAGACGCCCCGCCGTGACGGGGAGGGTGTCGCGCGGGGCTCTCGCCGGGATGTCCGCCTCGGGCATCGCGGGGCGCTCAACCGGACGCGCCGTGGCGGATGACGGCCATCAGCGGCGCCCGCTCGAACCGAAGCCGCGCGCGCCCCGCGCCGATCCCGGCGTCCCGTCATCGGCCGCGACGAACGCCAGGCGAGGGCGGCCGATCCGCGTGAACACGAGCTGGGCGATGCGGTCGCCGGGCTCGATGACGATCGCCGGGGAGGGGGCCGGGTTGCGGTTCCAGGCGGAGATGAGGATCTCGCCCTCGTAGTCCGCGTCGATGACGCCGGTGCCGTTGCCCATCACCAGCCCGTCCCGGTGCCCGAAGCCGGAGCGCGGCAGGACGAGCGCGCACCAGCCGGGATCGCCGATCCGGAGGGAAAAGCCGCTCGGTACCAGGATCGCGGCCGCCTGCGGCGCGAGGCGGAGGGGCTCCGGGATGCAGGCGTGCAGGTCGAGGCCGGCCGCCATCTCCGAGCCCCAGCGGGGAAACCCCCAGTCCGCGAGGCGCGGATCGAGGAGCCGGATCCCGACGGCGGGCGCGTCCGGCGGCGTCATCGCCGCCCGCTCCGGCGGCGCCCTGTCGCGAAAATCCGTCGCTGCATGGGTCGGCGATAACGGTCCGCGCGGCGGGCGACAAGGGCGTGGCCGGGACGTGATCGGCGGCGTCCTTCCTGATAGGGGAGGGGCATGAGCGACCTGCCTTTCCGCGACATCGCCCGCGCCCTGGTCTTCGATCCCGAGGACCGTCTTCTCCTCATCGCCTACGAGGCGGTCCGCCCGATTCCCGGCCGCGATCCCGCGGATCGCCGCTTCTGGTTCATGCCCGGCGGCGGCCTGGAGCCTGGGGAGAGCCACGTCGAGGCTTGCCGCCGGGAGCTCGAGGAGGAGATCGGCGTCCCGGACGCGCCGATCGGCGCGGAGGTCGCACGCTGCGACGGGCCGTTCCACCTGTTCCGGCAGTCGCGCCACGCCCGCGAGCGCTACTTCCTGGTCCGGCTGCCCGACGACCGCATCGACACGGGACGGCTGGCCGAGACCGAGGACAACCCGGTGCTCGGCACCCGCTGGTGGACGCTCGACGAACTCGCCGCGACCGGGGACCGCATCGAGCCGGCGGGGCTCGCGGAGCTGGTGCGCGCGATTCTCTCTGGCGAGCGCCCCGAGGCGCCTGTAGCGCTGTCCTGGCACGGAGCCTGATAAAGGGCTCGAACGATCGACCTGTCTCGGGAGTGGCGGAAACCGGGCAAAGGACCGGGCCGCCGGAGGATGAACCCATGCTGCCCAAGCGCCTGACCGACGGATACCAGTCCTTTCTCGCCGGCCGCTTTCCCGGTGAGCGCCGCCGCTACGCGGAGCTCGGCTCCTCGCAGGAGCCCGACATCCTGGTGATCGGCTGCTGCGACAGCCGGGTGTCGCCGGAGGTGATCTTCGATGTCGGCCCCGGCGAGCTGTTCGTGGTGCGCAACGTCGCCAACATCGTCCCGCCCTGCGAGACGGGCGGTGAGTATCACGGCACCTCGGCGGCCATCGAGTTCGCGGTGCAGGGGCTGAACGTCGGGCACATCGTCGTGCTCGGGCACGCGAGCTGCGGCGGCATCAAGGCCTATGCGGACAAGGCCAAGCCCCTCTCCGGCGGCAACTTCATCGGCAAGTGGGTCTCGCTGGTGGAGCCGGCGGTGGCGCGCGCAGGCGACTCCTCGGCGCCCGACTACATCACGCGCCTCGAGCACGCGATGGTGAGCCAGAGCATCGAGAACCTGCTGACCTTTCCGTTCGTGGCTGAGCGCGTCGCGGACGGCAGGCTCGCGCTGCACGGCGCCCATTTCGGCGTCGCGACGGGCGATCTCTGGGTCCGCGACCCCGCGACGGGCGATTTCGCGCGGCTGATGACCGAGGACGGGAAGGGGCTCAACCCCGCGGCCCTGATCAACTGCTCGTGACGCGCGAAAGGCGGCAGGTGTCGCCACCCGCCGCCTTTCGTATCTGGTGCCTAGCCGGCTTAGCGGGCGCCGGGCAGACGCTGGGCCATCGCGTAGTGATCCTGCAGCACCGGCAGGGCCTGCTGGGCGTAGGTCCGCAGCGCCGGGTTCGGGCCCGTCGACGCGTAGGCCTGCGTCATGCTGATGGTCATCTGATGGGCCTGGAGCTGTTGCTGCACGTACAGGCGGTCGAAGCGGGCGCCGGCCGGGGCCGCCGACAGCTCGGCCAGCATCTGCTGCTGCTCGGGGCTCGGAGGCACCATCGTGGTGCCGGCCGTCTGGTCGACGTCCATGCCGCCAAGGCGGCTGCCGGCCGCGGCACCCCGCGCCGCACCCGAGCCGAGGCCCTCGACCGCGCCGACCGGGCCACCGCTCAGCGTGCCGCCGACGACGCCGGCCGCCGCGCCCGTCGCGGCGCCGACCGCACCGCCAGCCACCGCGAGCGGCGCGCCGATCAGGCCGGGGCCGCCCGCCATCGGGCCCATGTCGCCGCCGGCAAGCGCGGCATTGGCCGCCCGGTGATCGCGGATGGCGTGGTTGGCGAAGTTGCGGATCGCCGGGTTGCGGGACTTCTGGAGGGCGATCTGGCTCGACTGGATCTCGAAGGCGTTGGCCTGCATCGCCTGGACCCGGAAGTCGCCCATGCCCTGGGCGAGCGCGGGCGCCGAGATGGCGCAGAGCAGGGCGGACGCCACAGCGTACTTCTTGAGCATTACGACCTCTTCCATCTGAATTGTCGGTGCAAAGCAGCGAAGCCATCCGACATCATGTCGTGGCTCGACGCTGGCACTTCGGGCCTCCAACGGGTCGGCCGAAGCTTTGTTCCTCGATTTCCGCACTTCAGGGTGGAACTGTTTCCGATCCGGGCCGTGACGCCTTCGAAATCTTCCGGGGCAGCCGCGTGAAGCTGGTCCTGGTCCAGGCGCTCCGGGCGGCGGCCGCCCTGATGGTGGCCTTCCACCACGGGCAGCACGAGGCGGCGTCGATCGCCGGGCGCACGGGCGCGGCCTTCGCCCCGAGCCACCTACTGCCCTGGGCGGCGGGCGTCGACGTGTTCTTCGCGATCTCCGGCTTCATCATCGTCCACGCCGCCGCACCGCTCCACGGGCGGCCGGGGGGAGCGCGGCTGTTCATGGCCCATCGCCTCGCGCGGATCGTGCCGCTCTACTGGCTGGCGAGCCTCCTCTACCTCGCGCTGGCGCTCGCCGCGCCGGGCCGGATCGGCGGCGGCGCCCTGGAGCCGGGCTACGTGCTCGCCTCGTTCCTGTTCTGGCCGGCGGCGCGGCCGGACGGTTCGGTGCAGCCGCTCTACGGCCTCGGCTGGACGCTGAACTTCGAGATGCTGTTCTACGTCCTGTTCGCGGCGGCGCTCGCCCTCGGCGCCGGCCGTCGCGGGACGGTCGCCGTCGTCGCGGCGGTCCTCGGCGGGCTCGTCGCCCTGCACCTCGCCGTGCCCGGCCTGCCGGTGCCGCTCGCCTTCTGGTCCGAGCCGGTCGTCCTCGAGTTCCTGCTCGGGGCCGGTCTCGGGCTGGTGCGGGTGGAGGGCCTGCGCCTGTCGGGGCCCGCCCGCATTGCGCTCGCGCTCTGCGGCGCCGGCGGTCTCGCACTCTCCGCGAGCCTGTTCGGCGAGGCGGGCGGGTTCCTGCGCCCTCTCGTCCAGGGCGTTCCGGCGGCCTGCCTCGTGGCGGCCGCGGCGCTGGGGCCCGTCCGGAAAGAGGCGCAATCGGGCGGCGTGCGGTTGGCCTCGCTCCTGGGCGACGCCTCCTACGCCCTCTACCTCGTGCATCCCTTCGTGCTCCGCGGCCTCGGGGAGGGCCTGCTGCGCTCCGGCCTCGCCGCCGCGCTCGGCCCCGCGGCGTGCCTGGCCCTGATGCTCGTCGGCGTGGTCCTCGCGGCGCTCGCCGTTCATGCTCTCGTGGAGCGGCCCCTCGGCCGCCGCGCCCGTGCGCTCGCCGAGCGGATCTCCGGGGCCGATTTGCGTGTGCGCGGCCCGGCCCCCGGAGTTTCCGGCTCGCCCGAAGGGCGCTAGCCTCCCGGGAGCCGGCCCGGCGCGTTCTCCCCGAGGCGCACGACGCTTCGCCATGGGGCAAACGGAATGCGACCGACCCCGGAAACAGGCCGCGAGGTGCCCGATGAAGACCCTGCTCGTCCCCGTGGCCCTCCACGACACGCTGCCCTCGGTGCTCACCACCACGGTGCTCGCGGCCCGCCGTTTCGGCAGCCTGATCGAGGGCGTCTCCCTGCGTCCGGCGCTCGCCGAGTACGTGCCCGTCGACATGGTCGGCGGCATGACATGGCTGCGCGACGAGGAGGCCGACAAGGCCGAGGCGGAGGAGGCCGGCGGCCGCTTCGTCGGCATGCTCACCGAGCAGGGCATCCCGCGTCATGCCCGCGACGGGCTCTGCGTGCCGGAGAAGGTCGCCGATGCCGGCCCGCGCTTCCGCTGGCGCGAGGACGTGCCGGCGGGCGACGCCTTCCTCGGCCAGTACGCCCGCCTGTTCTCGATGACCGTGGTCGGCCGCCCCGGCACGCAGGACACCTCGCCCCGGATGAGCACCTTCGAGACCGCCCTGTTCGAGGGCGGAAGGCCGGTGCTGCTTGCCCCGCCGCGGCCGCCCAAGAGCCTCGGCGAGGCGATCCTGATCGCCTGGAACGGCTCGACGGAGACCGCCCGCGCGGTGGCCTTCGCGATGCCGTTCCTGCGGATGGCGACCCGCGTGCTCGTGCTCAGCGTCGAGGGCGGCACGGTGCCGGGCCCGAGCGCCGAGGATCTCGCCCGCTCGCTCGCCTGCGAGGGCGTCGCCGCCGACCACAGGGCGCTGCCCGCCGACCGGCGCACCCCCGGCGAGACCTTCCTCGACGAGGCGGTGGATTTCGGGTGCGACCTCATCATCAAGGGCGCCTACACCCAGAGCCGCCTGCGCCAGATGATCTTCGGCGGCCCGACGAGCCATCTCCTCGCCAACGCCGACCTGCCGGTGCTGATGGCGCACTGAGCCGCGGCCCGAAAGGTCGCGATTGTCAACGGCGGCGGGCGCCACAGATTGCCCGTTCCGGGCGCGCCCGCGCTCCGCCTGCCGCGACGGTCCATGTCCGACTTCTCCCTCGACCCGCGGCTCGCCGCCGACACGGTGCCCGTCGGCGACCTGCCGCTCTGCTCCGTTCTGATGATGGACGATCGGCGCTTCCCCTGGCTCGTGCTGGTGCCGCGCCGGCTGGGCCTGCGGGAGGTCACCGATCTTTCCGAGGACGACGCCCGCCTGCTCTGGGAGGAGACGCGGCTCGCCGCCCGCGTCGCGCAGGCGCTGTGGCGGCCGGACAAGGTGAACGTCGCGAGCCTCGGCAACGTCGTCGGCCAGCTCCACATGCACGTCGTCGCCCGCTTCGCGTCGGACGCGGCCTGGCCGGGCCCGGTCTGGGGCCACGGCAGCCGCGAGCCCTTCCCCGCCCACACCCTGGAGATGCTCGCCGAGCGTGCCGGCGAGCGCTTCGCGCATGCCTGACGACAGCCTCGGCTTCGCGGTCTCGCGGCTCCAGCGCCACTCGGCGGAGCTCGGCGAGGCGGACGTGCCCCCGGCCGATGCCGAGGACGCGCGGCGGGTCCTCCTCAGCGACGGCGCGGTGCTGGTGCGCGACGGCAGCGCCCTCCACGATGCCGGGGCGGCGATCGAGGACCCCGCGACCCGCATCTTCCTCGGGCGCGTCGATGGGGCGCCGGTCTTTGCGGGCAGCGTCGCTCCCGAGGCCGTTCCCGCCGATCTCCAATCTCTCGACCTGCGCACTCTCGCCGTGGAAGGGGCCGTACCGGCACACCAGCTCGGCCTCCTCGCCACCGCGCGCTCGATGCTGCTCTGGCACGCCCGCCACGGCTTCTGCGCGAATTGCGGCACGCGGACCGTCATGGCGGCCGCCGGTTTCCGGCGGGAATGCCCATCCTGTGGGGCGCATCACTTTCCGCGCACCGACCCGGTCGTGATCATGCTGCTGCGGCGGGGCGAGACCTGCTTGCTCGGCCGGGCGCCGCGCTTTCCCGAGGGCATGTTCTCCTGCCTCGCCGGCTTCCTCGAGCCCGGCGAGACCATCGAGGACGCGGTGCGCAGGGAGACCTTCGAGGAGACGCGGGTGCGGGTCGGCGCGGTCGCCTACCACGCCTCGCAGCCCTGGCCGTTTCCGTCCTCGCTGATGATCGGCTGCGTCGGGCAGGCGCTCGACGAGACGATCACCGCCGATCCGGCCGAGCTCGCCGAGGCGCGCTGGTTCGACCGGGCCGAGGTCGCCGCGATGCTGGAGCGGCGCCATCCGGCGGCTTTGAGCGCACCGCCCGCCATGGCCATCGCCCACCACCTCATGCGCGCCTTCGTGGACGGCCGCGCCTGAGCGCGCCTCAGATCTCGACGCTGCGCCGCCCGGCGCCGATGGCCGCCGGATCGAAGGCGACGCTCTTCACCACGGCGTAGACCGGCGCGCCGATCGCCAGCCCGAGATCGCTCGCGGAGGCCGTCGTGAGACGCGCGGTGAGGATCGCCCCGCCGCAGTCGATCTCGGCGGTGAGCGCAGGACCCGCGCCCGTCAGGGCGGCGAGGCGGCCGGGGAGCACGTTGCGGGCGCTCAGCCCCTCCGGCACCCGCGTCGCGACGAGCACGTCGCGGGCGGGCACCCGTACCCGCAGGGTGCGGCCGGGCTCGTAGGGCAGGCGCGGCACGCTGAGGCGGCCGGCGGGACCGCTGAGGCGGGTCAGGCCCGCCGCCTCGTCGTGCCCCTCGACCCGCATGTCGAGGATCGAGCCGGCCTCGGCCTCCCGCTCTGGGAACAGGTCGGGGCGGCGCAGGATCGCCTCGGCGGGGCCGGTGGCGGCGACGCGCCCGGCCTCCAGCACGACGACGGTGCTCGCCAGACGCGCCACCTCGGCCACCGCGTGGCTGACATAGACGATTGGCACCCCGGCCTCGTCCCGCAGCCGCTCGATATGGGGCAGGATTTCCGCCTTGCGGGCCTCGTCGAGCGCGGCGAGCGGCTCGTCCATGAGGAGCAGGCGGGGCCGCGACAGCAGGGCCCGGCCGATCGCCACACGCTGCTTCTCGCCGCCGGAGAGCCCTGCGGGCATCCGGTCGAGAAGGTGGCCGATGCCGAGCATCGCGACGATCGCCTCGGGCTCGATCCCGTCCCGCCCGTCGCCTCCGGCGAGCCGCGAGAACAGGCGCCCGTAGCCGAGATTGCCCTTCACGCTCAGATGCGGCAGCAGCCGCGCGTCCTGGAAGACGCAGGCGATGCGGCGGCGATGCACCGGCACCCGCACTCGCGCGGCGGTGTCGACCAGGGTGCGCCCGTCGATGGCGATGCGCCCGCGGTCGGGCCGTGCCAGCCCGGCGATCAGGTTGATGAGCGTGCTCTTGCCGGATCCCGAGCGGCCGAACAGCGCGGTCAGCCCGGCGCCGGCCTCGAAGGCCACGTCCAGCGAGAAGGCGCCCCGCGTCAGCGCCACGTCGACGGAGAGGCTCACGCCAGGCCCTCCACCCGCCGCCGCGCCCGGCGGGCCAGCCACTCGGAGACGAGGAGCGCGCCCATCGCGACGACGACGGCGATGACGGTCAGCCGCATGGCGCCGGCCTCGCCGCCTGGGACCTGCGTGAGCGTGTAGATCGCCGAGGGCAGGGTCTGCGTCTCGCCGGGGATGTTCGAGACGAAAGTGATCGTCGCCCCGAACTCGCCCATCGCCTTCGCGAAGGCGAGCACGGCGCCGGCCAGGATGCCGGGGAGGCTGAGCGGAAGGGTCACGGTGGCGAATACCGCAAGCGGCGAGGCGCCGAGCGTGGCGGCGGCCTGCTCCAGCCCCTGGTCGACGGCCTCGATGGAGAGGCGCATGGCGCGGACCATGAGTGGGAAGCCCATCACCGCGCAGGCGAGCGCCGCACCCGTCCAGCGGAAGGAGAAGACGATGCCGATCTCGGCGAGCGCCGCGCCGAAGGTGCCGCGGCGTCCGAAGGCGAGGAGCAGCAGGTAGCCCGTCACCACAGGCGGCAGCACCAGCGGCAGATGCACGAGCCCGTCGAGGAGCGAGCGGCCGGGGAACTCCCTGCGGGCGAGCAGCCATGCCACCCAAAGCCCGAGCGGCAGGCTGGCGAGGGTGGCGACGACCGAGACCTTCAGGCTGAGGGTCAGCGCGCGCCACTCGTCTTGCGTCAGCGCGGAGAAGAGATCGCTCATGGCTCCTCGGGAGGGGCGCCCCGAAGGAGACGTCGGCCGAGCTTAGGCGGCGCTCACACCCGCGTGAAGCGCGTCAGGCCGATGCCTCGCCCTCCTCCGGTGCATTGCGGCGCGGGCGCTCGAGCCGGCTCATCAGCACCAAGAGATGGCCCGGAACGGGCGTGTCCAAGACATCGACGACCGGAGAGTCGTCGCGGGTGGCCCGGCGGCGGTCGCGCTTGCGGGCGGTACTGGCGAGCACGATGGGAGCCTGTCGACGCGTGCGAGGTGTGTTCATGACTCGAACGATGGCTGATTGATCGAAAGTTGGGCAGTGCGCACGGCAACCCTGATGCCGGCTTCGTGTTCCCGCGAAGCAGCGCCCTTTCCGTGGACAATATGCCGCCGGATGATGCGCTTTCGTGACGACGTGGCCGGCTGTGGCGAAACGGCATCACCAATGCTAGAGCGCGCCCATGCTCGAAGGCCTGCCGCCCCACCGCCCGACCCACGTCATGCGCCTCGTCACCGACGAGCGCGCGGCCCGGGCGACCACCGATCTCCTCGGCGAGATCTTCGATCCGGCGGAGACGGCGGTGGCCGCCTTCGAGGCCGAGGACGGCCGCCCCTGGCTGCTCGAAGCCTACTTCTCCGAGGAGCCTGACGAGGACGCGATCCGCGAGCTGATCCGGCCCATCGTCGGTGCGCAGGCGGACACCGCCGTCTTCGACACGATCGAGCGGCAGGACTGGGTACGCGCCTCGCTGGAGGGGCTCAAGCCCGTCCGCGCCGGGCGCTTCCTCGTCCACGGCGCCCATGACCGCGAGAGCGTCCGCCCCAACGACCTGCCCATCGAGATCGAGGCGGCGCTCGCGTTCGGCACCGGACACCACGGCACCACGCTGGGCTGCCTCAGGGCGCTCGTCGGCGTGCTGCGCCGGGGGCGGCCGGGGGCGGTGCTCGATGTCGGCACCGGCACCGGCATCCTCGCCTTCGCCGCCGCCCGCGCGCTCCACCGCACGGTGGTGGCCGGCGACCTCGACCCGGAAGCGGTGGCGACGGCACGCGGCAACGCCCGCCTCAACGGCCTCGCCGGCCTCGTGCGCTTCTACGAGGGGCCCGGCGTGCGCCACGCGCTGGCCGGGCGTCCGCGGCGGTTCGATCTCGTCTTCGCCAACATCCTCGCCCGGCCCCTGCGGCGGCTTGCCCCGAGCCTGACCTCGGTGGTGGCGGAGGGCGGCAGCATCGTCCTCTCCGGCCTGATCGAGCGCGACGTGCCGGGCGTGCTCTCGGCCTACGCCCTCAACGGCTTCCGGCTGGCCGAGCGCGGCCATCTCGAGGGCTGGGCGACCCTGGTGCTGCGCCGGGGCGGGGCGGCGCCGCGCCCGATCCGCCGCGCGGTTGTCTGAGGAAGCCCCGGCGCGTAACCCTCGGGGCATGACGCGCCCCGCCCGCTTCCAGAGCTTCGACGATCCCGGCCACCGCAAGGGGCCGGAGCGCCTCGCGGCCCTGCGGGCGGCGCTGCGGGAGGCCGGCGTCACCGGGTTCGTGGTGCCCCGCGCCGACGAGCACCAGTCCGAGTACGTACCCGCCAGCGCCGAGCGCCTGGCCTGGCTCACCGGCTTCACCGGCTCCGCCGGCACGGCGGTGGTGCTGGCCGATACGGCCGCCCTCGTGGTCGACGGCCGCTACACCCTCCAGGCCCCCGAGCAGGTCGACACCGGAGCGATCGCCGTCGTGCCGCTGGCCCGCCAGACCGCGGAGGCCTGGGCGGCCGAGGCCCTGCGGCCGGGGGACGTGCTCGGCTACGATCCCTGGCTGCATACGCCGGACGGCGTCGCCCGGCTCGCTCGCGCCGCCGAGAAGGCCGGCGCCACCCTGCGCCCGCTCCCCGAGAACCCCGTCGACGCCGCCTGGGCGGGGCGTCCGAAGCCGCCCGCGGGCGCCGTCGTCCCCTATCCCACCGAGCATGCCGGGGAGGCGGCGGACGCGAAGCTCGCCCGCATCCGCGCCGCGCTCGCCGAGGCCGCCTGCGACGCGCTGGTGATCTCCGATCCGCACAGCCTCGCCTGGACCTTCAACCTGCGCGGGGCCGATGTGGCGCACACGCCGCTGGCGCTCGGCTACGCCATCCTCCCCCGCGAGGGCCGGCCGGCGCTTTACCTCGTCTCGTCCGACATCGCGCCGGAGCTTCGCGCGGCGCTGGCGCCGCTGGCCGAGATTTTTCCGCGCGGCGCCCTCTCGGACGGGCTCGCTTCATTCGCCGGCAAGCGGGTGCGGCTCGATGCGGTCACCGGCGCCTCGGCCCTGAAATCCGCGATCGAGTCCGCCGGCGGTCTCGCCGATGTCGGGCCCGATCCCGTGACGGCGATGAAGGCGGTCAAGAATGCCGCCGAGATCGCCGGCGCACGGGCCGCGCATTGGCGCGACGGGGTCGCGGTGACCCGGTTCCTCGCCTGGCTCGACCGGGCTGTCGCCCGCGGCGAGGCGGTCACCGAGGTCGCCGCCGTCGAGGCGCTGGAGGATTTCCGGGCCGAGGGCGGTCTCCTGCGGGACGTGTCCTTCCCGACGATCTCCGGCTCCGGCCCGAACGGGGCGATCGTCCATTATCGCGTCACCCATGCCAGCGACCGCCGGCTCGGGCCGGGCGAGCTGTTCCTGATCGACTCCGGCGCGCAGTATCGCGACGGCACCACCGACATCACCCGCACCGTCGCGATCGGCACCCCGACCCCCGAGATGCGCGACCGCTACACCCGCGTGCTGAAGGGGCATCTCGCCATCGGTCGGGCGGTGTTTCCCGAGGGCACCAGCGGCGCGCAGCTCGATACGCTCGCCCGGCAGCCCCTGTGGGAAGCCGGCCTCGACTTCGACCACGGCACCGGGCACGGCGTCGGCGCCTTCCTGTCCGTTCACGAGGGACCGCAGCGCATCGCCAAGACCGGCACCGTGGCGTTGCAGCCGGGCATGATCCTCTCGAACGAGCCCGGCTACTACAGGGCCGGCGCCTACGGCATCCGGATCGAGAACCTCGTGCTGACCGAGAACCGGGAGGTGCCCGGCGGCGAGCGGGCGATGCACGGCTTCGAGACCCTGACCCTCGTCCCCTACGACCGCCGCCTGATCGACCGCGCGCTTCTCTCCGAGGCCGAGACCGCGCAGGTCGACGCCTATCACACCCGCGTCCGTGATAGCCTCGGGAAGGCCCTCGACGGGACGGCCCGCGCCTGGCTCGACGCGGCGACGCGGCCGCTCGGCGCGGACGCCTGAGGCGCGACGACGCGGCAGCCCGAGGCGGTTTGGCGCTCTGTCTCCGGGCCGGTAGAATGGTGGTCCCGCGCCCCGGCGCCGGTCCAGGAACACCATGATCCGGTCCATCGCGCTCGCGCTCCTCACGCTGCTCGGCGTGGTCTCCGCCTCGGCCCAGCCCGGCAAGGCGCCCGGCGACCTCGTGCGCGCCTCGCTTCTCGCCGAGCCCTCCGGCGTCGCCGCGGGCAAGCCCTTCACCGTCGGCGTGCGCATGGCGATGAAGCCGGGCTGGCACGTCTACTGGCGCAACCCCGGCGATTCCGGCCTGCCGCCGGAGGTAACCTGGAAGCTGCCTGCCGGCTTCTCCGCCGGCCCGCTGCAATGGCCGGTGCCCGAGCGCATCCCCGTCGCCCACCTCATGAACTTCGGCTACGAGGGCGAGACGGTGCTGCTCGCCACCGTGACGCCGCCGCCGAGCCTCGACCCTGCCGAGCCGGTGCGGCTCGCCGCCAAGCTCGACTATCTCGTCTGCGAGCGGGAATGCGTGCCGGGCTCGGCAGAGCTCTCGCTGACCCTGCCGGTCGCGCCGGCCGCCGCCGCGACGCAAGAGAGCCGCGCCCTGTTCGACGCCGCCCGCGCGCGCCTGCCGGAGGCCGCGCCCTGGCCCGCGCGCCTGTCGCGGGAGGGCGACCGGCTGCTCCTCACCCTCGATGCCAAGGACTTCGACCCCGCCAAGGGCCTCGACCCCGCCAAGGTGCGCAGCGCCGCCTTCTTCCCCTATTCCGAGACGGCGATCGAGAACGCGGCGCCGCAGGACCTCACCGTCGACGGCAGCGGTCTGCACCTGCGCCTCACACGGGCGACCCCCTCCGATCCGATGCCTCGGGAGCTGCCCGGCGTTCTCACCCTCGCCGAGAGCGGCGAGGGCCCGCGCTCCTTCGCGATCGGTTCAGAGCCGGCGCCGCCGCCCGCCGCGGCCGTTGCGGCTGCGCCCACGATGCCGGCGGGGGGAGGGGGCGAGGAGAGGCTGACCCTCTGGCTCGCCGCCGGGCTCGCCTTCGCCGGGGGGCTCGTCCTCAACCTGATGCCCTGCGTCTTCCCGGTGCTCTCGATCAAGGTCATGAGCCTCGTGCGGCACTCGGGCGAGAGCGCCCAGCGCATCCGACTGCACGGGATCGCGTACACGGCGGGCGTCGTCGCGACCTTCCTGGCGCTGGCGGGCCTCCTCATCGCATTGAAGAGCGGCGGCGCGGGCATCGGCTGGGGCTTCCAGCTGCAGTCGCCCGTCGTGGTGGCCGGGCTCGCCTACCTGCTGCTGGCGATGGGCCTCAGCCTGTCCGGCGTCTACGAGATCGGCGCGGGGATCAGCGGCCTCGGCGACGGGCTCGCCCGCCGCTCCGGGCTGCCCGGCTCGTTCTTCACCGGCGCCCTCGCGACGGTCGTCGCGACGCCCTGCACGGCGCCCTTCATGGGCGCGGCGGTCGGCTTCGCGCTGACGCAGTCCTCGGCGGCGGCGCTCCTCGTCTTCGCCTGCCTCGGCCTCGGCCTCGCGGCGCCGTTCCTGCTGCTCGCGGCCTTCCCCGCGGCGCTGCGGCTTCTACCCCGCCCCGGCCCCTGGATGCTGGTCCTGAAGCAGGCCCTGGCGTTCCCGATCTACGCGACGGTGGCGTGGCTGATCTGGGTGCTCGCCCAGCAGGTCGGGCCGGACGGTCTGTTCGCGGCCCTCCTCGGCCTCGTCCTCGTCGGCCTCGCCGCCTGGCTCTGGGATCGCGGCAGCCGCGCCGGCCCGGCGCTGGGCAAGCTCCTGCGGAGCGCGGCCGGGGTCGTGCTCGCCGCGGTCGGCGCCCTGGCGATCACCGTCGAGGGCGCTCCGGCCCCCGCCCGTGCCGCAGCCGCAGGAGCCTACACGCAGGCCGAGCTCGAGCAGGCGCTGGCGGCGGGCAAGCCGGTCTTCGTCAACCTGACGGCGGCCTGGTGCATCACCTGCAAGGTCAACGAGCGCGTCGCCCTCGATACCGATGCCGTGCGCGCCGCCATGCGGGAGCGCGGCATCACCTATCTCAAGGGCGACTGGACGAGCCGCAACCCGGAGATCACCCGCCTTCTCGAGCGCCACGGCCGCAGCGGCGTGCCGCTCTACCTGCTCTACGCGGGCGGGGCCGAGCCGGCGGTGCTGCCGCAGATCCTCACCGAGGGCACGGTGCTAGCCGCGCTCGAATCCGTCCCCGCCTCGCCGAGCAACCGCAGCGCCGCCCTCAGTGGCCGACAGGAGCCGTGACGATGAGCCCGAGCCGACGCCTCCTCCTCGCCGCCCTGGCCCTCGCAGGCCTCGCCCCTGCGCCGGCTTCCGCCGCCGGGCTTTCGATCGGGCGCCCGGCCCCGGCCTTCGAGGCCGTGGACACCGCCGGGCGGACGGTGCGGCTCTCCGACTACGCCGGCAAGCTCGTCGTGCTGGAATGGACGAACCACGACTGCCCCTTCGTGCAGAAGCACTATTCCGGGGCCATGCAGGCGCTCCAGAAACGGTGGACGGAGCGGGGCGTCGTCTGGCTGACGGTGATCTCCTCCGCCCCCGGCGAACAGGGCGCGGTCGACGGGCCCCAGGCCGACGAACTCACCCGCTCCCGCAAGGCCGCGCCGAGCGCCGTGCTGCTCGATCCGAAGGGCGTCGTCGGCCGCGCCTACGACGCGCGGGTCACGCCCCACATGTACGTCGTCGGGACGGACGGGGCGCTGCTGTACCAGGGCGGCATCGACGACAAGCCTTCCGCTGAGGTCGCCGACATCGCGGGTGCCCGCAACCATGTCGAGGCGGCGCTGACCGAGATCGCCGCCGGCAAGCCGGTGTCGCAGAACACGACACGGCCCTACGGTTGCACGGTGAAGTACGCGTCTTGACGACACGGGCTTTCCGCCGACCGTCTCCCCGGCGTCGAGCAATAGGATTAAAATCCTTTACATTGCTGCGGTCCTGCGGGATACTGCGCCCTCGACAGCGGTCGGGCGGAGCCGGCAGGGCCGCTGCGACCCTCCCGTTTCCTCATGCCGGGCGAGCGTGACCGAAGGTCCGCCGCGCGGCCCCGGCCCGGAGTGGAGGGACGGATGGGGAAGCTTCGCTACGAGTTCGTGATCATCGGAGGCGGGCGCGGGCAGCTCGGCGGCATGGTGGCCGCCGATGCCGACGAGCCGCTGGCAAGCGGCACGCTGGAGGTCTCCGCGACGCCGACGGCGGCGGGCGCGCAGCCCGTCGTCCCGGCGCTCGGCCGCGCCGACGTGTTCGTGCGCCTCTCCGGCATCGACGTCGCCGTCTACGCCGACTTCGCCGCCGTGCCGGACCCGACCGTGGAGCCGCGCATCCTGCTGCGCCCCGGCGATTCCCGCCTGCTGCGGGTGATGTCCGGCGAGCGGCTCTCGGCAATCGTGGCGGCGGACGTGCCCGTCGCCCTGCCGCGCCTGCCGGTGGCGCAGAGCTTCGTGCCGGTGCCGGCCTTCAACGCCGCCGATGCCAGCGGCGCGGGCGGGGCCAATGCCACCATCGTGCAGGTGCTGCCTTCAAGCGCGATGCGCAGCTTCCTCGCCATCGACAACAACGGCGCCGCTGATGTCGAGCTGTGGTTCGGCGCCCGGCCTCTCGCTTCGGCCGTGGGCCAGGGCCTGCGGCAGGGCAAGGTGCTCCAGGCCAACGGCGGCGGGCTTCTGCGGGACGTGCGTGTCGAGACCGGCGCCGTCTACGCGACGGCCGCCGCCGCGACCGGCCTCTGCGTGGTGGAGGGCTGAGCCATGGGTTTCAACGCGCTCGCGCCGCTGACCGCCACCCGCATCCGCAACCTCGCCCCCGTGCGCAACAAGGGCGCCCGGCGCCAGTTCGTGCGCGGCTTCGCCGACGTGACCGGACCCCGCACCACCCACGAGACCCTCGCCCTGCCGGCCGAGTTCGAGTGGGTGCGCTTCTGGTACGCCAACGACACCGCCACCCCGATCACCCTGACCAAGGCCGCGTGGTCGCCCTCCGCCGACAAGGCGAGCGCCGTGCCGCGCGATTCGGCCGGCGCCGCGCTGGGCTTCCAGGCCGTGACCTTCAACGCCGGAGGAGCCGACAGCCTGCCGGGCTCGACCTCGGGCAGCACCGCCACGATCACGATCCCGGTCGGAACGTCGGCAAATCCGAATCCCGTCTGCTCGGACTGGATGCAGGGCGCCTCGCTCCCGCGGCGGGACGGCGGCACCCTGCCGCTGCTGATGCACCGCGCCCACTACGCGGGGGCCTATCGCTGCCTCGTCTCCGGCACCAACATCGACCTCAACGCCTTCGAGGCGCAGTCGCAGGGGCTGACCTGGACGATCCTCGACGGCGGCGGCGACCAGACCACGAGCGCGACGCCGAGCTTCGGCACGACGCCCCGCGGCATCCTCTACGGCGTCGAGTTCCTCACCGCGAAGCCGGTCCTCACGGTGATGGGCATCGGCGACAGCCTGATGGGCGGGCAGGGTAGCACGTCCGGCTTCACCGCCTACGGGATGCTGGCCTGCGCCGCGGTCTCGACGCCCGCCCGCCCGGTAAGCTTCGTCAACAGCGGCTGGTCCGGCCAGACGACCCTTCAGTTCTTCGAGCGCGGCCGGGCCGAGATCGCCCGCTTCCAGCCCCCCGTGGCGGTGATCGCGCCCTGGAGCCCGAACGACGCCTACACCTCGGCCCCGGCGGTGGCGGCCGGCGTCGGCCGGGGCATCGCCCTGGCGCAGGCCGTCCGCGCCTATGGCGGCGTGCCGGTCTTCGTCACGCCGATGCCGACCGCCCGCATCGCGGACGCCGCCGCCGAGAGCTACCGGACGAGCGTCGCCGCGCGGATGCGGGCGCTGGCGGGGGAGGGCTGGCTGGTGGCCGATCTCGACCGGGTGCTGACGGACGGTGCCGGGCTCGGCCGGCTGCGGGCGGGTTTCGACAGCGGCGACGGCACCCATCTCAACGATGCCGGCTACGCGGCCTGCGGCACGGAACTGGCGCGGGCTCTGCGCCAAGCCGTCGCCCTGTAGCCATGGGCTCGCTCGGGCCGCGTCAGCCGACGCGGCTCGGGCTTCGGACGAGGAGGCGCGAAACGCGAAGGGCGCTTGCGATTTCCGGCTATGGAATGAAGGTGGCGCGGGCGACGGGGCTCGAACCCGCGACCTCCGGCGTGACAGGCGGGCGAGTTGCTGAGCGAAATCAAGGCTTCGTTAGACCGCCGTCCGCCCGAACTGCACTACGGGCATGAGCCCGAGTTTAACGGCCTGAAACGACGAAAGCGCCCCCGGCCGAAGCCGGGGGCGCGTGTCGACGCTACAGGGGGCAGGGGCTTACGAACCGCCCGATCGGCCTTACAAGGCGGGCTCTAAGGCTGACGAAGGCGCCCTATACGCTGCCGCAGCTCGTCGTCGTCGCGCTCGAGGTCCTGCAGCTCGTCCTGGATCTCGGCCGAGCGGCGCTCGAGCGTCACGCGGCGGGCGGGATCAGCCTTCGTGAGCAGGGAGCCGTTCGCCGAGGTCTCGAAGCGCAGGCGGGCCTTCTGCTGGACGATCGCCTTGCGTTGCAGCTCGAGGGTGGTGGCGGCGAGGTTGTCGATCTTGCGCGCCGTGACGGTGTCGGACGCGTCGATCTTGTCGACGACGGTCCGCACCTTCCCCTCGACGAAGGCCTGGCTCGCCGGCAGCGGCAGGCCCATCGAGGTATAGGCGGCCAGCAGGGCGCTGCCGACGCCGAGAGTGGCGGCGGCGGTCTTGCCGTACTCGAGGATGCTGCCGAACATCGGGGCCCCCATGGCCAGGTCACGCCTTGAGCAGGCGGGCCGCTCCGGCACGCGCGAGCGTGGTGAGCGGTGAGGAGACGAAGAAGGCGGTGAGGATCGTCGCCTCGATCGCCACGTAGTCCGTCGGCAGCGGCTCGATCGGCCAGCCGAGATCGAAGGTCTTCGACAGGCAGATCGCCCCGAAGTGGACCGCCGGCGGGATGCCGATGCCGTAGATCAGGCCCTTGAAGGCGGGCGCGATCGCCGCCTTCGCCTGGTTGGCCGCCATCTCCGCCTGGACGGCCTGCACGGCGACGTCGCGCTGGGCGTTCTGGCCGTTCTCGAGGGTCTTCAGGATCGGGCCGAGGACCGAGTTCCCGAAGAGCTTGATGAGACCGGAGCCGACCGTGCCGAGGGCGGCGCCGATGGGGTTGGAGAGCCAGCCGAGGAGGCCCATCAGCGGAGCCCTCCCGGCGGCCGCGGCGGCAGGACCTCGCCGAGCTTGGTGGCGTAGGCCCGCACGAACAGGCGCAGGATCGCGAGCGCGGTCGCCACCTTCGCACCCGGCATCCAGGCCGGCAGGAGGCTGTTGAGGTCGACGCCGACCAGGGCGTCGAGGATGTCCGGCAGGGCCATGACGAGGGCGAGGAGGTAGATGCGGCTGCCGGCGGTGGCCCGCCAGCAGCGCGCCAGGCGCACCCGCGCCCAGGAGGTGGAGCGGCGGAACATGGCTCAGACCTTTCGCGCGAGGGCGTTGTGGATGGCGTCGTAGAGGCCCGCGAGGCCGGTGCGGACGGCGGCGCCGGTCGCCTGGGCCCCGGAACGAAGAAGCCCGCCGTCAGGGGCGGGCTTCGCGCTCGTCGGAGCGGAGGGAGTGGCCGGCTTCGGCGCCGGCGGCCTGGCGGGCGCCGGCACCGCCTTGGGGTCGCCGCGCCGGGCGCGCGGGAGTGCGGTGGCGTAGGGCGTGCGAAACTGGTCGTACTCGCCGTGTCGGCGGTCCAGGATCGCGGACGGGCGGTTCCACATGAGGATCGCCTCGGCGGCGCCCGCCATGTCGCCGGCCCGGAGGCGCCGGAGCAGGGTCGAGCGCAGGAAGGCCCCCTGGCCGATGTTGAAGCAGAGCGAGACCAGGGCGTCGAAAGCGTGCTGGGGCAGCTCGCGGGGCACGTTGTCGGCGACGGTGCGGGCGAAGCGCGCCACGTCGCGCTCGAAGATCGCGTCGCATTCCTGCGCGGTGATCGTCAGGCCGGGCGTGACCTTCGGGGCGCCGGCGGCGGAGGTGTGCCCGACGCCGATCGTCCAGACGCCGACCGAGTCGCGGTAGGCCTCGAGGCGGGCGCCCTCGCGCGCGATGAGCACCGCCCGGCCGATGAGGCTGAGTTCCATGACGATCTCCAGTTGTTGGGGGCGCCGGAGCGCCGGGGTCAGAGGCTCAGCGCCTGCCCGAGCACCGGCTGCATGACTGCGGCGCACGCATTCCAGCCGGCATCGTTGAGGTGCAGGCCGTCGCCGCTGTCGAAGGCGGGCAGGATGCTCGCGGGGTTGCCGCCGTTCGAGATCGCCGCATCGAAGTCCGCGACCAGCCATCCGTTCGAGCGCAGGCCGCGCAGGGTCGCGTTGAGCCACTGGCGCGGCGCATCCTGCGCGGCGGTGCGGCCGTTGGTCGGGAAGCTCGTCCAGAAGATCGGGATCGCGCCGGCCTCACGGGCGGCGTTGGCGAGCCGGAGGCAGTTCTCGAAGCCGTTCTGCACCACGGCCATGGCGGTCGGAAAATCGTTCGGCGACATGCCGGGGAAGCAGACGACGGAGGGCAGGAACCGGCGGATGTCCTGGATGCCGCGATCCACGAACTGCTGGGTGGTCTGCGCCGTCCAGCCCGCGTTGATGTGCGAGACGGGGCGGTTTGCCGTGCTCAGCGCCGCGGTGACGATGTGGCCCCAGGACCGGCGGCCCGAGGTCGACATGTTGCCCTCGGTCTCGCTGTCGCCGATGCAGAGCACGCTCTGCACCATCCTGGGCCCGAGGAACTCGAGGCCGGCGACGTAGCAGCGGATCACCTCCGCCATCGCCGGCGAGGCCGCCGCGCTCTGGTCGCCGCCGCCGTCGTAGAGGTCGATGATCCGGCCAAGGTGGACGGCCGGATCGTCCCACGCGTCCTTGTCGACCTCGTTGATGAGCGTCGCGGCGCCGGAGATGTAGCTGCGCACCTGGAGAAGCGGCCGGAAGGAGCCGTCGGCGCGCGGGATGGAGGGGCATTTCGTCCAGTCGCCGCAGGCGAAGGCGGGGTTGGCGGCCGCGAGGGTCGCGTTCGTCGAGGGCGCGGGGATGGCCAGCGCGAGGGCGCTACCCGAGACCTCACCGGGCTTGTGCTCAAGGCCGGCGGCGTTGGCATAGACCGGCAGCATCGGCAGGACGGCGCCACCGGCGTCGACGGGCTGAAGGCTCGCCATGCCGGCGCTGGCCTGGATCGTGGTCTTGTCGATCGTGAGCGTGGACGTGGTCGCGTTGGCGTACCACGGGCGGACCCAGAGGAAGTCGGTCTCGGCCGCGAACCAGGCGAGGCCGGTGCGGGCCGTGATCGCCGCGCCGCCACGGATGAGCACGCGCTGGCCCCAGCGCGTAGCCGGGCGGGCGAGGTTGCGGATGGCCCTGGCTGAGAGGCCCGGCAGCGAGAAGTGCAGCATCGCCGGCCTCAGATCAGGTTGAAATAGGTCGCCTCGGCCGAGGTGCCGACGGCGTTGACCTGGCGCACGGCCATCTGGAGGAAGGCCGGGCCCTCCCGCAGCGGCAGCGGAAGTTGCGAGCCGTTGGCGAGCGTGAGCATCACCGTGCCCGGCGCGGTGCAGTTCACGAAGAAGACGAGCCCCGGCGTCACGTCGACGTCCTTCGCCGGGATGGCGACCGCGCCCTGTACGACGCGCTCCTGCACCGGCATCGGGTTGGCGGCCGAGACGTCGGCCCCGCCGATCTGCGCCTTGACGGTGAGCACCGCGGCCAGCGCCGTGAGGATGTTCCCGAGCACCGCCGCGGCGGCATCCTGGCGGGCCGCGGTCGCGGCGCCGCTCGGGAGCGCGACGGTGAGCGTCGCCGCGAGCAGGGCGCGCAGCTCCTCAAGCTTCGCGTTCGTCGCGGCGCCGGTCGGCAGCGGAAGCGCTGACGCCGAGACGGCCAGCGTCGCCGCCAGCCGGTCGGCGATCGCCTGGAGCTGCACGGCCGCCGCGTCCTGCCGCGCGGCGGAGGCCGCGCCGGCGGGCAGCGGCAGGCTGTCGGCCGAGACCTTCAGCGTGCCGGCGAGCTTGCTCCACAGCGCCTTGAGGAGGCCGTTGACGCTGGCGCGCTGCGCGGCCCCGTCCCAAGCCGGATCGAGGTCGGCATCGCGGTCGTAGATCACCATCAGCCGCGCACCGGCGGCCATCGCCGAAGTGTCGAAGGCCAGGGTCAGCACGCCGCCGGCGAGCGTGGTGTAGCCCTTTCCGGCCGTCCCAGGCGCATAGATCACGGCCGCGGCGTCGAGGTTGATGACGCCGAGGAGGTGGCGCACGTCGAAGCCGTCGATCGCCGAGAGGTCGAGCGTCCGCGCGCCGGGCACGAACGCCCAGCTTCCAGTCAGGAACTGCTTCATGAGGGCCTCAGCCGAAGAGGAGTGCGCTGACGAAGGCGGCCTCGGAGGCGAGGGCGAGCGTCGTCGCCTGCGCCGCGTCGTCGACGGCGAGGTCGACGGTGAGGCTCGTGTCATCGATGACGAGGTCGAGTGCGGTATCGCCGGGCCCGGCCTCGGGCGTGGTCCGGCCCTTCACGGTCCCCGTGAGCCAGGTCCGGCGCTCGCCGGCGGCGGGCACGCGCACCAGGGTCAGCGTGGCGAGCCGCCCGATCGGCATGGCCGCCGTCTCGGAGGCGGCGAGCCGGCGGCGCAGCACCGTCCTGCCGGCGGCCTGGTCGAGGACGAGGCGGCCGGCGCCGCTGTCGGAGGTCGCGGCGACGATCGCTCCGCCCTGCCAGCGCAGGGTCAGGACGAAGCGCTCGCCGGCGCCGACGACGTAGGGGAAACGCTGGCCGTCGGCCCGGCTCCACAACCGAAAGGCGAGGTCGACGGTGTCGCCGGCCTCGAGGGCGAGACCATCGTAGCGGGTCGGACGCATGGGAACCCCGCTCTCACTTCAGCTCGACGGTGCGGGCCGAGAACGACCAGTGCAGCGTCGTGCCGGCGATGCCGGTGGCGGCGACCGCGAGGCCGCCGAGCGTGGTGTCGGCGGCGATCGACGGCGGGTTGAGGCCGGACAGGGCGCCCGTGCGCGCCTTCGCGGTCACGACGGGCGTGTAGGCGGCGATCGAGACGGAGGCGGCCGTGGTGCCGCGGGTGATCGCGACGAGATCCACGTCCCACACCGCGAAGTCTGTGCTCGCCGGGTCGGATGCGACGATCCTGATGCCCGAGAGGACGAGCTTCTTGTTGTTCTCAACCACGTTGAAGGTGTTGCTCGCCCCCGCTGTCTGCATGTCCGAGGTCAGGCGCACGGCGGTGCTGCCGTCGGTCGTGATGCCGTTGAGGAGGTCGACCGCCATCACCTGCGTGTCGCCGGCCGTCGAGAACACGGCGTTCGAGTAGGCGAGTCCGGCGCGCCGGGCGTAGCTGTAGGCGCCGAGGGCGACGGAGTGATTGACCTGCGCCGTGACCTGCCGGCCGAGCGCGGTCGTGTACTGCCCCGCCGCGTTCGCCCCGAAGCCGCCGGCCGTGCTCCAGCGGTTGACGTAGCTACCCGTCCCGACGGAGCTGGTGAAGCCGGAGTCGGTCGCCGGGATCGGCACGTTGGGGAAGTCGTTCGAGACCGCCGTGCCGTAGGGCATGTAGCTCGGCTGCGTGGCGTTGAAGCTGTTGCCGCTGGCGACGATCGGACCCGTCGGCGTGACGGTCTCGATCAGGTATTTGGAGATCGTGGAGCCCGACTTCATGAAGATATTGCCGGTGATGATTGCGCCGGTGTTCCGCGAGACCACGATGTCGGAATAGGTGTTGGTCGCCTCCAGGCTGTTGTTCGTGAACCGCGTGCCCGAGATCACCGGGGCCTGAGTGAAATTCCCGCTGTCGATGAAGGCGCCGTTGCGGGTGTTGGCCGAGAGGTCGCCGCTGATCCACGTGAAGGGCGTAGAGGTGGAGGCGTACTCGCTGCGCAGGCCGTAGAGGTTCTGGTAGCTGCGGCACTGGATGAAGGTCGAGTTCGCCCCGGCTTTGATCCAGACGCCCGCAAAGGCGAAGTTGTTGTTCGGGAGGTTGCCGGAGAAGTTGGAGGCGAGGCAGTTCCAGTCGGACGCACCGTCGAGGGTCAGCCCGGTCTCTCCGTAGTGGTAGACCATCACGTTGTTGAGGACGCCCGAGCCTCGGTTCTTGCCCACGTAGATGCCCGTCTTCGGCGCGTAGTCGATATACGCGTTGAAGATCTGAATGCCGGTGCCGTAGCTGTTGATCGTGTCCTCGGGGAGCGAGATGCAGTGCCCGGCGGTGTTCTGGTAGCCGCGGCAGTCGATCACGATGTCGCGGATCGTCGGCATCCGCAGGCCGCGGGTGTTCGTGGAGGCGACGGCCGGGACCGTGATGAAGTCCTGCGCACAGCCCACGGTCGCGGTGAGGAGCGTCGCGCTCGCCGAGCCGGGGCCGATCAGGATGGTGTCGGGGCCGGGGATGACGATGCCGCAGGCGCGGTAGGCGCCGCTGGTCGCGCCGACGAGCCGGCAGGGCACGCGATAGGTGTTGCAGTAGGCGAGCCACGCGTTGATCTGCGCCGTGTTGTCGGCGCTCGCGACCGAGATGCCCCACAGGGTCGAGGGCACGTCGAGGCCGCCGAGGACGCGCGCCAGCGTGTCGGTCACGCCGGGCAGCGCCACCTTCAGCGCCGAGGCGTCCGACTGCTCCACCGCGGATCGGCCGGCGGCCGTGGCGTTGAGGAGCGCGCCGCGGCCCAGGGTGCCGTCCACGTTCTTGAAGAAGAGGGTCCGGTCGGCCCGGTTGATGGCGATCTCGCCCTGCGACAGCGCCGCCGGCGCGTTGCCCGGCGTGGTCGAGGACTGGATGTCGAAGGCGGCCGCCGGCGCGGCGAGGGCGAGGACGAGCGCCAGGGCTCCGGCGAGTGCGCGGATCATGCGTGGCCTCAGAAGGTGCCAGGGTTGAAGAGGTCGACGAGCGTGCCGCCGTCGTTGAACCAGAGGGACGGACGCCCGCCGGCGACGCGCACGAAGCGCACGGTCCCGGCCGGGATCTCGGCCGCGATCGGCGCGGTCGGCTTCGCGAGCACCAGGGCGGGCACGGCGCCGGCGACAGCCTGCGCGGCGGCCGCCTGCGCGTCGGCGGCCGCCTGGACCGCGATCGCGGCCTTGTCCGTGGCGATGGCGGCGCCGCTGCCGGCGGTGGCGGCCGAGGACGCGGCCGCGTCGCGGGCCGCCTGCGCCTCGGCCGTCAGCTCGACGCGGACCTGGAGCGACTGGCCGGACGACCAATCCGAGGCCGAATTGGTGTTCGCGAGCTTGACGAAGATCTGCCAGGGCTCGGGATCGATCGCGAGATAGGTGAAGCCCTTGCCCTGCCCGTTCTGGGCGGACCGCTCGGCGAGGGTGCCGACGGCGTCGAACTTCACCGGGCCGGCGCTGAACCGAGCCAGAAGAGCCGAGAGCTGCCGGTTCGTGGTGCTGGTCGACCGCCAGTAGGGGCCGAAAGGGGCGATCTCCCAGGCCGTCGCCTCGGTGCGGCTCGGTCCCGACCAGGCGTGTCGCAGGGTCAGCTGCGAGGCCGAGTCCCGCGAGGCGATGAGGGCGACGAAGCCATCGAGGACGAACAGGTCCCCCTCGGCCGCCACGAAGGTCGTGGCATAGCCGGTCACGATGAGCGACCCCGCCGCCACGGCGACGGAGTTGAGCGGCACGGCCATGTCGGGACTCTCAGTCGGCCGAGGCGGGCTCGGCGGGCGGCTTGGGGAACCGGGCCTTCACGGCCTCGCAGGCCTCCACGACCGCCACGGCATCGGCCGGCAGCTGCAGGCCGTGCTCCTGGAGGACGCGGAACACCTTCATGCAGGCGTCGAGCTGGTCGCCGAGCGCCGGGTAGCTCTCCGCGCGATGCAGGCGGGCGTCGGTCCGGTGGCGCAGGACCGGCGCGCCGCCGTGGTTGGGTGCGGTCCCCTCGGCCATGCGTCGCTCCTACGTGGTGAACGTGAAGACGCCGGGAAGATGCGGCTCGCAGAGCACGCGCACCGTCCATGTGCCGGTGTGCTCGAAGTCGAGCGCCAGGGCGGGCGCCGACCAGGGATAGACGCTCGGCTCGAGGCCGCCGGGGTTGCTGATCTCGATGCGGCAGGGCACCGGCAGGCTCGACAGGGTGAGACCGTCGAGCACCGCCGGGCACGGCGTCCGACGCGCGACTGTCGGCACTCCGCTCGACAGGTCCACGTAGTCCCGGTCGATGCGGCCGTCGCCGAGGAGGATGCCGCCCTGGCGGAGGCGCTCGCGCTGGATATGAGCGAGCGCCATCCCGCCCCGCCCGGTGATCCGGCCGGTCTCCGGATCGAACCGGACGAACGGACGGGGGACGACAAAATCCGGATGCCCCTGACCTTCCTCGGTCGGGTGGGCCATCCAGTCGTCGTTGCCCGGCAGCACCGACAGGCTCGTCCAGTCGAGCCCGCTCACTTCGAGATCTCCATCACCAGGATGTCGCAAACCCCGGCGCTGGCGACGTTGGTTTGCACGGCCTGGAACTCGTAAGTGCCGGGACCGACGTCGATCTGCTTGATGAGCAGATCCGGAAGCATGTAGGCGACGCCGTTGTTCGTGAAGCTCGCGCCGGCCTCCGTGCGGATGACGTTGCCGTTGGCGCGGATCTCGATGTTCCCGACTTGGGAGGCGTTGCCGAAGCCGCCCGCCGTGCGAGGGCGGAACATTGCGAAGATGGCGAGGCGGGTGTTCTGCCCGCGCGTGTTCGTGAACGAGTAGCCGGTGATGAAGCCGCCGCCCTCGGCGCCGCGCACCGTGCTGACGGCGTTGTCGAAGATCTGGCCGTTGACGATGAGCTGCTCGACGGCGAGCGTGCGGGCGGTGATCGTGCGGCTGACGAAGAGGTTGCCGTGAAAGCGGGCCTCGAACTGGACGGCGCCGTCCAGGCGCCGCGCCCCGGTGATGACGAGGCCGCCGCTCTCGCCATCGACATAGCCCGTGATCGAGTACTGGACCTTGATGCCGTCGACCGAGGTGGCGATCGTCGAGATGCTGGCGGTGTGGTCGCCCTGCGTCGTCGAGAGCGCCTGGATCGCCTGCGCCTGGGTCGACTGCACGCCCTCGAGGTTGGTGGCGCGGACCTCGACGCTGTTGATCGCCGACGCCGTCTGGCTCACGCGGCCATCGACGTAGGAAATGCTGCCGGCGAGCGACTGGATCGCCTGGCCGTTGACGGAGATGTTCCCCTCCGCGGCGGAAACGCGCGTGGTGACTTGGTCGAGCGCCGTAGCGGCGCCGGCGAGCTGGAGGCCATGGCTGGTCACACTGCCTTGAAGGGCGGTGATGCGCGCCGCCTCGGTGTCGAGGCGTCCTTCCGTGCTCGAGGTTCGGACCGTGAGGCTGTCGAGGGCGGTGCCCTGGGCAAGGATCGTCCCGCCTTGGCCGGTGACGGTGCCGCGCAGGGCCGTCAGGTCCTGCGAGAGCGTCGAGATGCCCGACTCGGTGAGCGCCACGCGCGAGGTCAGCCCCTGCGTCGCCGTCGCCTGCCCGGCGATGGCCAGGTTCGCGGCGGTGATCTGCGCGCCGACGGTGACGAGCTGCTCGCCCTGCGCGGTCAGCACGCCGCCCTGGTTGGTGACGGTGGCCGAGAGGCCCTGGATCACCGTCGCCTGGCCGGCGATGTCGCCCTCGGTGAGCGCCAGGCGCGCGGCGAGCTGCGTCGAGACGCTGGCCAGGGCCTCGTCGGCCGAGTAGCGGAGCAGGGTCTCGCGCTCGAGGGCGGCGAAGTTGGCGCCGTCGCCGACCTTGAGCAGCTCGCGCTGCTCGAAGCTGTCGGCCGCCAGCGTCGCCTGGGCGCCGGCGAGTTCGTCGAAAGCCGCGGCGAGCTGCTGGATCGCCCCGCGCAGGGTGTCGTCGGCAGTGGAGAGGGCGAGCTGCGTTAGCTCCTCGCCGAGCGCCCGGGTGCCCCGGCCGAGGTCGTTCGCCGCGATGATCTCGGCCTGGAGCTGCCGGGTCATCTGCTCCAGGCGGAGCGAGAAATCCGTGATGTTCTCGCCCGGCACCTTCGAGGCGCCGATGGTCAGGTTCTTGTAGAACCACGGCCCGGGCAGGCCCGTCGCGCCGAAGGCCCGGGCGCGCAGCACGACGTGGCCGGGATCGACCGGGTTGAGGAGCCAGGAGCCGGTGGTGGCCGTGCCGTCGTAGATCGGCGAGAACCGCGCCCCGTCGTCGTAGGAGAGTTGGAGCTCAAACCGGACGGAGCCGCGGCCCGGGCGGACGGAGTAGTCGCAGCTCAGCCCCGCCGCGGCCTGGACGGCGTTCGCGTCCAGGCCGTCGATATGCGGCACCTCCGGATCGGCGAGCCCGTTGCCGGTGGGCGGCGGCGCGACGATCGGCGCGCCGATCGCGTCCCACACCCGCTGGTCATCGATGACCGCCTCGACCTGGGCGCGGTCCGGCCCGTCGGGCTTCACCGACTTGATGAGGTAGTTCTCGCTCAGGACCTCGAGCGGGCCGACGAGCACCGTGGTCATCTCGCCGCGGCCGTCGGAGAGCACCTGCGCCAGGCTTACGCCGCTGGCCGCCTCGGCCGCGGCGCGCGACGGCGGGTCGAGGATGATCTCGCGCAGGCTGCTGCCCTGGCCGTGGAGCGTGACCGGGCCCCAGGCGCGGCCGGTGCGGTCCCGCAGCATCGCGGCGTCGCCGGCGGCGACGGCGACGTCGGCGTCGAGCACGAGCTTGCTGCCGGCGACGTCGACGATGCCGGCGCGCCGGCGCGCCTCGACGAACCACTGGTCGACGAGGATCGAGTCCCCGCGCTTGTAGATGCGCCCTTCCATCTCGACGCCGAAGGGCGTCGTCTGGCGGCGGTAGAACCCGCAGGCGGCGAGCCAGCGGGTGAGGTGCTGCGCGTGAGCGAAGGTCCGGACGCCGCTCCAGCGCCGCCGGGTCGGCTTGAGGGAGGCCTCGCCGTAGATGGCGGTGGTCTGGCCCGGGTTACGGTAGTCGCCGTCCCGGTCGTATTCGCCGATGACGTGGCTGGCGCCGGCGGCCGTGTCGAGGTCGAAGACGATCTGCGTCGACCCCTTGAGCATCTGCCGCGGGGTGATGACGTGGCGGCGCACCGCCTTCGGCTCGTCGCGGACCAGGCTCCAGTAGCGGCCGAGATGCACGGGCTCCGCCCGCATCGGCAGCAGCACCGTCGAGGCGGCCTCCCATACCGACACGGGCCCGCGGATGGTGCCGTCGAACGTGTCGAACTCGGTGAGCGCGTCGGCGTAGTAGCGGCAGCGCTCGAGGTCGACCTGGCTGTCGGGGAGCGCGCCGCCGTAATCCTGGTTGCGCATGACGTCGAGCCAGGCCCACACGGCCTTCGACGTCTCCTGCTCCTCCCAGCCGCCGTCGGCGGTCCACACGGGGATGATCGCCCCGGCGTCCACCTCGATCTCGCTCCAGCCGACGGCCTGGCTCGCCTTGGTGGCGTAGATCCGGAGGCACATTTCGGTGACGCCCGGCCGGATGGCCGCGTCGCCGACCCAGCCCGAGGCGCCGTCCCACTGGCATGCGTTGATGGAGGCGGTGGTGCCGCTGCCCTGGACCTCGGAGGTGTCCGGCATGACGTTCCAGCCGCGGACCGCGTAGCGGCCGGGCGGGACGTCCTTGAACTTGGTGTAGCGGAGCGGGTGCGTCGCGAACCGCGCGCCCTCTTTGCCCGAGTTGGAGTCGTACAGCTCCTGCCAGGGGCCGACGATCGCGCCCGACTCGTCGATCGCCGCGTACTGGAACACCACCGACCACTCGGCCGGCTGGTTGGCGAGCACGGTGCCGCTCGCGAAGGTGTGGTTCCGCGAGATGCCCTGCGGGAACTGGAAATCCACCTGCAGGCGCGTGACCAGCGGGCCGACGCGGTTGAGGAGGAAGGGCCCGGCGATCGCGGGGTTGTCGCCCGGCCGGGGCAGCAGGCCGCCGACGCCGGTCGCCGAGATGACGTTGCTCGGCACCAGGCTCGAGGCGGTGCCGTAGACGAACTCTATCTGGTTGCGTGGATCGTCGAAGGGGGCCTGGAAGCCTCCGGCCTCGGTCCAGATGATCTGCTTGCCGGCGCGGACGGCGTAGGGGCGGTACCGCCCCAGGCCGACCGTGTGCCGCTTGAACAGGATCTGGTCGTCGCCGTCGTACTGGCTGAAATCCGGCTGCGAGAGGTCCGGCTTCATCCAGCTCCGGCCGTAGCCGCGCGGGATGCGTTCGCCGGGCTTCGGCAGGTTGCCGCCGCCGGTGACGCCGTAGACCTGGGTCCGGTCGGTCGCTTGCTTCTCGGCCTTGGTGCGCGAGGCGATGGACGCGATCGCCGTGAGGCCGACGACGGCGCCGGCGAGCGCTACGGGTCCGAAGATCGGACCGAGAAGCGCGATCGCCGTCGGGCCGCCGAACGTCGCGAGCGCCACGGCCGCCACCACGGCGGCGATCGAGACAACGGTCCCTTTCGTGCTCGAGCGCCCGCCGCCGCTGCCGCCGAGCGGCAGGTAGACCACGACGACGACGGCATCGGCCGGCAGGTACTTGCGCGGCCAGGTCTTCACGTTGCCGGCGCGATCGCGGCCGCGGGTGATCCAGGCCTCGTCGATCGGCTGGAGCGGGTCGCGGGCCCGCTGCACTGCGATCATGTGCGGGCGCGTGCGGTCGACGTGGCGGCCGATGACCTGCGACAGCCGGCGCCGGCGCGGGTCGAGCGCCACCGGCGCCGCGAGCTGCTTGCCCGCCGCGTTGAGCGTCACGAGGTGCATGGAGCGCCTAAAGCGGGAGGAAGAACTCGGCGCGCCAGCCGCGCACCAGGAGGTCGGCCGAGCCGTCGAACGTGACGCCGGCTTGCTCGTCGGCGTGGAGCACCCCGCCGCCCTCGAGGGCGAGGTAGACGCCGGCGTGAATGGCGCGGGAGGGCGACCCGGGCCGGTGCATGAGGACGACGGCCCCGTCGCTCGGAACGGCCACCTGGCGCCAGTTCCGGCGCTCTTCGTGGCCGTGGAAGGCCGCCACCAGCTCGCGTGCCGTCAGCCGGCCGTCGATGAGGAATGGCGGCAGCACGCGGCCGAACAGGTCCCGCTGCACTTCGAGCACGAGGGCCCAGCAGTGGTTCGTGGTCGTCCAGGGGCGGCCCTGGAGCGCCGAGACGTAGGCGGCGGCGTCCATCAGGCGTTCCAGAGCGCGCCGTAGGTGTCGAGGTCGTAGGTCCGGCGCGGGAACGCCTGGGTCGCGATCTCCTCGAAGCTCAGCTCGCCGTCGACGGTGGCGGCCGCCACCGTGGCGCGCTTCAGCTTAAGACCCTCGATCAAGTCGACGACGGTCCCGTAGTCGTCGCCCAGGTAGGCACGGTACGTGACCGAGATCGCGCCCGTGGCGGCCTTCAGGTACGGGAGGATCTTGCCCGAGACGTTGTCCACGCCGAGCTTCGCCGGCGTCGGCCCCGTCTTGTCGGCGCCGGGGGGCGTGAAGCGGAACGCGCAGGCGAGAGCCGTGACAGTGGTGCCGTCCTCGAGCACGACCGGCGTGTCGTCCTCGACGCCGGCGAGGAAGAACAGCGGGACGTCGAAGCCGGTCGCGTACAGCTCGACCATCGAGCGCGGCTCAGCACCGATCGGCGCCGAGGCGTAGGCCTCGTCGCGCGCCTGCTCCTGGAGCGAGGGCATTCAGAAATCCAGGATCGCGAGGGGGACGGTGACGATCACGTTCGGGCCCGAGGGCCGCCAGCTCGGCAGGCCGCCGGGGATCCGCGCGAGCTTCAGGGGAAGGGGAGTCGTCGCGCCGGGGCGCCAGCGCGGGATCATGAACCGGCCGGCGCCGTGGCCGAGGGTGTCGCGGACGAAGGCCTCGAAGGTAGCGAACTGCGCGGCCGTCATCACGTAGGCGTAGGCGATCGTCGTCCACGTCGACGTGCTCGAGCGCCGGGCCCGAGCGGGACCTTCCTCCATCTCCGTCTCGGTCGGAGCCTGCCAGGGCGTGCTCGAGCCGCCGGGGACGAGAGGGATCTGCGGCAGGCTGGCGGGCCAGGTCGGAACGGCCATGTCAGCCTCGCAGGCGGCGGGCGCCGGGGGAGATGCTGCTCAGGTCGCCCTGGCCGCGGCCCCAGCGGTCGGCGAGCGCGCTGTCCAGGCGCTCGATGATGAAGTCGGTCCCGCCGTCGCTGCGGCGCTCCGGCCGGGCCTGCACGTCGCCGCCGGCGTAGTTGTAGACGTTGATCGGCGCGCCGCCGGCGCCCATCATGCCGGCGCCGCCGCGGGCGATCGGCACCATGCGGCCGTCGGCGTTGGGCACGAAGATTTCCTGGCCCATCTCGCCGACGGTGTAGGCCCGGCCCGCCTGGACGGGGCCGCCGTTCGCGCGGAACATGCCGCTCACCAGGCCGGCGAGCCCGCCGACGCTGTTCGAGCCGGACGAGGCAGCCGGCGCCATCCCGAGGATGCCTGCCAGTGGCCCCTGGCCGGTCAGTAGGGCCTGCAGGCTTCCCCGCAGCAACATGCTCTGGATGTTCTTGAAGACCTCCGCCAGCGACTTCCCGTTCTCGATCGAGTCGGCGAGGCTCGAAGCGATGGTGTTGCCGAAGGCGCGGGACGCCTCGGCCGCCTGCTGCTGGGCCTGCTCGAGGTCGGCGAGCTTATCCTTGTACTCGGCCGTCGCGGTGGCCGCGGCCTTCACCTTGGCGATCTGCTCCTCGGTGACCGTGATGCCCTGCTGGTCGGCCGTCTCCTTCAGCTTGGCGAGCGCGATCGCCTCGGCCTTCTCCGCGTTCGACTTCCCGAAGGCTTCCGCCTCAGCTTTCGTCGCCGCGGCCGTGCGCTCGAGCCCGTTGATGAAGCTCTCGACGGCGTCGAAGCTCTCGCTCCGGCTCTTGGGGGTCGCCTTGTCGGGGTCCTTGGACGGGTCCTTCGGGAAGAACCGGTGCGTCATCGAGTTCGAGGCAGATTGCGCCTGGTCGATGAGGGTGCGGTTGCCCAGGTTGGCGCGCAGCGCGTTGCGGGCGGCATCCATCTCGGGGTCGGTGGTCGCCGTCGGCCCCTTCGGCTTACCAAGGTCTCGCGCAAGGCCGGACGCGGGCGCGTCCTCGGCGCGGAAGTAGTCGACACCGTAGACCGCCGGGCGGGTGTCGTTGTGCTGCTCCAGGTAGCTGCGGCCCGCCTTCAGGATGCTCACGGCGAGCCGGGCGCCGCCGGCCATCAGCTCCTTCCAGGCGATCGCGTCCTCTTTGTAGCCCATGCCGGCGCGGGCCATCTCGGCGTTGAACTCCTTCGCCGCCCTGTCGAGTATCGCCTGGGCATCCTTCAGCCGACGCTCCAGCTCCTGCGCGCGGACGATCTCTTCGGGCTTCAGGAAGACGAGGTCCGGGTTGCGGATGTCGTCAATGGTCTTGCGAAGGCGGTCGATCTCGATGCCGCCGGACCGGATGCGCTCGACGATCGCCGGCGGGAAGATCTTGCTGGCGAGGTCGAGGGCGGCGAGGTCCCGGCCCTTCGATTGCAGCTCGGCGATGAGGTCGAGCGCGACGCGGAACTGCGCCTCCGTGCCCTGTGCGCCGGCGAAGCGCGCGACCTGGTCGTCGGAGACATTGCCGACCTTGGCGTGCTGGCGAAGGCGGGCCCCGAAGGCACTGTCGTTCGCACCGTCGGCGCCCCCGCCGAGGCGCACAGTGAAGGCCTGCTTGGCCATGTCGAGCGACTTCACGAGGTCGTCGACTTCGACCCGCAGCCCTCGAGCCTGCGCCGTGTAGGTCTGAAAGAACGTGGTCGAGACGTTCAGCTTCGCCGCCTGGTCGCCGACCCGAGCCACCTCCTCGAGCGCCTCGGAGGCGGCCTTCGCGGTGGCCGCCATGACCTGAAAGGCGACGGCGAGCGTACCCACGACCGCAGCGGCGCCGACGAGGCCCGTGAAGGTGGGCGAGCTGGTGAGCACGCCGAGCGTGCCGACGGCTTCGTTCTTGAGGATACCGAGGTTCGTCCGGATGCCCTCGGTCGCGATGGCCGTGCTGGCCCGCGCCGCGAACATGCCGGTCTGCGTCTCGCCGGCGGCCCGCGTGACGGCGGCCGCCGTGGCGACGGCGGAGTAGTTGCTCGCCTTGGCGGCCTCGACGCCGGCGGAGGCGACCTTCGACACGTCGTTCGCTACATTGGCGGAGAGCGTCTTGAAGCTCGCGGCCAGGCCGCCGTTGGCTTCAATGCCGGTGCCGAGGGCACCGCTCACCTTCACCATGCTCGAGACCACCGAGGCCGCGAGGTCCTGCATGCCCGACTTCGCGGCGGAATGGTCCGTCGCGAAGCGGATCACCATAGGTGCGGACATCGCGGCTCCGGTCGGTCAGGCTTGGCCGTTGGCCTGGGCTTCGGCGAGGGCCTGGTAGAACGCGTCCACGTCGGGCTCGTCGGGTTGCTCGGCCGCGCCGTGGAAGCGGCGGAAGCCGTCGAACATCGCTGCCAGCTCCGGCAGCGTCAGCGCATCGACCTGACGGGGCGAGAGCCCCATCATGCCGCCGGCGGAATAGAAGACGGAGAGGTCGCCGGGGCAGCGGGGTCGCTGGTCCCCTCCGTCGTCGATTTTCCCGGCTCCGGCACTCCGGAGACCGACGCCTGGACGATGCGCGCCGCGAGCCCGATGTGCTCGGCGAGCGGTCGCTCGAAGACGTTGAAGCGCATGAGCGCCTCCGCCTCGGCTGGCGTCAGGCCGCCGCCGACGAGCCCGAGGCGGATCGGCTCGAGCACGTCGACGGCGTAGAAGTGGTGGGCGGAGAGCCGCACCAGGATCAGGCCGATGCCGGCGTTGCACCGGCGCTCCAGCTCGCCGATCGCGCCCACCGAGAGCTGGAACTTGCGGCGCTGGCCGCCGAGATCCTCGTAGACCGCGGTGGCGGAGGTGTCGGAGCCGCTCATCAGGCCGCCGCATCCGTCCAGGCGAGTTCGCCCTCGCCGCGCATCTGCGCCGAGAACTTCACCACGCCCATGCTGTCGCTCTGGATCTGGAGGTTCTCGAAGTAGACGGCGCCATCCCAGTGGCCACCGCCGCCGGCGGCCGCCTTGGCCACCAGGATCTGCAGGTTCAGCGGGACGCCGGCGATCGCGTCGGCGCGGAGCGCCTTGTAGCTCTTGGCGTCGGCGATGCCCGAGGCGTTCAGCGACCAGGCGGTGCTCTTGGGGATCGAGCGGCGCGCGGCGATCGCGTCGGGGTTGTCGCAGTTCGGCACCGTGGCGTCGTCGTACTCCACCGTCTCGGTGAGCGACTTCGTCGTGATGGTGCAGAGGAAGGTCGGGGCGTTGTCGCTCGGCGAGGTCTTGCGCATGACACGCAGGTCCTTGCCGCCGAAGGGGACGGCCTGGGTCATTGTGTTCTCCGGGGTGGTGAGGGTCAGTCGACGTCGATGAGCGTGCAGGACACGTCGATCGCGACGGTCTTGATGGCGCCGGGGTCGATCACGTCGTTGGCGCTCTGGACGGCGATGCGATCGACGAAGCCCAGCTCCTCCGGAGGCTCGGCACGGTCGATGGCGCGCATGGCGGCCCGGGCGATCTGCCAGACCTCGTCCCGGTTGAAGCCGGCGGACTCGGCGAGCACGCGCAGGCTGATGGACCAGGCCGGCGCGTCGCCGGTCTCGATGCGCCGCACGCTGATGGGGCCCATGCAGAGCCACGGCAGCTTGTCCGCCTCCTTGTCGCTCGGCACGTCGTCGCGGATCTTCTTGCCCACGAGCGCCGTCACCGCCGGCGAGGCGCGCAGCAGCATGCCGATCTGGTTCCGGAGTGCGAGCTCGGGCGTCACAGGTCCCCCTCGAGGGTTTCGGCCTGGTGCAGCTCGCGTTCCTCCATCACCCCGTCGACCGCGGGGTAGAAGAACGGCTGCGCTGCTGTGCCGGGATGGGTGCGCTCGGACATCCGGCTCGCATCTGCGACGCGGAAGCGGCGGCCGGTGACCGGGTTGAAGGCGCCGGCGCGCGAGCTGCGGCCGGTCTCGACGTTGACCGTGGTGCCGCGGCGGCCGCCGCGGATGCCGCCCTGGGTGCCCGTCTCCACCAGGAAGGCGTAATCCAGGTCGTACCAGCGGCCGCGGCCGTGCGTAGCGCTCGCGGTGACGGTGAAGAGGCCATCCTCGCCGGTGGCCTTGATGCCGCCGTAGAGGCGACCCGTGTCCTGCGGGACGTTGGCCTGTGCGCGCCGGACGATCTCGTCGGCCGCACTACTGTCGACCGCCCGCGAGCGAAGCACCATGCGTACGGTGTACTGCGCGAGAGCATCCGCGAAGGCGTCGACGCCGTGGACGGCCGCCCAGCCGAAGCGGGCGGTCGTGACCAGGCCGCCGATCATGCGGAGCCCTTCTTCAGGGAGACCTTGAGGTAGAGCCACCCGGAGCGGTCGCCGGGCGGCGCCGACTCGATCGCGTAGTCCCGGCCGTCGACGGTGACGCGATCGGCGATCGTCAGCGCCCGGGTGCGCGGGGTGTCGCGCACGACGAGCGTGCCCTGGATCGCGTCGGTGAGGGAGCCGGCCTCCGCCATAGCCCGGCCGGACAGCGGCCGGAACTCGGCGCGGACCGTGAACAGGTCCTGGTACCCGCCGCGGCTCTCGAAGCCGTCGTCGTCGAGCTGTGGGCGCCCCCGAAAGGTCGCCCGCTTGTCGAGCCGTCCCGCCTGCATGGCGCTACACCGCCACGCGGCGGAACGGCGCCAGCAGGCGGTCCACCGTCGGGTTGTCGACGAGGTTCGCCTGGACCTTGCCGTCGCGCTGGTCGAACAGGTCGGCGACCAGGAGCAGGATCGCGGAGCGGATCGGCGATGGCACGGCCTCGCCGGCGTCGCCGTACCCGGCGCGGAAGGTGATGCGCCAGGCCTCCGGATCGAAGTCGTAGGCGGGCCAGGCCGCGCCGCGGGCGGGCACGACGGCGACGCGGTCGGCCGTCATCGCCACCGTGCGCCAGGCGCTCGTCGGCAGGACGGCGTAGACGCCGCCCTGGAGCACCTCGACCGTCGTCACGGCCTGGATGGGCACCAGGTCGAGCACGAAGCCGGGCAGGCCGCCGGCGGCCGCCATCGGCCGCGGCGCCGTCGCCAGCCACACCTGGCTCACCAGGGCGCGGTTGAGGACCCCGGTGCGGCCGTCGACATGCGCGGTGGCCGCGTCGATGGCCGCCTCGATGTCGAGGTCCTCGCCGTCGTCGTCCTCGTCGAGGCGCAGATGCCGGCGGGCGCGGGGCACGTCGACCACCGCCGCCGTCGGCGCCTCGAGGCGCCGATAGACGAGCGGCGCCTCGCAGCGTGCGGGCCGATGAAGGTCGACGAGCACAGTCATTCCGCCCTGTCGGCGGGCGCCAGGCGCTCGGCCCGGGCGGCGACAGCCGCGTCGAACTCGGCGTCGTCCTTCGGGGCCCGGGCCCACTTCTCGGCGAGGGCGACCGTCGCCAGATCGCCCTCGACGGGGTCGCCCTTCTCGAAGCGCTGCGGATAGGCGTTGCCGTCGGGGGCGCCGTCGAAGGTCTTCACGGTGATGCCGCGGGTCATCCGGACCGTCCTGCTGTGCGGAGTGCGGGCGGCCGGGCCCGAGGGCCCGGCCGGCGTGGGTCAGGCGTTCACCGCCACCTTGTGCAGGCGCAGGCAGGTCGGATCGGTGACGCCACCGCCGACGCGCTTGCGGCTGTAGAACTGCACGAAGGGCTTCTGGCTGTAGGGGTCGCGCAGGACCTGGACGCCGATGCGATCGACGACGAGGTAGCCGCGCTGCCAGTCGCCGAAGGCGATCGGCAGGGCATTCGCCGCCACGTCCGGCATCGCCGCCAGCTCGGCGACGGGGAAGCCGAGGATGGTCGCCGGATCGCCGACCTGCGTCGACGGCTCCCACAGGTAGCGGCCCTGACCGTCCTTCAGCTTGCGGATCGCCCCCTGGGTTTTGCGGTTCATGATGAAGGCCGCGTTCGGGGTCCGCTCGCTCGGCAGATCGTGCACCAGGTCGATGAGGCCGTCCGCAGCGAGGGCGGACGCGGCGCCGCTGTTCACGGTCGGGATCGCGCCCCAGGGGTGCGGGGTGCCGCTGGCGTACTGGAGGAGGCCTTTCGGCTTCTGAATGCCGTCGCCGTTCACGAAGGCGAGGCCCTCCTGGTACGCCATCTCGGTCATCACCTCGTCGCCGAGCCAGGCACCGATGTCGATGAGGGCATCCTCGAGGAGCTGCTGCGAGGCGATCGGCATCGCGTACAGCTCGCCGGTGGTGAAGGTCGCCTGCTGGAACTGGGCGTTGCCGGTGCCGGGGCGCGCCGTGGTCTCCCCGACCCAGCCCGAGGCAGTCGCGCGATCGTTGTAGACCTTGGTGAAGCCGGTGCTCGAGATCGAGATCACGCGGGCGAGGGTGCGCATCGCCGAGACGATCTTGAGCTTGTCGGTGATGGTCCGGTCCCACTCGACGGGGGCGAGGAGGCCGCCATCCGGGTTCGAGCCGACCGACAGGGTGGCGCGCGGGCCGGCGAACTGCTGGGCCTTGATGGCGCTCTCGCCGTCGCCCGTGCGGGCGTAGGCGGTGAAGGCAGTGTTGTAGGCCGCGTCGTCGCCCGGCCGCGGCGCACCGCCGCCGGTGATCGCCGCGGCGGCGATCTTGATGGCCAGCTCGCTCAGGGAGGCCTGCAGCTCGCCGACGGCGGCGTTGATGCGGTCGACCTTCTCGTTGGTCACCACGTCTTCCTTGCCGGCCTTGGCGGCGAGCTTCGTCTCGTTCTCGGCCTTGAAGGCGTTGAAGGCCTGCTGGAGCTGGGCCAGCACCGCCATCGGATCGCTGGCGTCGGCGCGGAAGGTCGCGCCGAGGATGCCGCGCGGCATGGCGGTCGCGGCGCCGACGCCGGCGATCGCCAGGAACGGCGCGGCGGCCGGGAGCGCGCCGGCGGCCTGGAGCAGCTCGCCCATGGCGTAGGCGTCGGACACGGCGAAGAGGGCCGCCAGCGCGAGCGCCGCGGCCAGGAACAGGTTCTTCATGGTGATGGAGGCTTTCTGCGGTCCGGCCTGGGGATCAGGAACGGAGTGAGGCGATCAGCTCGGCGGCGGCGCCGAGCCAGTTCGGGTCGCCAGCGCCAGGCGTGGCGGAGGGTCGGGCAGCGTCGTGCGTGCCCTTCACTTTCGAGATCAGCTCGCGGGCCTGCGTCCGCGGCATGGAGCGGCAGAGGGCCAGCTCCATCTTGCGGACGGCGTTGCCCGCCCGGGCGGAGGCGCCGGCCTCCTCGTCGAGGACGGAGGCGTCGGCGCCCATGACGCCGTCGGCGAAGCCGCGCTCTACCGCCAGATCGGCGCCCATGTACGTCTCGGCGTCCATCCACCCGGCGATCGCCGCCTCGTCGGAGCCGGTGCGGGCCGCGTAGACGCCGACCATGGCGGCGTCGAAGGGCTCGAGGAAGGCGGCCGTCTCGGCGAAGTCGTGCCGGTTGCCGACGGCCACGACCCAGCAGTTGTGGATCATGATGAAGGCGGCCGCGCCGATCTGGATGTCCTCGCCGGCCATGGCGATGATCGAGGCGGCCGACGCTGCGAGCCCGAACACCTTCACCGTCACCTTGCCGGGGTGCTGGAGGAGGCGGTTGTAGATGGCGATCCCCTCGAACATGTCCCCGCCGGGGCTGTTGATGTGGATCTCCACGTCGGCCGAGCCGAAGCCGGTGAGCGCCTGGTCGACGCTCTCGAGCGTGACCGCGTGGTCGCTCCAGTAGTCCCGGCCGATGACGTCGAACATGCGGATCACGTTCGGGCCCGACTCGGCCGCGCGGATCGCCGGGTTCCAGCGGTCGTAGACCTCCGGCTTCGACAGGGCGGCCACGTCGACCTTACCCGGCAGCTTGATCCGGCCTGGGCGCTCCCGCGCCAGGACGCGAAGGCCACGCGCTGCTGCCGCCGCGGCGCCGTCGATCAGCACCACGCGCCTACCGCTCGCGGTCATGGTTATCCTCCGGAGGATCGTGCTCGTCGGGCTCGTCGGCGGTAGCGGGCGCCATGTTCAGCGCGACCTGGTAGATGTCGCCGCCCTCGATCGCGTCCTCGTCCTCGAGGGCGCGGACATCGTTCGCGGAAAGCCAGCCCCATTGGCGGCCGACGGCGTAGGCCGCGTAGCGGGTCTTGATGTCGCCCCGCACCAGCGCGTTGATGTTGAACCGGGCGTAGAGGTCCGGCTCGCCTGGCGTCAGGTCCCGCTCGATGGCCTCGGTCCACATCGTGAGCGAGTCTTGGAGGGTGTAGGCCACGAAGCCCCGGCCCATGTTCTCCAGGCCGTTGCCGAAGCTGGTCGCCTTCGAGGTGAGCCCGAGCATGTGTGGGGGCACGCCGAAGAATTGGGCGACCTCGTACTGCGAAAACTCGCGGCTCTGGATGAACTGAGCGTCGACGTTGTTCAGGCCGAGCCGGTCATAGGTCATCCCGTCTTGCAGGATGAGGTTCTTGTGGGCGTTCTCGGCCCCGCGATAGGCCTCCAGGGAGTCCCGAAGCGCCTGGACGCCTTCGGGGCCGAGCTTGCCCTTCGCCTGAAGCACCCCGCCGATCGAGGTGCCGTTGCGGAACATGGTCGAGGCGTGCTTCGCGGTGGCCAGCGCCTCGCCGATGGTCTCGCGGGCGTAGGTGAGCACCGAGACGCCGTTCACCCCGTCGAGGGTCAGCCCGCAGAGGTAGAACACGTCCGACTGCGGGAAATCGACCGTCGAGCCGTTCGCCCGCGTGTAGCGGAAGGAGAGCTTGAGGGTGCTTCGGTCCTGGATCACCTGGACCCGGTCGGGGTCCAGGGGGTGCAGGGCGATTATGCGGCGGCCCAGGCGCACGATCTGCGCGAAGGCCTTGCCCCGCAGGAGCACGCAGGCCTGCATGTACCGGCGGAACTGGCTCGGCGTCTGCCAAGCGTTCGGCCGCCGGCGCAGCACCTCCCACAGGGGGTGATCGTCGGCGTCCTGACGAGTGCGCGCGTCCACCCGGCGCTTGAGGTCCAGCGGCAGGGTCGCGACGGCGCCAGAGATCAGGCTGACGCACCGGAACACCGTCGCGGTCTTGAGTGCCGTCTGCGGGGTGACGGTCTCTCCGCTGGCGCTCGTCGCGCCGGCGCGCATGAACTCGGCCAGCGCCTCCGACGTGAGATCGCCGAGGTTGGTCTCCTGGACCATGGCGCGGGGCGGCGCGGCCGCCGGCGACGCCGAAGCGCCGCCGAGCGGGATGCGCGGGACTACCTGCATGGGCGGGGCCTCAGAGGATCAGGATGCCGCCTGGGGTGTCGTCCACCGGCGCGTTCTGCGTCGCGGCGCCCACCGCCATGGCGAGGGCGACCAGCGCGTCGATGCGGTTCGTCGCCTTGCGCTTCTCGAACCAGCCGTTGTCGAAGGCGTCGGTGGTGATGACGGCCGACATCATGGCCGAGATCAGCACCGGCGAGCGGCGCAGGCGGATGCGGCCCTCCAGGATGAGCGACTCCAGCTCGCGGATCGAGCCGGGCATCCAAAGCCCCTGGGGCGGGTCGCGGCCGTCCTGTTCGGCCGCCTCGAGCTGTGCCTCCGTCGGCCGGGCCCGGCGCTTGCCGCCCTGCGGGTGCTCGACGAAATTGACCTCGAGGTTGAGCGCGTCGCACTCCTCCTCGAACCGCTTGAAGGTGTGCCGATCGTAGGCGAACGCCTCGATCAGGTAGGTCGCGGCGTCCTGCGCGAGGCTGGCCGCCACGAAGTCGAGCCGGATCAGCTTGCCCGGCACCGCCTGGAGCCAGCCGTCTCGCTCCCAGACCTCGTAGGGGGCCTTGTCGGCCAGGGCGCGAGCCGCCAGGGTATCGCCGGGCGTCCAGGCCTCGACCCAGGCATCGTAGGTCGGCCGACCGTCCGCCGTGGTGCCGGACCGGGCGCAATAGGCCTTCGCCGTCATGTCCTTCGAGGCGGAGAGGTCGAGGCCGCCGAACACCTCGTGCCCGGCATGCTCCTCGGCCGGGTCGAAGTCCGCGAGGACCGCCTCGAGCGCCTCGCGGCCCATCCAGGCCTTCTCGGCGTCCGTCCAGACGCAGAAATGGAGGCGCAGGATGCCGTTGAGCTTGCCCGGCATCTGCCGCGCCTGGTCGACGACGCCGGCGAGATACTCCTCGCTGATGGTGACGCCGAGGAGCGGGTTCGCCTTGGGCCAGCAGCTCGGGTCCGTGAGCGGATCGTCGCCTGGATCGAGGGCGCAGACGAAGGAAAACGTGGTGTCGTCGATGACCTCGCCGACATAGGTGAAGGCCGCGTCGGGCTCGCGGGTGCCGGCGGCGACCCGCACGGCGTGCTGATGCTCCTCCCAACAGACCGAGTTGCGGTCGGTGCCGCTGTTGGTGATCATCACCAGCAGGGGCTGGCGGCGGAACTTGAAGCCGCGCTCGAGCATCTCCAGGACGCGGCCGTCGCGGTGCTCGTGGACCTCGTCACAGAGGGCGAAGTGCGGGCGCGGGCCGGACTGCCCGTCCTCCGAGGAGATCGGCCGCATGAAGCTCGCCGACTTCCCGTGCGCCAGGTTCCAGACCGGGTTGAGGCCGCTCTTGGTGATCGCCGCGGAGAGCTTCGGCGACAGGTCGACCATGGCGACCGCGTCGCGGAACAGGACGAAGGCCTGATCCTTCTTCGACGCGGCGGCGTAGATCTCCGCCCGCTTCTCGCCGTCTGCGGCGAGGCCGTACATCCCCATCTTGGCCGCCCAGGGCGACTTCCCGTTGCCCTTGCCCTCCTCGATGTAGGCGCGCCGGAACCGGCGGGTGCCGTCGGCCCGCTTCCATCCGATAATCGAGCCCGACTTGAACGCCTGGCTCGGCTGGAGGACGAAGGGACGGCCCTCGAATTGGCCGCCGTTGAGGCGGCAGACGCCGGGGCCGAAGCCGATCCCGCGCTTTGCGGCCGCCAGATCCCAGGTGAGACCACGGCCTGGACCGTCGCGGAGATCCTGGAGGTGGCGACGGCAGGCGTTGCGGACGTGCGGGCCCTGGATCACCTCGCCGGTGAGCACCGCCTGGGCCCAGCCGGTGACCGGATCGTGCTCGGGGTCCACGCGCTCCCGGATCAGCTCCGCGACGCTATAGACCGAAGCCATCGTCTTCCTTCTCGGGCGGCTTGATCTTCGTCACCCGCCCGCGGGACGATGGGGTGAGCCCCAGCTCGGCGGCCGCGCTCCGGACTTCCTTCGCCGCCCGGTTCGCGACGGCGAGGTAGGGGTTGTACATCGGCACGCCCGTGCGGGGCGCCGGCACCACCTCGCCGTGCTCGGCGATGTGCGCCTCTGCCTTGCGCATACGCACCAGGTTCCGGACGTAGACTTCGACGGTGGCGCCGATCTCGCGGGAGAGCGTGTTGCACTCCCGCAGATCGGTGATGACGGCGTCCCACTCCGAGGCGTGCTCGGCGTCGAACCCTGGCGGCATCTCCGGTTCGCCCAGGACCTTCGCGAGATCCAGGGCCTCCGCGGCCGCTTCGCCGATGCCCTGGCTCGCCAGCCTCATCTCGAGCGGGATGGGCTTGCGTCCGCGCATCTCACCACCAGCGTTTCGCCGCCGGCGCCCAGCTCGGGGCCGCAGCCTGTTCCTCGCCGATGCCAAGCAGGGCCGTCGCTTCGCCGTGCTTCATGGCGGCGATCGGCAGCGGCTTGCCCCGCTGCCACAACTCGTCCTCGAGCGCGCGAACCACGCCGTAGACGGCCGGATCGTCCGACACGTCGAACTGCTCGAAGCGGCGGTTGGCGTTCAGGTTCATCGACCCGCGCACCACCACCCGCCAGCCACAGGGCGTGGACATCGTCACGATCTTGGCGTGGGTCTTCGTGACCCGGATGCAATCGACGCCGAAGCGCTCCTGCATCTCAGCGACCAAGGGCATGTCGCGCTGCGCGCCCGCCCAATCCATCACCAGGCGGAAGCCCGTGATGCGCTCGTCGACTAGGAACGCGGTGACGGCCTGGACCTCGTATTCGGCGATGCACCAGGTCCATACCGAGACCTCGGCCGGGCCGGTCCGCTCGAGCACGGCCGTGGCAAGGTCGATGGACGAGAACTGGCCCTTGTTGGTGCCGAAGACGTGCGCGCCCCGACCCCAGGGCTCTAGCGCCTCCCGGGCCGTGTGGAGCGCCAGGACCGCCTCGGAGTGCCGGCGGTCCATCGCACGGGCCGAACGCGGCGAGCGGAGCGCGGAAGGCGCCACACCGATGTCCTGGAACGAGCGCGGAGGGCCCGCGAACCCCCCCCCATCCAATTTCGGGTCGTTGCACGGAAAGGGCAACAACCGGTCAGCGGGGGCCTGCCCTCCAGGCTTTTAGACCCCCCTACCCCCTGCCGCTGAGATGACGCTCAGATGGGCCAGCCATCCGCGCCAACGGCTGCGATGGCTCTGCCGCCGTTCTCTTCGCGTTGCTTGTCGCGGTCGTGGCAGGGCTTGCAGAGCGACTGCAACAGCCCGTGCCAGAACTTGTCATGGTCGCCACGGTGCGGCTCGACGTGGTCGGCCACCGTGGCAGGCACTACCTGCCCGATGCGCTCGCACCGCTGGCACAGCGGGTGCGCCTCGAGCTGCGCAGCCCGGCGCCGGCGCCAGGCCGCGAGGCTGTACCAGCCCTTCCACGGGCGGCTGGCGGCCGAGGCGTAGAGCACGGCCGCCGTTCCCTCATGCTGCGCGCTGCGCGTGGTGCGCCTCGAGCCGGCGGCAGGCCACGTCGAAGTAGTGGGCCGAGAACTCCACCCCGATGTACGGCAGGCCCAGGTTCGCGCAGGCCACGCCGATCGGCGCCGAGCCCATGAACGGGTCGAGGACCGGACCGTCGACGATCGAGAGGAGCCGCTCCATCAGCTCCACCGGCTTAGCCGTCATGTGGAGCTTGGTCTTCGGCACGGCCTGGCGATACGCGCCGGGCGCGACCTTGCCCGCCAGCGGGCGATGCCCGTTCGTGCCCCACACCAGGAACTCGGCCTGGTTGCGGTAGCGCCCGACGATCGGCCTCACGCACTCCGTCTTGTCCCAGGGGACGATGCCCCGCCAGGTCCAGCCCGCGACCTGGATGGCGTCGGTGCTGATGGGGAGCTGGCGCCAGTCCGTGAAGGCGGCGCAGATGCCGCCCGGCACGACCGCGTGGCGGGCCCTCGCCATCCACATGGCCGACCAGGCCAGGAACGAGCGCTGGTCCCGACAATCGCCGGCGAACTCGGCGTAGAGGTGCCGGTGCTCGCTGCCCTGGTACTTCTGGCTCGGCGCTCTGGCGCGCTCGCCGGCGTGAAGGCCGCCGCTCGAGTAGGGCGGGTCGCAGAGCACGGCGCCGATCGAGCCGGGCTCGAGCGCCTCCAGGACCTCCATGCTGTCGGCCCGCACAAGGGTAGCGGAGCCGATCCGGACCACCTCGCGGAAGCCGGAAAGCAAAGCCCCGTGCCGATCGCTCGACACGGGGCTCAACGGCGCGCCGGGAGCGACGACGCCGATCGGCGGCACCATGGCCGCCGCGGAATGGTGTTCGGGCATAACCTGCTGCTAAAGCTGTCCCGCCCCTCGAGGGGTGGCGGGGTGGCCGAAAGTCCGGCCGGCAACGGTCATGCGAGGGCACCACCTCGCGGTTCGGGGTGTTACGACCACCCCGGCTCCCGCCTCTTTTCAGAGCGAGATCACTCTAGGCCGATCGGCCTCCGTTTGCGAGCGCCCGGCAGAGCTGCCGGACGAACCTGCGGTACCAGCCGCGGAACATCAGCACGCAACATCCGGCGCCCGGCGCGCAACGAACAGCTCGTTCCGCGCAACGGCGAGCAGCTCCTCGAGCGTCTGGACGATCTCGCCCATCAGGAACGCGCCGGCGACGCCGCGGCCGACATCGCCTCGGGCGAAGCGCTCGTCGACGGTATCGCGGCAGCGCTCGAGGAAGGCGGCGCGCGCTTCCGGAGCGCCGAGCGTCGCCAGGTGGGCGCGCACCCGGTCGAGATAGTTCTCGATCGACGGGGCCGCCGTGCTCACCGGCAGTTCACCCGCGTCCAGGTCCTGGGGCAGCGATCGCAGGTGACGCGCTCGATGACGAGGCGGCGGGCGACGCTGTAGTCGGTGGTCACCGCCCTGGCCCCGCATTCCTGCTGGGGGCACACGCAGGGCAGGCTGCGGGCCTTGAGGATCGCCTCGCCCGGATCCTCGTAAACGTCGGCGATCTCGGGCCGCTCGATGAAGGCGGGAACATCGGCGTTCACAGGCGAAAGGCCTGTACTGCAGCCGGTGCGTTGCCGGACGTGGTGGAGCGGAGCGTCTTCGCGTAGGTCCGGTGGAGGAGCAGCCAGCCTGCGCAGGCCATGGCTACGGCTCGCTCGAGCGAGTATTTCGGCATGGCCTTCGCCAGGGTCTGAAACTCGGCGAGCCGGGCTTCACACTCCGGCACGAACAGCCCAGGCCCGCGGACCTCCTGGACGAAGGTCGCGACAACGTCGGCAGCCGATCGCATGGCAGCTCCGGTGATCAGAGGTTCAGGGGATCACCGGATCAGGCGCGCATGGTCGCCGGGCCGGTTGACGTGGGTCGCGACGCCGGCCGAGACGAAGACGTACTCGACGCGGCCCGCGTAGACCTGGTTGTTGAGCAGGTAGCTCACGTTGGACGGCCACCAGCGGCCGCCTCGCGGCGACGGGATGCCGTCGCGGTTCAAGCCGTCGGCGATCGCCTGCAGCGTGGCGCCCCGGCCGTTCTCGGCGAAGATCCGCTCGACGACGGCCCGGCGGCTCTCATCGATGACGAGGCCGCCCTTGCCGTCGGACAGGTAGCCGTAGGGGATGCGGCCGCCGGCGAAGCCGCCCTGGCTCGCCTTGGTCTGGCGTCCGCCCTTGGTGCGGTCGACGATGGCGTCGCGCTCGGCCTCGGCCATGGCCGAGAGCACCCCGAAGATCATCTTGCCCGCCGGCGACCCGGTGTCGATCGACTCCGTGACGCTGCGGATCGTGACGCCGTGCTCGGTGTCCAGCTCGGTCGAGGTCGAGACCGCCAGCGCGATCGAGCGGGCGACGCGGTCGAACCGCTTCACCAGGAGCACGCTGAAACGGCGCTCGGCGGCGAGCTGGAGGATGCGGGCGAAGCCCGGCCGGTCGGCGGGCCGGACCGTGCCGGAGACGCCGGGGTCGGAGATGACGTCGACCAGCTCGAGCCCGACGGCTCGAGCGAAGGCGCGGACCGCCTCGTCCTGCGCCTCGAGGCCGAAGCCGCTCTGCGCCTGCTCCTCCGTCGACACCCGCAGGTAGCCGACGGCGAGCGTGCGGACCTCGTTCCGCTGTGCCGCCTGGACAGCATTCCTACGCAGAGCGCGACGGGCGCGATTGCTACTCGCAGCCACCCGTAACCCTCTGCTTTTGCTATGCTATTTCGGGCGCCTTGGGCCCGATTACTAATTCTCTTGGGAACTAGGAAATCGCCCTAGTTGAACTCCATCACGGGCTCTTCGGCCGTGCCGCGGAAGCACACGCCGGCGAAGTCGTGCCCGTCATCCTCATGGGGACGTCGGCGCCCTGCGCTGCGGAGGCAGGATAGTGGAGCGGACCTGACAGCCGCTGCCAGCTCAAGTTCGATCGCCGCCTGCCTGGCCAGCGCCTCTTCATCGCCGGCGCGTAGCTCGAGCGCCTCGACCATGACGCGGAGCGTCAGAGCATCGGCACGAAGTGCGGCAGCACGCCCCTCATGGAAGCGCTTTTGGGCTTCGGCCTTCATAGCCTCTGCCTGCGCTCGGGGCAGGATCATCGGCGTCGAGCGGATGCGGTGACGACGTCCCCGCGGGGACCGCGGGCGACGGACACGATGACCTGGCTGTGACCATGCACGACGACGGCCGGCAGGCACTTCGGCTCCTCGTCGTTCGCGCTCTCGGGCATCAGCCCGTGGCGCATCCGGCCGGCGAGACGGGTCAGCTCGCGCCGCGCCTCGTCGACGGCGATGCAGTGGGCTTCGGGTTGGCCCGCCAGGGAGGGAACGCGCGCGAGATTGCGCGCCACCGCGTCGAGCGCGGCAGCGTGGGCGCTGAGCAGTGGCATGGAGGTCTCGGGGGAGAGGCGCAGAGGCCGGAAACGACAGCGCCCCGCGACCGTCTCCGGTCCGGGGCGCATGTCTGCATTCCGCCTAAAGTTACAGGTTCAGCCCGCGGGCTGTCAATCCGGCGGTCGGTTCCATGCGGAGGCGATGCCCTTCTCGTGGAAGTGTCGCCGGTCTCCCTTCACGATCTCCGCCACGGAGTCGATCGCGCCAAGGATGCCCTCCAGGGAAAGGTACAAGGGCCCGCGGACTGGCGCCCGTGCCAGCAGCTCGGTGGCGGCATGCCGCAGCTTTCCGGCCTCGTCGAGAAAGTCCTCCACCGCACCGGGCGGCATGTGCCGCTTCATCCTACGAACCATCGCCGTCCTCCCTCACCGACGAGGCGAGATAGAACAAACGTGGAACTCGACCAGATGGGCTCAAGCCGCCCGCGCCGTTTCCACGGCGTCGACCGACGGGGCGGACGTGAACGGCCTGGGCGGCGGCGAGAACCCCCACAGCTCCGCCAGCGCCGCGAGGCCGCGTCGAAGACGATCAAGCGCGACGGCCGATGCGACCTCCTCCTTCCCGTAGCCGATGGAACGGCCGGCCTCGACGAGGGTCTGCTCGAGGCAGACCACGTCGCGCACCACGGCCCAATCGCCCCGATCCATCGCCTTTTCCGCGATGCGAAGGGCGCGGCGGTTGCGCTCCATGGTCTCGGTGATCGGCGTTCGTGACGAGGGCGCGCCGCCGCCGGAGCCGTTGAGGTCGTTCGCCGCGAAGCCCGACAGGCCGGCGAGGTAATGGTGGTCGCGAAGCTTGTTGCCGGCTTCATAGAGCTGGCGGTTGTGCTCCGGATCGCCCTCGTCGAGGCGATCGCGCGCGTGGAGCCGGTCGAGTGTGGCTTGCGAGATCCGCACGACCAGGTCGGCGCCGACAGTCCGGCCGCCAGCGGCGCCGATGATCTGCACCCGCCCGGTGCCGAGCTGGAGCGCGACGGCGAGCCCCGCTTGCATCAGCCGTTCCGGCGTCGGGCCGTTCTCGGGATCGAGCGTTGCCGTGGGAACCTGCCGCAACGCGGAGGTCACGGCCACGGAGACATGCTGTTGCTTGCGACGGCGCCCCACGACTGCACCTTTGAAGTTCAGGTCACGACAGCGTGAGGCGTCAAGGGCAGATTAACCAAAGTCAACAGGGTCGTTCACGTCGGCGTGCGCGACCAGATGCCCCTCGGCGACGAGCGAGTCCTGCAGGTTCAGCAGCCGGGTGATGCGCTCGAGCGCGGCGTCCCGCTCCCGGCGGGCCGAGGTGTAGGGGATACCGCGACGCTTGCAGAGGCCGCTGAAGGCGTAGCCCCGCGCGGCGCACCAGACGTAGAGCTTGAGGCTCCGCTTCTGGTCCGGATCGGTGAGGAATCGATCCGGCCAAGTGAGGGGCCGCGCCTCGCCGGGGTTGCGCCGGCGCGGATCGGCGCGCTCGGCCTGGACCATCCACCGCTCCACGTCCGGCACCGTCCAGTTCGGCATGTGATGGCGATGCGCCCCCTCCCGTCACGTCGAAGCCCTCACGCCGCCCGCGCCGCCTGGCCCGGGAACTCGCTCGGAAACCACCAACCCTCGGCCCTTTGCTGATTGCTCCAGGTCGCCGGCTTCGGCACCCGGCCGGCGGCCCGGTCATGATCGGCCCAGGCCTCCCAGGCCGGGGTGTCGACGCGCACGAAGACCCGCGACACCGCGCCGGCCGCCGGCGACGCCGCCTTCGGCGCCGACGGCTTGAGGTTCATGAACCGCCGCTTGCGGAGCCAGGTGTGGAGCGCCATCGCTCGGGCCTGGTCCCGCTCGACATGGGCTCGGTAGGACCGCATCACGCCGACGGCGAGCTGCTGGTCCTCGGCCGAGAGCTGGGCGAACTCGCGCTGGGCCCTGATCCGGTCGGCGGCGATGCGGCTTCCCTCCGGAGCGCCTGCCCACAGCGCCTCGAAGCGCCCGGCCACGTCGCCCTCGAGCGGCGGCTGCACGTCCCGAAGGCGGCACGGCGCCACCGGCCGCTCGATCCCATTCCCCCGAAAGACCTTCGGAGCCCGCCTCCCCCCCTCGGGGGGTTGGGGGGAAGAGATTCCCCTGGTGGATTCAAATGGTGGATTCTCTAGGGGTGACAGCAGTGTCACCCCTGGGGTGTCGGGGCCGTCACCCCTCGGGTGTCCGTCCGTCACCCCTGCGGCCTCGTTTTCGGGGAGGGGTGACTGTGTGTCACCCGTCGCGGGAGCGGGCTCGCCGGCGTCGATCCTGTCACCCCTCCCGGTGCGCCGGGGATCGTCGCCCACCCCGAGGATACGGTACTTGTTCGCGACCTGCTTCCTGCCGCGGTACTGCGGCTCGATCGCGATGATGCCGAGCCCCGCCAGCTCCTTGAGCTTGCGCTGCACGGTCCGCGGGGCTTGCGAGCACCGCTCGGCCAAGCTCTCCACCTTCGGCCAGGCCTCGCCCGTCGTCGGATCGGCGTAGTCGGCGAGCACGATCGCCACCAGCTTGGCGACGCCGTCGCCGATATGCGTCCGCATGATGAGGTTGAGAGCTTGGATGCTCATGGCCAGGTTCCGGGCAAAGCGGGAGCGTTCGGCCTCGAAGCCAGTCAGGCTCCGGGCACGCGAAATCCCGACGCCGGAATCGCGGGTCGCGCGCGGCGGTCGGGACGGACGATGGGGGCTCGAGGCTCGGCCGGGCGCTGCCCTGCGGGCAAAGCTCCGCTCCGGCCGCGTCGCGAGGGGCAGCGACGCGGGCCAAGCGGGCGCACTTCGCCCCGGAGCGGGCGAACCGAGGGAGGTGAACGCTCCGGGGATCAGCGCGAAGGCGCGAGCCTGGTTCCGGTCCGGACGGGGGGCCCGCGGACGGGCGGGCGCAGGCGGCAGGCGCGGGTCATGGCAGGAGCCAGCCCACGACGAGGACGTAGAAGGCGGCGAGCGCCGTGAAGAAGCTGGCGCCGGCGTGCCGGCACCGCGCGGGCTCGTGCCCGGCCAGCAGCGCGCGATAGGCGAGCTGCGCGTGGGCGGCCGCGACGGCCATGATGGCGGTGGCCGGAATCGTCATTCCGCGGCCTCGAGGGCGCCGATCGGCGCGTAGAGGTTGGTGAAGCCCGGCCGAGCCCGGCGCTGGAAGGCCTCGCCGAAGGGCGGGTAGCTCGCGGCCTCGACGATCCGATAGAACGAGTCCGGCTTCTCGCTGTGCAGCTCACCCATCGGGCCGGGGAAGCGCGTGCCGATGGACAGGCTTCGCGTCATCAGACCGCCGCGCACCGCAAACAGGATGTGTTCCGTGTTGGTGCGGAAGTAACGACCGCCTGTAAACTCGGGCTTCTCCCAGGTGAGAGCCGTCTTGTACTCGAAGTCCCATCCTCGGATTAGATCGAAGCCGACGCCGAGGAAGTTGTTCGGGATCCATAGGTAGAGGTGGCATGGGTCATCCGCCCAGGCCGGCACCGGCAACGCACGGATCTCCTCGAGCGGCATGGTGGCGTAAGGCGGCCGCTGCGCCTCGGAGACGGACTCGTCCTCCCAGGGCGGGTCGAGGATCAGGGTACGGAATCGGCCCTCGATCGGCGCGAGTCCGCGCACGCGGTCTTCATCCTGCGCCCGCTTCACCTTGCGGTGCGCGCCATCGACCTTCCCGGTCCGATTCATGTCCGCGACGATCGCGCCGAACCGCTCCGGGTCGGATTCGAAGGCGGCATAGACCTCGGCGATCTTCTCGACGTGGCGCCCGGAGACGCCGCAAAGCTCGCCGATCCGGTCGAGGACACGGCCCTTCTCGGCCCTTGAGCCCCCGCGAAAGTTTCGCACCCCTCCGGCTCGCATCCGAGCCTCGGCCGCGGCCCGCTCCTCCGGTTCCATGGCGCGCCGAATCTTCTCGATCTCGGCGGGGCTGAACCGGACAACGCGTGCACGCATGATACGCCTGGAAGATCGGCCGACGCTGGAATCAGATTCCGAGTGGAACGGGCGCTGGGGGGCTATCCCGCGCCCCGCCGTCACGTCGTGAGCCGCCGATGCGGCGCACGGAATCGCGTTGGAGCGGGCACGTCGGCCGCCTCGAACAGGGTCGAGGGCTGCGCCCGCATGGGCTCCGCAGCGGGCGCGGGCTCCGCCGCCGGGCGGTGCGCCTCGCAGTACCAGCGGCCGTAATGGCCGATGCCGGCGTTCTCGGCCTTGCAGACGATGCAGCGGTGGACCGGGGGAGGGGGCGGCGGCGTGCGCCAGCGCGGGCGGCTCATGCGGCGCCCCCGAATCCGATGCCGAGGATGGACCAGCGGCCGCCGTTGGCTTTCGCCTCGGCGGCGATCCGCGTGCGCTCGGCCTCAAGGCGCGCCTGGTCGGCGAGGATCCGGGCGCCCTCGAGCCAGACGAGCGGCGCGCCAGGCAGGGTGACGCGCAGCAGCTCGGGCCCGTAGGCGACCACGAACAGCAGCAGCACCCGGCCGCTCGGCAGGGTCTTTCGCAAGAGGAGCTTCTTGCACGTCTCGAAGGGCACGCCGGTCAGCGCGGCCGCGTTCTCGGCCGGCTTCGACGGGTGCCGCTCGCGCAGGAACGCGGCGAAGGCGGCCTGGTCGATCTCGATCCGCAGCGAGGCGGGGCCCAGCCGAGCCGTCCCCGACAAGGGGGCCACGTTTCCCGGAGCGATGGTGGAGACTGCGCCGATCGCCGGCGCCGCCGGCGCGCCGGAGGGCTCGTCTTGCAGCTCGGGCAGCAGCGCCGCCAGGGCGGCGGACAGGTCGGTGACGGCAGCGCTCGCCTCGGCTGGCAGCGCCTGGACCCGCGCGAGCGCGGCGCCGAGCGCGTCAGAGAGGGCGGAGCCGGCTTCCTCGCCGGCCTCGGCGGCCGCCGTGGCGTAGCCGGTGAGGGTTTCGAGCCATGACCTGCTCATGGCCGCGTGTCCATTGCGCAAGCACGGGCGAGGCGTCGACCGACATCGACAGCCCCGCCCGGCCCGCTACCATCGTGCTTGCCCACAACGATGGAGCTGAGAATGCCCGAAGAATTTACTGGAACCGATCTCGCTGCGCTGCAAATGCAGGCGCTCGACATAGCATTCACATCTTTAGTGCAGGTACTAGGAAAGAAGGACCCGAGCTTAGCTGCGAATTTGAGCGAGAAGCTGGAGCAGACCTTGAAAGCCTTGAACACCCCGAAGCCTGGCAAGGAAGGGGCTCGCGCATTCATCGAAAAAACGGCGCGGGATATGGTCAAGGTAGACCCATAACGGCCAGTCGAGTCTTCCGGCTCGCTGATGAGATACTTCGGCGGGGACATGGGCTAGCCCCGCCGAAACCCGCCCGACCCCGATGGGTGTCGGGACGATTCGCGCTTCGCGACGATTGTCGAGCAGATCGGCTCGAGGCTGATCCGTCGATGCGCGCGCCATGCGGCCCATGCCGCCGCGCCGGCCACCGCCAGCGCAAGGCAGGCAATCGGCTCTCGGCGGTACTTCAGCACCGCCTCTTCACCGGCGGTAACACGCTCAGCCAGACCCATCACCAGCTCCCCCGGAGCGCGAGCGTGAAGAGGACCGCGGCGGCGGCGATGGCCAGCAGCGCGCGCATCCCCTCGATGAGGGCGCGGGGGCGATTCCGCGCCACACGGGCGGTATCTGCCCTCCAAAGCGCCGGGATCGCCAGCGCCGTGAAGCCTAGTCCAACGGCAATCCCAAGTGCAGACAGGTACGCGCCTGCGATCATGACAACTCACGCTTTGCTTGTGTGGCAGACTTCCACAGATCAGGTCGGAGCTTCCAACGTGGGATTGCCCCTTGTGTCGCGCGTTCCACGGCTATGGCCACCTCGGCGCTACAGCACGATGTTCGACGCGCAAGTTGATTTACTCTCGGCTGACTGATGCCGAGCGCGCGAGCCAATCTGGCTTGGCTACCGACCAGCTTCACCGCTTCCCGGATGAGCGGGCTGGTGTCGATCGGAATCGGGCTGGAATCGGCCATAACCGAGCGATAAGCGCGCTTATCGATAACGTCAATAATCACTCTTAAGGCGTCCGGCGATAAGAATGTTGATAGGCCGGGGCATGGTCGAGCACGCGCGCATTGTTGCCCGTCGCGTCGAGCTGGGGATTTCCCAAGCCGAGCTGGCGCGCCGCGTCGGCATTTCTCAGCCAGCCATCGTCGAGATCGAGAAGGGCCGCGTGCAGTCGACGCGTTACGTCAACGAGATCGCGCGCGCCCTCGATCTTCAGCCTTACGAGATCGACCCGAAGTTTGGGCGTTCCGCGCCTGGGCTACCGATTACCGTCGACTCGCCAACCGAGGTTCCGCTCTTCAACCTACTGATCCGAGAGGGGCAGGCGGAGCTGTCCGCGATGCCCTTCAGCCACATCGCTCGGCCGACCGCTCTTCACCAGGTGTGGGGCGCCTACGCGGTCATGCTTGGGGACGAGACGATGAGCCCCGAATTTGAGCCGGGGGACACCCTTCACGTCAACCCGCATCTGCCGACATTGCCCGGATACAGCTACCTCTTCCGCGAGGCGGAAGACAGTCTTGGCGCGATGGTCCGTCGGCTCGTATCGATGGATGATAGTAATTGGGTGGTTCGGGCCTGGCGCAAGATGGTCGACGGCGAGAAGGATGCTCGGATTAAGCGCACGGGCTGGCCTATGGCTCACCGTATCGTTGGCAAGACGTCGAGGGGGTGACCTGTGGCACGGATGGAGCTGATCGCGGGAAGTTTCGGGACCGGCCGCGCGGACTGGATCAATTTTGAGTTTCACCTTCCGCGGAAGCAACGCCTGCCGATCGAGGCTATCGCATCCGTCGAGGAGAACGGCGAGTATCTCGAGCGCTCGTTTCTGGGCTTCCTGTCCGGCGGGGCCAAGGGCGCCGTGGGGATCGGCGCCACGGCCGCCGTCGTCGGGCTTTTCGCGGCGCCGATCGCGGCTGTCGGCGCCATCGGTTTGACGGCCGCTGCGATCGGCGGCGGCCTGGGCGCCTTCGGCGGCAGCATCGAGCGCAAGCTTCTGATGCAGGTGATCGCGGCCGACGGGCGCGGGTTCGTGGCCATATGCGAGCGCGACGTCCCCGGCGAGATCCGCAAGGCCGTCAGCGCCGCTCACGCCGTCCGGATGCGCCAGCAGGAAGCCGTGGCATCGGCGGCTGAGGCGTCCCGCCGGTGGCAACCGTCCTCGCTTTGGAATCGGCCCGCAAAGGCGGCCGCCGCGTCGGCCGCTGTCGCTCTCCCGGCTGCGGCGGCGATCGCGCTGCCGGCTCCGCCGGTCGTCGCAGCTGTCGACATGCAGCCGGACGAGCAGGGCGTCTTCACGGCTACGACGGAAGCGTTGGTCGCGACGGCTGGGGCGGCGGGCACCGCAGCTGCGGATGCCTATAGCGCCACGGTCGACGCGGTCGACGGGGCATGGACCGCAGTGAAGGCTCGACTGCCCTGGGGAGGCGCGTAGGGCCGTAGCCGCGCGATCACAATAAGCGGAGCGCCGACCGTCTATAAGTGACGATAAGCAAGCTTATTGACTGAGCGATAAATCTCCTTATTGTCGTGCTCCGTTCAGACGGACGCACGACCATGCCCGCATCTTCATCGGCACAGCCGGTACGACATCGCCTCGTCCCGCTCGACAACATGGCTTTCGAGCTGGGCCAGCACCTTCCAGCGCTGCGGGCTACGCCGCAGGCTGCAGCGCTCATCCTGCTTGCCGCGCACTACCGGCCCGATGACATCGCCGCCGGCATCGAGGCCGCCATGGCCAAGGCCGACACGGTCGCCGCCGCGGCCGCTTCGGAGGCGAACTGGGCTCTCCGCCTCGGCCGGGCTCGCGATGCCGCCGCGATCGCCACCATCCTGGTCGCCGGCTCCTACCTGTGGGCCTGGGTCGCGTGAGCGCGCCGGTGCCCCCGCCGCCCGCCTTCGTCGGCCATCTGCTCGATCTCGGCATCGACTGGCACCGCCGCGAGATCGAGGTGCGCCTTCGGATGCCGCTGCATCACCTCGACGGCGTCCAGAAGGTGATCGGGCATCCGCCGGGTCCTGACGGCCGCCGCCGGGGCCCCGGCATCGTGATCCTGCCGGGCGAGTTCGTCGGCGACGAGCGCATGATCGCGGAGGCCGTGAACGCGGCGCTCACCTTGCTCGAGCAGGCGGCGATCGAAGGGCTCGTCGGTCAGACGCAGGCCCTCGTGGAGCGCGTCGGCGACCTCGCCGAGCTGTACGGCGCCGTCGAGCCGCGCGAGACCCTGTCGTGAGGCACCTGGCGCCCCCGATCGGCGTCGCCGCCGTCGCGCGCGGAATCCTGGTGACCTTGCCGCCGCGGCTGTGGCTGCTGGTCTCCCTGCGCGGCCAGTTCCGACGGCTCGAGGCCGCGCCCGCGGCCTGGACCTACCTCATCCCCGATGCCGGCGCCGGCGCGCGCCTCGAGCGCTGGATCGCGGCCGTGGAGCAGCAGCTCGAGGCGGAGCGCCGCCGGCGCGCCTGGTCGGCCTCCGACGCCGAGTGGGACGGCGCGGCGCGGCCGCCGGCGCCGACGGCGAGCACAGCACCCGCCTATGACGGCGAGGCCCTGGCGATCGCCGTCGCCACCGCCCTCCGGAGCGACCCGAACGGCGCGCTCGCCCGCCTCCTCGCACGCATGGGCGAGGGCCAGACCCTCACCGCCGAGATCGCCGGCGGCGCCCGCACCTTCCGCCTTCTCCCGTCCGGCCGCGCCGTCCGCGCCAGCGTCGCCCTGCGCGCGATCGCCGGCGGCCTGGTCGCGCCCGGCCGGGACGGCCTGTTCGGGCCGGACGACTCACAGACCTGGCACGCCCCGTCAGCACAGGAGGTGACCGATGCAGGGAAGGACCGATGCGAAGCGGACCGCGCTCCAGCGGATCCGGGACGGCAAGCCCGTCGCACCCGCCCGGTTCTGCGCCTACAGGCGGTCCGGCCTGGTCGACGTTCGGGGCAACGGCAAGAAGGCCAAGGTGTGCCTCAGCGAAGCCGGCCTGCGGCAGCTCGCCGAGCTGGAGGCGTAGCGTGAGCGCGTCCCCGATCACCGGCGAGGCCGAGGACCTCGAGACCTTCACCGTCACGCTGGACGCCGCCGAGCTGGCGGTCCGGATCGCGGAAGCCTGCCTCGGCATGGAACGTCCGGCCGGCGTCCCGGCCGCTGAGGCGCTGCGGCGCTTCCTGGACGGCCTCGGGCGCCGAGGCCTGACGGTCGCGGAGAGCGACCTCTACGCGGCCGCCGGCGCGGCCATGGCCTACTTCGTCCGCGCGACCCAGGACGCCGGCGCGGAGATCTCGCTCGACTTCTCCCACAAGCCGGATGTGCCGGTGGCCTCGGAATGAGCGCGACCTTCGCCAAGGGCACGAAGGTGCCGGCCGAGAGCACGCGGCTCGAGATCGAGAAGCTCGTCGGCGATCGCGGCGCGGAGGCCTTCGCCTTCGCGCTCGAAGGCGACCGGGCCAAGATCGCGTTCCGGCTCCAGGGACGCGCCCTCCGGTTCAACCTGCCGCTGCCGACCCTGGAGGAAGAGCGCTTCCAGCGGGTGCAGCGCGGCTTGCACTCGCACGCGCGCACGCCGACGGCGGCCCGCAATGCCTGGATGCAGGCGACGCGGGAGGCCTGGCGGGCGCTCCTGCTCTGCATCAAGGCCAAGTTCACGGCGATCGAGGGCGGCATCGTCACCTTCGACGAGGAGTTCCTCGCCCACGTCGTCATGCCCGACGGGCGCACCGTCGGCGAGATCGCCCGTGAGCAGCTCGCCCTCACGTACAAGGCCGGCGAGCAGCCGCCCCTTCTGCTCGACTACACGAAGGGAGCGCGGTGATGGCCCGGCGCAGGCTCACCGACGCCGACATCGAGCGCATCGCCGAGATGCGCGGGCGCAACGTCCCCATGGCCGTGATCGGCCTCGCGCTCGATTGCTCGGCCTCGAGCGTGAACTACCACTGCCTGCGCCTGGGCATCGACGCACCGAAGACCGCGAAGTGCACCACGCACGTGATCGGACCGATGCTTGTCCAGCGCAGCGGCCATGTCGTCCGGCGCTTCACGCCGGAGGAGGACACCCGGCTGCTCGCCCTCGAGGCCGAGGGTCTGACGCCGACCGAGATCGCGCGCGCGCTCGGCCGCCGGCACAACACCGTCACGGCCCGGCTCGCCACGCTCGCACGCCACCAGGAGCGCCTCGAGGCCGCCGGCTGATGGCGAAGTCCTGTCCCCGCGGCGAAGGCGAGTTCTGCCTGGTCGCCTCCATCGGGCACCCGCTCTGCCCGACGCGCGACGGCGGCTGCAAGGTAGCGGACCCGGCGGCCGCCTACGCCGAGGCCTACGATCGCGCCATCACGCGGATCTACCGCGCCTGGCGCCGGCGCCTGCGGGAGGCGCGGGGCTGATGCCGATCGCCGCCGAGAAGCTGGTGTTCTACCCGGGCGGATCGATCCGGTCCGTCGAGTGGCGCCGCGAGGTCCGCGCCCCCGTCCTCGCGCGCGCCGGCAACCGCTGCGAGGGCACGCCGCAGCACCCGAGCTGCCGGGCGGAGAACGGCAAGCCCCATCCGGACACGGGATCGATCGTCGTCCTGACCGTCGCGCACATGGATCAGGACGTCGTTGACCACAGCGACAAGAACCTGCGCGCCCTCTGCCAGCGCTGCCACAACCATTGGGACCAGGTCCCCCGCACCCGCAACGCGATCCGCACCCGCGCCCGCAAGCGCGGCGTCGGCACGCTCGACCTGTTCTGCGAGGAGGTTCGGTGAGTAGTCTGCGAGCAATGATCGAGCACGTCTCCGGAATGGCGGAGGCGATGTTCGATCCGGACGACATCCTCGCCCCGCATTACTACGCGGAGAACGGCAAGGGACAGATAACGCTCGTCGCCGTGCTGGCGAGCGGGCGCGATCTCGATCGGATGCGCGCCGATATCGCTCTGCGGTTCAAGCTCGAGCGCTATCGCCGTTGGGTGTTCTTCTCGGAGGCTTGGGCCGTCGAGTACGATGCGGGCGCGAAGAGCGTAGAGCCCAGCAAGCACCCCGAGCGGATGGAGGTCATCCAGTTCCAGGCGCTCGACATCGCGACGGACCGGGCGCTGCGCGCCAGGCGGCAAATCCTGCGACTGGGCGAGGACGTGAAGCTTATGCCGCTCCATTTCGGCGGCCCGCGCGCCGTCGACGTGCCCGCGGCCACCGAGGTTGCCGAAAGGACGAGCGCATGAGCGGCGGCGCAGACATCTCCGGCGCCGGCGGCGTCGCGGCCGAGGAGCTGCGCCAGTTCATCGAGCGCCTCGAGCGGCTTGAGGAGGAGAAGGCCGCCATCGCCGGCGACATCAAGGACGTCTTCGCGGAGGCCAAGGGCCGCGGCTTCGACACGAAGGCGGTCCGCGAAATCCTGCGGCTGCGCAAGCAGGACTTCTCCGAGCGCCAGGAGGCCGAGGCCATCCTGGAACTCTACATGCAAGCCCTGGGCATGTCCTGATGCTGCGCGCGCTTCCTCCCGGCTGGACCTGGTCGATCGGCGTTGCGAAGGCCGGCGGCGAGGTCGCGATCGAGTTCGGCGCCACCGGGCCGGACGGCCAGTTCGAGCCCGGCCGCCTGCGCATCACCCGCGACCAGGCGCGCGAGCTGGCGCGCCAGCTCAACGCGGCCGCCGGCGACGGCACCGAGCGCACCTTCACCCCGGAGGCCGCCGCCCATGGCTGACGAGCCCGTGCGCATCCGCATCTGGCTGACCGACCCGCTGTACCTTCTGCGAACCGGAGAGATCCCGGCTGTTATGGCCGAGATCATTCTTGGACGGGCCATCTTTGAGCAACCCGACGGCACGAAGGCGGCCCTCCCGTACGAGGGCACCATCTGGCACCGGACACGCTGGGCCGCAGTGAACTATGCCCGCTCCATCCGGCACCAGCATCTCGAAGCCCTCCGAGCCGAGGTCGCCCGGATCGAGGCCTTCGACTTCGGGGCCCGGCCGTGAGCCGCCCGCCCTACATCCCCGACGTGGGCGACGTGCCGGCGTCTAAGGTTGCCGCCCGCATGGGCTTCGCCAGCGCGCGGGACTTCGCGGCCGCCCTTCCGGGACTCGTGGCCCGCGGGTTTCCCATGCCCGATCCGACCACGGGGCACTACTGCATCGAGGCCGTCGATAGCTGGCGGCGCCGGCGGCATCCCGACCTGTTCCCCGAATTGACAGCAAGCGGGGCCGTTTCCGACGCTGGCCTGATGCGGCAGCGACTCGCGGAGCGGCGGCGCGGTGGGCAACGTGAAGATCCCGTACTACACCGTCCGTGACCGGCACGGGCACCGGCTCGGCTATTGGGCGCCGACGGCCAAGATGCGCGGCGAGGGGTTCAAGCTTGTCGCCTGCGGGGCAGATGGGCCTGCGGCCTGGGCGCTGGCGAAGGTCTGGAACGACCGCTGGCAGGCGCACCGTCGGGGCCAAGCGCCGGCGGCCAAGCGCGTCTACCCGGTCGGATCGCTCGGCGAGGCCTTCGAGCGCTACAAGCGGACGGAGACCTGGGACCGGAAGAAGCCCCGCACCCGCGAGGATTGGAACCGGGGCTGGCGGTACATCGAGCCCATCTTCGGCGACGTGGCCCCGTGCACCATCCCCTTCGACGTGCTCGACGAGTGGTACGCCGACCTCCTCGAGAGCGCCGGCGTCCGCGAGGCGCACCGGGCGATGAAGATCTGGCGGGCCCTGTGGGTCGTGGCCGCGGCTATGAGCACCGGGCGGCCGTTCTACTGTAGCCGGGATGCGGACCCGTCCCTCGGCATTCGCCGCACGTCTCCGCAGCGGCGCCAGCAGGCCTGGCAGGGGCACGAGCTGCGGCCCATCATCCAAGAGGCCTGGCGCCAGGGATACCGCGGCCTAGCCTGCCTCGTCTCCATCATGTGGGACACAGCCTTCGCGCCGGTCGACGCGCGCCAGCTCACCCTCGGCGACTTCATCGACGCCGGCCGGTGGGGCGCCTTCAAGGTTGCTCGAGCCAAGACGGGCATGGCCGCGCTGGGCACGCTGTCGCGCCGGTCGAACGCCCTGATGCGCGCCTATCTCGGCTGGCCGCACGTCCAGCAGATCCGGAACATGCCACTGTTCCGGACCCGTGAGGGCGCGGCCTACCGCAAGAACAGCCTCGCCGAGGATTTCCGCACCGTGCGCGCGCTCGTCGACCCCCTCGAGCGGCGGCAGATGCTCGACATCCGTCGTTCGGTCGCCCTCGAGGCGCGCGCCGGCGGCGCCTCGACCGAGCACCTCGGCGCCAAGCTGGCAAACACCATCTCGACGAACGCCGAGCTGGAGCGGACCTACCAGCCGGTCGACCTCGCGGCGGTCCAGGCGGTCGACCAGGCGCGCATCGTAGCACGGCGCCAGGCGCGCGCGAACAAAGGGCGTCGGAAAGTCTAACGGAGCCGGCCTACGGAGTATAACGGCCGCTCGACGATGTAGGGGTAAGTAACTGATTTATATGGCGCGGGCGACGGGGCTCGAACCCGCGACCTCCGGCGTGACAGGCCGGCACTCTAACCAACTGAGCTACGCCCGCACGGCGTGTGCGCCTGCTGCGGCGACGGCCGGGGTTTAGGGGCGGGTGCGGCCGCCTGTCAAGAAGCCTTCGCAACAATCGCGAGCGACAAGCGTGGCCGCCGCGCCGGAGCCCGTGGGCGATGCCCTGCGAGGGCGATCCGGATGGCCTCTCCGCTCTGGAAGATCGCGGCGGGGGACGGCACAATCGGCGGCCGGTATCGTGGGCTCCGGCCTCGATGGAGCGCGATATCCGCCCAGCGGGGAGCGACGCGTGGACGCCTGGAGGATCGCGGAGCCGGGAGCCGACACGGAGGACGTGGTCTGGACCGTCGACCTTTCGCAGGCGGGGACCGGCGTTTTCGAGGTTCTCTCGGAGGAGGAGCAGGCCCGCGCCGACCGCTTCCTGCGCGCCGAGGACCGGGACCGCTACGTCGCGAGCCACGCCGCCCTCCGCCTGATCCTCGGGCGGCGTCTCGGCCTGCCGCCGCGCGACCTCGCCTTCGAGGCGGAGGAGGGCGGCAAGCCGCGTCTCGCCGGATCCCGGCGCGGGGCCTGCCGGTTCAACCTCTCGCATTCGGGCGCCCGCGCCCTCGTCGGCCTCTCGCGGCGGGTCGAGAGCGGCGTCGACGTCGAGGCCCTGCGCCCGATGCCGGACGCCCTGCGGGTCGCCCGCGGCCATTTCGCGCCCGAGGAGGCCCGCGCCCTCGCCGAGGTGCTGGAGGCCGGGCGCGCATCCGTCTTCATGGGCCTGTGGACGCGCAAGGAGGCGGTGGTGAAGGCGCTCGGCACCGGCCTCGCCTTGCCGCTGTCGCGCTTCGAGGTCTCGCTCCCGCCCGCTCCCGCCCGGCTCCTGGCGAGCGGGGACCCGCGGCTCGACCCCTTCGCCTTCACGCTGCTGCATCTCGAGCCCGGCCCCGGCACGGTCGGCGCGGCGGCCTTCGCGGCACCCGATGCGCGCCCGGCCCTGCGCGCCCTGCCGGGCGACTGGCCGCGCCGCCTCGAAAGCGCCTGAGAACGCGCTTGCGGGCTCACGGGTGCGCCGCTATAAGCCCGCTCGCCGAAGCGAGAGCGCGGCCTTCGGAGTGTAGCGCAGTCTGGTAGCGCACCACGTTCGGGACGTGGGGGTCGCAGGTTCAAATCCTGCCACTCCGACCAATCTTTCCCGAGACTGAGCACAGGATCGCATCGGTTCCTCCCCGGTCGGTGGGCCGCCTCGGCTCGCGGGTGATGTAGCGCGCAAGTTCAGTTGGCAGCGCACGCAACCTCGCCTGACATCACGTTTCCGGCCTGAGAGGATCGGATCAGGTGGGTTTCTGAAGACCCTATGAGGGGGCCTTCAGGCGAACGGTCATGCTCGCCGTGCCAAGCTGCGACTGAGCCCCCATCCGGAGGAGGGTGCCGCGCCCACGCGGCTCCCAGGTCGAGACAGCACGTCCGCCATCGCGATGTCCAAGAGCATGTCCAGGCGCGGCTGGTCGCGCTCGTTGCGGGAGCGCCTCTCGGTCTTTCGGACGCCCACGTCATCGTGGAGGTGAACCTCGATTCCGCCGCCTGGGCTGTGACGCTCCGCGTCCTCGCGGCGAGCGGTCGCCGGCACCGCGTCGACGTATCCGCCCTCGGCGAGGGCCTGCATCCGGTGCAGCGCAGTTCGATCCGGCCGCCCGCGGCATCAGGGCGCTGTGCAGGTCATCCCGTCGCCCTGTTTCGCAATGGAACGGTGGCGACTGGCACCGAACCCGCACGGCCCCCGCGATACAGGCGGGGGTTGTTTCATGCTGCATCTGGTTGCCGGATCGATCCTCGTTGCGGGAGCGGTGGCCGGGCTTCTGATCGCGGGGAACGCGCCCCGATGGAGCCTGATCGTGGCGGCCGGCACCGGCTGCGCCATGATCTTCCTGGCCGTCGTCCGGGAGATTCCGGGGCAACCGCCGAGTGCCGTCATGACGGCCTCGGCCGGCGTCATCCGCGATTGAGTCGTATCGGGAGGCGCCCGGATCGCATCGATGCCGCCGCCGCCGGGCGGCGAGAGGCCGATGCGGCGCGGATCGTCGGCTCCGGGCCTCAGAACTCCATGTCGAGCTCCTCGATCTCGTCCGGCTCCGCGGCGGCGGCATCCTCCCACTCGCGCATCAGCGTCCAGGCGAGGATCATGTCGCGGTAGGCGGCGCACTCCGGCGGCAGGGCGACGTGATAGGTGCGGAACCGGGTGCAGACCGGAGCATACATCGCGTCGGCAAGGCAGGGCTCCGTGCCGAACAGGTAGGGCCCGCCATGGCGGGACAGGCACTCCGAGACGATCGTCAGGATGCGGTCGATATCGCCCTGGGCGCCGTTGAAGACGCGGAAGCCCGGATGGCGGGCGCGCAGGTTCATCGGCAACGCCGAGCGCAGGTTGATGAAGCCG
>NZ_BPQR01000055.1 GCF_022179345.1 Methylobacterium jeotgali | reverse complement strand
AGCGCGACATCGCCCGCCTCGTCCTCCAGCAGGCGGGCGATGTCGCGCTTCCTCACGTCGGCGGCCGTGCGGGCGGCGGCCTCCGGCGAGACGCCGAGCCCTTCGAGGGCGGCGCGCCCGAAGGCCAGGGCCGATTCGGAGGTCTCGCGGAGCTGGAAGTCGACGTCCCGGTTCATCAGCTCGACGGCGTGCGTCCGGTCGAAGGCCCGCACGTAGGTGCGCACCGTGCCGAACTCCTCGTGGACCATGTCGACGATCTTGAGGGCCGCCTCCCGGTCGTCGATGCAGACGCAGACGAGCTCGACCCGGCCGATGCCGGCCGCGCGCAGCACGTCGAGGCGGGTGCCGTCGCCGTAGTAGACCCGGAAGCCGAAGCGTGTGGCGCTGCGGATCTGGTCGACATCCTTGTCGATGACGGTGACGCCGATGCCCTCCGCCAGCAGCACCTGGGTCAGGATCTGCCCGAAGCGGCCGAAGCCGATCACCAGCACCCGCGCCTCGGCGCTCTCGACCACGTCCGAGGCGGGCTCCTCGGCGGGCGTGCCGCGCCGGGCGAGAAGCGCGTCGAGCCCCTTCGCCGCCAGCGGCCCGACGAGCATGGTGAGCGCGGCGAGCGCCACGGTGAAGCGCGTCGCCGGCGCATCGAGGAGGCCGAGGCCCGCGGCGACGGGGAGCAGGACGAAGGCGAACTCGCCCGCCGGCGCCAGGATCGCCGCGCCGCGCGCCGCGTCGAGCCAGGGCGAGCCGAACAGCCGGAACAGGCCCGCCACCAGGGCGACCTTGAGAAGGATCGCGGCCACCGTCGCCCCGACGAGAAGCGCCCAGGAGGATTTGAGCAGACCGCCGTCGATCGACATGCCGACGCTCATGAAGAACAGGCCCAGCAGCATGCCGCGGAAGGGCTCGATGTCGGCCTCGAGCTGGTGGCGGAAGTTCGATTCGGCGAGCAGGATGCCGGCGAGGAACGCCCCCATGGCCATGGACAGCCCGACCTCCTGCATCAGGAGCGCGGTACCGAGCACCACGAGGAGGGCTGCCGCCGTCATCACCTCGCGGGCGCCGCTCGCGGCGAGCAGCCGGAAGAACGGGTTGAGGCCGTAGCGGCCGACGAGCACCACCGCCAGGATCGCCGCGAGCGCCTTGCCCGTCGAGGCGACCGCCTCGCTGAACCAGGGGCCTCCGGCGTTGCCGTGCCCGCCCGCCGAGGCCAGCAGCGGCATCAGCGCCAGGATCGCCACGACGGAGAGGTCCTGGAACAGCAGCACCGCGAAGGCGCGGGCGCCGTAGGGCGTGCCGAGGTCGCCCCGCTCCTCCAGGAGCTGCAGCGCCACCGCTGTGGCCGAAAGGGCGAGCGCGATGCCGATCACCAGGGCGGCGGAGAGCGAGAGGCCGAACAGGGCCGCCGTCCCGGCGAGCGCGGCGGTGCAGACGAGGAGCTGCGCCGTGCCGAGGCCGAAGATGTCCCGGCGCATCGAGACGAGCTGCGAGAGGTGCAGCTCCAGCCCGACGATGAAGAGCAGCAGCACCACGCCGATCTCGGCGACGCTCGCCGCCGTCTCCGGCTCGGCGATGAGGGAGAGCCCGGCTGGGCCGATCAGCACCCCGGCCACGAGATAGCCGAGCACCGCGCTCTGGCCGAGCAGCCGGAAGATCGGCACGCCGATCACCGCCGCCGACAGGAAGGTCAGCACCGGCGGCAGGAAGCTCGCGTGTTCGGCGGGACTCGCCATCACGGCCCTCGGGCTGAACGACAGGGGGAGAGGATTATTCTCTGCGCTTCGAGCGTTGGGCCTTTACCCCGACGCGGCGGCCGGCGCGAGCGGAACGGGGTGCCATTCGTCACGCGGGGGCCACGTTCGCCGCGAAATGTGCTATGGCCTCGGGCAAGAGAGGGCGGAGCCGGCCGCCCGAGAGGTTGACACTCCCCGCCCGGCCTCGCCACATCCGCAGGATCATGACTGCCAGCCTCACGCCCTCCGCCGACGCCGCGCAGCCGGCCTCCGCCGCCAAGCCACCCCTGGAGATCCTGCTCTGCGCCCCCCGCGGGTTCTGCGCGGGCGTGGTGCGGGCGATCGACGTGGTGGAGCGGGCGCTCGCGATCTACGGACCGCCGGTCTATGTCCGCCACGAGATCGTCCACAACAAGTACGTGGTCGAGAGCCTGAAGCGGAAGGGCGCCGTGTTCGTGCGCGAGCTCGACGAGGTGCCGGACGGCCAGGCCCCGGTGATCTTCTCCGCCCACGGCGTCGCCAAGACCGTGCCGGCCAACGCGGTGAGCCGCAACCTCGTCACCATCGATGCCACCTGCCCTCTGGTGACGAAGGTCCACCGCGAGGCGGAGATCCATCACAAGCGCGGCCGCCACGTGCTGCTCGTCGGCCATTCCGGCCACCCGGAGGTCGTCGGCACCATGGGCCAGCTGCCCAAGGGCTCGATCACCCTCGTCGAGGACATCGACCAGATCGAGGCCCTGACGCCGGAGGATCCCGACAACCTCGCCTGGGTGACGCAGACCACCCTCTCGGTGGACGACACCCGGCACATCGTGGCGGCGCTGAAGGCGAAGTTCCCGAACATCACCGGGCCGCACAAGGACGACATCTGCTACGCCACCACCAACCGCCAGGAGGCGGTCAAGCAGGTGGCGCCGCTCGTCGACGCGCTGATCGTCGTCGGCTCCTCGAACTCCTCGAACTCGCAGCGCCTGCGCGAGGTCGCCGAGCGGGTCGGCGTGCCGATCACCCGCCTCGTCAATCGCGCCGAGGAGATCGACTGGGACGCCTTCGCCAACATCCGCAAGCTCGGGCTCACCGCCGGCGCCTCGGCCCCCGAGGTGCTGGTCGAGGAGATCATCGACGCCTTCGCGACCCGCTACGACGTCACCGTGGACACGGTCTCGACGGTGATCGAGGACATGTCCTTCCCGCTGCCCCGCGAGCTGCGCAGCGAAGCGGCCGAGTAGACCTCGGTCTCCCGACCGGTCGACCTCGACAGGGGCGCCCGAAAGGCGCCCCTTGCCGTATCCGGGCTATCCGCCCGTCCCAAAAAACCCGAGCGCGACAGACGTGGCCGTCTATACCGAGGTTTCCGACGCGGCGCTCGCCGCCTTCCTCGCCGATTACGAGATCGGCGGGCTGCTCTCCTACAAGGGCATCGCCGAGGGCGTCGAGAACACCAACTTCTTCCTGCACACCACCGGCGGCTCCTTCATCCTCACTCTCTATGAGAAGCGGGTGCGGGAGGAGGACCTGCCCTTCTTCCTCAACCTGATGGAGCATCTGGCGAGCCGCGGGATCGCCTGCCCGCAGCCGGTGCGCACCCGCGAGGGCGCCGCCCTGGGGCGGCTCTGCGGCCGGCCGGCGGTCATCGTCACCTTCCTCGAGGGCGTCTCCGTCAAGAGCCCCGGCCCCGACCATTGCCGGGCGCTCGGCGGGGCGCTGGCCGCCCTCCACGCGGCGGGCGCCGATTTCGGCATGGCCCGCGAGAACAGCCTCTCGGTCTCCGCCTGGCGGCCGCTCTTCGAGCAGGCCGGGAGCCAGGCCGACAGCGTCAGCGAGGGGCTGGCGGAGCGCACCCGCGCCGACCTCTCGGTGCTGGAGCGGGACTGGCCGCGGGCGCTTCCCGGCGGGGTCATCCACGCCGACCTCTTCACCGACAACGTGTTCTTCATCGGCGACGGCCTCTCGGGCCTGATCGACTTCTACTTCGCCTGCACGGACGCCTTCGCCTACGACCTCGCGATCTGCCTCAACGCCTGGTGCTTCGACGCGGACGGGACCTTCCACCGGGACCGCGGCGCGGCGCTGTTCGCCGGCTACGAGGCGGTGCGCCGGCTCGATCCGGCGGAGGTCTCGGCGCTGCCGGTCCTGGCGCGGGGCGCTGCGCTGCGCTTCATGCTCACCCGGCTCGTCGACTGGCTCAACGTGCCGCCGGGCGCGCTGGTGCGTCCGAAGGACCCGCGCGAGTACGACCGACGTCTCGCCTTCCACCGGAGCGTCGAAAGCGCTCGCGACTACGGGCTCGCGCGATGAGTGAGGGCGGCGGGCGCCGGGTCACGATCTACACGGACGGCGCCTGCTCGGGAAATCCGGGACCCGGCGGCTGGGGCGCGATCCTGATCTACGGCGAGACGACGCGCGAGCTCTCGGGGGGCGAGGCGCATACCACCAACAACCGCATGGAGCTGCTGGCGGCCATCGAGGCGCTCGAGGCGCTCACCCGCCCCTGCGCCGTCGACCTGTTCACGGACAGCCAATACCTGCGCCAGGGCGTGACCGAGTGGATCCACGGCTGGAAGCGCCGGGACTGGCGAACCGCCGACAAGAAGCCCGTGAAGAACGAGGACCTCTGGCGGCGCATCGACGCCGCCCGCGAGCGCCACGACGTGGCTTGGCACTGGGTGAAGGGCCACGCCAGCGACCCGCTCAACAACCGGGTCGACGCGCTCGCGGTGGCCGCGATGGCGCCGTTCAAGGCCCGGCGCTGAGCGGGCGCGTCGTCAGGAGTTGAGGATCGGCGAGCCGGCCTCGTGACCCGCCCCGCCCTCAGCCTGGAGCAGGTCCGGCATCTCGCCGGGCGCCCGGTAGACCCGGCCCGCGGCGGTCCGGACGTGGACGTCCGACGCCCCCATGCCGCTGAAGGTGAGCGCCCGCTCGATCGCCCGGACGTGGTCCGGATGATCCTCGGAGCGCTCGCCCGAGGGGGTGGTGTAGACGACGGTGTAGGCCATTCCTATCTCCCTGACTGGCCTCCAACATAGGCCAGCGGCCGGGATCGCGCGAGGTTCCGTGACGGGCGCGGGGCACCTCCGGGACAGGGACCCCGTACTGCTCCCGCGCCGAACGGCGTCGATGCGGGAGCGGCAGGGCATCAGAGCACCTTCAGCAGGGCCTCGGCGCCGGAGGCCTCGGTCTTGGAGGGCGACTCCTCGATGTTGAGGACGCTGACGACGCCGTCGTCGACGACGGCCGCGTAGCGCTTCGAGCGCGGGCCGAGGCCGAAGCCGGTGCCGTCCATGTCGAGGCCGGTCGCCTTGGCGAACTCGGCGTTGCCGTCGGCCAGGAACTCGATGCCCTCGGCGTTGCTCGCCTTCGACCAGGCGTCGAGGACGAACACGTCGTTGACCGCGGTCACGACCACCGCGTCGACGCCACGCGCCTTGATCTCGGCGAGCTTCTCCACGAAGCCCGGCAGGTGGTTGCGGTGGCAGCTCGGCGTGAAGGCGCCCGGCACGCCGACCAGCACCACGCGCCGGCCCTTGAACACGTCGTCGGTGGTCTTCGTCTCGGGCCCGTTCGCGCCCGTCACGCGGAAGGTCGCCTGGGGCAGGTGGTCGCCGACCTGAATCGTCATGCCGCTGTCTCCTTGCGCGGGCTGCGCGCTCCGCGCCGTCTTGCCCGCATCGGCCGGGGAAGTCGACCCGGGGCGCCCGGGCTTACCGAGGCTTCGTGACCGCTGGACAAAGAACCGTCGGGGCGTAGCATGACGGCCATGAGCACATCCCGCCCGGACGAGGCCTCCGGCTATCTCGACGGTCAGTTCCTGCTGGCGATGCCGGGGATGACGGACGCGCGCTTCGCGCGCTCGCTGATCTATGTCTGCGCCCATTCCGCCGACGGCGCCATGGGCATCATCGTCAACAAGGCCGTCACCGACCTCTCGATGCCCGATCTCCTGGTGCAGCTCGACATCGCGCCGGAGGCTGACGCCATCCGCCTGCGCGAGCGGGTCGGGCACATGCCGGTGCTGATGGGGGGTCCCGTCGAGGGCAAGCGCGGCTTCGTCCTGCACTCGGACGACTTCCACATCGACCAGTCGACGCTGCCCATCGACGACGGCATCTGCCTGACGGCCACGGTCGAGATCCTGCGGGCGATCGCCAGCGGCGAGGGGCCGGCCAGCGCCGTGCTGGCGCTGGGCTACGCCGGCTGGCAGGCGGGCCAGCTCGAGAGTGAGATCCTCGCCAACGGCTGGCTCAACTGCCCGGCCGACCCGGAGCTGATCTTCAACCCCTCGCTCGACGCGAAGTACGACCGGGCGCTGCGCATGAACGGCATCGAGCCGGCGATGCTCTCGGCCTCTTCCGGCCGCGCTTGAGCCCCCCGTGATCCGCACGATGCGCGACGGCGACGCCGAGGCGGTCGTGGCGCTCTGGCACGCGGCCGGCGTCTCCCGGCCCTGGAACGACCCCGCCCGCGACATCGCCTTCGCCCGGCAGGGGCCGCATGCCACGATCCTCGTCGCCGAGGCGGAAGGCGTCGTCCTCGGCACCTGCATGGTCGGGGAGGACGGCCACCGGGGCTGGGTCTACTATCTCGCCGTCGATCCCCGGCACCAGCGGAGAGGCCACGGCCGGGCGCTGATGGCGGCGGCGGAGGCGTGGCTCGCCGCCCGCGGCGTCTGGAAGCTGCAGCTCCTCTTGCGCCCGGACAACGCGGCGGTGCGCGACTTCTACGACCGCCTCGGCTACCGCGACACCCGCGCGGTCTGCCTCCAGAAGGTCATCGAAGCGGGACCATGAGCCTCACTCGGCGACGATGCCTCCGCCCTGGGCGGCGTCCGGGTTCAGGCCGTCGACGGCGGCGGGCTTCGGGCGGCGGACCCGCGCGGCCGGCGCGGCGGCCGCGGTCGCCGCCCCGGAGCCGAGCGCGCCGAGGCGCTGGGCGAGCGACAGGGCGCGGGCCTCGGTGTGGCGCAGGTGGCAGAAACCGTGGGCGCCCTCGCGGGCGTAGGTGCGGCAGAGCTGCTCCCGGTCCGAGGAGAAGGCCGCCTGCTCGGTGACGATCCCCCGCACGTCCTCCCGGCGGGCGCGCTGGGTCATGATCTTGAAGTTGTCGCGCACCGCCTTGTCGGCGACGCCGCGGGCCGCGTCGAACTCGCCCGAGCGGCCGATCAGGGTCGGGGCGGCGGGACCCCAGAACCCGACCGGGGTCGTCGCGCAGTCGGCGGCGGTGAAGGTGCAGACCGGGTTGCCGCCCAGCGCCGTGACGAGGACGCCGCCCTCCCAGACCTCGAAGCGCAGGGGGCACTCGGCCGCCGCGGCCTCGAAGCGCGCGACGCCGTCCGGCCGCCCCTCGCTCGTCAGGGTCACGGGCCGGCCCTCGGCGAGCGGCACCTTGCAGCTCTCGGTGGGCTGCGAGACCTTGCTCCCCGGCAGGACCACCCGCGCGGTCATGGCGGCGCCCGCCCGCTCCAGCTTGAGGCTGCCGGTGAGCCCGTTGAGGAGAAGCTCCTGGCCGGTGACGTTGTCGTCGCCGGGCACCTTGAGCACCACGGGTCGGGCCGGGGCGGGGGGCGCGGCGCGGGAGGCGTCGGCGTTGGGGTCGAGGGGGGCGTTCGGATCGCCGGGGGCGGGCACCGCGCCGGGAGGCAGCGCGCCGGGCTGCGGCTGCGCCGGGCCGGGCACGGGGCGCGGGGGCACCGGGGGCTTGGCCGCCCGCCCGATGCCGAACAGCTCCTCGAAGAACGACTGGGCCGCGACCGGGCCACTGAGCGCGCCGAGCACGGCGCTGGCGAGGAGCAGGCGGAGGCAGGTCGAACGCATCGGGTCCTTCGGGCGGGCGGGGCGGCGGGACCGGTCGCGACCCTCGCGTCGGGCCGCAGCCTAGCACGGGATCGGTGGCGCGCGCGTGGCAGCGCGGCCGTTACCCCGCAATCCGCTTCGACAGGGGGTCGGGAACCGCCCTTTTACCCCTCGCGAGCCTTCGCCTTGCGGCCCCTGATCAGTCTTCTTATATGCGGCGAGGCGCGGGATTAAGCGCCGGATGCGGCCGTTTCCGGCCGCCCGTCCCGGACTTTCTCCCGCTCTTCAAATTCGACACCGCACCGCCATGGGCCGAGCTGCTTCGGGGCTCGGCGGTCTGCTTGAACAGAACCACAGAGGGATCCCGCCATGGGTAAAGTCATCGGCATCGACTTGGGCACCACCAATTCCTGCGTGGCCGTCATGGAAGGCACGCAGCCCAAGGTCATCGAGAATGCGGAGGGCGCCCGCACCACCCCGTCCATCGTCGCCTTCACCGACGACGGGGAGCGCCTCGTCGGCCAGCCCGCCAAGCGGCAGGCCGTCACCAATCCGGAACGCACCTTCTTCGCGATCAAGCGCCTGATCGGCCGCACCTACGACGATCCGCTGACGCAGAAGGACAAGGGCCTCGTGCCCTACACCATCGTCAAGGGCGACAACGGCGACGCCTGGGTCGCGGCCGACGACAAGAAGTACTCGCCGTCCCAGATCTCGGCCTTCACCCTTCAGAAGATGAAGGAGACCGCCGAGTCCTATCTCGGCCAGCCGGTCACGCAGGCCGTCATCACCGTGCCCGCCTACTTCAACGACGCCCAGCGCCAGGCCACCAAGGACGCCGGCAAGATCGCCGGCCTCGAGGTGCTGCGCATCATCAACGAGCCGACGGCCGCCGCGCTCGCCTACGGCCTCGACAAGAAGAAGGCCGGCACGATCGCGGTCTACGACCTCGGCGGCGGCACCTTCGACGTCTCGATCCTCGAGATCGGCGACGGCGTGTTCGAGGTGAAGTCCACCAACGGCGACACCTTCCTCGGCGGCGAGGACTTCGACAACCGCGTCGTCGAGTACCTGACGGCCGAGTTCAAGAAGGAGCAGGGCATCGACCTGACCAAGGACAAGCTCGCCCTCCAGCGTCTCAAGGAGGCCGCCGAGAAGGCCAAGATCGAGCTGTCCTCGGCGACCCAGACCGAGATCAACCTGCCCTACATCACCGCCGACGCCACCGGCCCGAAGCACCTCGCGCTGAAGCTGTCGCGGGCGAAGTTCGAGAGCCTCGTGGACGACCTCGTGCAGCGCACGATCGAGCCCTGTCGCAAGGCGCTCAAGGATGCCGGCGTCTCGGCCTCCGAGATCGACGAGGTCGTGCTCGTCGGCGGCCAGACCCGCATGCCCAAGGTGCAGGAGGTCGTGAAGGCGTTCTTCGGCAAGGAGCCCCACAAGGGCGTCAACCCGGACGAGGTCGTCGCCATCGGCGCCGCGGTCCAGGCGGGCGTGCTCCAGGGTGACGTGAAGGACGTGCTGCTCCTCGACGTCACCCCGCTGTCGCTCGGCATCGAGACGCTCGGCGGCGTGTTCACGCGCCTCATCGACCGCAACACCACCATCCCGACCAAGAAGTCTCAGGTGTTCTCGACGGCCGAGGACAACCAGAACGCGGTCACGATCCGCGTCTTCCAGGGCGAGCGCGAGATGGCGGCGGACAACAAGCTGCTCGGCCAGTTCGACCTGATGGGCATCCCGCCGGCGCCCCGCGGCATGCCGCAGATCGAGGTGACCTTCGACATCGACGCCAACGGCATCGTCAACGTGACGGCCAAGGACAAGGCGACGAACAAAGAGCACCAGATCCGCATCCAGGCCTCGGGCGGCCTCTCGGACGCGGACATCGACCGCATGGTCAAGGACGCCGAGGCCAACGCCGAGGCCGACAAGAAGCGCCGCGAGCTCGTCGAGGTGAAGAACCAGGGCGAGAGCCTCGTCCACGCCACCGAGAAGTCGGTGAAGGAGTACGGCGACAAGGTCCCGGCCTCCGACAAGGAGGGCATCGAGACCGCCATCACCGCGCTGCGCACCGCGCTTGAGGGCGAGGACGTCGAGACCATCAAGGCCCGCACCACGGATCTGATGCAGGCCTCGATGAAGCTCGGCGAGGCGATGTACGCCGCCAACCAGGGCGAGGGCGCTCCGGGCGCCGAGGGCGGCCCCGAGCCCAAGAAGGACGACGTCATTGACGCCGACTTCCAGGAGGTCGACGACAAGGACCACAAGAAGCGGGCCTGACCGCCCGAGCGCGGCGGCGGGGGCCTTCCCCGCCGCCGCTCTTTTCGTCCGCCCGTCGGTGACCGGGCGGAGCGCGGCCCGGAAGACACCCGGCGCGGGTTTTGCCGCTCGCACCGTTGCAACCTCGACCGGACGCTGCGAAGACGAGGCCGGTGCCGGCCGCCTCACGCGCGTGCCGAGCGCCGATTTCCTGAAGTCCATCGAGACAAGGCCCGCGGGCCGGGACCGCTGACCGTCCATGTCGAAGCGCGATTACTACGAGGTTCTCAGCGTCGCGAAGACGGCGAGCGACGGCGAGCTGAAGGTCGCCTTCCGCAAGCTCGCGATGCAGTATCACCCGGACCGCAATCCCGGCGACAAGGAAGCCGAGATCAAGTTCAAGGAGATCAACGAGGCCTACCAGTGCCTCTCCGACGGCCAGAAGCGTGCGGCCTACGACCGCTTCGGCCACGCCGCCTTCAGCCAGGGCGGGGCGGGCGGTCCCGGATTCGGCAACGAGTTCGGCGACTTCATGTCGGACATCTTCGACAACTTCTTCGGCGACGGCCGCGGCCGGGGCGGACGCGGCGGCGCGCCGGGCCGCGAGCGCGGGGCGGACCTGCGCTACAACCTCGAGATCACCCTGGAGGAGGCCTTCGCCGGCAAGGCGGAGACCATCCGCATCCCCACGACCGTGACCTGCGAGGCCTGCGCCGGGACGGGCGCCAAGGCCGGCTCGAAGCCCCGTCCCTGCCCGACCTGCGGCGGCTACGGCCGGGTGCGGGCGGCGCAGGGCTTCTTCGCCATCGAGCGCACCTGCCCGAACTGCCACGGCCGCGGCGAGATCGTCGACGACCCCTGCGGGAGCTGCGCCGGGGCCGGCCGCGTCACCCGCGAGCGCACGCTCTCGATCAACGTGCCCGCGGGCGTCGACGACGGGTTGCGCATCCGGCTCGCGGGCGAGGGTGAGAGCGGCCTGCGCGGCGGTCCGGCCGGCGACCTCTACGTCTTCCTCTCGATCAAGCCGCACGAGTTCTTCCAGCGCGACGGGGCCGACCTGTTCTGCCGGGTGCCGATCTCGATGGTGACGGCGGCGCTCTCCGGCGAGATCACCGTGCCGGTCATCGACGGCTCGCAGACGCAGGTGCGCATCCCCGCCGGCACCCAGACCGCCAAGCAGTTCCGCATCAAGGGCAAAGGCATGCCGGTGCTGCGGGGCCGCGAGGTCGGCGACCTCTACATCCAGGTCTTCGTCGAGACCCCCCAGAACCTGACGAAGCGCCAGCGCGAGCTCCTCCAGGAGTTCGACCAGAGCGCCTCGGACGAGAACCACCCCGAGAGCGCGGGGTTCTTCTCGAAGGTGAAGGACTTTTTCACGGGCTGAGCGGCGGGTCCCGGCCGGATCGAAATGCCTCGATCCCCGGTTATGGTTGTGGCCCCGCCGACGCGCGCCATGCGGAAGCGTCGGGGCTCGCGTCGGGAGCGTCGTGCAAATGCTTGACGGCGCCTTGGCTTTCGTCGTCTAGCCTACGGGTGGACTGCACTTCGAGGGGACATCGGTCTTGCCGCCGCTACGTCGTTCCAGCGCGAAGCTCCCGACCGAGGCTCTGCTGCCGAAGGACGGCCGCAAGGTCCGGGACGACGAGGCCCGTTTCCTCAAGTCCTGGCTGGAGCGTCCGCTCGTCACCGGCGCGGTGACCCCTTCGGGCCGGCTGCTCGCCCGCACCATGGCATCCTACGTCGACCCGCGCCGCGACGGGCCGATCATCGAGCTCGGACCCGGCACCGGCCCGGTGACGGAGGCGATGATCCGCCGGGGCGTCGAGGAGGACCGTCTCGTCCTCGTCGAGTTCAACCCGGATTTCTGCGCGCTGCTGCGCCGGCGCTTCCCCCGCGCGACGGTGGTGCCGGGCGACGCCTACGACATCCGCCGCACGGTCGGCTCGCTGCTCGGCGAGCCCGCCGCGGCCACGGTCTCCAGCCTGCCGCTCTTCACCAAGCCCCTGGAGCAGCGCCTCGACCTGCTCAACGCCGCCCACGACCTGATGTCGCCGGGCGCGCCCTTCGTGCAGTTCACCTACGCCGTAGTGCCGCCGATCCCAGCCCGCTGCGCCCAGGGCAGCTACACGGCCAGCGGCTCGAACCGGGTGTGGCTCAACCTGCCCCCCGCGCGCGTCTGGGTGTACCGACGCCCCTGAGCGGCGGCCCCGCTCCGCATCCCTTTGTAAACGGATGTCTCGGGGCGGCTCAGCGGGCATTCACCCGCCCGGCGGTAGCCCTATCTCCCGATCAGCCGGCGGCCCCCGCCGCCGGATCGACGTAAGAGGGAGATCGCCTTGAGCACCGAACGATCCACGACGCGCCCCTTCGCCGGCCGCGCGCTCGCCGCCGCCATGATCCTCGCCGGCGGCCTGTTCGCCGCGGCGCCGAAGGCCGAGGCCGCCCCCCTGACCCCGTCGCCTGCCGTCGCCGGCGAGGCCGAGGCCGGTGTCGTGCCGGTGCAGTACGGCTACTACGGCCACCGCCGCCATCACCACCATTGGGGCCATCACCGCCGCTGGCACCATCACCATCGCGGCTGGGGTCACCGCCATCACGGCTGGCGCCACCATCATCACCACCGCGGCTGGGGCCATCGCCACCATCACCGCTGGTGATCGAGACGGCGCGCTGAGCGCCGGAAGGGCCGGACACCGAGGGGTGTCCGGCCCTTCGCCGTTCCAGGGATCAGCCGATCCGCTCCAGGATGGCCGGGCGCTCAGACGCCGGCGCGGCCATCCGGTAGGCGGCGCGCAGGGCGGCCTCCGCCCGTTCGGCCCCGTCCTCGTCGGCGGCGTGGACGATGCCGAGCAGGCCCGTGCCCGGTCCTGGCCGGGCGAGATCGCTGAACCCGACCCGCGGATCGATGCCGTCCTGCGGGCGGGTGCGCCCGCCGCCGAGCCCGATCACCGCGAGGCCCAGCGCGCGGGTATCGACGCCGGCGACCGGTCCCTCCGCCTCTACCCGCCGCACCACCGGCGCCGGGGCGAGATGGCGCTCGGGATGCTCCACGAGGTCGGCGGGGCCGCCGAGCCCGGCGACCATCCGCCCGAAGACCTCCGCCGCCCGTCCCGAGGCCAGCGCGCGCTCCAGGCGCTCCCTCGCCTCTGCCGCATCGGCGGCGAGCCCGCCGAGAACGAGCATCTCGGCGCCGAGCGCCAGCGTCACGTCGAGGAAGCGGGGCTCGCGGCGCCGCCCCGCCAGGGTCTCGACGGCGTAGGCGACCTCGAGCGCGTTGCCGGCCGCGCTCGCCAGCGGCGCGTCCATGTCGGTGAGGAGAGCCGTCGTCTTCAGGCCCGCGCCCGTCGCGACGCCGACGATGCTCTCGGCGAGCGTCCGCGCCTCCGCGTTCGTAGCCATGAAGGCGCCGTTGCCGGTCTTCACGTCCATGACGAGACCGTCGAGACCTGCGGCGAGCTTCTTCGAGAGGATCGAGGCGGTGATGAGGTCGAGGGATTCGACCGTTCCCGTCACGTCGCGGATCGCGTAGAGGCGCCGGTCGGCGGGCGCGAGGTCGTCGGTCTGGCCGACGATGGCGCAGCCGGTCTCGCGCACCACCTGCCGGAGCCGGTCGAGTCCCGGCACGGCGTCGTAGCCGGGAATGCTCGACAGCTTGTCGAGGGTGCCGCCCGTATGCCCGAGGCCGCGCCCGGAGATCATCGGCACGTAACCGCCGCAGGAAGCGACCAGCGGCGCGAGGACGAGGCTCACCGTATCGCCCACGCCCCCCGTCGAGTGCTTGTCGAGGACCGGTCCGGGCAGGTCCCAGGCGAGCACGGTCCCGGAGCGGGTCATCGCCTCGGTCAGCGCCACGCGCTCGGGCGTCGAGAGCCCGCGAAAGAACACCGCCATGGCGAAGGCCGCCGCCTGCCCCTCCGTCACGCGCCCGTCGGTGAGGCCGGCGACGAAGGCGGCGATCTCGCTGGCGTTGAGGCTGCCGCCGTCGCGCTTGGCGCGGATGATCTCCGCGGGCGAGCGCATCAGAGGCCGGACGCGGCGCGCAAGGGGCCGAACAGGCTGCTGGCGCCGAGGCGGAAGGTGGCAGGCGTCGCCCAGCCCGGACCCATCCGGCGGTCGGCGAGCGCCAGATAGACGGCGGCATCCTCGACCCGGCGCAGGCCGCCGGAGACCTTGAGCCCGGCCTTGCGCTCGGCGCCCGCGAGCACGCCGAGAAGCGCCTCGGCGGCCTCGGGCGTCGCCGAGACCGGGCTCTTGCCCGTGGAGGTCTTGAGGAAGTCGGCCCCGGCCGCGAGCGCCAGACGGCCGGCCTCCGCGACGCGCTCGGGGGGCAGCTCGCCCGTCTCCAGGATGACCTTGAGCACCGTGCGCGCACAGATGTCGCGCACCGCCTCGACCATGTCGCGGGCGAGGGTCTCGTCGCCGCGCAGGAAGGCGCGATAGGGCAGCACGAGGTCGATCTCGCCGGCCCCGTGGCGGATCGCGGCGCGGGCATCCTCCACCGCGCGGTCGACGTCCTCGCCGCCGGCGGGGAAGTTGATCACGGTCGCGATCCGCACCGGGGCGCGGTCGAGGAGG
>NZ_BPQR01000054.1 GCF_022179345.1 Methylobacterium jeotgali | reverse complement strand
CCTCCCAGGTGCTCTCGGCGGCTTCCGAACTCTCACGGCAGTCCGAGCATCTCAACCACCAGGTCGTGGGCTTCCTCCACAGCCTCCGCGCCGCCTGAGCGCCATCGAGCCGAACGACCGAAACCCGTCCGCATCCGCGGGCGGGTTTCGTGTATCGAGGGCCGCGATCCCGTCTTCCGGAGCCGCCCGTTGAGCATCCAGGCCGTCCTCGCCCCCGTCTTCGCCCAGGTCCTCCTGACCTTCGCGCTGCTGATCATGATGGGCCGGCGGCGCTTCGCCGAGGTCGGGGCGGGCCGGGTGCGGGTCGGCGACATCGCGCTCGGCGAGCGCAACTGGCCGCCGCGCGTGCAGGCGGCGGCCAACGCCTTCTCGAACCAGTTCGAGCTGCCGGTGCTGTTCTACGCGCTGGTGCCGCTGGCGCTCCTCACCCGCAAGGCTGATCTCCTCTTCGTCGTCCTCGCCTGGGCGTTCGTGGCGACGCGCCTCGTCCATGCCGGCGTCTTCGTGACCTCGAACCACGTGCCGACCCGGTTCCGGGCCTACATGGCCGGCGTGCTGGTGCTGTTCGTGCTCTGGGCGGTGTTCGCGGTCCGCATCCTGCTGGCCCCCGCCCTCCCCTGAGCCCCGTTGCATCCGCGGCGGCGGGCGCGCATGACGGCGCCTCGACGAAGCGGAGCATCGGGCACATGCGGGTTCTCGTGGTCGGAGCCGGGGCGACCGGCGGATTCTACGGCGCGCGCCTCGCGGAAGTGGGCCGCGACGTCACCTTCCTGGTGCGCCCGGCCCGCGCCGAGCGGCTCGCCGCCGGCGGCCTGATGCTGCGCAGCCCGCTCGGCGACGCGCACATCGCCGCGCCCTCGACCGTCACCGCCGACGGGCTGAAGGTCGCCGGCCCCTTCGACCTCGTGATCCTCTCCTGCAAGGCCTACGATCTCGACTCGGCGCTCGCCGACCTCGCCCCCGGCGTCGGCGCGGACACCACGGTGATGCCGATCCTCAACGGGATGCGCCATCTCGACGCCCTCGACGCGCGCTTCGGCCGCGAGCGGGTCATCGGCGGCACCTGCTCCATCGCCGCGACGCTGGCGCCCGACGGGGCGATCGTGCAGCTCAGCGATTTCGGCACGATCACCTACGGCGAGCGCGACGGCGCGCGCACGCCCCGCATCGAGGCGATCGACCGCCTCGTCGAGGGCGCGAAGTTCCAGCCGCGGGCGAGCGACATCATCCTCACGGAGATGTGGGAGAAGTGGGTGTTCCTGGCGACGCTCGCCGGCTCCACCAGCCTGATGCGGGCGACGATCGGCGACATCGTCGCGGCGCCCGGCGGACGCGACTATGTGGCGGGCACCTACGAGGAGTGCCTCGCCATCGCCCGCGCCAGCGGAGTCGAGCCCCGGGACAAGGTCACGGCGCAGGCCCGCGCCATGCTCACCAAGGAGGGCTCGCCGCTGACCGCCTCGATGATGCGCGACATCGAGGGCGGCCACCGCATCGAGGCCGACCACATCGTCGGCGACCTCCTCGAGCGCGGGCGGCGCGCCGACCCGTCCGCCGCGCGGCCGGGCCTGACGCTCGCCTACACCCACCTCAAGGCCTACGAGGCGCGCCGCGCCCGCGAAGCCGCCTGACGCGAAGCGCTCAGGCGGCGCACTCCTCGACGAGCCGGGCGAACAGGTCCGCCGCCGGAAGGGTGCGGGCCATCGGCGCGCCCTGCCCGGCCCAGTGGGCGGCGGCCGCATCGCTCCCCCGGGCGGAGGCCGCGGCATGCAGGTGCTTGCCGGCATCGTAGGCCACAGGGTAGGCGCAGGCCGGCGGCGCCCCCGGGGCGGCGCCGTGCAGGATCAGGCGGTTCGCGAGCCCCCGCGCCGGGCGGCCGGAGATCGCCGAGGTCAGGCGGGTGTCGAAGGCCCGCGCGCTCGCGAGCGCGGCGCGATAGGCGGCGTCGGCGGCGCTCTCCGGACAGAGGATGAAGGCGGTGCCGAGCTGGGCGCCTGCCGCCCCGAGATCGAGCGCCGCCCGGATGCCGCGGCCGTCCATGATGCCGCCGGCCGCGATCACCGGCAACGCCGTCTGCCGGACCAGCAGGGCGACGAGCACGCCCGTGCCGAGGCCCGTATCGTGCGCGTCGGTGTCGAACACGCCCCGGTGGCCGCCGGCCTCGATGCCCTGCGCCACGATCGCGTCAATCCCAGCGGCCTCGATCCGCGCGGCCTCCTCCGGGTTCGTCGCGGTCGCCATGGTGCGGATGCCGGCCTCCCGCAGGGCCGCGAGCCGGGACGCGTCGGGCAGGCCGAAATGGAAGCTCACCACCGGCGGCCGGGTCTCCAGGAGCATTCGGTGGGACTCGTCGCCGTCGAGATGGCTCCTGTAGATCTCACGCAGGCTCTCGGGCGGCGGCGCGCCGAGTTCCGCGAAGAGCGGCGCGAGGTGGGCGAGCCAGGCGGCCTCCCGGCCCGCGTCGCGCAGGGCCGGCGGATGGCAGAAGACGTTGACGTTGAAGGGCCTGTCGGTCAGCGCCCGCGTCGCCTCGATCATCCCGCGGGCGCTCGCCGGCGGGCTCGCGCCGAGGCCGATCGAGCCGAGGCCGCCGGCGTTCGACACGGCGGCGGCGAGCTCGGGCGTCGAGACGCCGGCCATCGGCGCCTGCACGATCGGGTGCGCCAATCCGAACCGGTCGAGGAAGCGCGCCGTCGCGGACATGAAGCTCATCCCTTCGCGCAGGACCTTCGCGCAGCGCTCGGGCGCCCGCCCGGAGCGGGGCCCGGACGCGGCGCCCGAGCCCGGCCTCGGACTCTCACTCAGTAGCGCGGGCCGCGGGGCGGGGGCGCACCGTACTCGAGCTGCGTCTTGGCGTCGACGCGGGGCGCCGGCGGGGTCAGGTCGGGGGCGGCGGGCGCCGTCGAGCAGGCGGCGACCGCCAGGAGGATCAGGCCGGCGGCCGGCAGGCGAAGGAGGTTGGTCATCGGGTCGTCCTCTTGCGTCTCGCGTTGCGCCCGGCCCGGTTTCGCGGGTAGCAGGCACGACGGAGATCACGAGAGGGGCGACAAGCTCGGCCATAATGTGACCGGCCGGCGACGGTTCCTGGACCGTGGCCCCCATCCCCTCTCTCCACACCCGAGCCCGGAGACGCATCCTGACCCCCGCCGCCCGCTGCGCCGCCGCCATCGAGGTCCTCGCCGAGATCGGCAGCCGCCGCCGACCCGCCGCCGACGCCCTCAAGGACTGGGGCCTCGCCCACCGCTTCGCCGGCTCCGGCGACCGGGCGGCGATCGCGAGCCTCGTCTACGATGCCCTGCGCCGCCGCGCCTCCGCCGCCTGGATCATGGGCGCGGACAGCCCTCGCGCGATCCTCATCGGGTCGCTGCGCCTCCAGCAGGGGCTCGCCGTGCCGAGCATCGCCGGCCTCTTCTCGGGCGAGGGCTTCGCGCCGGACCCCCTGACGGAGGTCGAGTGGGAGCGGCTCTCGGAGGGCCGCCTCGACACCGCCCCGCCAGAGATCGCCGGCGACGTGCCGGACTGGATCCTGCCGGCGCTCCGGGAGGCGCTGGGCGAGGAGGCGCTGCTGCCGGAGCTGCGCGCCCTCGCCCGCCGCGCCCCCCTCGACCTGCGGGTCAACACCCTGGTGACGGATCGCGACGCCGCCCGCGCCGCCCTCGCCCATGCCGGTGCCGAGCCGACACCGCATGCCCCGCAGGGGCTGCGCGTGCCCATCGGCGCCGATGGGCGCGGACCGCCGCTCCACGTCGAGCCGGAGTTCCTGGAGGGCTGGTACGAGATCCAGGACGAGGGCTCGCAGCTCGCGGCGCTGCTCGCCGGGGCGAAGGCCGGCGAGACGATCGTCGACCTCTGCGCCGGAGGTGGCGGCAAGACCCTGGCGCTCGCCGCGCTCACCGGCAACCGGGGCCGCCTCGTCGCCACGGACGGCGACCCGCGCCGGCTCGCGCCGATCCACGAGCGCCTGCGCCGGGCGAAGGCGCAAGCCGAGGTGCGCACGCCCCGCGGCGGGCGCGGCCGGGCCGACGTCCTGGAGGACCTCGACGGCAAAGTCGACCGGGTGCTGGTCGACGCGCCCTGCACGGGCTCGGGCACCTGGCGCCGCAACCCCGACGCCAAGTGGCGCCTGCGGCCGGGCAGCCTCGCGACACGCCTCGCGGAGCAGGACGCGGTACTCGCCCGCGCCGGGCGGCTGGTGCGGCCGGGCGGGCGGATCGTCTACGTGACCTGCTCGCTGATCCCGGAGGAGAACGACGGCTCTCTCGGCCGCTTCCTGGCGGGTGCGGGCGGGACCTTCGCGTCCGTGCCGGCGGCGGACCTTCTCGCCGGGGCGCCCGCGGGACTGGCGGATGCGGTGCGCGTCACGGCACGCGGCGTCCAGATGAGCCCGGCGCTGACCGGGACGGACGGATTCTACGTCGCCGCCCTCGAACGCCGGGCCTGACGCGCGAACGGCCCCCGGAGGGGCCGCTCGTCCTCATCGCGAACCGCCGCGCCCATCCATCCGTCCGGATCGATGGGCGGCGTGCCCGAGGAGCCTGCCTCTTCCGGGGAAGAGGGCATCCGTCTCAGAAGCAGGTGCGGCGGCGGTCGATGACGACGCGGCCGAACGGCCCGCGGCGCTTGGTGACGACCGTGCGGCAGCGCGGCCCGCGCACGACGCGGCGCTCGCGGTACTGCACCGTATCGATCCCGTTGCCGGGCGCGACGAGGCCTCCGGCGGCCGCCACCGGCGCGGCGGAGGCCGGCACGGCGAGGCCGACGAGCGTGGCGGCGGCGAGTCCGAGGATCATGGCCTTCATGGGGGTTCCCCTCTCGGTTGATGCGGGGCGCCTGTTTCCCGGCGGACGGGTGAATCCCGGATGAAGCGGTGGGCCACATTCGCTTACAATGGGGCCGCGAACCGCCCCTGCGTCTTGCCGCGTTGCACGGGTCCGGCGCCTTCTCTAAAGCCCTGCCATGACCAGCCCCGCCGTCTCCCTCGCCGATCACGACAAGATCCTCATCGTCGACTTCGGCTCGCAGGTGACGCAGCTCATCGCGCGCCGGGTCCGCGAGGAGGGCGTCTACTGCGAGATCGTGCCCTTCACGAAGGCCGAGGCCGCCTTCGACGCATACCGGCCCAAGGGCGTCATCCTCTCCGGCGGCCCTGAGTCGGTCACCTCGGATCTGTCGCCCCGGGCCCCGCAGAAAATCTTCGAGGCCGGGGTGCCGGTGTTCGGCATCTGCTACGGCCAGCAGACCATGGCCGCGCAGCTCGGCGGCGAGGTCGAGGCCGGCCACCACGCCGAGTTCGGCCGCGCCGAGATCGAGATCCTCTCCGACTGCCCCCTCTTCCACGGCATCTGGCACAAGGGCGAGCGCTACCCCGTCTGGATGAGCCACGGCGACCGCGTGACGAAGCTGCCCGACGGCTTCACCACGGTGGCCGTCTCCGCCAACGCGCCCTTCGCGGCGGTGGCCGACGAGGCGCGCGGGTTCTACGCGGTGCAGTTCCACCCGGAGGTGCACCACACGCCCCACGGCGCGCTCCTGATCCGCAACTTCGTGCGCGACGTCGCCGGCTGCTCCGGCGACTGGACCATGGGCACCTATCGCGAGGAGGCGATCGCCCGCATCCGCGAGCAGGTCGGCAGCGAGCGGGTGATCTGCGGCCTGTCGGGCGGCGTCGATTCCTCCGTCGCGGCGGTGCTGATCCACGAGGCGATCGGCGACCAGCTCACCTGCGTCTTCGTCGATCACGGTCTGCTGCGCCTCGGCGAGGGCGACGAGGTCGTGCGGCTGTTCCGGGACCACTACAACATCCCGCTCGTCCACGTTCAGGCGCAGGACCTGTTCATCGGCGCGCTGGAAGGCGTCGACGACCCGGAGGTGAAGCGCAAGACCATCGGCCGGCTGTTCATCGACGTGTTCGAGGCCGAGGCGAAGAAGATCGGCGGCGCCGCCTTCCTGGCGCAGGGCACGCTCTACCCGGACGTGATCGAGAGCGTGTCCTTCTCCGGCGGACCCTCCGTCACGATCAAGAGCCACCACAACGTCGGCGGGCTGCCCGAGCGCATGAACATGAGGCTCGTCGAGCCCCTGCGCGAGCTGTTCAAGGACGAGGTGCGGCTGCTCGGCAAGGAGCTCGGCCTGCCCGATGCCTTCGTCGGCCGCCACCCCTTCCCCGGCCCGGGGCTGGCCATCCGCTGCCCCGGCACGATCACCGCGGAGAAGCTCGACGCCCTGCGCAAGGCCGACGCGATCTACCTGGAGGAGATCCGCAAGGCCGGGCTCTACGACACCATCTGGCAGGCCTTCGCGGTGATCCTGCCGGTCAAGACCGTCGGCGTGATGGGCGACGGGCGCACCTACGACCATGTCTGCGCGCTGCGCGCCGTCACCTCGGTCGACGGCATGACCGCCGACTTCTACCCCTTCGACATGGCCTTCCTCGGCCGCGTGGCGACGCGCATCATCAACGAGGTCAAGGGCATCAATCGCGTCACCTACGACATCACCTCGAAGCCCCCCGGCACCATCGAGTGGGAGTGACCCGGGGGCGCCGGACGGAACCGTCCGGCCCTGTGAGAGGCTGCCGGAGCGCCGAGGCACGACTGGCGCGCCGGATGAGCGGTCCGCGACGGCGGCCGCGATCGCCCCGAAGACACCGCCGGAAACAAACCCCGCCGCTTCGACGCCGCCCGGAAGACGACGATTCCGAGACGCAGCGTGTTCGATCGAACCATAGCGGGTATCTTTACGAATCCTTCAATCAGCGGGCGGATTTTTTGCTCCGGGAGCCGGACGGTTTCCTGTCCGGAGAGGTTCTGCGACTGCATTGTCGTCCGCAGGACCGAATGTGAAGGGCGCCCGAGGCGTATGAGATCGTGATCCCGTTCCTGATCGACGCCGACCGCGAGAACGGTCTGCTGGATGCCAGCCTCAAGGGCCGCGCCCGCGTGGAGCAGCTCGACGTGGCGCTCCGCCTCGTGCCGTTCACGATCCTGGTCAGCCTCAGCGTCGTCCAGGTGATCGTGTACCTGTTCTGGGGCCCCGGGAACCGCGCCTACCTGACCACCCTCGAGATGCTGATCCTGCCGCTCGCGGCCGTGGCCCTCGAGCAGTGCCGGCGCTGGCGCAGGCGTCCGAAGCCCGCCGAGGTCAGCCCGCGCTTCCGCCGGGGCGTCGTGCTCATGGCGCTTCTCTACGGAAGCCTGCTCGCCTCGATCCCGGTGATGCTGTTCGGAGATGCGGACGCGCATGGGCGCCTGCTCATGGCCGCCTGCTGCGCGGGCCTCATCGCCACCGGCATGAGCGCGGCCGTGATGCCGCTCACCGCCATCAGCTACTCGACGCCGATCATCCTCGGCTCGTTCATCGCGCTCGCGATGACCGGAGAGCGCTTCTACATCTACGTCGCCATCCTGCTGACCTTCTACGCGGTCTTCATCCTCTTCACGATCGTCCATCTCAGCCGCCTCGTCACGATGCGCGTGATCTCTCAGGCGGAGCTGGAGCGGCAGCAGGAGTTCACGCACCTGCTGCTCAACGAGTTCGAGGAGAACGCCAGCGACTGGCTCTGGGAGACCGACGCGGATCTCCGCCTGCAGCACGTCTCGCCGCGCCTCGTGGAGGTCGCCGGCTCCTCGGAGCGGCAGCTCCAGGGGCTGCCGCTGGAGCGGCTGATCCTGCCGGCGCGGGGGGCGCCCGTCGGCCATCCGAGCACCGGGCTCTGGCAGACCGTCGCCGAGCGCCGGGTCTTCCGCAACGTCGTCCTGCCCCTCGACATCGCCGGCGAGCGGCGCGTCTGGTCGCTGAGCGGCAAGCCGATCTTCGACCGCGGCGGCGCCTTCTCCGGCTATCGCGGGGTCGGCTCCGACGTGACGGAGAAGAAGCGCTCCGAGGAGCGCCTCTCCTTCCTGGCCCTGCACGACCCGCTCACCGAGCTTCCGAACCGCGTGCTGTTCCAGCAGCGCTTCGAGGCCGCCTGCGAGTGGCTCGGCAAGGGCCGCCGGCTCGCCGTGCTCGCCCTCGACCTCGACGAGTTCAAGAACGTCAACGATTCCTTCGGGCACGCGGCCGGGGACGCCCTGCTGCGGGCGGTCGCCGACCGGCTGCGCGCCTTCGGCTCGCCCGACGTGCTCGTGGCGCGCCTGGCCGGCGACGAGTTCGCCATCCTCGCCACCGGCCCGCGCGTGCGCGACCGGCGGGCGATCGAGACGCTTGCCGGGGACATCGTGCAGGCGATCGCGCCGCCCTTCTACATCGAGGGCCTGCGGGTCAGCATCGGGGTCAGCGTCGGCATCGCCATCGCGCCCAGGACGGCAGCCTGGAAGTCGTGCGCCGGGCCGATCTCGCGCTCTACCGCACGAAGAGCGAGGGGCGGAACGGGTTCCGCTTCTACGAGGCCGAGATGGACGAGCGCATCGAGGCCCGCCGGACCCTCACCGCGGACCTGCGCGGCGCCCTCGATCGGGGCGAGTTCGTGCTCTACTTCCAGCCCATCGTGACGGCCAAGGAGGGCCGCATCCGGGGCTTCGAGGCCTTGCTGCGCTGGAGGCATCCGGCCCGCGGCTTCGTCTCGCCGGCCGATTTCATCCCGCTCGCCGAGGAGACGGGGGTGATCATCCCGCTTGGCGAGTGGATCATCCGCGAGGCCTGCCGGATCGCGGCGACCTGGCCCGGCGAGGTCAGCGTCGCGGTCAACCTGTCGCCGATCCAGTTCCGCCACTCGGACCTGCCGCTCCTCGTCCGCTCGGCGCTCCGGGAGAGCGGGCTCGCCGCGACGCGGCTCGAGCTCGAGATCACCGAGTCGGTGTTCCTGGAGGCGACGCCGGCCATCCACGCCATGCTGACGACGCTGCGCGAGATGCGGGTCCGGCTCTCCCTCGACGATTTCGGCACGGGCTACTCGTCGCTGAGCTACCTGCGCCGCATCGCCTTCGACAAGATCAAGATCGACCAGAGCTTCGTGCGCGACCTGCCGCACGAGCGCAGCGGCGCGGCGATCGTGCGGGCGATCGTCGACCTCGCCACGGGCCTCGACATGACCATCACCGCCGAGGGCGTCGAAACCGAGGCGCAGCGCCTCTGCCTGCTGCACCAGGGTTGCCACGAGTTCCAGGGCTACCTGTTCAGCAAGCCCGTGCCGGCGCTCGAGGCCGGCATCCTGGCCGCGAAGCGCGACCTGCCGGAGCGCCCCCACGCCGCCTGAGAGCGCCTCTCGCGACAGGAGTGTTGCGTGGCGCGCCCTCAGGCGCGGGCGATGGCGGCGGTCTCGGCCGTCCCGACGGCGTGGGGCGAGGTCTTCGGCCAGTAGGGCAGGAAGCCCTCGACGATCGAGCGCGGGATGTCGAGCGGCCGGTAATGGACCGTGTCGACGAACATGAGCGACTGCTCTCCGCGCCCGAGGAGGCCGTGGAGGTCGCTGTGGATCTCGTGCGCCAGGGTCACGAACTTGCGGTTGTGGTTCGCGATCTTGATCTTGACCGTGATCGGCTCGAACTCGACCGCCTCGCGGCGGAAGTCGTGGGTGAAGGACTTGGTCAGCACGTAGAAGTCCGTGGTCTTGAGGTCGAACTTCGGCATGCAGATGTTGAAGAACATCTCCCGCGCCTTGCCGACCCAGCGGACGTAGTTGGCGAAGTAGACGTTCCCGACCGAGTTGGTGTCATCGTAGGTCGGGATCATGCGCAGCACGAACCACTGCCCGTCGAAGCCGTGGGAGGTGCCGACCTCCTCGCGCGTCACCGTCACGACGGCGACCTTCGGCACGCTCGCCTCGGCCACGGGCGCGATCTCGCGTGTCTCCTCCTTCTGCCAGCCGAACAGCGCCAGGATCATCGGCAGGGCGCCGATCAGGCCGATCAGCGGCGCGACCGCGAGGAAGGCCGGCACCGGCGCGACATGGCCCGCGAGGAAGATCAGGCAGGCGGTGAGGCCGATCATGGCGCACAGCACCGGATCGTAACGGCGCGGCGCCCCGAGGGTCTCGCAGACGAGGCAGGCGGCCGCCCCGACGAGGAGCGTGGCGAACGGCACCATCAGGTAGATGAGCGACAGGTTCAGCCGGATCATCGCCGCCGCGGTCACGAGCGCCGCGAGCACGATCCAGACCGGTGACGCGACCAGGCCCGCCGGCACGAAGGCCATGAGCGGCGAGGTGCTGCGCGTGGTGATCGAGGTCATCATCCAGCGCGTGGCGCAGTAGAAGCTGTCGATCGTCGAGACGGCCGCGATGACGGTCCAGATCACGAAGGCGAGGCCGGGGCCGTCGAGGTGGTTGCGGGCGATCGCCAGGGCGACCGCGGGCTGCGCGCCCGGAACGCCGTCCGCCGCCGTGACGGTCCCGGCCGGCCCCGCCGCCCCGGCGAGGAGGGCGTTGACGACGAGCAGGCCGAAGAACAGCGCGGCGCCCGACGCGTAGGCCACGCGCACCGACCCGCCGCTGCGCCGGATCTCGACCGCCCGCTGCCACTGCTGGATGTCCATCCAGGGGCCGAGGAGGAAGCCGACGAGCGTCGGGATCGCCAGGCCGTAGAATCGCTCGTCGAAGGCGGCAAGCGGGGTGGGCGGGGCGTCGGAGGCGTTCCACAGGCCGTACAGGGCGGTCAGGCTCGCGACGAGTCCCAGCACAAGATAGGCGATGTGGAGCTTCTTGAGGCCTCGGATCGAGATCGCGTGGCCGATCGAGCAGGCGACGAGAATGACGACGAAGATTCCGAGCGCCGCGTTCGTCCCGAACAAGGGCATCCAGGCATAGGCCGCGAACCCGAAGATTGTGATCGCGACCGCGAAGAACTGGCAGGCCAGGAACAGGCCCGCATAGGGGCCCTCGACGGAACTCAGGACCTTGGCCGGATCGATGCGCGGCGAGCCGAGTATCCACCCGAACAGGCCCAGACCCACCGCGTTGGGGATCGCAAACGCGATGAAACCGAGCCATCCATTCGTCAAAGTCACATGAATGGCGTAGAAGAACCCCAGACCCCAGAGCCATGACAGCGCAATAGTCGGAGACCACGCGAGGGACCGAACCGGTCGTGCTGGCATTTTATTCACGCAACCATCGAGGATCGCATGATCCTAGCCGAGATCATCTCGGCCGGGAATACGTCGATTACGGGTACCTGGGTCCTGCCGGGATCAGGCCTCCGTCTCGGAATCGCCCGTCCAGGTCGTCGCGAAGGCCGCGAGCTGCTGCGCGTCGCGGAAGGCCAGCACGCTGACCGTCCGCTCCGCCGGCACACCGCCGGGGAAGGGCGCGAGCAGCACGCTCTCGCGCACGAGCCTCGCGCCCGGTGTGCGCGCCTCCATCCAGGCCGCGGCCTCCTCCGTCAGCCGGTCCGGCGCGGCGAGCGCCCGCGAGTCGGCGCGCAGCACCAGCACGTAGGCACCGAGCGCCGGGTTCTTCGCCTGGACGAGCTTGACGATGTCGATCACGCCGGCCGCGCTCCCGCGTCCTCGGGGAAGTCGTTGATCTGGACGGCGGCCTGCGCGTCGGTGAACTTCGGGATGTCGGCGAAGATCTCCGCGCCGTGGGCGGCGACGGCGCGGGCGAAGGCGTCCGCGGAGTCGAAGGTGAGGAGCGCCATCACCTGCACCGGCGGAGCGGCGCCGTCCGGCGTGCTCACGCCGCGCACGATCCGCGCCTCGTGCAGCCCCAGCGGCGACCAGCGCTCGCGCACCAGCGGCATGTGATGGCCGAGATAGTAGTCCATGTCGAAGCGGCTCGAACCGCTCGCGGGATACATGACGCTGATCAGGACCATCGCTTCCTCCGCTGCGCCGCCCCGGGGGCGGCCGCTCTCAGTGGAGCTTCACCCGCGCCTCGGTGCGCCGGGTCAGGGCCCGGGCCAGCGCGTCGAGCCCCGTCTTCACGGTGCCGTGGAGCGCCCGCTCGTGCATCTTGTAGAGCGAGCGGTACATCAGACGGGCGAACAGCCCGGCGATGAACATGTTCCGCCCCTGGATGAAGCCCATCAGGTTGCCGACCGCGGTGTAGTGGCCGAGCGAGACCAGGGAGCCGAAGTCGCGGTAGCGGAACGGCTTCAGCGGCTCGCCACGCATGTGGATCGGGATCGCCTTGATCAGGTAGCTCGCCTGCTGATGGGCGGCCTGGGCGCGGGGCGGCACCGGCGTGTCGGTGCCGGGCTCGACGAGATAGGCGCAGTCGCCGATCGCGAAGATGTCGGGGTCGCGGGTGGTCTGGAGGGTCGGCCTGACCACGAGCTGGTTGCTGCGGGTCGTCTCGAGGCCGCCGATGTCCTTGAGGAAGGGCGGCGCCTTCACGCCCGCTGCCCAGACCACGAGCTCGGAGGGGATGACGCCGCCATCGGCGAGGGACACGCCGTCGGCGCGCACCTCGGTCACGCGGGCGTTGGTGCGCACCTCGACGCCGATGCCGGCGAGAAGCGCCATGACTTCCGCCGCGAGCCGCTCCGGCACCGCGGGCAGGATGCGCTCGGCCGCCTCCACCAGGGTGATCTTGAGATCCTTCTCCGGGTCGATGCGGTCGAGGCCGGTCGCCGCGACGTGCCGCGTGGTGCGGTGAAGCTCAGCGGCGAGCTCCGTGCCCGTGGCGCCGGCGCCGATCACCGTGACGTGGAGCTGGCCCGGCCGTACCGCGCCCTCCTGCGTGTGGGCGCGCAGCATCGCGTTGACGAGGCGCTGGTGGAAGCGCACCGCCTGGTCCTGGGTGTCCAGCGCGATGGCGTGCTCCTGCACGCCCGGCGTGCCGAAATCGTTGGTGGTGGAGCCCACCGCGAGCACCAGGGTGTCGTAGGGGATCAGGCGCTCCGGCGTGATCTCGCGCCCCTCCGCGTCGCGGCTCGCGGCGAGCCGGATCGTGCGGGTCTCCCGGTCGAGCCCGGTCATCTCGCCGATGCGGTAGCGGAAATGGTGCTCGTGGGCGTGGTGCAGGTAGTCGACCGCGTGGTGGCCGACGTCGAGGCTGCCGGCGGCGACCTCGTGGAGCAGCGGCTTCCAGATATGGGTGCGCGCCCGGTCGACGAGCGTGATGTGGGCCTTGCCCTTCCGGCCGAGGGTCTCGCCGAGCTTCGTCGCGAGTTGGAGGCCGGCGGCTCCGCCGCCCACCACGACGATGCGATGCAGCCCGTTCTGGTTCTCGCCCGGCACCATGCGTCCGCCTCTCTTCCCAGGGGATGATCGCCCCGGCTCAACCGTGGAGCTTTAGGCACGAAATCGAGAAGGATTCCAAGCTGGTCGGCGATCACCTCGGCGAGGCCGCTCAGCCCTGCGGCGCACCGGGCTGGCAGAGCGGATGAGCCCGGGCGAAGGCCTCCAGCGCGAGGCAGTCCTCGGCGATGCGGGCGACGGTCGGATAGGGGGCCGTCTCGACCCCGAAGATGCCGGTGCCGACCCAGAGGCTGACGAGGCAGAGATCGGCGTGGCTCACCGCGTCTCCCTGGCAGAAACGGCCGGTGCCGGCCTCCGTCGAGAGCCGGGTCTCGAGGGTCTTGAGGCCCGTGGAGAAGACGTGGCGCACGAACTCCATCATGCGCTCCTTCGGCAGGCCGTAGGCCTCCATGAGGTAGTTGCGCACGCGGGGCACGTAGAGGGGGTGGGTGTCGCAGGCGACGACCTGGGCGAGCGAGCGGGCCCGCGCCCGCGCCCGCGGCTCGGCGGGCAGCAGCGGCACCGCCGGATAGGCGTCCTCCAGGTAGTCGAGGATGGCGAGCGACTGCGTCAGCGGCGGCCCGCCGCCGTCGAACAGCGCCGGCACCGCGCCCTGCGGGTTGATCTTGCGGAACTCGGGCTTGTGCTGGTCGCCCGCGTCGAGATCGATGAAGGTCTCCTCGACGGGGAGGCCCTTGAGGTTCAGCGCGATCCGCACGCGGAAGGCGGCGGCGGAGCGCCAGTTGCCGTACATCCTGAGGGGTGTCGCCACGTCATTGGCCATGCCGGACAGATCCTCGCTGGGGGCCGAGCGTCACGCGGGAGTGTGGCATGGCTCACGGAGGAGAGGCGAGTGAAAAGGGCCGCCGGACGAGGGCCGGCGCCGGTTCGCCCTCCTCGCTCCCGGCCGCCCGCCATCCCCTCGGAACGATCCCCCCGGCGCCCCGGTTGGCCTCGCAACCGCAGCATGCAACCGGAGGAACGGCCATGGGTCTCTTCAAGAAGGACATCAAGACGCTGGACGAC
>NZ_BPQR01000053.1 GCF_022179345.1 Methylobacterium jeotgali | reverse complement strand
AGGTGCCGGCACGGCTTCCCGTGCCGGCACCTCACATTTCTGCGAACCTGCGACCGATTAGTTCGGCAGCGTGAAGACGGTGAGCTGACCGCCGAGGTTCGTGTAGTTGGAGAGGGCCGCGTAGCCGCCCACCGCGCCGAGACCGGCGTTCGGGTCGGTCAGGCCGGCCGCGAGGCCGATGCCGGCCCAGCCGCCGACGCCCGACAGGACGCCCACGTACTGCTTGCCCTTGTGGGAGTAGGTCATCACGTTGCCGATGATGCCCGACGGGGTCTTGAACTTGTAGAGTTCCTTGCCCGTCTTGGAGTCCACGGCCTTCAGGTAGCCCTCAAGGGTGCCGTAGAAGACCACGTCGCCGGCGGTGGCAAGAGCGCCCGACCACACCGAGAACTGCTCGGGCAGCGACCACTTGATCTTACCGTTCACGCCGTCCCAGGCGATGAAGTTACCCATGCCGCCATGGCTGTTCGGCGCGGGGTACATCGACAGGGTCGCACCGACATACGGCTGGCCCGGGGTGTAGGTCACCTTGAAGGGCTCGTAGTCCATGCAGACGTGGTTGGTCGGCACGTAGAACAGGCTCGTCTTCGGCGAGTAGGCAGCGGGCTGCTGGTCCTTCGTGCCGAGGGCGGCCGGGCAGATGCCCTTCGAGTTCACGTCCTCGCCGTTCTGCTCGGTCGAGTACTTGGACACGACGAGCGGGCGGCCGTAGGTCTTGGAACCCTTGTCCATGTCGACCTTGGTGGCCCAGTTCACGACCGGATCGAACTTCTCGGCGACGAGGAGCTCGCCGGTAGCGCGATCGAGGGTGTAGCCGAAGCCGTTGCGGTCGAAGTGGGTCAGCAGCGGACGGTCCTTCCCGTCGACCTTCTGGTCGGTGAGGATCATCTCGTTGATGCCGTCGAAGTCCCACTCGTCGTGGGGCGTCATCTGGTAGACCCACTTGGTCATGCCGGTGTCGGGGTTACGCGCCCAGATCGTCATGGACCACTTGTTGTCGCCCGGACGCTGCTTGGGGTTCCAGGTCGAGGGGTTGCCCGAGCCGTAGTACATCAGGTCGAGCTTGGGGTCGTACGAGAACCAGCCCCAGGTGCAGCCGCCGCCGGTCTTCCACTGATCGCCTTCCCAGGTCTTCAGCGAGGAGTCCTTGCCGATCGGCTTGCCGAGCGCGGTGGTCTTCTCCGGGTCGACGATCAGCTGATCGTCCGGGCCCATGGAGTAGCCGCGCCAAACCTTCTTGCCGGACTTCAGGTCGTAGGCGGTGACGTGGCACTGCACGCCGAACTCGCCGCCGGAGATGCCGACGATGACCTTGTCCTTCACCGGGAGCACGGTGGCGGTGTTGGTCTCGCCCTTCTTCGGGTCGCCGTTCACGACCGACCAGTTGACCTTGCCGGTCTTGGCGTCGAGCGAGACGACCGTGGTGTCGGCCTGGTGCAGGATGATGGCGCCGTCGGCGTAGGCGAGGCCGCGGTTGACCGTGTCGCAGCACATCACCGGGATCACGGACGGATCCTGCTTCGGCTCGTACTTCCAGAGGATCTTGGCCTCGTGGTCGAGGTCGAGCGCGTACACGATGTTCGGGAACGGCGTGTGCACGTACATGACGTTGCCGACGACGAGCGGCGAGCCCTCGTGGCCGCGCAGGACGCCCGTCGAGAAGGTCCAGGCGACCTGGAGGCTCTTCACGTTCGAGGCGTTGATCTGGTCGAGCTTCGAGTAGCGGGTGTTGGCGTAGTCGACCGTCTGCAGCACCTGCTGGTTCGGGTCCTGGCTGCGCTTCAGCACGTCGTCGTTGGCGAAGGCCGGGCTCGCCGCGGCGATACCGGCGCCCAGCGCGAGGAGGTGGACTGCTCTCATGGATTCCTCCGACAGGCCTTGACGCCGCGAGCGTGCACGAGACCGTGCCGCCAGAGGCCTGGCCTGCTGATTGAGACAGGGATCATCGAGCTTCGGTAGCGGGCGATGGTATCGCTTCACCGAAAAGTTTTCCGAGCCAGAGGTGGCCATCCCTTTTTTGGCCGCCTCCTCGAAACCGAAGCTTGAACGAACTCTAAGAAAAAAACCGGGGCCGTCAACATGGCCGTGCGGCTCTCGACAGCGCAGGCCGCAGTCGAGGGGCCAGCGGAGGAGACAAAGGCGCGTCTTCGTCAGCAAACAGTTTACAGTGCGATGCACAAAGACGATTTTGCGGCTGCAAAAGAACTTGCTTTGACTTTTGGCACCCCATGCGCCCCATGCAGCCTCTCGATGGTCGGGTGCGGCTCTCATGCGTCGGGAACGGGCAGGGCGCGGCTTCTCGCACCGCGGCATCGTTCTTTTGGGAATGCGCTGCGGGATGATCCGGCAAACTGCTTCGGCGAAACCGGCTGAGCTTCGGAGCGTCTGTGGAAGAATGCGCAGGCCGTGCTGCGCGCTCCTGCCGCATCGCGGCGGCGGCCGACGAGCGGGCGCAGGGCCCCGAATCGCCCGACTCAGTCGGCGACCGGCCCCGTGCTCTCGAACTCGGCGGTGTCGCCGATCAGGTCCGTGACGGAGATGTCGAGGCGGCGCCCTGAGCGGAGGCGCAGCACCGCGTCGGGCTGCAGCCAGATCGGATGCAGGCCTGCGGGCTTGCCGACAAGGGTGCCGTGGGCGACGATCAGGCCGTCACGGCGCTCGACGGTGACGCGGTAGCGGACCCGGACCGTGGCGCATCCTTCGGCGGACACATGCCCCTGGCCGGTCAGCGTCTGAAGGACGGCATTCGACTCGTGCATCGGGACGGGGAACAAAGCCTGGGATTTTTAGGCAACTGAGTTGCCACATAGTCCCGTCCGTCCTGCCTGTCACCCGATCCGGGCGTCTTTCTCTATATCGCGTGGTTACGACAGGGTGCGGACCACAACCCGGCCGCCCTCGGCCGACAGCGCCATGCGGCCGTGCTTCAGCGCGAGCGCCTTCTCGCCGAACAGCGCCCGGCGCCAGCCCGAGAGCACCGGCACGTCCGCCGCGTCGTCGTCGGCCAGAGCCTCGAGGTCGTCGACGGTGGCCACGATCTTCGGCGCCACCCGCTCGTTCTCGCACACCGCCTTGAGCAGCACCTTGAGAAGCTCGACCAGGGCTCCGTTGCCGCCGCTGCGCGCCCGGCCGCGCTCGGGGAGGGGAATGCCGGCGGTGTCGCGGGTCGCGCCCCGCTCGACGGCCGCGAGGATGTCGGCCCCGGTGCGCGAGCGCTCGAAGCCGGAAGGGATCGAGCGCAGGCGCCCGAGCGCCTCGACGCTGCGGGGGCAGCTGGTGGCGACGTCGATCACCGCCTCGTCCTTGAGGATGCGCCCGCGGGGCACGTTGCGGCCTTGCGCCTCCCGCTCCCGCCAGGCGGCGACCTCCATCAGCACCGCGATCTCGCGGGGCTTGCGCATGCGCCCCGAGAGACGCCGCCAGGCTTGGGCCGGGTCGGCGCGGTAGGTCTCCGGCGAGATCAGCACGCCCATCTCCTCGTCGAGCCAGGCGCCCCGGTCGGTCTCCAGGAGCTCGGAGGCCAGCGCCTCATAGACCTTCACGAGATGGGTGACGTCGGAGAGCGCGTAGGCGAGCTGGGCGTCCGAGAGCGGCCGGCGGGACCAGTCGGTGAAGCGGGAAGACTTGTCGATCTTCGCGCGCGCGAGGTCGTTGACGAGCTGCTCGTAGGAGACCGAGTCCCCGTAGCCGCAGACCATGGCCGCGACCTGCGTGTCGAAGAACGGGTGCGGCAGCTCCCCACCGAGCAGGTAGATGATCTCGAGATCCTGGCGGGCCGAGTGGAACACCTTCACCGTGTCCTCCCGCGCCATCAGGTCGAGGAAGGGCTTGAGGTCGAGGCCCGGCGCCAGGGGATCGACGAGGACGCCCTCCCCGTCCGGCCCCGCCATCTGGATCAGGCAGAGCTTCGGGTAATAGGTGGTCTCGCGCATGAACTCCGTGTCGACGGTGACGAAGGGCTGCGCTCCGAGGCGCTCGCAGGCCTCCGCCAGGGCGGAGGTGGTGTCGATCAGGTTCATGGTCCGGCTATATCGCGGCTGGTCGGGAAAGGGGAGCGAGCGCCCCGCGACGACAGGGGACAGCCGTAGGCCCCCGGTAGTCCCTCCTGCTTGCCCCTCCTCCGCTTGACTTGGCCCCTCCCCCGTGAATGGTGCCGGCCTTCATCCACAGAAGACCGCCATGCACCGTTACCGTACCCATACCTGCGGGGCGCTCCGCCCGTCCGATGTCGGGGGCGAGGTCCGCCTCTCCGGCTGGTGCCACCGCATCCGCGACCATGGCGGCGTGCTCTTCATCGACCTGCGCGACCATTACGGCCTGACGCAGTGCGTGATCGATTCCGACTCCAAGGCGTTCAAGGCCGCCGAGACCGCGCGTTCGGAGTGGGTGATCCGTATCGACGGCCGCGTGCGCACCCGGCCCGCCGGCACAGAGAACCCGGAGCTGCCGACCGGCTCGGTCGAGGTCTACATCGACGATCTCGAGGTGCTCGGCCCCGCTGCCGAGCTGCCGCTGCCGGTGTTCGGCGACCAGGAGTACCCGGAGGAGACGCGGCTGCGCTACCGCTTCCTCGATCTCCGCCGGGAGAAGCTCCACGCCAACATCATGAAGCGCGGGGCGATTATCGACAGCCTGCGCCGCCGGATGCGCGAGGGCGGCTTCTTCGAGTTCCAGACGCCGATCCTGACGGCGTCCAGCCCCGAGGGTGCCCGCGACTACCTCGTGCCCTCTCGCGTGCATCCCGGAAAGTTCTATGCGCTGCCGCAGGCGCCGCAGCAGTTCAAGCAGCTCACGATGATCGCGGGCTTCGACCGCTACTTCCAGATCGCCCCCTGCTTCCGCGACGAGGATGCGCGGGCCGACCGTAGCCCTGGCGAGTTCTATCAGCTCGACATCGAGATGAGCTTCGTCACCCAGGAGGACGTGTTCCAGGCGGTCGAGCCGGTGCTGCGCGGCGTGTTCGAGGAGTTCGCGGACGGCAAGCGCGTGACGGCCGAGTTTCCGCGCATCACCTACGCCGACGCGATGCTGAAGTACGGCGTCGACAAGCCGGACCTGCGCAATCCCCTGATCATCGCCGACGTGTCGGAAGAGTTCGGCCGCGACGAGGTCGAGTTCAAGGCGTTCAAGGGCGTGCTGAAGTCCGGCGGCGTCGTGCGCGCCATCCCGGCGACCGGCGCGGCCGGCCAGCCCCGCTCCTTCTTCGACAAGCTCAACGACTGGGCCCGCTCCGAGGGCGCGCCGGGCCTCGGCTACATCGTGTTCGAGGAGGAGGGCGGCACGCTCACCGGCCGCGGCCCGATCGCCAAGTTCATCCCCGCCGCCGTGCAGGCGCGCATCGCCGAGAAGGCCGGCGCGAAGGCCGGCGACGCGGTGTTCTTCGCGGCCGGCACCGAGGCCAAGGCGGCGGCGCTTGCCGGCAAGGCGCGCATCCGCATCGGCGACGAGCTGAACTTGTCGGATAAGGACCAGTTCGCCTTCTGCTGGATCACTGACTTCCCGATGTACGAGTGGAACGAGGAGGAGAAGCGCATCGACTTCTCCCACAACCCGTTCTCGATGCCGAACTTCGAGCGCGAGGACTTTCTGGCCCTCGACGTCGCGGCGACTGAAGCGGAGCGCGCGGGCGCCGGCCCTGACGGCGAGGTCTCGAAGAAGATTCTCGGCATCAAGGCCTTCCAGTACGACATCGTCTGCAACGGCATCGAGCTGTCGTCCGGCGCCATCCGCAACCATCGCCCCGACGTGATGGAGAAGGCCTTCGCGATCGCCGGCTACGGCCGCGAGGTGCTGGAGGAGAAGTTCGGCGGCATGCTCAACGCACTGCGCCTCGGGGCCCCGCCCCACGGCGGCATCGCACCCGGCGTCGACCGCATCGTGATGCTGCTCTGCGAGGAGCCTAACATCCGCGAGGTGGTGCTGTTCCCGATGAACCAGCGCGCCGAGGACCTGATGATGGGCGCCCCCGCCGAGGCCACCCCGAAGCAGCTCCGGGAGCTGCACATCCGCCTCAACCTCCCCGAGAAGAAGGGGTGAGCGCGAGATAACCCTCTCCCCTTGGCGGGGGAGGGTGCCCTGCGCATGCAGGGCGGGAGAGGGGCCGGCTCAGGTCTTTCCGGAGACGGCGCTCCCCTCTCCCGACCCCCTTCGGGGGCCACCCTCCCCCACAGAGGGGGGAGGGACGCCGCGCGGGAGCCGATGCCGTCGACCCTTTCCCTCACCGCCGTCGTCGTCGCCCATGACAGCGCGGGCGCCCTCCCCGCCTGCCTCGCGGCGCTCGCCGACGAGGGTGTTCCGGCGATCGTCGTCGACAACGCCAGCCGCGACGCCTCCGCCGCCGTGGCTGAGGCGGCCGGAGCACGGGTGATCCGAAACCCCCGCAACGAGGGCTACGGGCGGGCCAACAACATCGGCGTGCGCGCGGCCACCGAGGCCAGCCACGTCCTGATCCTCAATCCCGACGTGACCCTGCGGCCCGGCGCCGTTGCGGCGCTGACGGCGGCGGTGCGAGCCTACCCGGACGCGGGCCTGCTCGCCCCGCGCATCACGGAACCGGACGGGCGCTTCTTCTATCAGCCGCGCTCGCTGCTCGCGCCCTACCTCCACAACAGGCTCGGCCGGCGGGACCTGCCCGAGGGCGACGCCTGCGCGCCCTTCCTCTCCGGCGCGTGCCTGCTGGCGCCCCGCGATCTCTTCCTGGCGCTCGGCGGCTTCGACGAAAAAATCTTCCTGTTCTACGAGGACGACGACCTCTGCCGGCGGGTGATCGAGGCCGGGCGCAGCCTCGTCCACGTCCACGGGGCGCAGGCGCTGCACGGGCGCGGCCGCTCCTCGGCGCCGGAGCCGGGCCGGGTGTTCCGGGCCCGCTGGCATCTCGCCTGGTCGCGGGCCTATGTCGGCCGCAAGTACGGGATCACCGAGAACCCGTGGCCGGGGCTCGCCGCCAACGCCGCCAAGGCGGCGCTCTCGGCGCTGGTGCTGCGGCGCGCCGGTCTCGAGCGCTACGGCGGCTCGGCGATGGGTGCGTTGGCGGCCTTGCGGGGCCTCAGCGCGCTGGCCCGCGAGGGATTGGCGGAGACCCCGGCCCCGTGATCGCCCTGCCCGCCTTCCTTCGCGGCGAGACCGTCGCGGACGCGATGGCGCGTCCGCGCAACGCCTTCACCGGCCTGCGCCTCGTCCTCGCCGTGATGGTAGTCGTCTCCCACGCCTTCAGCGTCGCGACGGGCGGCCTCCTCGACGAGCCCCTGACGCGGGCGACCGGCTTCACCCTCGGCGAGCACGCGGTGAACGGCTTCTTCGCCGTCTCCGGCTTCCTCGTGACCATGAGCCTCGACCGGCGCGGCGCCCGCGACTACGTCGTCGCGCGCACGCTGCGCATCCTGCCGGGGCTGGCGGCGGCCACCCTCCTCGTCACCTTCGGCCTCGGCACCGCGATGACGGCGCTGCCGGCCGGAACCTACGTGAGCGAGCCCGGCACCTGGCGGTTCGTGCTCAACACGCTGACCACCTTCAAGAGCAACGCCAGCTTGCCCGGCGTCTTCGCGCAGAACCCCTATCCGAGCCCGCTCGGGACGGTCTGGACCCTGAAATACGAGGTGCTCTGCTATCTCGGCGTTCTGGCGGCGGGCTTTCTCGGATTGTTGCGCCGGCCGCGCGCCGTCGCGGGTCTCGCGCTCGTCCTCGCCCTGGCCTTGCTGGCGCTCGATGCCACGCGCGCCGACCTGCCGAAGGGCCTGGAGACGGCCCTGCGCCTGCCGCTGATCTTCGCGATCGGCGCCGCGTTCTACCTCAACCGGTCCCAGGTGCGCCTGTCGCTGCCGCTGGCCGCGGGGCTCATCGCCCTCTGCGCGCTCCTGCACGGGACGCCGCTCTACCGCACCGGGCTCTTCGCGGCGGAGGCCTACGGCGGGGTGGCGCTCGGCTTCGCCCCGGCGCTGGCCCGGCCGCTCCTCGACCCGAAGGCCGATCTCTCCTACGGGGTCTATCTCTACGGATGGCCGATCCAGCAGAGCCTGCACGCGCTCTACCCAGGCACGTCCGGCGCCGCGCTGCTGGCGCCCTCGCTGGTTCTGGCGCTGATGGTCGCGGCCCTGTCCTGGTACGCCGTCGAGCGGCCGGCGCTCCGCCTCAAGGCGCGCACGCTCGGCCGGCGGACGCTCCGCACCATCGAGCCCGCAGGGCCGTGACGGAAGCGGGCCCCCTCCCCCCGCGCGAGGCGCTCGCCCTGGCCCGCGCCCTGCTGGAGGCGGAAGGGCTCGGCGTGACCGCGATCAACGAGCGCGGCGACAGCCTCTACCTGAGGCGCCCGGGCGGGGCGCGGACCCTGCGGCTCTCGAACCATGCCCGCCGCCCGCGCCAGCGGCGCACGCATCCGGAAGTCGGCACCAGCCTCGTCATCGACGGCTCCCGCGGCCGGGCGGGGATCGCCGCGCTGGTACGGGGTGCGCTCCGCGACCTCGCGGCGGCGGAGGCCCGAGGGCCCTCTCCGGATCAGGTGCCGGAGAGGTCGCGGAAATAGGGCTCCACGGTGCCCTTCAGCTTCACGGTCATGGGGTTGCCGGCCCGGTCGAGGGTCTTGCCGGCGGAGAGCCGCACCCAGCCCTCGCTGACGCAGTACTCCTCGACATTGGTCTTCTCGACGCCCTTGAAGCGCACGCCGACGCCGCGCTCCAGCGCCCGCTCGTCGTAGTAGGGGCTCGACGGGTTCACCGCGAGGCGGTCCGGCGGCGTGTCGGCGGTGGTCGTCGCAAGGGGGTCGGTCATGGGCTCGAACCTTCGATCGTTCCCGGGGCCGTAGGGGATTCAGGCCCGCGCCGCAACGGCGCGCTCGGCCAGCGCCTCCACCTGCCCGCTCTGGAGGAGCGGCACCAGCCGGGCGACCTCCGCGTGGGGCAGGTCCCACCAGGCGCAGGCCAGCAGCCGCTCGACCTGCGCCGGCTCGAAGCGGTGGCGCACGATCCGGGCAGGATTGCCGGCCACGACCGCATAGGGCGGCACGTCGCGGGTGACGACGGCGCGGGCGGCGACGACCGCGCCGTGGCCCACCGTGACGCCCGACAGGATCATGCAGCCCGAGCCGAGCCAGACATCGTGCCCGATCGCCACGTCCCCTCGGCTCGCGTGGTAGTCGGCCGGCGCCTCGGCCTCGGGCCAGAGCCCGCGCATGGCCGCGAAGGGGTAGGTCGACACCCAGTCGAGCCGATGGTCGCCGCCGAGCAGGATCTCGACCTTGTCGGCGATGGAACAATAGCGGCCGATCGTCAGCCGCCTCCCGGAATCGGGAAAGCGGACCTTCGGGCGCCCGTAGGAGTAGGCGCCGATGGAGAATCCGTATCGCCGGACGAGCTTTTCGAGGTGAATCCGGGTCTCGTTGTGCGGGTTGCGCCCGCTCCGAAGCCGGTGCAACAGAGCCCTCATCGAGCGCCCTCCCGCAGCGGGCGCGGGCACAGGATGGGCGCGCGCCGGGCGGCGCGAGAGCAGCCGGGAAAGGGAGAGGCCATGGCCGACAACATGTCCGAGGATCTCAAGTCCGGCGCCCTCGTCTATCACCGGCTGCCCAAGCCCGGAAAGCTGGAGATCCAGGCCACCAAGCCGCTCGGCAACCAGCGCGACCTGGCCCTCGCCTACTCCCCGGGCGTCGCCGCCGCCTGCATGGCGATCCACGACGACCCGCAGGAGGCCGCCACCCTCACCATCCGCCAGAACCTCGTCGCCGTGCTCACCAACGGCACCGCCGTGCTCGGCCTCGGCGACATCGGCCCGCTCGCGGCCAAGCCCGTGATGGAGGGCAAGGCGGTCCTCTTCAAGAAGTTCGCCGGCATCGACGTGTTCGACGTCGAGGTGGCCGAGCACGACGTGGCGCGCCTCGTCGACGTGGTCTGCGCGCTCGAGCCGACCTTCGGCGGCATCAACCTCGAGGACATTAAGGCGCCGGAGTGCTTCGAGGTCGAGGAGCAGTGCCGGGCGCGGATGAACATCCCCGTCTTTCACGACGACCAGCACGGCACCGCGATCATCGTCGCCGCCGCCGTCCTGAACGGGCTCGAGCTCGCCGGCAAGGCGCTGGCGGATGCGCGGATCGTCACCTCGGGCGCGGGCGCGGCGGCGATCGCCTGCCTCAACATCCTCGTCTCGCTCGGCGCTCGGCGGGAGAACATCACCGTCACCGACATCAAGGGTGTGGTCTATGCCGGCCGCACGGAGCTGATGGACCGCTGGAAGTCGGTCTACGCGCAGGAGACGCAGGCCCGCACGCTCGCCGAGGTCATCCCCGGCGCCGACGTGTTCATCGGCCTCTCGGCGGGCGGGGTGCTCAAGCCCGAGTACCTCGAGACGATGGCCGACAAGCCGCTGATCATGGCGCTCGCCAACCCCTATCCCGAGATCATGCCCGACCTCGCGCAGGCGAAGCGTCCGGACGCGATGATCTGCACCGGCCGCTCAGACTTCCCCAACCAGGTCAACAACGTCCTCTGCTTCCCCTACATCTTCCGCGGCGCGCTCGACGTCGGCGCCACCTCGATCAACGAGGCGATGAAGATCGCGGCGGTGAAGGCCATCGCTGCGCTCGCCCGCGAAACGCCCTCCGACGTGGTCGCCCGCGCCTATGGCGGCGAGGCCCGGCCCTTCGGCCCGAACTCCCTGATCCCGAGCCCCTTCGACCCGCGCCTGATCCTGCGGATCGCCCCGGCGGTGGCCAAGGCCGCCATGGAGTCCGGCGTCGCCGGCCGCCCGGTGCCCGACATAGAGGCCTACGCCGAGAGCCTCGACCGCTTCGTCCACCGTTCCGGCTTCGTCATGAAGCCGCTCTTCACCAAGGCCAAGGAGAACCCGAAGCGGGTCATCTACGCCGAGGGCGAGGACGAGCGCGTGCTGCGCGCCGCGCAGGTCGTGGTCGAGGAGGGCGTCGCCCGGCCGATCCTGGTCGGTCGCCCCCGCGTCGTCGAGGTGCGCTTGAAGCGCTTCGGCCTGTCGCTGCGCATGGGCCAGGATTTCGACCTGATCGATCCCGAGGACGATCCGCGCTACCGCGCCTACGTCCAGACCTATCTCGAGGTCGCCGGGCGCCGGGGCATCACGCCGGAGGCCGCGCGCACGCTGGTGCGCACCAACAGCACCGTGATCGGCGCGCTCGCCGTGCGCCGGGGCGAGGCCGACGCCCTGGTCTGCGGCCTGGAGGGGCGCTTCGAGACGCGCCTGCGCATCATCCGCGACGTGATCGGGCTGGCGCCGGGCGTCGGCGAGTGCGCCGCGATGAGCCTGATCGTCACCAAGAAGGGCGCCTTCTTCCTCGCCGACACCCATGTCCGCCAGGATCCCACGGCCGCCGAGATCGCCGACGTGGCGGTGGCCTGCGCCGAGCACGTCACCCGCTTCGGGCTGACCCCGAAGATCGCGCTCCTCAGCCACTCGGATTTCGGGCAGTCGGATTCGGCCTCGGCGCGCAAGATGCGCTCGGCGCTGGAGCTGATCGCGGCCCGCGCGCCGGAGCTTCAGGTCGACGGCGAGATGCAGGCCGACACCGCCCTGGTGGAGCTGGTGCGCGACCGGGTGCTGCCGGGCTCGCGCCTGAAGGGGGCGGCGAACGTGCTGGTCTTCCCGAACCTCGACGCGGCCAACATCGCCTTCCAGTTCGCCAAGGTGCTGGCCGACGCGCTGCCGGTCGGACCGCTGCTGATCGGCCCGGCGCGGCCCGCACACATCCTGACGCCCTCGGTCACGGCCCGCGGCATCGTCAACGTCACCGCCGCGGCGGTGGTGGAGGCGCAGTCCTGCCAGGCGCTGCCGGAGCTCGGCAGCGCCTGAGCGCGTCGGACGCGGACTTGTCCCCTCTCCCGTCCCGCGGGAGAGGGTCGCACCGCTGATCGATCCTTTAGCGGGAAGCCGCCCGGGCCTCAGGCGATCTCGACGCGCCCGTCGAGGCCGATGACCCGGCCGAGGCCGCGCACGCGCCCGAGCAGGCGGTCCCCTGCGAGCCCCTGCCACTCGGGGGGCACCCGCAGCACGACCTTGCCGTCGCCGGCCAGCACCGGCATCCGCTCCAGGGTGCCGGCCATGCCCGCCGAGACGGGATAGGCGACGCGCAGGAGCGCGCCGAGGAGGCGCGCCCGCTCGAACAGGCGCGGTCCCGCGAGGCTCCGCAGCATCGGGCTCGCCTTCTCCGGCGCCACGCCCTCGTGGCGGAAGTACACGGCGAGCGCGAGATAGGCCCGGCCCGGATGGTCGACGCCGACGAAGGCCGCGTTGGTGATGATGTTGACGCTCTGGTCGCCCCGGTAGTCCGGATGCGCCCGCCAGCCGATGTCGGAGAGCAGGCAGGCGGCGTGGCGCAGGCGGCGCTCGTCGGCGGTCTCCGGCCCGTCGAGGCTCGCCACGAACCGGTCCGTCCAGTCGATCAGCTCCGTCGCGTGGCCCGGTGAGCGGGCGCGCAGCGTGTTGAGCTCGCCCGCCGCGACGATCAGCGGGTCGAGGGCGCGGGTCTCCCGGTCGAGCAGCTCGAAGAGCAGGCCCTCGCGCACCCCGGAGGCCGAGATCGCCACCTCCCGCGGGCGGCCGAGCCGGATGATCTCCTCCAGCACCACGGCCCCGTAGGCGAGCAGCGGCCGGCGCGCCTCGGAGACCGCCTCGACGTCCTGCAGGAGCGCGGCGTCGACGGTCTCGACGACGTTGAGGAAGTTCAGCTCGTCGCTCGGCTCGACGCTGTAGCCGTGCATGACGTGGATCGGGTAGTTGCGCGCGGCCTGGTGCAGCCGGGCGATGGCCCGCCAGGTGCCCCCGACGGCGTAGAAGGTCCGCCCGCGCAGGGTCTCGAGCTGCGGCTCGGCCTTCTTGAGGTTCTCGCGGGCGATCTTGACGGCCTTCTTGACGGAGCCGCCGGAGAGGTCCTGCAGGGCGAGGCCGCCGAGCGGCATGGTCACGCCCTGGCCGATCACCGCGCCGCGCACGTCGACGAGCTCCAGGGAGCCGCCGCCGAGGTCGCCCACCACCCCGTCCGGGGCATGGAAGCCGGACACGACGCCCATCGCCGAGAGCTCGGCCTCCCGCCGGCCCGACAGCAGCTCGATGCGCGTGCCGCAGGCCTCCTCGGCCGCGGCGATGAAGGCCGGCCCGTTCTCGGCGTCCCGCGCGGCCGCCGTGGCGAGCACGGTCAGGCGCGAGACGTTCATGATCCCGCACAGCACCCGGAAGCGCGTGAGCGCGGCGAGCGCCTTGCGTACCGCCTCCTCGGCGAGCCGGCCCGTGCTCAGCACGTTGCGGCCGAGCCCGCACAGGACCTTCTCGTTGTAGACCGGCGTCGGCGCCCGCGAGAGGGAGTCGTAGGCGACGAGGCGGACCGAGTTCGAGCCGATGTCGATGATCGCGACGGGGGCCGGCCGGCCGCGCCGGGGGCTGTCCGCAGAATGGGCGAGCGTCAGGCTGGCGCTATGGGGTGCCAAGGGCGCTTCCTTGCGTCGGACGCGCCCGGCACCGGAGCCGGGCGGGAGGGGGCGTGGGCCGGGCCCGCGCCTTGCGCCGGGGGCGTCCGCTCACGGACGCTGCGCCCGGCGGCTGAGGGCGCGCGGACTCGACTTCTTCGACGACTTGCCCCGGCCCGAGAGGCTCGGGTTCGTCATGAAGTACTTGTGCGCGTTGAACGGCTCCTCGCCCTCGGCGGGGTGGATCCGCTCGCTCGCGCCGGAAGCGAGTACACGCCAGCTCTGCCGGTTGTCGAGGAGGTTCGCCAGCATGATCTGGTCGAGCACCTGCTGGTGCACAGTCGGATTGACGATGGGCAGCAGCGCCTCGACGCGCCGGTCGAGGTTGCGCTGCATGAGGTCGGCCGAGGAGATGTAGACGATCGAGCGCGGGTGCGGCAGACCGACGCCGTTGCCGAAGGCGTAGATGCGCCCGTGCTCCAGGAAGCGGCCGACGATCGACTTCACCCGGATCGTCTCGGAGAGACCGGGGATGCCGGGCCGCAGGCAGCAGATGCCGCGCACCACGCAGTCGATCTGCACCCCGGCCTGGGAGGCGTCGTAGAGCGCGTCGATGATCTGCGCGTCGACGAGGGAGTTGCACTTGATCCAGATCGCCGCCGGACGCCCCGCCTTGGCGTGGGCGGCCTCGGCCTCGATGTGCTCGAGGAGCTTCGGCTTGAGGGTCAGCGGCGAGACCGCCATGCGCTCCAGCTCGGCGGGCTCGGCGTAGCCGGTGATGAAGTTGAAGATGCGGCTCACGTCCCGCCCGACCGCCGGGTCGGCGGTGAAGAAGGACAGGTCCGTGTAGATGCGCGCGGTGATCGGGTGATAGTTGCCGGTGCCGATATGGCAGTAGGTGACGAGCCGCTCGCCCTCGCGCCGCACCACCATCGACAGCTTGGCGTGGGTCTTCAGCTCGACGAAGCCGAACACCACCTGGGCGCCGGCCTTCTCGAGGTTGCGCGCCCAGCGGATGTTGGCCTCCTCGTCGAAGCGGGCCTTCAGCTCGACGAGCGCGGTCACGGACTTGCCCGCCTCCGCGGCCTCGGCCAGCGCCGCGACGATCGGCGAGTTCGAGGAGGTGCGGTAGAGGGTCTGCTTGATCGCCACCACGTTCGGGTCGCGGGCGGCCTGGGCGAGGAACTGCACCACCGAGTCGAAGGACTCGTAGGGGTGGTGGACGATGAAGTCCTTCTGCCGGATCGCCGCGAAGACGTCGCCGCCGCTCTCGCGGATGCGCTCGGGGAAGCGCGGGTTGTAGGGCTTGAACTTGAGGTCGGGCCGGTCGATCCCGACGATCTGCGAGAGTTCGTTCAGCGCCAGCATGCCCTCGACGAGGAACACCGCGTCGGCGCCGATCTCCAGCTCGTCGGCGACGAAGGCGCGCAGGTCCTCCGGCGTGCCGGCCTCGATCTCCAGGCGGATCACGATGCCCCGGCGGCGCTGCTTGAGCGCCGTCTCGAAGTGCAGGACGAGGTCTTCCGCCTCCTCCTCGATCTCGAGGTCGGAGTCGCGGATGACCCGGAAGGCGCCCTGCCCCTTCACGAGGTAGCCGGGAAACAGCCGCCCGGTGAAGGCGACGATGACCTGCTCGATGGCGATGAAGCGCGCCACCGGATCGCCGGCGAGATCCGGCAGGCGCACGAAGCGATCGATGATCGCCGGCAGGCGGATCAGGGCGCGCAGCACCCGCCCGTCGCGGGGGCGCACCAGCATCAGGGCGATCGTGGTGCCGAGGTTGGGGATGAAGGGGAACGGATGGGCCGGGTCGATGGCGAGCGGCGTCAGCACCGGCAGCACGTTGGAGAGGAAGTACTCCTCCAGCCAGGCCGAATGCTCCGGGGCGAGCTCGCCGGGCTCCACGAGATCGATGTCGACCCCGTGCAACTCCTCCCGCAGGGCCCGCCAGCGGGCCTGCTGGTCCTCGGCGAGACGCGAGACCTCGGCGCCGATCCGCGCGAGCTGCTCGGTGGGGCTGAGCCCGTCCTGAGAGGGCAGCGTCAGCCCGGCCCTGACCTGGTCGTGCAGGCCCGCGACGCGGACCATGAAGAACTCGTCGAGATTGTTGGCCGAGATCGAGAGGAAACGCAGGCGCTCCAGGAGCGGATGTCGCGCGTTCTCCGCCTCCTCCATCACCCGGCGGTTGAACTGGAGCCAGGACAGCTCGCGGTTCACGAAGCGCTCGGGGGAGTGGCGGAGCGCTCGGCCCGCCTCCAGCACGCTGTTGCGGGAGGCCTCCTCATGAGCCTCCGCCGGGTGCGGCTCGGAGGCCGGCGGCCACTCGTCGCCCGCGGCTTCGGCCACCGTGGGGTCGACCTCCGGCGCGTTCCGGGTCGCGGCCTCGCGGGCGGCGGTCCGCACCGGGCGGGCGGCCGGGCGGCGAACGGTGCGGCGCTTGGCCGGAGCGCGACCCGCCGGGGCGGCGGCGCGGGCGGGGGGCGTCTCGGCCGCGGCCTCCTCGGCGCGCTCCGTCGTCCCGGCATGCTCGCGATCGTGGCCGGCCGTGTCCATCTCCGCCAAGATTCTGCTCCCTCGCCCGTCTCGAAGCCGCCGTTCGGGCGGCCCTTACCATGACACCCGACCTCGGCGTTTGACAGTTTGATGACGGTCGGCGGGGCTCAGCTGTTCCCCGGCCCGTCCTCGCTCTCGTCCTCGTCGCCGGCGAGGCCGAGCCGCGCGAGCACCTCGAGGACGAGGGGCTTGGTGATGCGCCGGCCCCGGCTGAGGGCGTCGCGATCGAGGGCGGTCACGATCTCGCGGGCCCGGCCGATGGAGCGGTCGATGCGCAGCGCCAGGGCGTCGACGACCCGCAGATCCACGACGAGCTGGCGGTCCACGAACAGCTTCACGAGCACCGCCCGCAGCAGGGCCTCGTCCGGCGGCTCGATGGCGGCGCCGGGGGCGAGGCGCAGGCGCGAGCGCAGATCCGGCGTCGTGAGCCCGATGGCGTCGACCGGGCGCCCGCTCGTCACCAGCACCGGGCAGCGGCGCTCGCGGGCGAGGTTGAGAAGGTGGAACAGGGCGGCCTCGTCGCGCCCCTCGGGCCGGTCGACGTCCTCGACCACCAGGGCGCCGTTCGAGATCAGATGGGGCACCTGCCCTTTACCGATCTCGCTGGCCGAGACTGTCCAGGCGTGGGCCCGGCTCGCCCAGATCGAGGCGAGATGGCTCTTGCCGCTGCCGGGCGGCCCGGTGAGCACGGTCACAGTGTCGGGCCAGCGCGGCCAGGATTCCACGAGCGCGTAGGCCGCCTCGTTCGCCGGGCTGACGAGGAAGTCCTCGCGGCCGTAGCGGGGGTCGAGGGGCAGCTCGAAGGCGAGCTGTCGAGGGATGGTGTCGCGCGTCGGGGGCAGCATGGGGCGCAGACAGAATCCGGCTGCGCGCCGCGGGTCAAGGGTCGATCGGTCGAGGGTCTATCAGGGCTCGATGCGCCGCACCTCCTCGGGCAGCAGCACGGGCTGGCCGTCGTGGTAGAGCCGGCTGCTCAGGTAGCGCTCGATGCCGAAGCGGGCGACGACCCCGAGGGAGGCGGCCACCGGCACGGCGAGCAAGAGCCCCGCGAAGCCGAACAGCGAGCCCGCCGCGAGCAGCGCGAACATCAGCCAGACCGGGTGCAGGCCGACCGAGTCGCCGACGAGCTTCGGGGAGAGAATGTTGCCCTCGAAGAACTGCCCGACCAGAAACACCCCGACCGTGAGCCCGATATGCAGCCAGTCGGAGCCCGGCCAGAACTGCACCACGGCGACGCCGACCGAGAGTAGGAAGCCGGTGAGCGTGCCGACATAGGGGATGAAGGTGAGCAGCCCCGCGATCATGCCGATCAGCACGCCGAAGTTCAGCCCCACCGCCCACAGGCCCACGGCGTAGAAGGTGCCGAGGATCAGGCAGACCAGGGTCTGGCCCCGGATGAAGCCCGTCACCGCGCCGTCGATCTCGTGGCCGAGGCGGCGCACCACCGGGCGGTGCCGGGGTGGCGTCCAGCCGTCGAGCTTGGCGATCATCCGGTCCCAGTCGACGAGGATGTAAAAGGCCACCACCGGCGTCACCACGAGGAGCGAGACGATCGAGACCAGCGCCTGGCTGCCGGTCCAGAGCGAGGCCAGGAAGGTCATCAGCCAGGAGCCGCCCTGCGCGGCGAGGGTGCCGACCGAGGATTGCAGGTCGGAGAGCACGTCGGCGCCGCCGACCTTCTGGAGGAGCGGGCCGGCGTGCTCGGCGAGGATGGCCTGGAGCCGCTGGACGGTTCCCGGAAGCGCCGCGGCGAGCCCCGCGATCTGCTTGACGGCGACGGGGGCCAGGATCAGCAGCGTCACCACCAGCACCGCCACGGCGAGCGCCAGGATCACCAGGCTCGCCGCCAGCCGCCCGAGGCCGAGGCGCTCCAGCCGGTCGGCGAGCGGGTCGAGGAGATAGGCGAGGATGAAGCCGGCGATGAACGGCATCAGCACGTCGCGCAGCAGGTAGAGGAGCGCCACGAACAGCACCAGCGCCCCGGTCCCGATGATCACCCTGCCCCGCATCCGCGCCGCCCCCGCTTCGATCGGGCGCGACCTTGGGTGCGAAGCCCCGCCCGATCAAGGGCGCGCCGCCCGTGCCCGACTCGCGCTGGCGCTCCGAAGCCGATAGAGACCGGCCGAACGAGACGGGACAGGTTTGCGGGCATGGCGGCCGAGAACGACAAGGGCATGACCTACGCGGGGGCGGGCGTCGACATCGACGCCGGCAACGCCATGGTCGAGGCGATCAAGCCGCTGGTGCGCGCCACCCGCCGCCCCGGCGCCGACGCGGAGATCGGCGGCTTCGGCGGCCTGTTCGATCTCAAGGCCGCGGGCTTCTCAGACCCGATCCTGGTGGCCGCCAACGACGGCGTCGGCACCAAGGTGAAGATCGCCATCGACACCGGCCGCCACGACACCATCGGCATCGATCTCGTGGCGATGTGCGTGAACGACATCATCGTCCAGGGCGCCGAGCCCCTGTTCTTCCTCGACTACCTCGCCACCGGCCGCCTCGTGCCGGGCATCGGCGCCGACATCGTGCGCGGCATCGCCGAGGGCTGCCGCCGGGCCGGCTGCGCGCTGATCGGCGGTGAGACCGCCGAGATGCCCGGCCTCTACTCGGGCGAGGATTACGACCTCGCGGGTTTCGCGGTGGGCGCCGCCGAGCGCGGCACGCTGCTGCCCCGCGAGGAGCTGGCCGCGGGCGATGTGGTGCTCGGGCTCCCCTCCTCCGGCGTCCACTCGAACGGCTACTCGCTGGTCCGCCGCATCGTCGTTGCCAGCGGGCTCCCCTACGACGCGCCCGCCCCCTTCGCGCCTGGAAGCAGCCTCGGCGAGGCGCTGCTCGAGCCGACCCGCATCTACGTGAAGCCGCTGCTCGCTGCGCTGAAGGAGACCGACGGCATAAGGGCGCTCGCGCACATCACCGGCGGCGGCTTTCCCGACAACCTGCCCCGCGTGCTGCCGGGGCATCTCGGCATCGCCATGGACCTCGACGCCGTGGCGCCGCCGCCGGTGTTCGGCTGGCTCGCGGCGACGGGCGGGGTCGCCGAGCGCGAGATGCTGCGCACCTTCAACTGCGGCATCGGCATGGTCGTGATCGCCGCCGCCGACCGGGCCGACGCCGTGCGCGCGGCTCTCGAGAAAGCCGGCGAGCGGCCGGTCGCCATCGGCCGCGTCACCGAGCGGGGCCCCGAGCCCGTGACCTTCTCCGGCCGCCTCGCGCTCGCATGAGCCGGACCCGCACCGCGGTCCTGATCTCGGGCCGCGGCTCGAACATGACCGTCCTGGTCGAGGCGGCCAAGGCTGCGGACTATCCCGCCGAGATCGCCCTGGTGCTCTCGAACCGTCCGGAGGCCGCGGGCCTCGCCTACGCCGCCGGGCAGCGCATCCCGACGCTCGCCCTCGACCACCGGGCCTACCCGGACCGTGGCTCCTTCGACGCCGCCCTCGACGGCGCTCTGCGGGAGGCCGGCATCGAGCTCGTGGTGCTCGCGGGCTTCATGCGCATCCTGACGCCGGGCTTCGTGGAGGCCTGGGCCGGGCGGATGATCAACATCCATCCCTCCCTGCTGCCCCTGTTCCGGGGCACGCACACCCACGAGCAGGCGCTCGCCGCGGGCGTGCGCGTGCACGGGTGCAGCGTCCACTACGTGGTGCCGGAGCTCGATGCCGGGCCGATCGTCGCCCAGGCGGCGGTGCCCGTGCTGCCCGGCGACGACGCCGACGCGCTCGCCGCCCGGGTGCTGGTGCAGGAGCACCGGCTCTACCCGGCGGCGCTGGCGATGATCGCCTCCGGCCGGGCCCGCCTCGAGGGCGGCCGGGTGATCCTCGCGGAGGCGGCACGCGACGCGGGCGGCGCCCTGCTCAGCCTCTGAAACGGTTTTCGGGATGTCGCGGGAGTCGCGGGCTCCCTCCACCCTCGCCTACGCGAGGGACCCTCCCCCGCAGAGGGTGGAGGGAGGCGCGCGTCCCGGCCAATGCATGAACCCAGTCACGCGGTCGGGGACAGCAACCCTTTGCACCACCCGCTCCCGTACGGAAGCGGCATGAAACGAGAGCGCCCCGGCGCGGTCTCCACCGGGCCGGGGCGCTCTCGCCGATCGATGCGGTCTGCCTCAGACCGGGCGCTGGAGCTTGCAGGAATCGAGCGCCGAGAGCGCCTTGGCGCGGGCGGAGTCGTTGAAGTAGCCGGTGGTGCGGTAGGCCTCGATCTCGCTCTCGTCGAGGCTGCGCAGGGTCTGCCTGGCGTAGCAGCCGCAGGGCCGCTCAAGGGAGGCCTCGGGAGCGCTGGTCATGCGGGCCTGGATGACCGTGCAGGCGTGGCGGACGCGGCTCTCGAGGTTCGCCTTCGGCGCGGTGCGCAGCGCCGGGTCGGGCTGGTATTGCTCGAAGGGCGCGGAGGAGCCGGCGGCGAGGGCGGCGGTCGCGCCGAGGGCGAGGAGGCCGGCGGCGATCAGCGTGGGGAGGCGGCGCGTCGTCATGGCGGGGTGTTCGAGTCCGGTGGCGTGAGGTCCCGATGGACCGGGGGCCGTTGGACTCCTCCCGAGAGCGCTCCGTCAAGGGCGCCTCCGCCACAGCGAGGGTTTGCGGGAGAGTACCGAGAAAGACGGCGCGCGGGTGTGCCCCGCGCGCCACCCGGGATCAGCCGGCGATGTCGCCCTCGCCGAAGAACTGGGCGATCTCGATCGCGGCGTTCTCGGCGGAGTCGGAGCCGTGCACGGTGTTCTCGCCGACCGACTGGGCGAAGCGCTTGCGGATCGTGCCCTCGGCGGCCTGGGCCGGGTTGGTGGCGCCCATCACCTCGCGGTACTTCGCCACGGCGTTCTCGCCCTCGAGCACCTGCACGACCACGGGGCCGGAGGTCATGAACTCCACGAGCTCGCCGAAGAAGGGGCGCTCCTTGTGGACCTCGTAGAACTTTTCCGCCTGGGCGCGGCTCATCTGGATGCGGCGCTGGCCGACGATGCGCAGGCCCGCCTCCTCGATCACGGCGTTCACCGCGCCGGTGAGGTTCCGCTTCGTGGCGTCGGGCTTGAGGATGGAGAAGGTGCGCTCGGTGGCCATGGTCCGTCCGGTTTCCGTCTGTGATGGTGGTGTCGCGGGCGGGATTTCCGCAACGGCGCCGGGCTTATAGCCCTGCCCTCACCGCCCCTCAACCCGACTTCTCCGGCCATCGGCGGGAAGCGTGGCCATGGCTCCGGCGCAACACCGCCGAAAAATCGCCCGAATGCGACACTTCACTCCAGGGCAGACGACCCCGCCACCACGGAGATCTGTCCATGCCCGCGTCCCGCCCGCTTCTCGCCGCGCTCGCGCTTGCCGGCCTCGCCACCGCCGCCCATGTCCCCGCGGCTCTTGCCGAGGTCGGCAAGGATCCGTCCGGCACCTGGCTCACGGAGGACGGCCGCGCCAAGATCCGCATCGACCGCTGCGGGCCCTCCCAGGCCCATGTCTGCGGCAAGGTGGTGTGGCTGAAGGTGCCCAACACCGATGCCGGTGCCCCGCGCACCGACATCAAGAACCCCGACCCGAAGAAGCGCACCCGCCCGGTGATGGGCCTGCCGCTCATCGAGGGGTTGAAGCCGGACGAGCAGAAGTTCTCCGGCGACATCTACAACATCGAGGAAGGCAAGATCTATCAGGTCAGCCTGGAGCGCGAGAGCGCCTCGGAGCTGTCCGTGTCAGGCTGCCTGCTCAAGGTGCTGTGCGGCTCGCAGACCTGGACCCGCGTGCCCGACGTGAACCAGCAGGCGGCGGCGGCCCCGGAGGCCGCCAAGGACGCGGCGAAGCCGAAGGTCGCGGGCAAGCCCGTCAAGGCCGCCGAAGAGTAGGCCGCCGAGGAGCAGGCTCTCAGATCGCGGCGAGGCCCCGCTGCACAGCGGGGCGGGCGAGCACCGCCTTCAGCCAGCGGGCGACGTTCGGCAGGGCGGCGAGGTCGATGCCCTGCTTCTCGTGGAACTTCGCCCAGGTCACGCAGGCCATGTCGGCGATGGAGTAGTCGCCGGCCAGGTACTCCGCCTCGCCGAGCCTTGTGTCGAGCACCCGGTAGAGGCGGTCCGCCTCCGTGGTGAAGCGCTCGATCGCGTAGGGGATCTTCTCCTGCGCGTAGATGCGGAAATGGTGGGCCTGCCCGAGCATCGGCCCAAGGCCCCCGACCTGCCAGAACAGCCACTGGTCGACGAGAGTGCGGGCGCGCTCCTCGCTCGGGTAGTGGCAGCCGCTCTTGCGGCCGAGATACTGCAGGATCGCCCCCGATTCGAAGACGCTGATCGGCGCGCCACCCGGCCCGTCGTAGTCGACGATGGCGGGGATCTTGTTGTTCGGCGAGATCTTGAGGAAGTCCGACGCCATCTGGTCGCCCCGGCCGATGTTGACCGGCACGATGCGGTAGGGGATGCCGCACTCCTCCAGCATGATCGGCACCTTCCAGCCGTTCGGCGTGCTCCAGGTGTGGACGTCGATCGGTTTGCCGGTGACGGCCGCCATGTCCCGCTCCTCTGTCCCGTTCCCGGGGGTCTGGCTCCTGCCGGATCGGCCGCGCCGCCCTTCGGGCTGTCGTCGGCGCGGCTGCCAGCTAAGCCGTTTTACCCTCTCCGCTCAAGCTTGGTTCCCGTGCGGAAGCCGTGGGTAGCGTGCGGGCGGGGCTCGCAACCCCTTGCCGCGGAACCGCCTTGCCGCTGAGATGGGGGGCCCGGCTCATCGGGTGAACCACGCGACCGGATTCTTACATGCCCGCACGCATCGTCCCGGCGGCCATCTCGGCGGCCTTCCTGGCGCTCGCCGTCGCCCTGCCGCTTCCGGCCGCCGCGCAAGGCGCGGGCGCCAAGGAGCCGACGGTCGGGCAGCTCGCCGGCCGCGAGCGGCAGAAGAAGTGCGGGGTCGAGTGGCGGGCGCTTTCCGCCGCGGAGAAGACCGCCCAGGGGCCGCGCTGGCCGCAATACATGAGCAAGTGCGTGAAGCGCCTGAAGGAGCAACGGGCCTGAGCGCGCCGGCCGCCATGGAGGGCGAGCGCCGCCTGCTGCAGCGGGTGGTGGCGGTGGCCGGGCTGGTGCCGGTGCTGGCCGGGCTCTACGGGGTGCTGTTCGGCGCCAACGGCCTCTCGGCCGGCGTCGCCGACGTCTCCGCCGACAGCCATTTCCGCTACCTCTCGGGGCTGCTCACCGGCATCGGCCTGTTGTTCTGGTCCTGCGTGCCGGGGATTGAGACCAAGGCGCGCCTGTTCCGGTTCCTCACCCTCGTCGTGGTGCTCGGCGGCCTCGCCCGGCTCCTCGGCCTGTGGCTGACGGGCCTGCCCTCCGCGACGATGCTTGCCGCCCTCGGCATGGAGCTCGTGGTCACGCCCCTGCTCTGCCTCTGGCAGGCGCGGGTCGCCGGCAGGGCGCGCGACGCGGCGCAGGCCCTCGATCCGGCCACCCGTCCCACCGGCGATGTCTGAGGCCGTCGGGACGCGGCTCGACCGCGCCCTCGACCTCGCCGAGCGGGTGGTGCCGCCGCCCTCGGCCTGGGCCTTCGCGGCGCGCATCTGGCTCGCGATGGTGCTGGCCCTCTACGCGGCGTTCTGGCTCCAGCTCGACAGCGCCGGCTCGGCGATGGTCTGCGTGGCGATCCTCGCCCAGCCCAAGCGCGGGCAGGCGCTCTCGAAGGCGCTCTACCGCTTCCTCGGCACGCTGATCGGCGGCGCCGTCTCGATCGTCCTCGTGGCGGCCTTCGGGCAGGACCGGGTGCTGATGCTCGTCGGCTTCACCGCCTGGCTGAGCCTGTGCGTGTTCGCCGCGAACTACCTTCAGGACACCCGCGCCTATGGCGCGATGCTCTCGGGCTACACGGTCGCGATCATTGCCATCGCCCATCTCGACGCGCCGCAGCAGGCCTTCGACGCCGCGCTCGCCCGCGTCGCGGCGATCACGGTCGGCATCGCGGCGATCACCTTCATCAACGACGCGCTCGCCTCGCCGAGCACCTGGCAGGCCCTGCGGCGGACGCTCGACGAGGCGGTCGCGACGGTCTCCGCCTTCGCCGTCGAGGCGGTGGAGCGGGGCGATCCCGGCCCGGTCCGGGCGCTCGCCATGATCCGCCTCGTCGCGCCGATGCGCGCGGACGCCTCCGCCATCGCCGGGGAGCTCGACGATGGGCCGCAGCGGGCGGCCGGCGCCCGCAGCGCCCTCGCCGGGCTCTACGCGATGATCGCGGCGGCACGGACCTTTCCGGCCGCGGCCGCCGCCGTGCCCCCCGGCTCCGAGCGGGTCGCCGAGGCCCGCGCGATCTGCGCACGCCTCGTGCCCACGGCCGAGCCGGAGGCGTTCGAGCCCGGTCTCGCCCGCCTGCGTGTGCTCTTCGACGCCGCCACCCACGCCTCCGATCCCGACCCCGCGGAGGTGCTCGCCCTGCGCCGCGCCCTCGACCTCGCGACAGCCGCCTTCCACGTGCGGGACGGGGCCCGCGCGCTGGCCACCGGGCGTCGTCCGGTCCGCGATGCCCGGCTCCCGACGCACCGCGACTTCCCCGTGGCGCTGCGGGCCGCCGCGCGGATCGCCCTCGCCTTCGGCCTCAGCGCCGCGTTCTTCGTGGCGACGGGCTGGCCGGCGACGACCTTCGCCCTGGTGCAGGTGGCGGCGACCGGCGCCCTCTCCGCCCTGAACCCCGATCCGAAGCGCTTCGCCGTCGGCGTGCTCATCGGCATGAGCCTTTCCGCCGCCTGCGCCGGGTTCGTGCTGTTCGTGGTGCTCGCCGGCGCGCAGGGCTTTCCGCTGCTCGCCATCGCCATCGCGCCGGTGGTGTTCCTGGCCTGCTTCCTGAGCCTGCACCCGCCGACCTTCGGGGTCGGGTTCATCCTGCTCGTGTTCTTCCCCGTGCTGCTCGGGCCCTCGAACCCGCAGAGCTACGACCTTCAGGCCTTCCTCTCGAACGCGCTGCTCGTGATCGTGGCGGCGCTGATCCTGGCGATCACCGTGCGCCTCGTCCTGCCGGTGACGCCGCACCAGGCGCGGGCCTTCGCCTTCGGCTCGGCGCGGGGCTCGCTGCGCTCGGCGCTCGCCGGGGAGGGCGGCGACGCGACGACGCGCACCAGCCTCAACAGCGACCGTCTCGCCCAGTTCGCCCAGTGGAACACCGGCCGCGCCCCGGCGCAGGCCCGGCGCCTGGAGCTCGCCTTCGCGCTCGCGCATCTCGAAGCCTGCGCCACCCGGACCCATGCCGCCCTCGACCGCCTCCCCGCCGGCTTCGGCGACGCCGCGGACCGGGCGCGGGCCGCCCTCGCCGTGGCCTCCCCCGGGGCGATGGCCGAGGCCTCCGCCGGCCTCCTGCGCCGGGCGCGGGAGGCGGAGCCCGGCCCTGCCCTCGATCTCGCGACGGCGGCGACCGATCTCGCGGCCGCCGGGCGTGTTATCAGCCGTCACGGGCGCTTCCTGCGCCGCTTCGCCGCGAGGCCGGCCTGAGGACATGCACCGCGACATCGACATCGACGGCGTCCTGCTCTCGCCCTTCGTGGCCTACGCCGCCCTCGCCTTCGCGGGGCTGGTGCTGCTGCGGATGCTGTTCGCGCGGATGCCGCTCGCCCGCTACGTGGCGAACCCGCCGCTCGTCGAGGCGAGCCTGTTCGTCTGCCTCCTCGCCCTCGTGATCGCCCTCACCTGATGCCCTCCGAGACTGCGAACGACCCTCGCGCCAAGCGCCGCGCCGGCCGCCTGCTCCGGCTCCTCGCGACGCTGGCGATCCTCGTGCTCGCCTTCGCGGCGGCGGCCTTCGTCTGGGATTTCTACGTGCACGCCCCCTGGACGCGGGACGGGCGGGTGCGGGCGCAGGTCGCGGGCATCGCCCCGGAGGTCTCCGGCCGCATCGTCACGCTCAACGTGCGCGACAACCAGCAGGTCGCGAAGGGCGATCTGCTCTACGCGATCGATCCGGTCGACTACGAGGTCGCCGTCGCCCTGGCCGAGGCGGAGGTGAAGAACCGCGAGGCCGATCTCCAGGTGAAGCAGGCGCAGGCCGCGCGGCGCGAGCAGCTCACCACCCTCTCGACCTCGATCGAGGAGAAGCAGCAGTTCGCCGGCACCGCCAGGATCGCCGAGGCCGCGCTGGAGAGTGCCCAGGCGCGGCTGCGCCAGGCCAGGGTCGATCTCGACCGGGCGACCGTGCGGGCGCCCGTGAACGGACGGGTCACGAATCTGCTCCTGCGGGTCGGCGACTACGCCGCGAAGGGCAGCGTCAACATCGCGATCATCGACACGGATTCCTTCTGGATCGATGGCTACTTCGAGGAGACGAAGCTCGGCCATGTTCAGGTCGGCGCCGAGGTCGAGGCGGCGCTGATGGGCTACTCCGCCCCCCTTCGCGGCCGGGTCGAGAGCATCACGCTCGGCATCTCCACCGCCAACGCGACCCCGAGCACCCAGGGCCTGCCCTCGGTCGATCCCGTCTACACCTGGGTGCGCCTCGCCCAGCGGGTGCCGGTGCGGGTGCGCATCGAGCGGGTGCCCGAGGGCGTCACCCTGGTGGCGGGCATGACCTGCACGGTCTCGGTCGGCGCCTCGGGCGCGGGCGGCCGCGGCTGGCTCGCCTCGCTCCGCGAGCGACTCGCGGGAGCGTCCGCGGCTCGTTAAGGGGCGAGCCGTTCGGTTACGGCATCTGCCCCCTCGGGAAGACCGAGATCCTGGAGCGGGAAGCCCCCTGAAAGGCCGCCGCGAAAATCTCGCGGCGCGGCGAAAGGGCCGCCAACTCGTTGGAATGATTGTTTTGCGCCGCGCCAAGGGCGCTCGAAATCATCGTTCGGCAAGCGAGACGGAAAATTTCCTGTTGACGGCTCGCGAATACGGTCGCAGTCTCTCGGTGTGCTTCGCGAGAGCAAGCACAGAACGGCAGGACGAGAGCGAATGCTGTCGCCCATCACGTCGATGCATCAGGAGGAGACAGGAATGACTCCACCGGAGCGGAAGGCCGCATAGACGGACCCGGCACGGTTCGGCCCGGATCCCAGCGGCGCACAGACGGACGACCGGACGGAAGCGGCTCCAGGGGCGCAGAAGCGGCCGATCACACGGCACGCCTTCGAACACGCTGAAGGCCCCACCTCAACCGCGTCCGAACCCGGTCCCGCCGGGGCGAAGAAGCCCTGGCGAGGCTCGAGACATCGCGATCCTCACCCGCAGGTGCACGGCTCGAGGCCGGGGGCGCCCCTCTCGCATGCACGCTTGCCGGTGCAGCCATCACACACGGTCTTCGGCTGATCGGATCGGGCCGCGCGGCGCGATCTCCTCTCCCCGTCGCACGGGGAGAGGCCTGACTTCACCTCATCGTGCCTATGGAAGCGGAGGCGAAGCCGCAGCGGCGGTGAGGGAGAAGGCGCGGCCCTCTCCCGCAAGCGAGGAGAGAGGTTCCCGCCCGCGCCGACGGGGATCAGCCGGTATAGAGAGACTCTGAGCCCGGCCTCACTCGATGCCGAGCTTGGCCTTCAGGAGCGCGTTGACGGCGGCCGGGTTGGCCTTGCCGCCGGTGGCTTTCATGGTCTGGCCGACGAACCAGCCGAGCAGGGTCGGCTTCTCCTTCGCCTGGGCGACCTTGTCCGGATTGCCGGCGATGATCGCGTCCACGGCGGCCTCGATGGCGCCGGTGTCGGTGACCTGCTTCATCCCCCGCTCTTCGACGACGGCGCGTGGGTCGCCGCCTTCGCTCCAGACGATCTCGAAGAGGTCCTTGGCGATCTTGCCGGAGATGGTGCCCTCGACGATGAGGTCGACGATGGCGCCGAGCTGGGCCGCGGAGACCGGGGTCTCCTCGATGCCCTTGCCCTCCTTGTTGAGGCGGCCGAACAGCTCGTTGATCACCCAGTTCGCGGCGAGCTTGCCGTCGCGTCCCTTGGCCACCGCCTCGTAGTAGTCGGCGGAGGCGCGCTCGGCGACGAGCACGCCCGCGTCGTAGGGCGAGAGGCCGAAATCGGAAACGAAGCGGGCCTTCTTGGCGTCGGGCAGCTCCGGCAGGCCGGCGGCGAGGCCGTCCACGAAGGCCTGATCGAACTCCAGCGGCAGCAGGTCCGGATCGGGGAAGTAGCGGTAGTCGTGCGCCTCCTCCTTGGAGCGCATGGAGCGGGTCTCGCCCTTGCCCGGATCGAACAGGCGCGTCTCCTGGCCGATCCGGCCGCCATCCTCGAGGATCGCGATCTGGCGGCGCGCCTCGGTCTCGATGGCCTGGCCGATGAAGCGGATCGAGTTGACGTTCTTGATCTCGCAGCGGGTGCCGAGCGGTTCGCCCGGGCGGCGCACGGAGACGTTGACGTCGGCGCGCAGGTTCCCCTTCTCCATGTCGCCGTCGCAGGTGCCGAGGTAGCGCAGGATGGTGCGCAGCTTCGTCACGTAGGCCCGCGCCTCCTCCGAGGAGCGGAGATCCGGCCGCGAGACGATCTCCATCAGCGCGACGCCCGAGCGGTTGAGGTCGACGAAGCTCTGGGTCGGGCTCTGGTCGTGGAGCGACTTGCCGGCGTCCTGCTCGAGGTGCAGGCGCTCGATGCCGACCGTGATGCTCTCGCCCTCGGGGAGGTCGACCAGCACCTCGCCCTCGCCGACGATCGGGTCCTTGTACTGGCTGATCTGGTAGCCCTGGGGCAGGTCCGGGTAGAAGTAGTTCTTCCGGTCGAACACCGAGCGCAGGTTGATCCGCGCCTTCAGCCCGAGGCCGGTGCGCACGGCCTGGGCGACGCACTCCTCGTTGATGACCGGCAGCATGCCGGGCATCGCCGCGTCGACGAGGGAGACGTGGGCGTTGGGCTCGGCCCCGAAGGCGGTGGCGGCGCCGGAGAACAGCTTCGATCGGCTCGTGACCTGGGCGTGGATCTCCATGCCGATCACGACCTCCCAGTCGTGCAGGCCGCCCTTGATGAGCTTCTTGGGGTTCACGGGTGCGGTCATGGTCGCCTGGGGATCGCCTGGAGTCCGGCCGGTTGTCCGGACCGAGTTAGGTGGGGACCGGAGCGAGGGTCAAGCGCGGCGGGCGAGGACCCGCCGGGCGCCGTAGCCGACGAGCGCCCAGAGAAAGGCGCCGACGAGCCGGACGGGGAAGAAGGTCGGCCCGTCGTGGCTGATCGGGGCGGGCCAGGGGATGCCCACCGCCGTGATCGCCCAGGAGGCCAGCACCGAGACGGCGAGCGCGATGATCGCGGCGATGAAGACCTTGCCGAACTGGCTCGCCGTGTAGCCGAGGTAGAGGGCGAGCCCGATCAGGATCGGATCGAGGGCGGCGACGATCCAGACGGTCCAGGGGTAGACGGGAACGGTCACTAAATTTCGGCCTTATCTACCCACCGCTTCATCGAGCGTGCTTTCGGAGATGATCTGCTGTGTGGCGGGCCTCATTGATTAGAGGAGTCGCTGAAGTCCCGCTCACGAGTGTAGGAAAGAGGTCGCAGAATCGAACAATGAAATCAGATTTCTTTTTGAAGCGGCGTAACTCGTATAGGGCAGCCATCTTGCTTGCGATTGGTCTGTGCGGATCATCCAAATATGTCATTAATTCAAAGAATCTCGCGTGCTCTGATATAGAGCCTTTTCGCCAGTAGCCCGCTACAAATACAATTGCGGACAAGGCGAGAGTTATGAGGGGAACTGCTACCCCTCCCCAAGCAAGCCATTCCGACGTGTTCTGGGGTATCACGGCTTCACGCCCACCACACCTTCGGCCGCGCGAGCACCCCGGCGGCCTCCTCGATGACCTGGCCGGCGGCGAAGAGCGTCTCCTCGTCGAAGGGCCGGCCGATGAGCTGGAGGCCGAGCGGCAGCCCTTGCGCGTCGAGCCCCGCGGGCATCGCGATGCCGGGCAGGCCCGCCATGTTCACCGTCACCGTGAAGACGTCGTTGAGGTACATCTCCACGGGGTCCGCGCTCGCCTTCTCGCCGATCCCGAAGGCGGCGGACGGGGTGGCGGGGGTCAGGATCGCATCGACGCCCTCGGCATAGGCGGTCTCGAAGTCGCGCTTGATCAGCGTGCGGATCTTCTGCGCGCGCACGTAGTAGGCGTCGTAGTAGCCCGCTGAGAGCACGTAGGTGCCGATCATGATGCGCCGCTTCACCTCGCGGCCGAAGCCGGCGGCGCGGGTGTTCTCGTACATCGAGACGATGTCCTTACCCGGCACGCGCAGCCCGTAGCGGACGCCGTCGTAGCGGGCGAGGTTCGAGGAGGCCTCGGCCGGGGCGACGATGTAGTAGGCCGGCAGCGCGAGCTTGGTGTGCGGCAGCGAGATCTCCCGGATCGTCGCGCCGGCCGCCTTCAGCCACTCCGCGCCCCGGTCCCAGAGGGCCTGGATCTCGGCAGGCATGCCCTCGACCCGGTACTCGCGCGGGATGCCGATGGTCAGCCCCTTCACGCCCCGCGAGACGGCGGCCTCGAAGTCCGGCACGGCGATGTCGACGCTCGTGGTGTCGCGGGGGTCGTGGCCGGCCATGGAGCCGAGCAGGATCGCCGAGTCGCGCACGGTGCGGGCGATCGGCCCCGCCTGGTCGAGGGAGGAGGCGAAGGCCACGATCCCCCAGCGGGAGCAGCGCCCGTAGGTCGGCTTGATGCCGACCGTGCCGGTGAAGGCGGCGGGCTGGCGGATCGAGCCGCCGGTGTCGGTGGCGGTCGCGCCGAGGCAGAGGCGGGCGGCCACCGCCGCCGCCGAGCCGCCCGAGGAGCCGCCGGGCACGATCGCCGCGTCGGAACCGTTGCGGCGCCAGGGCGAGATGACGTCGCCGTAGGCGCTGGTCTCGTTCGAGGAGCCCATGGCGAACTCGTCGAGGTTGAGCTTGCCGAGCATCACGGCGCCGTCGCGCCAGAGGTTTTCCGAGACGCGAGACTCGTAGTGCGGCGTGAAGCCCTCGAGGATCCTCGAGGCCGCGGTGGTGGCGACGCCCTCGGTGCAGAACAGGTCCTTGATGCCGAGCGGCAGGCCCTCCAGCGGGCCGCCCTCGCCGGCGGCGAGCCTGGCGTCGGAGGCGTCGGCCATCGCCAGCGCCCGCTCGGGCGTCTCGACGAGGTAGGCGTTCAGCGCCCGCGCCTCGGCGATCGCGTCGACATGGGCCTGCGTCAGCTCGCGGGCGGAGAAGCTGCGCGCCTTGAGGCCGTCGCGGGCCTCGGCGAGGGTGAGTTCGTTGAGTGCGCTCACGTGTCCCGTCGTCTCTCGTGGTCCCAAGTCAGTCGAAGCGTCGGCCGAGCCGGCGAGCGTTACTCGACCACCTTCGGGACGAGGAAGTAGCCGTCCTCGGTCTCCGGCGCGTTGGCGACGATGTCGGCCGCCCGGTCGCCCTCGGTGATGGCGTCCTCGCGGCGCTTCATCCGCATCGGCGTCACGGAGGTCATCGGCTCGACCCCGGTCACGTCCACGGCGCCGAGCTGCTCGACGAAGGCGAGGATGGCGTTGAGCTCGCCCTGGAGCGGCGCCACCTCCTCCTCGCTCACCGCGATGCGGGCGAGGTGGGCGATGCGCCTCACGGTCTGTGCGTCGACGGACATGGGGCCCCGGATCCACGGCTTCGAAGATCGCCGGCGCCGGCATCGCTGCCGGTCCGCCGGCCGTCGCCGGGGCTATAGCACCCGGTCTTCCGAAGCCGCAACGCGGGCGCGCGTCAGGTCACGACGTGGCGAGGGTTCGCCGGCAGCTCCACGGCGACGCCCCGCCTGTTGGGATGCTCGCTCGCCTGGCAGAAGCCGATCACCAGAAGCTCGAAGGCGGCGAGCAGCATCAGCTTGTGCCGGCGCGGCATGGGCCTCGGCATGGAGCGGGCGGGGTCGGCTGCGGGCACGGGCGGCTCGGGCAGGGTTAACGAAGCGTTAACGTGATGTATGGCCGAACGCTGCCGCCGCGCGAGCGCCATCGCGCGGCATGGTTAACGCCGGTGGACAACCCCGTGGATCACGACGCCCTGCGCGCCTTCGCCGAGACCGTTTCCGCTCAAGCCGCCCGTGGCCTGCCGCGGCTGATCGGCATCGATCTCGGCACTAAGACCATCGGGCTCGCCCTCTCCGATGTCGGCCGCAGCATCGCCTCGCCGCTCGAGACCATCCGCCGGGTGAAGTTCACGCCGGATGCGCAGCGGCTGAAGGCCCTGTGCGAGCAGCACGGGGTCGGCGGCCTCGTCATGGGCCTGCCGCTCAACATGGACGGCAGCGAGGGGCCCCGCGCCCAGTCGAGCCGCGCCTTCATGAGGAACCTCAAGGGGCTCCTCGACTTGCCCTCGGTGTTCTTCGACGAGCGGCTCTCGACGGCGGTGGTCACGCGGGCGCTGATCGAGGCCGACGCCTCCCGGGCGCGCCGGGGCGAGCTCGTGGACAAGCTCGCCGCCACCTACATCCTGCAGGGCTGCCTCGACGTGATGGCGGAGCTTTCCGGGGACGCCCCGGACGAGGTCCCGAAGGGCGACCGCTTCCCGTTCTCGTGAGCCCTCAGCGGATCAGCGAGACGGCGCCGCTGCCGTGGCGCTCGATGCGGCCGTCGAGCTCCAGCTCGAGAAGCAACGTCTGGACGACGCGGGCGCTCAAGCCCGCGGCGCGGGCCAGGGCGTCGGTGCTCACCGGGGTCGGGCTCAGCGCCGCGACGAGGCGGGCACGCTCGTCGGCCGGCTCCTCCGGCTCGGGCAAGGGCTCGGCATCGTCCGTCGGAGGCGGCTCGGGCGCGTCGAGATCGGTCTCGTCCCAGAAGGCGCCCTGCCCCGCCGGCGCGGCGACCGGTAGCGCGGAGGGCCCGCGCTCGATCAGCGGCGCCAGGGCGTCGATCACGTGGTCGGCCTCGGCCACCAGCGTCGCGCCCTGGCGGATCAGGTCGTTGGTGCCCTCGGCACGGGGATCGAGGGGCGAGCCCGGCACGGCGAAGACGTCCCGGCCCTGCTCCAGGGCGTAGCGGGCGGTGATGAGCGAGCCGGAGCGCCGCGCCGCCTCGACCACGACGGTTCCGAGCGACAGCCCCGAGATGATGCGGTTGCGTCTCGGGAAGTCGCGGCCCCGCGGCTCCCAGCCCATGGGCATCTCGGCGACGACGGCTCCGCCGGCCTCCAGGATCGCGTCCACGAGGGGTAGGTGGTTCGCCGGATAGACCCGGTCGTGGCCGCCGGCGAGCACCGCGATCGTGCCGGTGCCGAGCGCGCTCTTGTGGGCGCGGGCGTCGATGCCGCGCGCCAGCCCCGAGACGACCACGAGCCCGGCCTGCCCGAAACCCTCCGCGAGGCGGGCCGTGAAGGCGAGCCCGGCGGCGGAGGCGTTGCGGGAGCCGACCATCGCCACCGCCGGCCGCCGCAGCACCTCGCATCCGCCCCGGATGGCGAGGAGCGGCGGGGCGGCGTCGGCCGCCTGGAGGCAGGCGGGATAATCGGGCTCGCCCGTGGCGACGTAGCGGGCGCCGATGCGGGCGGCGGCGGCGATCTCGTCCTCGGCCTGCGCCCGGCTCGGCGGGACGATCGGGCGGCCCCGCGCCTTCGAGAGGGCCGGAAGCGCGGCGAGCGCGGCGCCGGCACCCCCGAAGCGGTTGACGAGGCTGCGGAAGGTGCGCGGGCCGACGCCCTCGCAGCGGATCAGCCGCAGCCACTCGATCCTCTGGCCGTCGCTGAGGCGCATGGTCTCGGCCCCGCTCAGCCCTTCTGGCCGATGCGGCCCTCGGTGCCCGCCAGGAGGCGGCGGATGTTGGGAGCGTGCTTCCACCAGAGCAGCAGCCCGAGCACGAGGAAGAGCACGGCCGCCCGGGGCTGTCCGAGCGCCCACAGCACCGGCGGCGTCGCCGCCGAGGCCGAGAGCGCCGAGAGCGAGGAGTAGCGCATCGCGAAGGCGAGCCCGATCCAGATCGCGGCGAAGACGAGGGTCGCAAGGGGGCTCAGGGCGAGGAGCACGCCGATGAAGGTCGCGACGCCCTTGCCGCCCTTGAAGCCGAGCCAGACCGGGAAGAGATGCCCCAGGAAGGCGCCGAGGCCGGCGGCGAGCGCCGCATCCTCACCCCCGAGCCGTCCGGCGACGAGCACCGCGGCGGTGCCTTTCAGCGCGTCCCCGAGGAGCGTCGCGGCGGCGAGGCCCTTGCGGCCGGTGCGCAGCACGTTCGTCGCGCCGATGTTGCCCGAGCCGATCGCGCGCACGTCGCCGAGGCCGGCGTATCGCGTCAGGATCAGGCCGAAGGGGATCGAGCCGGCGAGGTAGCCGCCGGCCAGCGCCAGGGTGAGGACGAGGGCGTCCATCAGGCGGTCCCCGCCGAGGCATCTTGTGTGAAGGCGTCGTGCCGGAAGACCTCGCGGCCGGCCACCAGCGTCAGCACCGCCGCGCCCTGGAGGCGGGCCTCGTCGAAGGGCGAGTTCTTGGAGCGGGACTTCAGCTTCGTCTTGTCGAGGACGTAGGGCAACTCGGGATCGATCAGGATGAGGTCGGCCGGCGCGCCCGGCGCCAGCCGCCCGGCCTCGCGGCGGAGCAGCCCGGCGGGGCCCGAGGTCAGCGCCGCGAGCAGCCGGGGCAGCGTCAGCGATCCGTCATGGACGAGCCGGAGCCCCGCGCCGAGCAGGGTCTCGATGCCGAGCGCCCCGTCGGCGGCCTCGGCGAAGGGCAGGCGCTTCGTCTCCACGTCCTGCGGGTTGTGGTCGGAGACGATCACGTCGATGACGCCGTCCGCCAGCGCCTGGACCATGGCGAGGCGGTCCTCCTCGGTGCGCAGCGGCGGCGACAGCTTGCAGAAGGTCCGGTACCCGCCGATGTCGCCCTCGTTCAGGATGAGGTTGTTGATCGAGATCCCGCAGGTCACGGGCAGGCCGTCGTGCTTGGCCTGCCGCACGATCTCGATGGAATCCGGGCAGGAGATCATCGCCGCGTGGTAGCGGGCGCGGGTGAGGCGCACGAGTCGGATGTCGCGCTCCAGCATCACTGTCTCGGCCTCGCGCGGGATGCCGGCGAGCCCGAGCCGCGAGGCCATCTCGCCCTCGTTCATGACACCTTCGCCGACGAGATCCGGCTCCTCGACATGCTGCATGAGGAGCGCGCCGAAGTCGCGGGCGTAGGTGAGCGCCCGGCGCATCACCTGGGCGTTCGTCACCGCCTTCAAGCCATCCGTGAAGGCGACGGCACCGGCCTCCTGGAGGAGCCCGAACTCGGTCATCTCCCGGCCTTCCAGGCCCTTGGTGATGGCGGCGGCCGGCAGCACGTTGACGCAGGCCGTGTCGCGGGCGCGGCGCAGCACGAAGTCCACGATCGGCGCCCCGTCGATGACGGGGTTGGTGTCGGGCATGCAGACCAGCGTGGTGACGCCCCCCGCCGCCGCGGCGGCGCTCGCCGAGGCCAGGGTCTCCCGGTGCTCGGCACCGGGCTCGCCGACGAAGGCGCGCAGGTCGACGAGCCCCGGCGCCAGAGTGAGCCCGGCGCAATCGATCCGCCGCGCGCCCTCGGGCGTGCCGGGCGTGGCGCCCCAGGCGACATCGGCGATGCGGCCGTCGCGGACCAGAACGGAGCCCCGGCCCTCGCGGCCCGTAGCGGGGTCGACGAGATGGGCGTCGGCAAGGAGGAGTGGCTCACCCATGGCGGTCACGCGTTCGGCAGGTGCGAGGCGAGGACGTCGAGGACCGCCATGCGCACGGCGACGCCCATCTCGACCTGCTCGCGGATGAGGGACTGCGCGCCGTCGGCCACGTCCGAGGCGATCTCGACGCCCCGGTTCATGGGGCCGGGATGCATCACCAGGGCGTCAGGGGCGGCGCGGGCGAGCTTGTCGCCGTCGAGGCCGAAGTAGCGGAAATACTCCTTCACCGAGGGCACGAAGGAGCCGTTCATGCGCTCGCGCTGGAGGCGCAGCATCATCACGATGTCGCAGCCGTCGAGTCCCGCGCGCATGTCGGTGAAGACCTCGACGCCGAAGCGGGCGATCCCGGCGGGGATCAGCGTCGAGGGGCCGATCACCCGGACCCGGGCGCCGAGCGCCTGGAGCAGGATGATGTTCGAGCGGGCGACGCGGGAGTGAAGCACGTCTCCGCAGATCGCCACCCGCAGGCCCTCGATGCGGCCCTTGTTGCGGCGGATGGTGAGCGCGTCGAGGAGCGCCTGGGTCGGGTGCTCGTGGGCGCCGTCGCCCGCGTTGACGACGGCGCAGTCGACCTTGCGGGCGAGGAGATGGACGGCGCCCGCCGCATGGTGGCGCACGACGATGATGTCGGGACGCATGGCGTTCAGCGTCGCCGCGGTGTCGATGAGGGTCTCGCCCTTCTTCACCGAGGAGGAGGCGACCGACATGTTCATCACGTCGGCGCCGAGCCGCTTGCCGGCGAGCTCGAACGAGGATTGCGTGCGCGTCGAGGGCTCGAAGAACAGGTTGATCTGCGTGCGCCCGCGCAGCGTCGAGCGCTTCTTCTCGACCTGCCGGGAGATGTCGACGGCGGCGTCCGCCCGGTCGAGCAGGTGCTCGATCTCCGGCCGCGACAGCCCTTCGATGCCGAGCAGGTGCCGGTGCGGGAAGCTCGACGCCGGGGCGGGCGGGGGGGCGGGCTCGCTCATGCTGGGGCCCGGCTATAGGTCGCGCCCGCGAGGCGGGCAAGGCGGTCTGCGAAGGCTCCCGAACGCGATCGTGAAACCAAATCGCGCGCAATGCGATATGCTGGAGTAACAGTGCCGCCCGGCCGGGCGAAGACAGACCGGAATCAGGGGCGGAGCGTTCGATCTTGGCCGGAAAGCAGCCTGCATCCTCGGCGCGCGGATGGCGCCTCATCTACCGGCACCCGCTGACGATCCGGCTCGCCCACTGGGTGAACGTCGCCTGCCTGCTCGTCCTGCTGATGAGCGGTTTGCAGATCTTCAACGCCCATCCGGCGCTGTACTGGGGCCATGTCTCGACCTTCGCCGATCCCGCCTTCGCCATCACCAGCGAGGACACCGCGGAGGGGCGCGTGCGGGGCCTCGTCCAGGTCGGCGGGCGCCGCCTCGACACCACCGGAATCCTCGGCGTCTCGAATCTCGACGGACAGAGCGTCGAGCGCGCCTTCCCCGCCTGGGCGACCCTGCCGGCGGGCCAGGACCTCGCCACCGGCCGGCGCTGGCACTTCCTGTTCGCCTGGGCCTTCGTCCTCAACGGGCTCGTCTACCTGATCTACGGGATCGGCAGCGGCCAGCTCCGGCGACGCCTCGTCCCCGACGGCGACCAGATCCGCGACTTCGGCGGCTCGGTGCGCGAGCACCTGATGCTGCGCTTTCCCGAAGGCGAGGAGGCGCGCCGCTACAACGTCATCCAGAAGCTCACCTACCTGATCGTGGTGGCCGTGCTGCTGCCGATCATGGTGCTCGCGGGGCTCGCCATGTCGCCGGGCATCGACGCCATGGTGCCCTGGCTCGCCGACGCCTTCGGCGGGCGCCAGTCGGCCCGCAGCATCCACTTCATCGTGGCGAACCTCCTGGTGCTGTTCACGCTCGTCCACGTCGTGCTGGTTCTGGTTTCCGGCGTCGCCAACAACCTGCGCGGCATGCTGACCGGCTGGTTCGCCATCCGCGACGACCGGCATCCTGGGGAGACCGTCCGATGACGCGAGGACTCGATCGCCGCCGGCTGCTGCTCTCGGGCGCCGGGCTCGCCACGGCCGCAGCGCTCGGCGGCTGCGACCGGCTCGCCGGGACCGCCTTCGGACGCCGCACCCTGCAACTCGGCGAGGACGCCAACCTGTTCGTGCAGCGGCTGCTGCTGACGCCGGCCTCCCTGGCGAGGGAGTTCCCGGCCTCGGCGATCTCGCCGGACTTTCGCCCCAACGGCACCATCGCCCCGCAGGACACCGACTACCTGAGCCTCGCCGGTCAGGCGTTCTCCGGCTTCGCGCTCACCCTCGACGGGCTCGTGGAGGCGCCGCAGCGCCTCTCGCTCGATGCGCTCCGCGCGATGCCGTCGCGCACCCAGATCACCCGCCACGATTGCGTCGAGGGCTGGAGCTCCATCGGCCAGTGGACCGGCGTGCCGCTTGCCGACCTCCTCAAGAAGGCCCGGATGAGACCGGAGGCGCGCTACGTCGTGTTCCACTGCTTCGACACGATGGAGTTCGCCGGCGGCGGCCTGGAGGGCGGCGACGCGGCCGGCGAGGCTCCGCAGGGACGGCCGATCCGCTACTACGAGAGCATCGATCTCGTGGACGCCTTCCACCCGCAGACGATCCTCGCCTACGCCATGAACGGCCAGGCGCTGCCCGTCGCCCACGGCGCGCCGCTGCGCCTGCGGGTCGAGCGCCAGCTCGGCTACAAGCAGGCGAAATACATCCGCCGGGTCGAGGTCGTGGACGGGCTGGGCCACCTCGGCGAGGGCAAGGGCGGCTACTGGGAGGACCGGGGCTACGAGTGGTACGCGGGCATCTGACGCCCCTCCCCCCGCGCCGTCGGCATTTGACATCGCCGGGGCCATGAACCACTTGGGCTCGACCATCGGGACTCGGCCGGGCGCCCTTCACGGGCCCGAAAGCCGGGATTGCCGGGCCTCGCCGCGCGTTCTCAGGGCGAGGCCGCACCGGTGGCCCCCCGCGAGAGGCTGACCCTTTCATGAAAGTCGTCGTCGTCGAGTCGCCGGCCAAAGCCAAGACGATCAACAAGTATCTCGGCCGCGACTACGAGGTCATCGCCTCCTTCGGCCATATCCGCGACCTGCCCGCCAAGGACGGCTCCGTCGATCCGGAGCGGGACTTCGAGATGGTCTGGGAGCTGGAGGACCGCGGCTCCAAGCGGGTCTCGGAGATCGCGCGTGCGGTCAAGGGCGCCGAGAAGCTGATCCTCGCCACCGACCCGGACCGGGAGGGCGAGGCGATCTCCTGGCACGTCCTGGAGGCGTTGACCGCCCGCAAGGCGCTCAAGGGCATCCCGGTCGAGCGGGTGACCTTCAACGCCATCACCAAGGCCTCCGTCGAGACGGCGATGCGCCAGCCGCGCCAGATCGATCAGGCGCTGGTGGACGCCTATCTCGCCCGCCGGGCGCTCGACTACCTCGTCGGCTTCAATCTCTCGCCGGTGCTGTGGCGCAAGCTCCCCGGGGCGCGCTCGGCGGGCCGCGTGCAGTCGGTGGCGCTCCGCCTCGTCACCGAGCGCGAGTACGAGATCGAGACCTTCAAGCCGCGCGAGTACTGGTCGATCGTCGCGACCCTCGCCACCGAGACCGGCGCGACCTTCGAGGCGCGACTCTCGGGCGCCGACGGCAAGCGCATCCAGCGCCTCGACGTCGGCTCCGGCGAGGAGGCGGCGGCCTTCAAGCGGGACCTGGAGCTCGCCACCTTCACGGTCGGCTCCGTCGAGGCGAAGCCCGCCAAGCGACATCCGCAGCCGCCCTTCACGACCTCGACGCTCCAGCAGGAAGCCTCGCGCAAGCTCGGGATGGCCCCGGCCCAGACCATGCGCGTCGCCCAGCGCCTCTACGAGGGTGTCGACATCGGCGGCGAGACCCTCGGCATCATCACCTACATGCGGACCGACGGCGTCGACATGGCGCCCGAGGCCGTGGCCGACGCCCGCCGGGTGATCGGCCGCGAGTACGGCGACCGCTACGTGCCCGGAGCGCCGCGCAAGTACCAGGTCAAGGCCAAGAACGCCCAGGAAGCCCACGAGGCCGTGCGACCCACCGACATGGGCCTGCTGCCCAAGCAGGTCGCCCGCGTCCTCGATCCCGAGCACGCCCGCCTCTACGAGCTGATCTGGACGCGCACCCTGGCGAGCCAGATGGAATCGGCCGAGTTCGAGCGCACCACCGTCGACGTCACCGCCCAGGTCGGCCCCCGCCGCCTGGAGCTGCGCGCCACCGGTCAGGTCGTGACCTTCGACGGCTTCCTCGCCCTCTACCAGGAGGGCAAGGACGACGAGGAGGACGAGGAGAGCCGCCGCCTGCCGCCGATGCGGGCGGGCGATCCGCTCACCCGCGAGCGCATCGCCTCGACCCAGCACTTCACCGAGCCGCCGCCGCGCTACTCGGAGGCGAGCCTCGTCAAGCGCATGGAGGAGCTCGGCATCGGCCGGCCCTCGACCTACGCGGCGATCCTCCAGACGCTGCGCGACCGCGAATACGTGAAGATCGAGAAGAAGCGCCTCGTGCCCGAGGACAAGGGCCGGCTCGTCACCGGCTTCCTGGAGAGCTTCTTCAAGCGCTACGTCGAGTACGACTTCACCGCCGCGCTGGAGGGCCAGCTCGACCGGGTCTCCAACGCCGAGATCGACTGGCGGCAGGTGCTGCGCGACTTCTGGCGCGACTTCTCCGCCGCGGTCGGCGGCACCAAGGAGCTGCGCGTCGCCGACGTGCTCGACGCGCTGAACGAATTGCTCGGCGCCCACATCTTCCCGGCGCGGGCGGACGGCGCCGACCCCCGCGCCTGTCCGACCTGCGGCTCGGGCCGCCTCTCGCTGAAGCTCGGCAAGTTCGGCGCCTTCGTCGGCTGCTCGAACTATCCCGAGTGCAAGTACACCCGCCAGCTCGCCGCCACCGGCGTCGAGGGCGAGGGCGACGGCTCCTCGGCTGACGGTGGCCAGCCCGGCACCCGGGTGCTCGGCGAGGACCCGGAGACGGGCCAGTCCGTGACCGTGCGGGACGGCCGCTTCGGCCCCTTCATCCAGCTCGGCGAGGCGTCCTCCGAGAAGGGCGCGGAGAAGCCGAAGCGCTCCTCGCTGCCGAAGGGCGTGACGCCGGGCTCCGTCGACCTGGCGCTGGCCTTGCGCCTGCTGTCCCTGCCCCGCGAGGTCGCCCGGCACCCGGTCTCAGGCGATCCGATCCTCGCGGGCATCGGACGCTACGGGCCCTACGTCCAGCACGGGCGGACCTACGCCAATCTCGGCAACGAGGACGACGTGCTGGAGATCGGCGGCAATCGGGCGATCGACCTGATCGTCGCCAAGGAACAGGGTGGCGGCCGCCCCGGCCGCCCGGCCTCCGATCCCGGCCGCGCCATCGGCAAGGACGAGGCCTCCGGCCGCGATCTCGTGGTCAAGGCGGGCCGCTTCGGGCCCTACGTCACCGACGGCGAGGTCAACGCGACCCTGCCGAAGTCGATGAGCGCCGACGCGCTGACGCTCGAGGAGGCCATCGGCCTCGTGAATGCCAAGCGCGCCTCCGGGGGCGGAAAGTCCGCGTCCCGCAAGGGACCGAAGAAGGTGCTGAAGCCCCGCACGGCCAAGGCCGCGGACGGCGAGGCGGGACCTGCGAAGACCGCGGCGCGCAAGGCCCCGGCCAAGTCGGCTGCCGCCAAGTCGACGGCGGCGAAGGCGCCCGCGAAGTCTGCGGCACCCGAGGCGGCTACGGCGAAGAAGGCTGCGGCGAAGAAGGCCGCGCGCTGAGCCGGGTCAGATCAGGTAGGTGATCGTCGCGGCGGCCGCCGTGGCGAAACCGGCGGCAGCGAGCGCCGCGCCGTTCACGAAGGCGGCGGCGCGGGTCGAGACCGTCTCGTCGGCGTGCCCGAACGCCTCGCCCGCCGCCCGCTCGATCCGCGCCAGGATCAGGCTGCGCTCCTCGGGAAGCGCGTTGAGGACGGCTCGGGTCATGGCGTCTGTCTCCGGGTCTCGCGATCCGCGACGGGGCGTCGTCGGAGGCTGAACCGCGCGATCCGGCGAACGGTTCCCGCCGCGCTTGACGGAGGCGCCCCTGTGCCCCACGCGCCACGGCACGAGTCCGCCATCGTGCGCGCCTATGCCGTCGCGCTGGCTTGGTCACGGTTTCGCATGCGATGCTCGGACACGGCGGACGGGCCGACGACTCCCTGTCCGTTCGTGTTTTGTTCGTGTACCCTGCCGGGATGAGACGGAATGCTGCTGCGCGACGCGCCCCCCATCACGGAGCCGGTCCGGTGAGCGACCCCGCGCGCGACCTCTTCGCCGGAGGCAAGCCCGAGCGGCGGCGTATGACCCATGCCCCCGCTCTCGCCCCCGTGGCCCCGGCCGAGGCCGGCTACGACGCCTCGGCCATCGAGGTGCTTGAGGGGCTGGAGCCCGTGCGGCGCCGGCCCGGCATGTATATCGGGGGCACCGACGAGCGGGCGCTCCACCACCTCTTCGCGGAGGTGATCGACAACTCCATGGACGAGGCGGTGGCGGGGCACGCCACCTTCATCGAGGTGGAGCTGGAGGAATCCGGCACCCTCGTCGTCACCGACAACGGCCGCGGCATCCCCGTCGACCCGCACCCGAAGTTTCCGGGCAAGTCCGCCCTCGAAGTGATCATGACCACGCTCCATGCGGGCGGAAAGTTCGACTCGAAGGTCTACGAGACCTCCGGCGGCCTGCACGGCGTGGGCATCTCCGTGGTGAACGCGCTCTCCGACCTCCTCGAGGTCGAGGTCGCCCGCAACCAGACCCTCTACCGGCAGACCTTTTCCCGCGGCCACGCGCAGGATCCCCTCGCCGAGGTCGGCCGCGTCCAGAACCGGCGCGGCACGCGCACGCGCTTCCATCCGGACGCGGAGATCTTCGGGTCGCTGAAGTTCGATCCGCGCCGCCTGTTCAAGATGGCCCGCTCGAAGGCCTACCTGTTCGGCGGCGTCGAGATCCGCTGGCGTTGCGCGCCCGCGCTGATCGAGGGCACGGACGTGCCGGCCGAGGCCGTCCACCGCTTCCCCGCGGGCCTGCGCGACTATCTCGCCCGCGACATCGAGGGCAAGGAGCTCGTCACCGAGGCGATCTTTTCCGGCAAGATCACGAAGCCCGGCTCTCACGGCTCGCTGGAATGGGCCGTCGCCTGGATGGTGCAGGACGACGGCGTGTCCTCGTCCTACTGCAACACGATCCCGACGCCGGAGGGCGGCACCCACGAGGCGGGCCTTCGGGTCGCCCTGCTCCGGGGCCTGCGCGAGCACGCCGAACGGGTGAACCAGGGAAAGCGCATGGGCGCCGTCACCACCGACGACGTCATGGCGACCTGCGCCTCCATGCTCTCGGTCTTCATCCGCGAGCCCGAGTTCCAGGGCCAGACCAAGGACAAGCTCGCCACGGTCGAGGCCTCCCGCATCGTCGAGACGGCGATCCGCGACGCCTTCGACCACTGGCTCGCCGCCTCGCCGGCCCAAGCCGCCAAGCTCCTCGACTGGGTCATCGACCGGGCCGAGGAGCGCCTGCGCCGGCGTCAGGAGAAGGAGGTCGCCCGCAAGACCGCGACGCGAAAGCTGCGCCTGCCGGGCAAGCTCGCCGACTGCTCGGCGGCCGGCACCGCGGGCTCGGAGATCTTCATCGTCGAGGGCGATTCCGCCGGCGGCTCCGCCAAGCAGGCGCGGGATCGCGCGACCCAGGCGATCCTGCCGCTCAGGGGCAAGATCCTCAACGTCGCGTCCGCCAGTCGCGACAAGCTCGGTGCCAACCAGCTCATCGCCGACCTGACCCAGGCCCTCGGCTGCGGCACCGGCAGCCACTATCGCGAGGAGGACCTTCGCTACGAGAAGGTCATCATTATGACGGACGCCGACGTCGACGGCGCCCACATCGCCTCGCTGCTGATCACCTTCTTCTACCGGCAGATGCCCCGCCTCGTGGACAAGGGCCACCTTTATCTCGCGATCCCGCCCCTCTACCGGCTCCAGCAGGGCACCAAGACCGCCTACGCCCGCGACGACGCCGACAAGGACCGGATCATCCGGACCGTGTTCAAGAGCGGCAAGGTCGAGATCGGCCGCTTCAAGGGCCTCGGTGAGATGATGCCGGCCCAGCTCAAGGAGACCACCATGGATCCGAGGAAGCGCACGCTCCTGCGGGTCGCGGTCCTCGACGAGGCGCGGGAATCGACCGGCGACACCGTGGAGCGCCTGATGGGCAACAAGCCCGAGGCGCGCTTCGCCTTCATCTCCGAGCGCGCGGCCTTCGCCCACGAGGCCGATCTCGACATCTGAGGGCGGTCGCGCCCGTCTTGTGCTGTACGGAGAGCAAGAAGACCCGGCCCGCCGTGAAGCGGGCCGGGTCTTCTTCAGCTTTGGATCGAGCGCGCTGGTCTGCGCTCGATCCTAGGGTCCGTTCTTAGTAGGATCCGAACTTGTAGTTGATGCCGGCGCGGACGACGGCGAACTCGGTCTCGTTGCGGCGGTTGGCGGGACCGGCGATCTGGACGACGCCGGGCTGGCCGAGCGCGACGGCCCCACCGG
>NZ_BPQR01000052.1 GCF_022179345.1 Methylobacterium jeotgali | reverse complement strand
CGTCCCGGCGTCGTCCGACGCCGGGACGCGCTTTCAAAATCGCGTCGTCAGCGCGGTCAGCCAGTCGGGCGAGGCGTCGACGAGCAGGGTTTCGGCGCGCTTGTCGAGCCCGGTCAGCACCAGGAGGCCCGCCGCGAGAAGCGCCAGGCCGAGCATGGGTTTCAGCACCCGTGCCGAGGCCGCCAGCCGCCCGCGCCAAGCTCCGGCGAGGCGACGCGAGAGCAGCCCGAGCCCGAGGAGCGGCAGGGCCGCGCCGATCCCGAAGGCGAGCATCACCATGGCGACCGCGCCGAGGCTCTCGCCCCGCGCGGCGAGGAGCGACGCTGCCCCGAGGGTCGGCCCGACGCAGGGCGACCAGACGGCGCCGAGGAGCAGCCCGACGCCGAACTGCCCCGCCGCCCCTCCGGTCGCGAGGCCGCCGAAGCGCGTCTCGAAGAAGGCGCCGACGGGGGCCGCCGCACCGGCCAGCCGGCCCTGGAGGGCGGGCACCATCAGCACCAGCCCGATCCCGATGAGGAGCATGGCGCCGGCCATGCGGAAGGGGCCGGCATCGAGGCCCGCCGCGTAGCCGAGGCCCGCCACGAACAGCCCGATGACCGTGAAGGACAGGGCGAGCCCGGCGGCCAGCGCCGCCGGCCCGAGCCGGTGCTCGGAGGCCGCCGCGCCGAGCACCACCGGCAGCAGCGGCAGCACGCAGGGCGAGAGCGTCGAGAGCACGCCGGCCAGCAGCGCGAGGCCGATCGTCCCGATCATCGCGTTCCCGCCCTCCCGTCCCGACCCGAATGCGGGGCGGCAGGCTGCCCCGCCATGCGCCCGGCGTCGACTCCCGCCCCCGCGCGGTCTATCGACCCGGTCTCCGGGACGGAGGCCGCATGGCGCAGGACACCGAACAGGGTCGTGGGGTCCTCGACACCCGCGCGGGGCAGGCGGTCTACGATCCGCGCACGCTGGCGCTCTACGACCTCGTCGTCCTCAAGCTCTCGAACCCGCTGGTCTGGCGCTGCCCGACCCGGCGCATCCTCGCCCTCTACGACCGCCACGCCGGGGCGAGCCATCTCGACGTCGGCGTCGGCACCGGCTGGTATCTCGATCGCTGCCGCTTCCCCGTGCCGGCGCCGCGGGTCGGGCTCATGGACCTCAATCCGCATACGCTCGACGCGGCCGGCGCCCGGATCGCCCGCTACCGGCCCGAGCGCACCACGGTCGACGTGCTGAACGCCGACCCGGGTGCCCTCTCCGGCATCGCGCCCTTCGCCTCGGTCGGTCTTACCTACCTGCTGCACTGCCTGCCCGGCGCGATCCCTGAGAAGGCACGGGCCTTCGACACCGTGATCCCGCTCCTCGAGCCCGGTGGGACGCTCTTCGGCGCGACAATCCTCAGCGAGGGCGTGCCGGTCTCCGCTCCCGCCCGCGCCCTGATGCGGGTCTACAACGCCAAGGGCGTCTTCTCGAATACACGCGACGGGCTCGACGCGCTGCGCGCGGCGCTGGAAGCGCGCTTCCGCGAGGTTGCTGTGGAGACGGTCGGCTGCGTCGCCCTGTTCAGCGCCCGCTACCCGCGCTGAGCGGCGCCCATGCGGCTGCGTCCGGCGCCCCATGCGGGCGCGAGCGGGACGGTTCGGCGATGAGCGATGTATAGGATCGGACATACCGCCAATGGATCGAAGGCAGGCGGCCCGCGGGGGGATCGTCCATGCTGGTGCGCCACCTCTCCTTCTTCGTGACGCTCGCCCGCGAACGGCACTTCGCCCGCGCGGCGGAAGCCTGCAACGTCACCCAGTCGACCCTCTCGGCAGCGCTGCGCAAGCTGGAGGAGGACCTCGGCGTGCCGCTGGTCGCGCGCAATCGGCGCTACGCGGGGCTGACCGTCGAGGGCGAGCACCTGCTGGCCTGGGCGCGCCAGATCCTCACCGACTACGAGGGCCTGCGCGACGACCTCTCGGGCCTGCGCACGGGCCTGCGCGGCACGCTGCGCCTCGGCGTGGTCCCGGCGGCGATGGGGGCGGTGGGCTTCCTGACGACGCGCTTCCGAGAGGCGCACCCGGAGGCCTTCGTCGAGATCCGCTCCCTCTCCTCGCGGGAGATCCAGAAAGGGCTCGACGACTTCGACCTCGAGGCCGGGCTCACCTACCTTGAGAACGAGCCTCTCGACCGGGTGCGGCGGGTGCCGCTCTACCACGAGCGCTACATCCTCGCGATGCGGGCCGACCATCCGCTCGCCGGGCGCCCCCGCGTCTCCTGGCACGAGGCCGCCGCCCATCCCCTGTGCCTCTTGAGCGACGAGATGCAGAACCGGCGCATCCTCGACCGGCTCGCGGCCTCCCTCTCCGTGGTGCTGCGGCCGGCGATCGTCTCGAACTCCTTCCTCGGGGTCTGCGCGCATCTGCGCCAGGGCGGCTACGCCAGCATCGTGCCCCACACCTTCCGCCACCTGTTCGGCGGCACGCAGGACCTGGCGATGCCCGACCTCGTCGATCCGCCCCACGCCCAGGCGGTCGGCCTCGTCCTGTCTGACCGCGATCCGCTCCCGCCGATGGCTTCCGCCCTCTACCGGGCGGTACTCAAGGGCGGCCTGGAGAGCGCCATCGCGGATGCGGTACGGCCGCGCGGCTGATCGACGGCATCGATCAGGTCATTCAGAACTTTCGTTTGAAGGAGGCACAAGAATATCTGAGCTTCCGCCTGCCCGGACGGACCAGGACAAGATGGTCATAATAAAACCGGGCGGGGAAGCGTCCGTAGGCTGGAAGTCTTACAGCTCGAAATCAGATTTCGAGTTCGGGCGGGATCCCCTTTGCCTCGACGACAAAGGGAGTGTGCCATGGCCAAGATCGTTCTCGTCCTCTACGACGATCCCGTCGACGGTTATCCGAAGACCTACGCCCGCGACGACCTGCCCAGGATCGACGGCTACGCGGATGGCCAGACCCTGCCGACCCCGAAGGCCATCGACTTCAAGCCCGGCACGCTGCTCGGCTCCGTCTCCGGCGAGCTCGGCCTGAGGAAGTATCTGGAGAGCCTCGGCCACACCCTCGTCGTCACCGCCTCGAAGGACGGCCCGGACTCGGTGCTGGAGCGCGAACTCCACGACGCCGAGATCGTGATCTCGCAGCCTTTCTGGCCCGCCTACATGACGGCCGAGCGCATCGCGAAGGCCAAGAAGCTCAAGATGATCGTCACCGCGGGCATCGGCTCCGATCACACCGACCTCCAGGCGGCGATCGACAACAACATCACCGTCGCCGAGGTGACGTTCTGCAACTCGATCAGCGTCGCCGAGCACGTGGTGATGATGATCATCAGCCTCGTGCGCAACTACATCCCCTCCTACCAGTGGGTGGTGAAGGGCGGCTGGAACATCGCCGACTGCGTCGCGCGCTCCTACGACGTCGAGGGCATGCATATCGGCACCGTGGCCGCCGGCCGCATCGGTCTGGCCGTCCTGCGCCGCCTTAAGCCCTTCGGCGTGCACCTGCACTACAACGACCGCCACCGGCTGCCGGAGTCGGTGGAGAAGGAGCTCGGCCTCACCTGGCACGCCAAGCGCGAGGACATGTACGGCGCCTGCGACGTGGTCACGCTCAACTGCCCGCTCCACCCGGAGACGGAGCACATGATCAACGACGAGACGCTCAAGCTCTTCAAGCGTGGCGCGTACATCGTCAACACCGCCCGCGGGAAGCTCTGCGACCGCGACGCGATCGTGCGAGCGCTGGAGTCGGGCCAGCTCGCGGGCTACGCCGGCGACGTCTGGTTCCCGCAGCCAGCTCCGGGGAACCATCCGTGGCGGACGATGCCGCATCACGGCATGACGCCCCACATCTCCGGCACCTCGCTCTCGGCGCAGTCCCGCTACGCCGCCGGCACCCGCGAGATCCTGGAGTGCTACTTCGAGGACCGTCCGATCCGCGACGAGTACCTGATCGTCCAGGGCGGCGCGCTCGCCGGCGTCGGCGCCCACTCCTACTCGAAGGGCAACGCGACGGGCGGCTCGGAAGAGGCCGCCAAGTACAAGACGATCTGATCGACCGGCCGGCCCGCGATCCCTCCGGATCGTGGGCCGGTCGCTGTCGCGCCCTCGCCGCTTCGGGACAGCCCTACCCGGCCCGCCTGTGACCGGGCCGCGCCTTCGCCGGGGCGAGCGCCCGCCACCAGTCGTCGAGCGCGGTGGGCTCCGGTCCCGCGAAACGGGACAGGTTGCCGGAGAAGGCGCGCCACTGCGGCGTGAACAGCGGCGACACCGCGGTGAGCACCGGCGTGCCGGTCTCGACCGCCGCGCCGAAGGCGGCGACGAGGCCGGCGCGGGCGGCCTCCAGCTTGCCGAACTTGCTCAGCACCGCGAGGTCGCAGCCGGCGATGATCTGGAGCCGCAGGGCCTCGCAGGCCTCGGCGATCTCCGCCCCCTGGAGCCGGCAGGCGAGCGAGCCCGGCCCGAGGTCCTGATGGATGCGGTAGCGCCGGCCCGTGGCGAGGTCGCGCAGGCAGGTCTCCGCCGAGCCCGCCACGAACTCCTCCACCGCGCCTGCGACGCGAACGCCCTCCGCCCGCCGACGGTCGGCGAAGGCCCGCAGCGCCTCCTGAATGACGGCGTTCGAGGCCCCCTGCAGGGCGAGGATCGGCGGGGCGCCCTCTCCCGCCGGGGCGGCGCCCGCGCCGTCATGGACGCTCTCGCCCATCCGGGAATGGTTCTCCGTGACGGGCGCCTTCTCGCACGGATGACGGGAGGCGGGAACACGCACCGCCGCACCGCCGCCATGCGGGCGGAGGGGCTTCAGGCCGCGCCGTCGAGCCGGGACAGGAAGGGCGCCGCGGCCAGCGCCGCCGCCCGCTCCACGGCGCGGTAATGGGCGACGACGTCGGCGCCGAAGGGCGAGAGCCGGGCCCCGCCCCCCGCCTTGCCGCCGACCTGCGCCTCGACCACGGGCCGCCCGAAGCCGGTGTTCATGGCCTCCACCAGCATCCAGGCGCGGCGATAGGACATGCCCAGCGCCCGTCCCGCCGCGGAGATCGAGCCGTGATGGGCGATCATCTCGAGGAGCTGCACCTTGCCCGGGCCCAGGCGGTTGCCGGACCCGAGATCGACGCGGATGCTGAGGCTCGCCATGGTCTCCGAACGCGTCCCCTACCCCTGGCCTTAGCTATGATGCGCCGTATATAGCGCGGCGAAACGAACCCGTCCCCACCGCGGTCCCCCGCGTCTGAGAGCGAGGCTACCCCATGTTCGAGTGTGTCGGCTACGGCGCCGAGAGCGCCGAGGCGCCGGTCGCCCCCTTCCGCTTCCAGCGCCGCGACCCCGGCCCGAAGGACGTCGAGATCGCGATCACCTATTGCGGCGTCTGCCACTCGGACCTCCACCAGGCCCGCAACGAGTGGCAGAACACCCTCTACCCCTGCGTGCCCGGCCACGAGATCGTCGGGCGCGTCACCCGCGTCGGCGCCGAGGTCACCGGCTTCAAGCCCGGCGACCTCGCCGGCGTCGGCTGCATGGTCGATTCCTGCCGGACATGCGCGAGCTGCCGCGAGGGGCTGGAGCAGTACTGCGAGCCGGGCTTCACCGCGACCTATAACGGCCCCGAGCCGCAGACCGGCGGCCACACCTTCGGCGGCTACTCGAGCCACGTCGTCGTCGACCGGCACTTCGTGCTGCGCATCCCCGAGACCCTCGACCCGGCCGGCGTCGCGCCGCTGCTCTGCGCGGGCATCACCACCTACTCGCCCCTTCGGCACTGGAAGGTCGGGCCGGGCTCGAGGGTCGGCATCGTCGGGCTCGGGGGCTTGGGCCACATGGGCCTCAAGCTCGCCCATGCCATGGGCGCCAGCGTGACGCTGTTCACGACCTCGCCGGGCAAGGAAGCCGACGCCAAGCGCCTCGGCGCCGACGCCGTGGTGATCTCGCGGGACCCCGAGGCCATGGCCGCGCAGGGCGAGCGCTTCGACTTCATCCTCGACACGGTGGCCGGCGAGCACGACATCAACGCCTACCTCGCGCTCCTGAAGCGCGACGGCACCCTCGTGCAGGTCGGCGCGCCGGAGAAGCCCCTGCCGGTGCATGTCTTCAGCGTGATCTGGCGGCGGCGCAACTTCGCGGGCTCCCTCATCGGCGGCATCGCCGAGACCCAGGAGATGCTCGATTTCTGCGGCCAGCACGGCATCACCGCCGACATCGAGATGATCCCGATCCAGGAGATCGAGACCGCCTACACGCGCATGCTCAAGAGCGACGTGAAGTACCGCTTCGTCATCGACATGGCCTCCCTCTCGGACGTCGCGCCGAAGGCCGCCTGAACGGCGGCCCGATCGCGGGCGGCCCGTCGCGGGGCCGTCCGCTCCCTCCCTCCCCACCGAAGGTCAGGTCCCCGCATGCGTCACCTCGCCCGCTCCTTCCTCGTCGTCGCCCTGGTGGCCGGCGCCGGCCTCGCCCAGGCTGCCGCAGGCGTTGCGCACGCCGCCGACAGCGCCACCGTGTTCGCGGCGGCGAGCCTGAAGAACGCCCTCGACAATGCCGGCAAGGCCTTCACCGCGCAGACCGGCGTCGAGATCAAGGCGAGCTACGCCGCTTCCTCGGCGCTCGCCCGCCAGATCGAGTCCGGTGCGCCGGCCGACCTCTTCGCCTCCGCCGATCTCGAGTGGATGGACTACCTCGCCCAGCGCAAGCTGATCCGCCCGGACACGCGGGTGAACCTGTTGCGCAACCGCCTCGTGGTGGTGACGGGCAAGGATTCGAAGGTCGCGGACGTGCCCTTCACCCAGGACGGGTTCGCCAAGGCGCTCGGCGCCGACGGGCGTCTCGCCACCGGTGAGGTCAACTCGGTGCCGATCGGCAAGTACGCCAAGACCGCCTTCGAGACGCTCGGCCTCTGGGCCGGCATCCAGCCGCGGCTGGCCCAGGCCGACAACGTGCGCGCGGCGCTGGCGCTGGTCTCACGCGGCGAGGCGCCGCTCGGTGTCGTCTACGAGAGCGACGCCCGCTCCGATCCCGGCGTCAAGGTCGTCGGCATCTTCCCCGAGGGCAGCCACCCGCCGGTGGTCTACCCCTTCGCGGTGACGGCCGACGCCAAGGGCGAGGGCGGCAAGCGCTTCCTCGATTTCCTGAAGACCCCGGCCGCCAAGCCCTTCTTCGAGGCCCAGGGTTTCGGCGTCATCGCCGCCGGCGAGGCCGCGACGCCCGCGCCCGTCGCGCGCTGAGACAGGAAAGCCGCGGCCGGTCCTCCAGGGCCGGTCGCGGCTGCGCATCCACCGCCTCGCCAATCGATGACATCGACCGAATTCGAGGCTAGATACGGTACCGATCAAGGCTTCGTTTGGAGGCCCGAAACAGGTCCGAGGTAGGGATGCAGGCCCCTCTCCAAAGCGTCATGGCTGATGTCGCCGTCAGCGTGTCGGAGCTGAAGAAGAGTCCGACCTCGGTGATGAACCGAGCGGGCGGCGCGCCGGTCGCGGTGCTGAACCACAACCGGGTCATGGGCTACATGGTCCCGCCAGCGGTGTTCGAGGCACTGATGGAGGCGGTGGACGATGCGGAGCTCGCCCGCATCGTCGCTGCCCGCGCCGACGAGGAGCCCGTGCTGGTCTCCCTGGATGCCCTATGAGCTGCGGTTCCTGCCCTCGGCCCTGAAGGAATGGGAGAAGCTCGGCGCCACGGTCCGGGGGCAGTTCAAAAAGAAGCTCGCGGAGCGCTTGGACAGTCCAAGGGTCGAGGCGGACAAGCTCCGCGCAGCCGATCTCAAGGATTGCTACAAGATCAAGCTGCGCGCGGCGGGCTATCGGCTGGTCTATCGCGTCGACGATCAGGCCGTCACCGTCACGGTGATCGCGGCGGGCAGGCGCGAGCGCGGCCTCGCCTACGAGACCGCGCGGAAACGATAGCGTCCCTGTCATTTCTCGGCAAAGCTTGTCCTGATTTGAGGAATCCCCACAGGGAGTGCTCTCAAATGAGCTTGGCCTAAAGCACACGGAACTCTGTCCATACAGATCCGTGCTTACAGAGAAGTTTGACCTTGTTCGCGAACGGCCCCTCACGTCCGCTCAGCTTCGCGTTTCCGTGTTCTCGACCGACTGCGGCTTCCGCGATGGCTCGGAGGATAACAAATTGCCCTCGTCTCACCGTCTCACCGTCTCACCGTCTCACCGTCACGGTTTTTCGGATTGAGGCGGCAGTACCACAGCCTGGTTCCGGAAAAGAATCTGCGCAGCACAGTCCGCAGCAGATCCGACAACCCGCCTTGGTGCACGCTAACATGAGAATTTGTCTTGATTTCTGTTACCTCTGGAGGGGCGGTCTCATTTAAGTTTATCCCGATTTGTAGGGAACGTGATCCGCCTCGCTCCCTAGACCCGACATGCCCAGGCGCGGATGCCTGGTCCAACCCTTGGAAACAGAGGCCGGCATCAAACCCGATGCCGGCTCGATCATAGGGCCGATGGGTCCAGACCGCGTCCTTAGCGTGATCTGCGGACCGGACCATGCCCTTCGGGTTGCCGTACTTTCTTTTCGGAATGGCCGCGAGGACACCACCGGCCCCCAACGCCGGGGGGCATCCGGTCGAGCGCCCTGATCGTTCAGGTCCGAGGAGGCGCCCTGGCGGTCGGCTCGGCTGGCTTCGCCGATACCGTCGCTGCGGTCCTCACGTGTTCGGATCGGCCGCTCCACGATGATCTGGACGGCGGCCCGGCATGCACGAGGAAGCCGCCTCGGGACGAGGCGAGCCGGACGGCTGGGACAGCCGAGGCAGACTATCATGAAAGCGTGTCCCGATTTACGGCCCTGCCAATGGTACGCACTCAAGAGAGCTTATCCCGATTGTCAGGGAAGCCTGTCCTCACGCCCGGGATGTGCTTGAAGCCGGTGGCCTCCGCAGAGGGGGTGGCCTCCGCAGAGGGGCGCCCGTGACCGCGCCGCCCCTCTGCGGACATGATGATTCCCGTGTTGGGCCTGAGCCAGGACCGCTGGCCGGGACGAAACCTTTTCGGTTTCGCGGCCTGATCGGGCATCCACTCCCCGGAATTGCCGCGCGCAGGAATGCTCTCCGCTTTCGACGGGCAGGGCGACACCCACGTCGGACGGGGTCTGCGGAGAGCGGGGAGCGTTTGCGAGGCGGTCGTCGAGCTCCCTGCCCTCTTCCTTCGTCGAGGTCACGAAATCGGGGACCGCGGGTCGAAACACCGGTCCTGGGCGGGCACAGCCCCGACGCCGTCGGTCATCGAGGCCGTCTCAGCTCGCCGCGCTCAGGTCCCTTGCCCTCCTGAGCACGCCGACCATGGCTGGTTCGATGTCCGTCGAGCGAGTGACCGAGGCACCCCCGCCGGGAACAAGATCCAGGTCGTGGCGGCGACCGAGCGCCGTGGGCTCGCTCATGAGGCGCCGGCACAGCAATTCCGCCAACGACGGATCCTCGACGGCACAGACGATCTGCCGGCCCGACCGCTGCAGGGCCGACAGGACCTCGACCAAGTGCAAGGCCCGGAAATCATCGATGTGCTGGACCGGGTCGTCGAGCATGAGCGTCCGCCAATTGCACCATGGCCGGGACAGGTGAACGGAGAGGAGGAAGGCCAGCCCGGCCGCACGCCTCTGCCCGCTGCTGAACACGAATTGCGGGTTCAAGCCGTTGCCGACCCGCAGGCTCAGGAAACGCCTGACGTCGCCGCGTATGCCGTAATCGATGGTCCGCCACTCGGAATGCGGGCGAAGCCGCTGGTACAGCTCGTTCAGCAGCGGGCTGATAACCGCCAGGCGCTCGTCGATGATCTCGGCATTCGTCCTGCGGACCGTACGATCCAGCGTCCGGGCGGTCGTCACCGCAGCGTGGGCGCGCGCGAGCCGGTCGCTCGCGTCGTCGGCCTCTGCCCGAAGCGCTTCGAGGCGCGCTTCGAGCTCCGTTACGCGTTCCACCGCCTGCGAAGCTTCCAAGGTGAGGATGCTCCGTTCCAGGTCGATCAACCGACTCCTTTCGGCCTCCACCACCTCCTCCAGGGCCTCTGGGTCGTAGGCCAGCTCTCCATCCAGGGAACGTCGCACGAGCTCGGCCGAAAGCGCCTCTTCCCGGGCTTCCAGCTCGGCTTGGGCGGACGCGAGGCGATGGACGACCGTCTCGGCCTGCTTCAGGATCTCGCCGGCATCCTCGACCCGGGTTCGGGCCGCCGCGACCTCGCCTCGCGCCTCCGGCACTGCCGACCGCCGGGCGGCGAGGCGCTGGCGCGCGGATGCGAGCCCCGTCTCGAACTCGGGGGCGCCCTGCGGCGCGCGGCATAGCGGGCAACGGTCGTCATGCAGGCCGATCCGGCTGCCGTGATCGACCAGGATCGCGAGCGACGCGGCGAGGCCGTCGCTTTCCTGTTCACGGTCCAGGCGCGCCTCGGCGGCCTGCAGCTGGCGGCGGGCTTCCTGGACCGCGACCTCGGCTTCGGCCACCGCCACCGCGTCCCGGCCTGCGCTGTCGCCGTGTCGCGCGACCGTGTCGCGCAATGCGGCCACCGCGCGAGCCTCGTCGGCGACCCATCCCATCTCGCCGAGGTTCGAACGGCGCCTGGCCAGCGTCTTCCGAGCTGCCGCGACCCGAGCTCCCAGGTCGGGGCCGGCCCCAGGCGTAAGCTCGTCCAGGGTGGCAAGGACGGCCGCGACGTCCCCGGCCTGCAGGGCGACGTCCCGGATCTGCTCCAAGTCGGTCAGCGCCGCGGTCAGACGTGCGCGCGCCTCCTCATAGGCCTGCGCGGCGGCATTGTGTACGGCCTCGGCGGAGGACAGGGCCTCGCGAGCCTTGGCGGCGTAATCCGGACCCTCGATGGCGCCCAGCGCCGCGCGCACGAACTCGAACCGTTGCGTTTCCGTCAGGTCGAGGCTGAGCGCAGCGATCCATTCGTCGCGAATGATGGATGTCCTGCAGACCTGCTGGAGGGCCCGCTCGGGCTGCGCGCCCGGAACGCAGAGCATCGCCTCGATGCGTGCCGCGTCCCGGTCGGCGCCGGTCTCGCGCGAGCGCGTCACTGCGAAGCCGCTCCCGTCATCGGCGCGGAATCCCACGGTGACGAAGTGCGCCTCCGGGTGGCCTTCGCCGCGCCACCAGACGTAGTCGTCGAGGCTTTCCTTCGCCGCCTTGTCGACGAGGTACTTGTCGATTTGGCCGGTGAGGGCGAACTCGACCGCGTCGCACAGCGTGCTCTTCCCGACGCCGTTGCGTCCGCAGATCACGGTGAAGCCAGTGCCGAAATCGACCCGCTGGCGCTCCAGGAAGCCCCGGAAGCCGCACAGTTCGAGGTAGTCGAGCCTCATGGCGCATCCACCAGGATGCGCGCCACCTCGGAAGCGCTCGCCGCGCCCAGGAACGCGGCCACAGCGTCGTCCGGCAGGTCGCTCAAGCGCGCCCGCAGACGGGCCCGGTAATCGGCCCCGCCGATCTCGGGTGCGCTGAGGACCGGCAGGAGGGGCAACAACGTTCTTCGCAAATCGGCCACCGTGCGCAAGTCGCCGCGCGCGATCTTGCGGGTCATGGAGAAGTCCTCCTCGATCCGCTCGATCCGCCGCGCGAGGGCCGGTTCGGAGCCGCAAGCCAGGAACAAGGCGTAAACGTTCCAGGCCTTTGTGCCTGCAGAGCGCAACGAGGCCGCATGCCGGCCGAGCGTGGCCTGCTGGATTTGCTGCCAATCGGCGAGCAGGCTCTCGCCGCTCGCGAAGACGTGCAGGAATCCGACGACCGCCGCGTTCTCGAAGCAGACGACCGGCACGCTGCCGCCCGGCCAGGTCCAAGTCTCATAGCCTGCCGACCGGAGGAGCACCTCGGATTGAGTCGCTATGTCCATCACACGTCGAGCTCCCTGCGGGCGGCGGGAAGGTCGAGCCATGCCGCGGAGGCGCTCGGCCGGATTATGTCGCCCGGTCGCCCTTCCCGAACGACGTTCAACGGCAGGCCGACGTCGGTGGCTCCGGCGCAGACCACGATGTCGGCGACCTCGAACGGCGTCTCCCTGAACCGGTCCTGCACCGTCTGGAGCAGCATGCCCGAACCGTTCACGACCCTGATCCGGCGGCCCGCGAGATCATAGCCGACGGGGGTCTGGCTGGCACCGGCACGCCGCAGCAACAGGTGCGCGTAGCCCAGGACCTCGGACGGCCCCGGGTTCCGCAAGGTCGCCGCGGCGGTGGCCGGCACGCCCTCGGCGTCCCGTCGAAGGTCGTAGAGTTCCTCGCTGCCCAGGTCGGGCGGATCGAGCCAGCCCGCCTCACACTCCGCTCCGAGCTCGCTCTCCAACGCGGCGCGCCCGGCGTGCAGGACCTTGCGTAGGTACGCCTGGGAAAACGCCCTCCGGAGTTCGTCTAGGACTTCGGCCCCCGAACGCTGAACATGCGTGAACCGGACGTTCTCCGAATTGGCCAGGGTCCAGAGTTCGGGCGCCTTGGCCTGCAGGACGTCCTCGGGCGCCAAATCGACCAGCGTCACCGACAGCGGCGCGACGCCCGTCAATGCCTCGGCGAGAACGGTGTTGAGATAGGACCAATCCGACCAGAAGCCGACGACGAGCAGGTCGCTCTCGCGGAGGTGGTGGGCCATCCACGTCTTCGTCTTCTCGATGCGCGCGGCGATCACCCGGTCCTCGGTGAGCTGTGAGGCCGTCCAGACCGTGGCGCGCCGCTCGCGGACGGAGCAGCCATGAAACTTGAGCAGGGGCGCGTGCTTGCGGGCCTGGACCTTTGCCTCGTCGCCGTCGAGGGAGGCGAGGAGATCGAACCCGTATTCCTGCGCGCGGCGCTCGATCAGGGTGTCGTAATTCGCCGACACGACACCGGCGGCCAAGCGCGTGATCAGGAAGTCCGCCACCGCGGCGTGCCCGACGTTGGGCGGCCGGACGAAATCCTCCCAGGGCACGAGAGCGTCGATGAAGACCGACCCGAGCATGTCCTCCTTGGCGAAGATCTCCGCCAGGGACTCCAGGTCGCCGCGCAGTTCCTGCGGGCACTCCGGATCGATGCTCATGACATAGCGGTCGTAGCACCTGGCGGCCACGGTCCAGGCCGACGGCAGGGAACTCGGCGGCGCCATCGACAGGCCGGCGCCGCAGAGGAGGACGAGGCGCCCGGCTTCCATGGAGGCGAGCAATCGCGCACGAACCGCCGCGTCCAAACCGCCCCCCTTCGTCCGCCGGATCTTCGCCAAGGCGATAGACCGGAGGCACGCCTAAGGTAAAGCAAGGTGATCCGGCTTCCCGTTGCCCGCCCCGAGGGTTCACCGGTGCGTCGCACCCTGGAAGTCTCGCCGGCATAGGTGCGCGTGGCCGCCGGGGCGATGGGAAGGTTCGAGGCGTCTCATCCCGGGCCAGCATACGAACACGTGCTGGTGCGTCATGCCTGACTTGGAGGCCCGCCAGACCAACGTCGGGAAGATCCGGCTGCGGTTTCCTTACGGCAGCGTGAGTTGCACCGCGTGCGGAGCTTTGGCGGGTAGGCCGTACAACTCGCCCATCCGAGCGACGAACTCGGTCTGACCTCCGTAGCTGGGATGCCGGACCCGCTCGGCCGCCATACCCAAGTCCGCCAACGCCGCCTCGGCATCCCTCCCGATGGCGACCAGGACCCGGGGCCGCAATTCCGACACCAGCCATTCGAGGAGGTGGCGGGACGCCTGCCGTTCCCGACGGGTGTGGCAGCGATTGGACAGCGGGTCGCCCGACGCGTGCGGATGGAGCGGGAAGACGTTCCAGAGGAAGATCGGACGTCGCAGGTCCCGGAGAACCTGCCAGATCACCGTCGCCGTGCGCTCGGTCATCGCGGGGCCGCGGGTTGCCCGCGCCAGCGGCAATTGACCGTAGAGGCCGGCATGGGCGGAGAGGTGGGCCTCGTCCGTGAGCGCCAGGCCCGTGCGCCGCCCGCCACGGTACCCGAGGTCGCGCGCGATCCAGATCGAGTCGACGCCTCCGGCGAGGGCCGCCTCCAGCACGAGGCGCAGGTTCTCACGCCGGACCTGGGGCGCACCGACGCCGTCGTGGTCCGGGCAGGCCTCGGCGTAGGGGTTGAAGGTGTCGCTGAAGCGAAGCGCCGCGAGGGCCTCGATGAAGGCGCCAGGTGTCATGTCGGCAGGTCCTCGACCAGCATCTTCCGCCCGACCAGATCGAGCCGAAGGCGCCCGCGGCGCTTCTCCCGCAAGAAACGAAACGCTTCGTTACCGGCGAGGATGGCCTCTTCCCAAAGCCAGAGCGGGCAGGCCTCGACCTCGTAGCCGCGCACGAATTGCCTCACCGATTTCAGGAAGGCGAAGCCCAGGTCGCCCGGGCGCTGTCCTTCGAAGAAGCCGAGCTGCTTCGCCTCACCGAAGACGAACGTCGCCACGCCCTCCTCGATCAGGATCGCGCGCGCTCCGTCCTGCCCCTCGTCGACGCGGGCCTCGCTTTTCCTCTTCAGGCGGAACAGCGCGCGCGTCACCGGCGACCAGCCGAGGACGGCGGCGTAGGCATAGTGGAAGGCGTCGTGGAACCGGTAATCGTCCGGCTTCATGATGTTGTCGGTCAGGCGGTCGCCGATGAAGATGCCGTTGCATCGCTGCACGACGTACCGCCTGTCGTTCCCGCCGGTGCGCTCGAAGATGTCGATGGTCAACGCGCGGGGTAGGCGCTCTTCGTCCGGGAACGCCTCGTCGAACAGCGGCGGGGCGACGCGCGTCGCCGGCCAACGGTCCTCGGCCTTCGCGAGGTTGCGCATGGCGGCCTGCTCCAGGGTGACGCCGGCCTCGTTCGCGGCCGCGACGAGAAGGCCGAACACTGCGGAGAGACGCTCCAGGAGGTCCGGGCTTCCCGCGAGGTCGCCCCGCGCCCCCAGCGCGGCCAGCCGGCCGACGGCCCCGGCCAGCTGTAGCAGGGTGTGCTCGAAGGCGACGGTCGGGACGTGCAAAGGCAAGGCACGCTGCGGCTGCACGTCCGCGAAGGTCGGCTCGGGTCCCCCGGCGAGGTCCCGGCCGGCGAGATCCCCCAAGCGCAGCCCGGCGTGATCGGCGATCACCGCCAGGTACCAGAGCGCGTCGCCCATCTCCTCGACGACGCTCGCCTCGTAGCCGAGATAGGACCGCGCGTCGCGCTGCTTCTTCTTGGTCTCGCTCAGCAGGCTGCCCGTCTCGCCGAAGAGGCCGAGCACGGCCAGGTCGAGGCCGGTGCCCTTCCCTCGCGTCCGGTCCGTCCGGACCGCCCCGGCTTGATAACCGTTCAGGCTAAGCGGCGCCGTATCCATGTCCCCTCCCCGCTCCAGGTTGGCCTATCCTCAGGTTGCCATCGTCGGACCTTTCCGGCGCTCAGTCCAGGGTGCCGGTGCCCACCCGCGCCGCCGCGGACGGACCCTTGCCATACCGACCGCGGCTGACCACCTAAGCTTTACTGAGCCAGGCTCCCGGGCGTAATGCGCGACGGAAGGACCTGGGCACCGGGGAGAAGCCGCACATGCCGAAGGTTTGCGTGCTCGGTCCTGTCGACGACGAGGAACGCACGGCCCTGCTCAAGCTCTTGGCCGAGGCGGGCTGCGATGTCGTGGACGAGGAGGTCGCCGCCGTCGAGCCCGGCGAAGGGGAGGACGACGAGGGGGAAGACGGCGAGCACGTCGAGGATCCCGTTGCGCCGGAAGACGACGAGCCCGCACCCGCGGATGACGAGGCCCCCGCCGGTCACGCCGAGACGCCGGACGAGGACTTGGGGGTGATCGTGCTGTCTCCCGATTGCCTCGCGGACGAGGAGCTGGGGCGCGTGATGCAGCGGGCCGCCGCCCAGGGTCGTCGCGTGATCGGGATCTGGCCTCCTGGAACCCAGGACGAGACGCTGCCGCGCGCGTTCGAGGATTACGGCGGGGATACCGTCCCCTGGGATGCGGGCAGCCTGCGGGGCGCCCTACCGCGGAGGAACGCGAAGCCCGAGTGGTTGAAGCCCGACGCCCAGCCGCGGGCGGAGCGCCAGACCAAGCGGAACAAGTGCTGAGGCCGGCGTGCGCGTCCACTCCTACGTGATCGACCACGACCTCGGGTTCGCGCCCAATCCGTTCCACCGGGTGTGCACGCTGAGCGCGTGCAAACCGCTGATCCGGCAGCACGCGAGCGTCGGGGACTTCGTGGTCGGGACCGGCTCGATCCCGAACGGGATCAAGGACCGTGTCGTCTACTGGATGCGGGTCGACGAGATCCTCACCTTCGACCGGTACTGGGACGACGCTCGCTTCGGCGCCAAGCGACCGGTGATGTCCGGCAGCCGCATGCAGATCTACGGCGACAACATCTATCGCCGCTCGGCCGACGGCACCTTCGTCCAGGCCGATTCCTTCCATAGCGAGCCCGGGGGCGTCACCAGCCTGCCGAACCTGGTGCGCGACACCGGTCGGACGGACCGGGTGCTTCTCGGGCGCGAATACGCCTACTGGGGCGGTTCGGGCCCGCTGGTCCCCCAGGAACTGAGCGATCTCGTGCACAGCACGCAGGGCCATCGAAACCAGTTCACGCCCGAGCGGGTGAGCGCCTTCGTGACATGGCTCCGCGGCATGCCGGGCCGCGGCTTGCTGGGTCGGCCGGCGAACTGGCCAGCCTGAGAGCCGAGCGCCCCGGCGGCCCCACCGCCGGCGAACCCGGCCACGAGGCCATGGGCGTGACCCGCTACGAGGTGGCCTCGCCCCGGTCCTTCGGCGACATCGACGCCGCGCGCCGGCTGCCCCCGACGGGCGGCTAGGAAGGCGGCGCTTGCCGGAATGAGCCTGGCTCAGAAGCCTCTACCGCCGACTTGTCCCGTGCGATGCCAAGGGGCTTTCGAGTAGGGGTGACGGGCGGCGACCTTTCATCCGAGCCGGTCGGAAGTCCGGGCGGACAGCCGCTCGTGGCCATGGATCTGGCCTCGATCCGTCGAGCCACGGTGGCGGGACGCGAGCCGAGACCAGGCGTTCCCAAAGGCGTTGAATGGCGGCGGCACACATCGGGTTACGTCGTCCCGCCGCGTGCGCGCCGTCTCACTCGGTCCGTGGCAACCTCGGTGATGCCGATCCTTGCGCGCGGCTGCGCAGGACACGCTCTCAAGAAAGCTTGTCCCGTTTGCAGCACCGCGACAGCGGCGCTCTCAACACAGCTTGTCCCGATTTGCCCGGAACCTTGTCCCGCCGCGATGCGGACGCCCCGATCCGACCGCTCGCGGGGCCGTCCGGCTAAGGTGTTCGTGGGTCGGCCCACGCCACGACATGGCCTCGTGGAGCGGACGGGAGGGACGCCTTGGCCTTGCCGAACCGGACGTAGAGCGCCGGAAGGACCAGCAGCGTCAGGACGGTCGCGCTGGCCAAGCCGCCGATGACGACGGTCGCCAGCGGCCGCTGCACCTCCGCACCTGTGCCCGTCGCCAAAGCCATCGGCACGAAGCCCAGGGCGGCGACCAAGGCCGTCATAGCCACCGGCCGCAGCCGGGTCAGGGCGCCCTCGCGGACGGCATCCGGAATCGCCGTCCCCTCCGCCACGAGCGCGCGGATGTGGTTCAGCAGCACCAAGCCGTTCAGGACCGCGACGCCCGAGAGCGCGATGAACCCGACCGCGGCCGAGACCGAGAAGGGCATGTCGCGCAGCCACAGGGCCGCAACGCCGCCGGTCAGGGCCATCGGCACGGCGCTGAACACGATCAGCGCGTCGCGCCCGGACCCTAGCGCCCCGAGGAGCAGGAGGAAGATCAGCGCGAAGCAGGCCGGCACGACCGCCGCCAAGCGCTGGCGAGCGGCCGTCAGGTTCTCGAACTGCCCGCCCCACTTCACCTCGTAACCGGGCGGCAGCCGCACCTCGGCGGCGATGCGCGCCTGCGCCTCGGCCACCAGCGAGCCGATGTCGCGCCCGCGCACGTTCGCGGTGACCACGACGCGGCGGCGGCCGTTCTCGCGGCTCACCTGGTTCGGCCCCTCGCCCAAGGCGAACGAGGCGAGCTGCCGCAGCGGCACGCTCGTACCGCCGGCCGGCCCGGGAGCGGCCGGGACCCCGGTGCCCGTCCGCGCGGGCGCGGCCTGCGAGGGCGGTAGCGGCACCGGCAGGTTCCTCAACGCCTCGACGTCGCCCCGGGCGTCGTCGGCCAACCGGACCACGATGGCGAAGCGACGGTCGCCCTCGAACACCAGCCCGGCGTCCTTGCCGCCGACCGCCGTGCCGATGACGTCCTGCACGTCCGCCATGCTCAAGCCGCGCCGGGCGATCTCGCGCCGGTCGACCTTGATCTCCAGGAACGGCAGCCCGACCGCCTCCTCGACCTTCACGTCGGCGGCGCCCTCCAGGCTGCGCAGGATGCCGGCGATCTTGCGGGCGCCGTCGACCATCGGGCCGAACTCCTCGCCGAACACCTTCACCGCGAGGTCGTCGCGAACGCCCGCGATCAGCTCGTTGAAGCGCATCTGGATGGGCTGCGAGAACCCGAGCAGCGTGCCCGGGATCAGCTTCGCCTCGGCGTCCATGCGGGCGATCAACGATTCCTTCGCCTCGGACGGGTCCGGCCACTCCGCTTGGGGCCTCAGGATCAGGTAGGTGTCACAGGCGTTCGGCGGCATCGGGTCGGCGGCGATGTCGGGCGTGCCGCAGCGCGAGTAGACGAAGGCCACCTCCGGGAACTTGCTCATGGCGTCCTCGACGCCGAGCTGCATGGCCTGCGACTGCGAGATAGCCGTCGAGGGGATGCGCCGCGCCTCCATGACGATGTTCTTCTCGTCGAGCGTCGGGGTGAACTCCTGGCCGAGCCGCGTCGCCAGGGCCCCGGCCAGCCCGAGGACGACCACCGCGCCGCCTATGAAAGCCAAGGGCGTCCGGACCGCCCCGCCCAGCACCGGTCGATAGGCCGCCTTCAGTCCTCGGATCAGCAGGTTGTCGCCCTCGCCGACCCGCCCGGTGATGAAGGTCGCGACCATCGCCGGGACGAAGGTCAGGGACAGCACGAAGGCCGCCACGAGCGCGATCAGCACCGTCAGCGCCATGGGTGCGAAGGTCTTGCCCTCCACGCCGGTGAACGTCAGCAGCGGCACGTAGACCAGGATGATGATGGCCTGCCCGTAGACGCTCGGCTTGATCATCTCCTCGGCCGAGACGCGCACGGTCTCCAGCCGCTCGTCGAGGCTCAGCGTCCGTCCCAGCGCGTGCTGGCGCTCGGCCAGGTGGCGCAGGCTGTTCTCGGCGATGATGACCGCGCCGTCGACGATGAGCCCGAAGTCGAGCGCGCCGAGGCTCATCAGGTTGGCGCTGATGCGGCCCGCAAGCATGCCGGTCGCCGTCAGCATCATGGCGACGGGGATGACCAGGGCCGTGATGATCGCCGCCCGGATGTTGCCGAGCGCCAGGAACAGCACCGCGACGACCAGCAGCGCACCCTCGGCCAGGTTCCTGGACACCGTCCGGATCGTGGCGTCGACGAGGTCGGTCCGGCTGAGCAGCGTCCGGGCCTGGATGCCCGGCGGGAGAAGCTTGTTGATCTCCTTGATCTTGGCGTCCGCGGCCGCCGAGACGGTTCGGCTGTTCTCGCCGATGAGCATGAGGGCGGTGCCCAGCACGACCTCGCGGCCGTTCTCGCTGGCCGAGCCGGTCCGGAGCTCGCGGCCGATCCCGACCTCGGCGACGTCCCTCACCAGGATCGGTATCCCGGCCCGGGTCGCCACGACGACATCGCGGATCTGGTCGACGTTCTCGATCAGCCCTCCGGCCCGGACGACATAGCCCTCGCCGTTGCGCTCGACGTAGTTGGCGCCTCGGGTCACGTTGTTGGCTCCGATGGCCCGGGTCAGGTCGGCGAAGCCCAGGCCGTAGCCGACGAGCTTCATCGGGTCGGGCTTGACCTGGTACTCCTTGACGAAGCCGCCGATGGCATCGGCACCGGCCACGCCCGGCACGCTCTTCATCTGTGGCCGGATGATCCAATCCTGGACCGTGCGCAGGTAGACCGTGCGCTCGAAGTCGGACCTCAGCCGCTCGCCCTCGGGCGTCAGGTAGCTGCCGTCCGACTGCCAGCCCGGCAGGCCATCGCGGACCGGGGCGCCGTCGCCGGCGGCCTGGTACTCGACCGCCCACCAGTAAATCTCGCCGAGGCCGGTCGAGATCGGCCCGAGCCTGACCTCGACCCCGGGTGGCAGGGTGTTGCGCACCTCGCCCAGGCGCTCGTTCACCTGTTGCCTGGCGAAGTAGACGTCGACCTTGTCGCTGAACACGGCCGTGAGCTGGGCGAAGCCGTTGCGCGAGAAGGAGCGCAAGCTCTCCAGGCCCGGCGTGCCGGCGAGCGCCCGCTCGACCAGGACCGTGACCTGCTTCTCGATCTCGACCGGCGTCAGCGCCGGCGCGATGGCGTTGACCTGGACCTGGTTGTTGGTGACGTCCGGCACCGCGTCGATTGGCAGCCGCGCGAGCGACCAGGCCCCGAAGGCGGTGGCGATGAGCGTCACCAGGATGACCGCGTAGCGGTTGGCGACGGAGAAGGCGAGGATCGGGCGGATCACGGTTCAGTCCTCCGCCGCGGCCTTGCCGAGCTCGGACTTCAGCGTGAAGGTGTTGGCCACCGCCACGGCCTCGCCGGGCTCCAGCCCCTCCGTCACCTCCACGGCGGCGTCGTCCGACCGCCCGAGCTTCACCGGCCTAGCCTCGAAGCCCGCGGCCACCCGCACGAAGACGTTCGGTCTGCCCTCCAAGGTCTGGATGGCCGAGGCCGGGATGAGCACCCGCACCGGCTTGTCGGAGATCACGATCTCGGCACCCACGAAAGACCCGGGCCGCCAGGTCTCGTCCGGGTTGGCCAGTTCCGCGACGACCCGCGCCGCGCGCGTGGCCTGGTCGAGGACGGGCACGATGATGACGATGCGACCGCGCGCGGCCTCGCCGGTCGCCTCGGCCCGCACGGCCACCGCCTGGCCCTCGCGGACCAGCGGCAGGTCGCCGGGGCTCACCGCGAGATCGACCCAGACCGTCGACAGGTCTACGACGCTGTAGAGCTCGGTCTCCAGGTTGTCCCGGCCGACGGCCGCCCCGAGGTCGACGCGCCGCTCCACGACCTTGCCACCGAGCGGCGAGCGGATCTCCTGGCGCTCGAACTGCGCCTCCGGCTGGTTCGGCAACGCCTGGATCTCGGCTTGGCTGAGGCCGAGGAAGGTCAGCTTGCGGCGGGCCGCGTCCTCCTTGACCTTCAGGTCCTGGTAGCTCGCCTGCGAGCGCAGGTACTGCTGCTCGGACGAGATGCGCCTGTCCCAGAGCTCCTTGTCGCGCTCGTAGAGCGTCTTCTGCAGGGCGGCCGACACGCGTGCCGCCAAGTATTCTCCCTTGGCGTCGGCGATCTCGCGGCTGTCGAGGAGCGCCACGACCTCGCCCTTGGCGACCTTGTCGCCGAGCCCCTTGCGCAGCTCCACCACCGTGCCGGTGGTCTTCACCGCGATGCGGGCGGTCAGGTTGGCGTTCGGGACGATGGTGCCCGGCACGTGCAGGTGGCGCGAGAGGTTCCCGCCACCGACCCCGTCCGTGCGGATGCCGGCTTTGCCGACTTGGTCGTCCGTCAGCTTGACGAGGCCGGATCTCTCCGGCTCCGGACCGGCCGCCGCGTGCGGTTCGGGCTTGGCAGGCGCGGCGGCCCCCCTGGCGCCCGCCAGCATGGTGCGGACCGCATCGGGAGCGCCGGGCCACCAGGTCGCGATCAGGACGCCGCCGGCGAGGGCCAGCAGAACGGGGATGAGACGTCTGGACATGTCGGTGCCATGGACGGGCGGCCGCACGCGCACGGCGCCGTCGTTCGAGGATGGGAAGTGGCGGAAAGCCTCAGGCCCTCGGAGGCTCGAACGGTCCCTGCGCCCCGCCCCCGGCTCGGAAGACGTCGTCCAGGCGGGCGAACGACCGCGCCGCCGACGTGGCCACGCTCGCGGGAGCCTTGGCGGCGACGGGCATCACGCCCTGCGCGTGCGATTGCGCGTGGTGGACCAGGTCATCGGCATCCTGGTGGGCCTTGGCGTGGTCCTGTCCCGCCACCGGCGGCATGGCGAGCGCGACGGGACCGGAGGCCGCGTGCCGGGCCTCGGCGAGCAACGGCATCACCGTCACGCCCGCCAGGAGCAACGCGACGGCCACCGTCATGAGACGCCGTCCGAATGACACCCGACACCCTCTTCCCGGCGAGCGCCGTCCATCCCGGCGCGTCGAACACCCTTCCCTTATCCCCTCCGGGGGGATAGCATGTCAACATGGATCACGTTCACGCCTCCCACCCGGAGATCATCAAGCGGCTGAGGCGCGCCCACGGCCATCTCGCCGGCGTCATCGCGATGATCGAGGAGGGCCGCCCCTGCGTGGACCTCGCCCAGCAGTTGCAGGCGGTCGAGAGCGCCATCGCCAACGCGAAGCGCACGCTGATCGAGGACCACATGGAGCACTGCATCGGCGACGGCGTCGCGGACGGCGGCAAGTCCGCCAAAGCGGCGCTGGCCGAGTTCAAGGCGCTGGCCAAGTACCTGTGAAGGCCCCGTTGCTGAGCGTCCTCGCGAACCGCACCTACCGGCACCTGTTCGCCGCGCAGGTCATCGCCCTGGTCGGCACCGGCCTGCTGACGGTGGCCCTCGGCCTGCTCGCCTACCGGTTGGCCGGGGCAGAGGCCGGGGCGGTGCTGGGCACGGCGCTCGCCATCAAGATGGTGGCCTACGTGCTGGTGGCGCCCATCGCGAACGCCTTCACCGGGCAGTTGCCCCGCCGCGCTTTCCTGGTTGCGACCGACCTCGTCCGGGCCGGCGTCGCCCTGATCCTGCCCTTCGTCGACCAGGTCTGGCAGGTCTACCTACTGGTGTTCGTGCTGCAAGCCTGCTCGGCGGCCTTCACGCCGACCTTCCAGGCGACCATCCCGGACATCCTCCCGGACGAGCGTGACTACACCCGGGCGCTGTCGCTCTCGCGCCTCGCCTACGACCTGGAGAACCTGCTCAGTCCGACACTGGCCGCCTTGCTGCTGACGGTCATCGACTTCCACTGGCTGTTCGGCGGCACGGTCGTCGGATTCCTGTGTTCGGCCGCCCTGGTCGTCTCGGTGGCGCTCCCGTCCCCGACGCCGCCCGAGCGCCAAGCGGGGGTGTACGAGCGCACCATGCGGGGGCTGCGGATCTACCTCGCCACGCCGCGGCTGCGCGGGCTTCTCGCCCTGAACCTCGCGGTGGCGGCGGCCGGCTCCATGGTCATCGTCAACACGGTGGTGATCGTGCAGGCCCTCCTGCAACGGCCCCAGAACGACGTCGCGGTGGCGCTCGGGCTGTTCGGGGGCGGCTCGATGCTGGCGGCTCTGCTGCTGCCGCGGGTGCTCGACCGGCTGCCCGACCGCACGGTCATGCTCCCGGCGGCGGCGTTCCTCGGCGTCGTGCTGCTCGGCTTTGCCGCTACGACCTGGGGCGGCGTCATCGGCTGGCCTATGCTGCTGGCCGCCTGGCTGGCGCTCGGGATCGGGTACTCCGCCGCGCAGACCCCGACCGGACGGCTGCTCCGGCGCTCCGCGACGCCCGGCGACCGCCCGGCCGTGTTCGCCGCCCAGTTCGCGCTCTCGCACGTCGCCTGGCTCTTGACCTATCCACTTGCCGGCTGGCTCGGCGCGAAGGCGGGCATGCCGGTCACGCTGGCGGTGCTGGGCGCGCTGACCTTGGTCGCCGTCGCCGCGGCGGCGGCGCTCTGGCCGGCCTCGGACCCGGACGTCGTCGAGCACGCGCACCCCGGCCTCGAATTTGGCCATCCGCACCTGGACGGCGTCGGGACGCGCCGGCATGCCCACGCCTTCGTCATCGACGACCTGCACCAACGCTGGCCCGCGGCCCGGCCGGGATGAACCGACCCGGATGTTCGTCGGGCGCTTCGGTCCCGAGGCCGTGGATGCCACGCGCCGCGGCTCTAACCGAATGGCGAAGGTGCGGGGCTATGCGCCGCCGGAACCCCGCCATGCGGGTCTTCGCAGTGGCAGCCCGGTCAGTCCGTCGACTTGCCCCACGCGTCAGGAGGCTCGACCGGTTCGCTCCGAGCGGGCAGCCGCGTCCATCTCGGCCACATCCGCCGATGCACCGGCGCTTCGACGGCTGTGGGCTTTCGCGGCGAGGACCGGCGGGGCGACCAAGCCCGCCGGGACCGCGCTTACGATGGGCTGATCGATGGGTCGATCCCGACCGCGTGCGCCGCGGGGTCGGGATGGATGCCCTGCCAGCCAAGCCAGCCGGTGTAGAGGCCGACGAGCACGATCAGGGCTGCCGAGGCGTAGGGCGCCCGACGGGCGAAGGCACCGAACCCGGACCACCGCGACGCGACGTGCTTGACGCTGAGGGCGGCCAGCACCCCGGCCGAGACCATCGTGACCGCGAGGCCGATGCTGAAGCAGACGACCAGCGCGAAGCCGAGGCTGAACTGCTTGAGCTGGATGCACAGGAGCAGGACCGTGATGGCGGCCGGGCACGGGATCAGGCCGCCGGTCAGCCCGAACAGCACGATCTGTCCCGTCGTCACCTGACGCCCGGCGAAGCGCCGCCGGATGTCCTCCGCATGCGCTCGGGCATGGGCGTCGTCCTCGTCGCCCAGGTTCATGTGACCGTGGTCGTGATCCTGCTCCTCGAACGCGACCTCGTGGGTTTCCGCACCCGCGGGCCCGTCAAGGCGCAGTCGCGCCGTGAAGGCGTGCGGCTCGGGGATCTCCTCCAGGCTCTCCAGGAAGTCGCCCCCATCGGCGAAGGCGAACGTCTGCCGCCCGCCGTCCGGACGGACCGTCTCGACGGTGACCGCACCCGGCGCGGGCAGCGGACCCGTCCCGGCCCGGAGGCGCCAGCGCGGCGGCACGCCGTCCTCGTACACCTCCAGCGTCAACCGGCCGTCGCCGGTCACGACGTGCCGGTGCTCGCCATGGTGATGATGGTGACCGTGGTGCTGCTCGCGCCAGGTCCGCCACGCCATCCAGAGCGCGATGCCGACGATGAGCACCGCCGACGCCAGCTGGAAATACGGCTCGGCCGTGTCGCCACCCCATTCCTGGCCGAGATACTGTCCGCCCAGCGCGATCACCCAGACGACCGCGGTGTGCGAGAGCGTCGCCGCCAGCCCGAGCAGGACCGCCTGCGTGACCGTGCCCCGGACCGCGATGATGAAGGCGGCCATCATCGTCTTCGAATGGCCGGGCTCCAGGCCGTGCAGGGCGCCGAGCAGGATGGCGCTCGGCACGAACAGCCAGGCATGCGCGGTCCCCTGCTGCAGCAGGTCGGCGAACGGGGTCATGGGGCGGCTCTCGTCATTTGAGGTAGGTCCGCACCACCTCGATCAGCTCGGCGGCGCCCCGGGCGCGCTCGGCGTCCGGCTCGGCGTCCGGGTTCACGACGTGGTGGCGGATGTGGTCTTCCATCAGCTCGGCGGTCAGCCCGTTGATGGCCCCGCGCATCGAGGCGACCAGCATCAGCACGTCGGCGCAGCCGTGCTCGGCCTCCAGGGCCCGCTCGACCGCCTCCGCCTGTCCCTTGATCCGGCGCACCCGCGCCAGCAGCTTGGTCCTGTCCTTGATCGTGTGAGCCATGAATGGCGTCCTCGTCCTCGCAATACATAGGGGGGTACCCTATCTGTGTCCAGCGACCGATGCGTCGCGTGGCGGGGAGGCCCTAGCATGAGGAAGGACGACCCCTGCATCGGGGTTTGCCAGTGGGATGGGCGGACCGGCTGGTGCCTCGGTTGCGGCCGCACGGTCCCGGAAATACGCGCGTGGCGGAAGATGACGCCGTACAGGAAGGCCGCCCTCGCTCGCGAACTGCCGCGGCGCGTTCGGCAGGTCGCCGTCGCGCAGGTCGAAGCCGAGCCCGGCAGGACCCCGAGCCGCTCCTAGATCGCAGGATCTGCCGGGCGGAACGGCGGCCCCGGTCAGATCGTCCCCGACATGGGTTTCGTCCAGCCGGACGCCCCGTCAAGCCACCCCAGTGTAGCCGAGCCGGAATCGAAAGGCGTCGTGACCGGTGACCGTCACCGCCGCGATTGCGTCCGGCACGTCGGGCGGCATGCGTCGGACGATGCGCTCCATCCCGCAGCAGCAAGCCCGGCGGACGAGGACGGCGAGCCCCGATCCGTTTCCGGCGGTCGCGGTCGCCGTCTTTTTGCGCCGGGACACGCCGGGCCAGACCACGAGGCTGACCAGCCCCGCCGCTGCCGATGCCCGAGGCGCGAACCGAGCCCGCCGGCGTCGATGGGCAGGTGAAAGCCTGACCGCGAGGGTGGACGTCGGCACCGTCTCGGCCTCGCAGGCCGGCGGTGATCTCATAAGCGCGTTGGAGGCCGAACCCGAGCGGCGGCAGGACGGAGATCCGATCCAGCCAATGCCGGGCGATCCGGCAGGTCGCCGCCTGCAGCGCCGCCAGCGCCGCCAGCACCGCGACGCCGGTCGCACCGAGGACGGATCCGAGCGCGAGGCCGCGCCAGCCGAACCGGTGGGCCGCCGCCGCGATCACGGTCGCGGCGATGATCCGATCTGTTCACGTCCCCTGGAAGGCGACGGGGTCCCCGAACCAAGACGACGTCACATCCTTCCTCGGTCGACGCCCCGCGCAGATCCTCATCGCCCCGCTCATGGCTTTGCGCCGACGGCGCTCGCGCGGCACGGCGGTCCCGGCGTGCTCCTAGGGTCGCGGCGTGTGGGTCCTTGCGATGCGGCGCCGAAGGTCCGTCGGGACATCCATCCGGCGCCATACCGTCGTGGTCTTTCGGCCCGTGATCGCGAAGGCTGGCCTGACGCCGGCCCGATCCAAGGCTTCCCGCACCCACCGCGCGCCGGATCCCATCTCCCTGGCGAGCGCACCCGTGGTGGCGTACTCGGCCTCGTAAGCCGCGAGCGCATCGTCCCGCACCAGGATCTCCCCGCACGGCATTGCTGTCCCCGCCATGAGGCCTGCCCGGACGATCAGGCCGACGCTGTCCGTCGGGACCGTGAGCCGCCGGCCGACCTCTTCGAGGGTGAGACCCCCACCTTCGCGCGAACGCCGCGCGACCCTGATGTCCTCCGGGTCGACCAGGAAGCCCGCGAGGCCGGGTACGTCCCGCAGGACCGCCCTGACCCGAAGCTGGCCGGCCAGGATCATGTCGCAGGTGCCGCGCACGCCGTCGACCTTGCCGTGCTGGCTGGCTCGCGCGAGCGGAAGGAGGCCGGCGGGCATGGCCCCGACGGTCGGCGCCGAACCACGGATCCGGGATAGCACGGCGGCCACGGCATCCCGGTCGAAGACGTCGGCCTTGATGCCGGCGCGCGCGTGGATCTCGGCGGGCGGAACGATCCGCGCCGCGACCAACATCTGCGTCTGGCGCTTCGCCAGCCCGAGCGCCGCCGGCAGATCCTCCGCGCGGAGCGCGCGGTCGAGGATCGCCCGGATCTGGGCGGCGGTCTCGCGGGCGATGCCGATGGGCGTACCCCTCCTCGTCCGTTGCGGCCAGGCGCCCAGGGCCTTGACGTAGCCGGCGATGAACTCCGGCCTTCGGCCGCATTCCGCGGCGATGTCGGCGAGGCTGACCAACGGGACGTCGGCATGCCGGATCACCACCGAGGTCTTGTGAACCGGGCCCCGACCGGCGTGATGCGCGTATAGGGCCGCCCGAACCGCATCCCCGCTCGCTCCCGCCGGCAGCCGCTTCGCCCAGAGATACAGGTAGCCATAGACCTGTTCGGCCCCCCAGGCGCCGAGGCCGACATGGTCGGCTCTGGCCATCCCGTCGAGCAGGGCGTCGAAGGCGTGCGGCCAGTCCCGGGCGGCGGCGAGACCGGCCGAGAACACCTCCGGATGGCGCTCCGCCGGAAACTTCGAGAGGGCCCCGTCGGCGCCCCCGAGCAGGGCGACGCCGAACCGCTCCATGGCGTCGCAGGCCTCGGCGAGCGTCAGGCCGTCGAGGAGGGGCACGCTGGTCCGGGCCATGCCGCCGAGGCGGCCGACCACGTAGGCGTCCGCCAGCGTCGTCGCGGGCGGGACCCTGGCGCCGTCGCAGGCGAGAAGGGAATGGCCGTTCCTGCAACGGGTCAGTGAGCCGGCTTCCCAGGTGACGCCCGTCCGGCAAATCGGGCAGGACCCCTCCAGGCGGACATGATGGAGGGGACAGGTGCCGACGGCGGCCACGTCCCACCAGAAGCGCCGGTGGATGTTCCAGTGCGCGTGTCGTCCCGACGGCGTCCTGCGAAGGTCGTCCTGCCAACAGCAGGGGCACCACCGCCGCACGTTCGTCGTCCAATCGTCCCGGTGGACCACCTCGTCCGCGATCACGACCTTTTTCTTGGTGATCTCGGTGGGCGTCCAACCCCGGAACGCGTCCTCGCCACGGCCGAGCCGATCCGCGAGGGGGCCGGCGGCGCGGCCCTGCAGGATGTCGCTCATGGAATGGCCCGCGGTCCTGAGGCGTTCGCGGCTCCACGGCTCGCCGTTGACGTCGAAGGCGCGCAGCAGGTGCGCCGCGGCGGATTCCCCGTCGATGACGGGCGGGATGATGGTCAGCCGCATCGGTTTCCCCCTACGCGTCGTCGGCTTGCGTCTCGACCCCGGCCTCGGCGGTCCCCGTCAGGCGCGTGAGCCTCTCGAACTCGATCTCCTTCATCTTCGGCAGGGTCGAGATGTCGACCACCAGGAACGGGTTCCTGCGCGGACCGAGCTCGAAGATCTCCTCGAAGACGAAGCCGAGGTGGTCGACCTGCCCGATGCTCGGCTTGCCCGACTGGATGGCGCGGAAGGCCGCCTTCTTGACGAGGTGCATCATGCGACCGGTGTAGCCGTTCGAAGCCTTGAGCATGCGCTGAACCATGTCGTGCTCCGACAGGCCGCACGCGGCCGGGAAGCCGAGCCTTGCCTCGACCAGCGACAGGAATTTCGTGGCCTTCTTCACGCAGGCTTCCGAGTGACCCAGCGGCTTGATCGGCTTGAAGACGCAGCGCCGGAGGAGCTGGAAATCCTCCTTCAGCACCTTCTTGAGCCAGGGCATGCCCGAGAGCACGAGGGAGACGGGGCGCAACTCCGCACCGGGCGGCCGAAGCGGATCGTCCGGATCCGGGATGACGAGGTTCTTCAGCGTCTCGACCAGGGTGCGCCGCTCGTCACCGGTGCGTCCGCGGAAGGCATGGTGGAATTCGTCGATCATGATGATGGAGACGAGTTGGGCGTGCATCTGGTGGCGCACCCGGGTCCAGATATCGTGCTCCTTCAGGTTGGCGCTGAGCTCCTTCTCCGTCATGGCGAGGTACAGCGCGAGACCCAGCGTCTTCAGCGTGCAGGGGCTCGGCGCCTTGATGTAGACCAGCGGCCGCACGGGGCCGAACTCGTCGCGGAACGGCACGAGCGCCGGGCGGAGCTGCAACCGGGCGAGCAGATGCGACTTCCCGGCCCCGGAAGCGGCCGGGATGACGAGGCACTGACCCTCGACATCGTCGCCGAGGTCCTTGAGCATCTCGTCGAAGCGCGCGACGGTCTTGATCACCACGTCGGTGTTGACGTGGATGGTGTCGACGCGTCGCTTCCAGGCCCGCCGTTCGAGGTCCTGCGGGCTCAAGCGGATCGCGAACCGCTCACGGCGGACCGGGGCGGCCTGGGGGCCGGGAAGGATGGTGACGTCGGGGCGGAAGGTCTCCCCGTCCTGGCTTTGCGGCATGCGATGGCCCTCACTCGGCAGTCCAGTTGTCGGGATCGTCGGGGTCGAACTCGGCGCCGACGTCCGCCGTCACGCTCCGCGGATCGGCCTCGGCGGCGACGGGCCTCGGACCGGCCGGCCGGGCCGCCGGCGCGGCGTCCTGCGGGGCGTCCTGCGGGGCGCTGGCCGGGCGCGGCGCGGTCTTGCGGCCACCCTGCCCGACCCGGGGCGCGGGTGCCGCGTCGGCCGCGGCCGGCGGCGCGGCCTTCCGCGGGCGCCGGGTCCGCAGCCGCTCTTCCTCGTGGGCGCCCTCGTCCGCGACGTCCCAGGCGACCTCGAACATCGGGTCGTCGGCGTGGTCGCGGAACCAGTCGACGTCGGCGCTCGCCAGGCGCTTCGGCTTGACGCCGGCCTTGCGGCATTCGGCGCGCAACAGCTCCATCGCGCGGACGAGCGTCGCGCGAGCGACGCGCTGGCCTTCCTGCGTCATCCGACGCGCCGTGCGGACCACGTCTCGCCACTCCGCCAGGGAGGTCCCGTCGGCCAACCCGTCCTCGCAAGGGACCTTGATCCAACCGGCCTCCTCGTCCACCAGGAC